>JAJPXP010000059.1 GCA_021205365.1 Clostridia bacterium
ATTATATTTTATTTTCCTACAAATAGACCAGTATAACGGTCAATATCTTCCTCAAGATTATCATACAATAACTATAATTGCAACCAATATTGGTCAATTTATAGCTGAGGGAGTGAGAGAATGGAGCAGAAAATCAGGCGTGACCGAAACATGGGTGATAATCTGCGTCGTTTACGTATAAATGCTAAAATCTCTCAGGAAAAGTTATGCGCAAAGCTACAACGATGTGGCTGTGATATCGGGCGCACCACCTATGCGAAATATGAATCTGGTGAGCTAAACATCCGTGTTAGTGTCCTCATTGAGTTAAAAAAGATTTATCATTGCTCGTATGATGATTTCTTTGAAGGTTTGGATAATAACGATCAAAAATAAGACAGGATATTACAAATTTCCGTAGTATCCTGTCTTTATCGTTTGTTTATGTTCATATCATGGCAATCTATTTTTGTAGTGGATCAATACTACAGGAGGTGTGGTAAATTATGAATTCTATAGGCAAAAATATCCGCACCTACCGACAGTTAAGAAAATTGCGGCAAGAAGATTTAGCGGAGAAAACAGGACTTAGCACAAATTACATTGGTATGGTTGAACGCGGTGAGAAAATACCTTCTCTTGAAACCTTCATTTCAATTTTGAATACATTGGGTGTATCTGCTGACATGGTACTTATCGACGTTCTCCATACCGGATATGTTGTGAAAAACTCTCTGCTTGCTGAGAAACTTGACAAACTCTCTCGTGAGGACAGAGATAAAATCTATGATGTAATTGACACAATGATAAAGCATTCCACTCAAATAAAACCATAGCTGTAGAATATGATACGGATGAAACCCAAACAGGACACTGCAGATTTCTGCGGCATCCTGTTTTTCTTCTTTTATTATAGCAAAATACGCCGAGGCTTTTTGCCCCGGCGTATTGCTTATTTTGAATCTCTTGCCTTAATCCTCAATCCCATGATGCAGCTTTGCAGCCTTCAGGGTATTCTTCATCAGCATCGTAATGGTCATTGGTCCTACGCCGCCCGGAACCGGGGTCAGGTAAGCAGCCTTTTCATTGACCTCGTCAAAGCATACATCACCGCACAGCTTGCCGTCCTTGCGGTTCATGCCAACATCAATTACAGTTGCGCCTTCCTTCACCATATCAGCGGTGACAAAATCAGCCTTGCCTACCGCTGCCACCAGGATATCCGCCTGTGCACAAACCTCCTTCAGGTTCTTTGTACGGGAATGGCAAATGGTAACCGTACCGTGCTTGTGCAGCAGCAGCATGGACATCGGCTTGCCGACAATATTGGAGCGTCCAATGACAACGCAGTTCTTGCCCTTCGGGTCAATGTCATACTCTTCCAGCAGCTGCATCACACCAGCCGGAGTGCATGGCAGGAAATCAAAATTACCTACCATAATTTTGCCTACATTGACCGGATGGAATGCATCCACATCCTTTTCCGGTGAAATGGCATCAATAATTGCCTGATCGTCAATATGCTTCGGAACCGGCAGCTGGCACAGAATGCCGTCAATGCACGGGTTCTGATTGAGTTCTTCAATCAGTTCCAGCAGCTGCTCCTGTGTGGTTTCCTCCGGCAGTGCATATTTTTCGGAATAAAAACCGCATTCCTCACATGCGCGTTCCTTATTGCGTACATATACCTGCGATGCCGGATCTTCCCCGACAATAATGACTGCCAGGCCCGGGCGTACACCCTGTTCCTTCAGCTTGTTTACCTCTTCCAAAATGCTTCCGCGTACCTTAGCAGAAACCATCTTACCATCCATGCGAATTGCGCTCATGTTGTTTCCTCCTTGTCATTGCTGTCGTCTTCCGTCACTTCCCGCAAAAACTGCATTTTGCGGTTCAGCAGAAAGCCTCCCAATCCGATAATGATGCAAATCAGCGCCACTACCTGGGAAACCCGGATTCCCGTACCCCATAGGTACAAGCTGTCCATCCGAAGACCTTCTATAAAGAACCGTCCGAGTCCATACCAACCCAGATAGAGCAGCAGGATCTCACCACGGTATTTCCGCTTCTTGGAACAAAAATACAATATAATCAAACCAATCAGGTTCCATGCCGATTCATAAAAAAATGTCGGATGGCTGCCTGTCGCACCGGCTTCCTCAATGGTCTTTCCAATCGCCATGCGCCACGGCAGTGTTGTAGCACTGCCATAAGCTTCACAATTAAAGAAATTGCCCCAGCGTCCCAGAATCTGACCGATCGGTACCGCGCTGGCAAACAAATCCAGCATATCCAGTACATAAATCTTTTTTACCCTGCATAAAACGGCAATAACAATGATTCCACCGATAATGCCGCCGTAAATTGCCAGGCCACCGTGCCAGATAGCAATTATTTCAGAAAGATTATCCTTATATTGGTTCCATTCAAAGATGACATAATAGATGCGGGCAAACACAATGCCAAGCGGCACGGCAAACAGCACGGCATCATATAAATCATCCTGTTTGACGCCGAATTGCTTTGACCGTGCAGACGCATAGGCCACAGCAAGTACAACGCCCAGCATAATAAGAATACCATACCAGTAAACCGGTTTGGATGCAATATGAAATGCAATATTAGAAAAATGAAATTCCAGTCCCAGACCTGGGAACGATACCGTCTGGCTCATGCTTCCGCCTCCTTCTTCGGTGCTACAACAGCAAGGGAAACCATACCATCCTTTGCCCACTGGCGGATTCGTTCGAGCGCATCCTCTGCCTTTGCGTTGCGCAGCACATCTGCAAAATCAAAACACTGTGCACCAGAGAAGCATGCTTCTGCCTGCATCCGGCAAACTTCACTGGCATCACTGCTCCGGCGAATATATCTGCCATAGGCTGATTTTTTTGCCCGGCTGAACACAGCTTCTTCCAGACCCTCTGCTGCAATCCGGCGCATTTCCGCTTCAATGGCTTCCTGTACTGCCTGTGGATGCTCACTTTCACCGCTGAAAATAGCACAGGAGCCGCCTGCAAAGGTAAAATAATCCGGATCAAATGTCCGGTCAAGCAAGCCCTGCTGATACAGCGTATCATATAAAACCGTGGACTTGCCGCAGACACAATCTGCCGCCAATTCACCGATCAGCTGACGCTGATAATACTGTTCCGGTACTGTGTCCTTACAACCCAGCATAAACATCGGACGGGATACCACCATGTTTTTCTGAATATACGGCTGTGCTGCCTGTTCTGGTTCTTTACCATAGTCGCGGGCTGCAATACGTGCGGATTCCTTTGGTGTAATCCGCTCTGCCAGCTCCACGACTTTGTCGAAATCATACTGGCCGCAAACCAGCAAGGCCAGATTGGCCGGAGAATAAAATCCCCGATGGCATACGTTCAAAATTGCCGGATCAATTGGTGCAATCGTCTGCTTACTGCCTGCAACAGAAATTCGAACCGGATGTACGGCATATAAACCTTCCAGAACGCCGACATATGCCTGCCAGCTCGGTCTGTCATCCAGCATCCCGATTTCCTGTCCAATAATCCCCTTTTCCTTTGCGACATTTTCATCTGTAAAAAATGGTGTAGTCACAAACCGGAGCAGGATTTCCAGGCACTCATAAAACCGGCTGGTACAAGTAAAATGATATGCAGTCATGGTATGACTGGTGAATGCATTCGGCTGTGCGCCCAGCGCTGTAAACTTCTGCAGTGCATTGCCGTCCTCTTCCTCAAACATCTTGTGTTCCAGAAAATGGGCAATTCCAGGCGTCACATCATATTTCTGTCCATCCAGTGTAAAGCTGCAGTCGATAGAACCGAAATCTGTTGCCAGCATGGCAAATGTTTTTGCACTATTTTCTCTCGGGACACAGTAAATACGCAGACCGTTATCCAGAACGGTGGTCTGGATACTTTCATCTAAATGCGGATAGGAAATCGTTGTCATGCACCTGCTCCTTTCAGAAAATACACCGTATCCGGCACTGCCTTTCGTGCTGCCGCCGTGACATCCTCTACGCTGACCTGACCGATATGTTCAATCAGATCATCCAGTGTTTCCGTCAGACCTGCCGCAGCCTGTGTCTGGTAGAAATTCTCCAACTGCAGCGGGGAATCAAACATGGTGGACAGTGATGCTGTAACAGACCGCTTGGCAGCCTCTACTTCCTCTGCAGTCAGACCGCCATTCTGAATGTCTTCCAGCTGATGCAGGATTTCTGCCCGCGCTTTTGGCTCACTTTCATTCTCAATACCGGAAGCCACAGCAATGACTCCTTTTGTCTTCTCCGTTATCGAAGAGGCATAGTAGCACAGGCTCATCTGCTCCCGTACTGTACGGAACAAACGGGATGCTGTTGTACCGCCAAAGCAGGCATTGAATACAACCATTGCCGGATAGTCCCCGTCGAATGCGGTAATGCCGGAACGTAATCCGATGGTCAGTTTTCCTTGAACCACCGGTGCTTCTTCTGTAATTTGACAGATTTCTTCATGCAGCGGCGTTTTCGGCGCATAAAACTGCGGATGCACCGGATGCTTGATTTCCGGGCGGTCCTGCATAGCACCATTGAGCTGCTCTGCCACTGCTTCCGCTTCCAGAGAACCACAATAGAACAGCTCCAGCGGTGCAGTCTGCATCACATGCTGATACTGTTCCATCAATTCATCCGGGGTAATTTTTCTCACTGCATCAATATCACCCAGTTCCGAGAGACTATAAGCTTCCCCAGCACACATATGCTGGTACATACGGCGGATTGCCCATGAATTTTTATCATCCGCCTGTGCCGCAATCTTCGCACACAGCTGGGCAGCTTCCCGGTCAACCGTTTCCCTGGCAAAGGTATCCGGATGCAGCAAAATAGATGCCATCAGCTGCGCTGTCCCGGCAAATAAGCCTTCATCTTCACACATGGCATACCGTTCATCTATGACATCTGCCACAAAGCCGATCAGCTGTGCTTCCCCGCGCTTGCGGACAACCGGCTCCAGCCGTGCGCCATACAGTTCATCCAGCCGTGCTGCTACTGCCTGCTGTCCGTCAAAATCCCGGCTGCTGCTGCGCAAAACATACGGCAGCAACGCCGACAGGCTTCTCTCCTTTGCCCCCAGCGGCAGAGCCAGCATAGCGCTCAGACATGAGGTTTTGGACTGGTCTGTTGTCACGCAGGTCAGTCCCAGCCCGTTTTTCAGTATCATTCGTTTTGTATTATGCATGTTTTTTCTCCATTGTACACAAACAGCGTATCACGCCATTCTTTCGCATGCTGCTATTATATCGCTGTTTTCGTCATTCGTCTACCATTCTAACACCGTTTTTTTGTTTTTACAGCCATTTTCATTGCATTCGCAGCTTTTCCGTGATATCATGATATTTCAATGAACCATATGAAAGGGGTGTACTGCATTGGCAAGGAAAAAACAACGTTCTCGTGCTGTCACCGTTTTTCTCTGGCTCTGCCTGATTGTTTATCTTGCTCTGCTGCTCAGAGTTATTTTGTTTAAATTTGATTTTAACACAATTATTGATATCTTAAACGATAAGGATGAGCTGGCACTCACACGTGTCAATCTGGTGCCCTTTCAGACCATTCGTTTCTATCTGTTTTCCGGCCGCGTCTCGGATGCAGTTGCATTCCGCAACCTTGCCGGCAATATCCTGGCTTTTGTTCCCATCGGAATACTGGTCCCGCTGCTGCGGAGAGATCTCAGCCTTGGCTTTACATTCTGCGTTGGCTTCGCGCTCAGCGCTGCTATTGAGCTGACCCAGTATTTCACCGGACTCGGCTCCTGTGATATCGATGACCTGATTCTGAATGTACTCGGTGCCATGTCTATCACACTGGTTCTCGCAGCTATTGATCTAATCTCCCTGATTTGCAAAAGAATCGCCAGGATTCTGCGGAAATCCCAGACCAAGCGGCATAGATAAGGAGAATCAACATGACTGCAAAAGAAAAAATGTTTTCCGGAGAATTATATCTGCCAAGCGATGAACAGCTTATGGCAGAACAAACTATGTGCCTCAACCTCTTGTATGATTTCAACCAGACAAGGCCGACTGAATTGAAAAAAAGAACCCAAATGCTTTCCAAAATGTTTGCCGAAATTGGAGAATGCTGTTATATTGAGCCTCCCTTCCATGCAAACTGGGGCGGGGCACATTGTCACTTCGGCAAATATGTCTATGCCAATTTCAATCTGACACTGGTGGACGACACCCATATTTATGTCGGTGACTACACCCAATTTGGTCCCAACGTTGTTGTTGCGACAGCAGGTCATCCGATTTTACCTGAGCTGCGAAAAAAAGGATATCAGTATAATGCCCCTGTCCATATCGGAAAAAACTGCTGGATCGGTTCGGGAGCCGTCATTGTTCCGGGCGTCACCATCGGCGATAATACCGTGATTGGCGCGGGCAGTGTTGTGACGAAGGACATACCGTCCAACGTCGTCGCTGTCGGAAATCCCTGCAGGGTATTGCGGCAAATCAGCGAACATGACAAAGCATACTATTTTAAGGACAGAAAAATCGACGATTCTATCTTATAATATGGCATAACTTCACTGGATCGCATAAATTTTAAAAAAACTGCAAAAATCCTGGAAAAATCACTTGACAAAAAAGTAGTCGGGCGTTAAAATATCGGAGTGTTGTAAAGGATATCGCCTTTACAAAGGTCAAAGCCTTTACAATCCTGCGTATCGCCGGAGGTGTATCATGAAGAACAAGCCGTTTGAAATGTGCATGCTCTATGACTTTTATGGTGAACTTCTCACAGAAAAGCAGAAAGAGCTGTTCGATCTGTACTACAACGACGATTTGTCTCTGGCAGAGATTTCCGAACACATGGGTATCACACGCCAGGGCGTGCGGGACGGCATTATGCGTGCCGAACATGCGCTGCGCTCCACCGAGGAAAAGCTCAAACTGGTTGCAAAATATGGTCAGACACAGGCAAATCTGGAAAAGCTGGCTGATATTGTGTGGGAAATGCGCGGCATCAACAATGTGCGATATCATGATCCGAAGATCGCAGAGCTGTGCGATCAGGCATTTCAAATCGCAAGGCAGCTGTCGGAGTAAGGAGAAACCATGGCATTTGAAGGACTTTCCGAAAAAATTACTTCTGCCTTTAAGAAGCTCAAAAGCCGCGGACGTCTGAGTGAAGCTGATGTAAAAAGCGCAATGCGTGAAATCAAGCTGGCTCTTCTGGAAGCTGACGTCAACTTTAAGGTTGTAAAGGATTTCACAAAAACCGTAACCGAACGCGCAACGGGCGCAGAGATCCTCGAAAGCCTTTCCCCTGCACAGCAGGTTATTAAAATTGTAAACGAAGAGCTGACCAAGCTGATGGGCGGCTCTAATGCAAAAATCAACATTTCCCCGAACCCGCCTACTGTTGTCATGATGGTTGGCCTGCAGGGTGCCGGTAAGACGACAAACGGCGCCAAGCTCGCAGGGCTTCTGAAAAAGCAGCAGCAGCGCAGACCATTGCTGGTTGCCTGTGACGTTTACCGTCCGGCTGCGATTGACCAGCTGAAGGTTGTCGGCGGAAAGCTGGATATTCCGGTCTTTGAAATGGGACAGGGTGATCCGGTAGAAATTGCAAAAGCCGGCGTGGATTACGCAAAGAAAAATGCGTATGACCTTGTTTTTCTTGATACTGCGGGCCGCCTTCACATTGATGAAGCACTGATGGATGAGTTGAAGAACATCAAGGCAGCGGTAAAGCCTTCTGAAATCATGCTGGTTGTCGATGCAATGACCGGTCAGGATGCAGTAAATGTTGCAACGACATTTGATGATGCGCTTGGCATTGACGGTATCCTGATGGCAAAGATGGATGGCGATGCACGCGGCGGTGCAGCACTTTCTACCAAGGCTGTCACTGGCAAACCAATCAAATTTATTGGTACTGGCGAAAAACTGGGTGATATTGAACCGTTCCATCCTGACCGTATGGCATCCCGAATCCTTGGCATGGGCGATATGCTCACGCTCATTGAAAAGGCACAGGAAAATTATGATGCCAAGAAGGCTGCTGAACTGGAAAAGAAGGTTCGTGCGAACCGGCTGACGCTGGCGGATTTCGCCGATCAGCTGGAACAGTTTGAAGACCCGGAGAAAATGCAGAGCATGTTGAAAATGATTCCGGGCATGGATTCCAGTGCGTTGTCTGGCGCACAGGTAGATACCAAGGCTGTCGGGCACACCAAGGCAATCATCAATTCGATGACACCGAAGGAACGCGAAAATCCATCCATTATTAATTTTAGCCGTAAAAAACGAATCGCCGCAGGCTGTGGGCTGAAGATCGAGGATGTTAACCGTCTTCTGAAGCAGTTTGAGATGATGCAGAAGATGACCAAGCAGTTCAACAACATGACAAAACGTGGCAAGAAAAAAGGTATGGGTGGCATGAATCTGCCCGGCCTCGGCAATTTGGGCAAACGCGGCGGCGGCTTCCGCTTCCCGTTTTAATATCAATTTAGCGTAAAGAAATTTACAATAATCAATTCACAGGAGGTGAAAACCATGGTAAAAATTAGACTTCGCAGACTGGGTGCTAAGAAGGCTCCTTTCTACCGCATCGTTGTCGCTGATTCCCGTTTCCCGCGCGATGGTCGTTTCATCGAGGAAATCGGCACCTACAACCCGTTGACCGATCCGGCTGAAATTAAGATCGATAGCGAGCGCGCACAGCAGTGGATCAAGAACGGCGCACAGCCGACCGATACTGTTCGTGCACTGCTGAAAAAAACCGGCGTACTGTAATCAAGTGAGGTTGTTTTAGATGAAAGAACTTTTGACCTACATCGCAAAGAACCTTGTCAACGACCCGGACGCAGTCAGTGTTACCGAAACCATGCAGGGTGAGGAGATCGTTTTTGAACTCCGTGTTGCCCCGGATGATATGGGTAAGGTTATCGGCCGTCATGGTCGCATCGCTAAGGAAATTCGTACCTTGATGAAGGCGGCCGGAAATCGTCAAAATAAAAAGGTATCTGTCGAAATCGTCGACTGAGTCTTTTGAAGAGCCGCAGAGCGGCTCTTTTTTTCTATCACCTGAATTATGATTCCCGTGGAGGAGCTTATGAAAAAACAATATCTGGAAATCGGAAAAGTCGTGAATACACATGGTATCCGCGGTGATATCAAGGTACAGCCCTGGTGTGATTCCCCTGATTTTCTGGCTGAATTTGAAACATTATACCGCAAAGACCATTCCCCTGTCACGATCACCAGTGCAAAGGTACACAAGGGCTGTGTTCTCATGCATCTGGAAGGTGTCGATACCATGGAACAGGCACAGGCTATGCGCGGAATGACATTATATATGGACCGGGATGATGTAGAACTGGAAGAAGGTGCTTTCTTCATTCAGGATGTCATTGGTCTTCCGGTTTATGATGAGCGTGTTGGACGTGAAATCGGCGTTGTCAAGGATATTACAGACGGTCCTGCTGGTGATCTGTACACCATTCAGGACGGCAAAACACAGCATTTGATTCCCGGTATACCATTTGTCGAAAACGTTGATCTGGAAAACGGCAAGGTAACTGTGCGTACCATTGAGGGGCTTCTCGGCGATGAAATTTGATATTTTAACTCTGTTTCCGGAAATGATTGACGCTGTTATGCAGACCAGTATCATTGGGCGCGCCCAGCAGGCCGGACTGGTGGAGATTCAGGCAACCAATATCCGTGATTTCACGCTGGATAAGCACAACCGTGTGGATGATACGCCTTACGGCGGCGGCAAAGGTATGGTCATGCAGGCTGATCCGCTGTACCGCTGCCATCAGCATGTCACAAATGGACAGCATATCCATACTGTCCTGATGAGCGCACAGGGCAAGCCATTCTGCCAGGATAAAGCACGCGACCTGCTGGCACATGAGCATATTGTCATTGTGTGCGGACATTATGAGGGCATTGACCAGCGCTTTATTGATGCATGTGTGGATGAGGAAATTTCCATCGGTGATTTTGTCCTGACAGGCGGTGAAATCCCTGCTATGGCGGTTGCAGATGCCGTCTGCCGCATGGTTCCGGGTGTGCTGGCAGAAGAGGTCTGCTTTACCGATGAAAGTCATTGGAACGGCCTGCTGGAGTATCCGCAGTACACCAAACCAGCAGTCTGGCATGATCGTGAAGTACCAGAGGTACTGCTTTCCGGCCATCATGCCAACATCGACGCATGGCGGCGCAAAAAAAGCCTGGAGCGGACCCGAAAAGACCGTCCAGATCTGTTTGAGCAGTTTGAACCGCAGGATAAGTGGGACAGGAAAATCTTACAGGAAATCGAGGAAGCAGAAGGGATTGTACACTTCTGATAAATGGAGGTATTATTTATGAGAAAGAATTTTGGGGCTAAGCCATTTCTGTATCCAATGCCGGTGCTGATTATTGCCAGCTATGATGAAAACGGCGTACCGGATGCAATGAATGCTGCATGGGGCAGCATTGCAGATTCCACTCAAATTGCTATGTACCTGAGTGCGAAGCATAAAACTGTAAAGAATATTCTTGCACGCAAAGCTTTTACTGTCAGCATGGCAGATGCAGCCCATGTTGTTCCCTGCGACTATGTTGGTATTGTTTCTGCAAATAAGGTGCCGGACAAACTGGCAAAAAGCGGTCTGCATGTAACCAAAAGCACGCTGGTGGATGCACCAATTATTGATGAACTGCCAATGACATTGGAATGCAGACTGGTCAGCTTCGATGAAGAATCTGAGCTTCTGGTTGGCGAAATTATCAACGTGAGCGCAGAGGAACGCATTCTGGATGAAAATGGTACAATTGATCTTTCTAAGTTTTCCCCGATTACCTTTGACCCGGTAAACAAGGCTTACTGGACTCTAGGCAAAAAGGTTGGAAATGCTTTCCGGGACGGCGCACAGCTGAAATAATCGCATGATAGATACAAAAAAGAGGCCATCACCTGGATGACCTCTTTTTGTTATGCATTTTATTCGGGTATTTCACCTACGCCGTTGAGTACCAGACGTGGGCGGTATGGAAACTGGTTGATATCCTCCTTCGAAGTCACGCCGGACAATACCAGAACAGTATCCAAACCGGATTCAATACCGGCAATCATATCCGTGTCCATACGATCGCCAATCATAGC
The DNA here is from genome assembly GCA_021205365.1 of Clostridia bacterium. Lineage (GTDB taxonomy): Bacteria > Bacillota > Clostridia > Oscillospirales > Butyricicoccaceae > Butyricicoccus_A. The sequence continues at coordinate 11,120 of JAJPXP010000059.1, forward strand.
CGCTTCTTCAGAATGTACACCCAGCAGACGTAATCCCGTCCGCATCATCAATGGATTTGGTTTTCCCACAAAATAAGCCTGTTTTCCAGTTGCCATTTCAATTGGGGAAATCAATGCACGGCAGCCCGGTAAAATACCGCTTTCCGATGGACCGGTTAAATCTGAGTTGGTGCCAATCAGCTTTGCGCCCTTGTTCACCAGCCGAATTGCGCTGACGATGTTGTCATAGCTGAAGGACTGCGGTTCTCCAATGACAACATAATCCGGATCTACTTCATTGATGGTAATACCCGCCGCAAACAATGCATTCTGCAAGCCATGGTCTCCAACGACATACGCACTACAGCCCGGCGCCTGAAGCTTGAGGAAGCTCGCAGTTGCCAATGCACTGGTATAAAAATGGGATTCATCCACATCCAGCCCCATACGTGCAAGCTTCTGCTGCAGTTCCTTTGGCGTGTAGTGGCTGGAATTGGTTAAAAACAGGAAATGCTTGTTCTCCCGCTGCAGCCAATCAACAAACTCCTTCACCCCTGGCAGAATTTGATTGCCATGATAAATGACACCGTCCATATCGCAGATAAAGCCGGATTTATTTCTCAATTTGTCCATATAACCTTTTCTCCTATATTTGTAGAATCTTGTTTGATCTCTGTTTATTCTACAATATTTTTACAAATCATGCACCCTTTTGCATGTAAAATCTTTGTAAATACAAAAAATCACTCATTTCTCTGTATAAAATGAATGATTTACATAAAGTTATTTTATTGTTCCACCGTTTCGCAGCTACTTCTCACTGTACGGCTTTTCATCTCCAAAAATCAAATCATCAATATCCGGCGGTTCTGGTCCGAAATGAGAATAGTGCCGGGGCGGGGGCGGGGTTGGCGCGGTCCTGTCTGGGGTGTTTGTGGTGCCGGT
>JAJPXP010000040.1 GCA_021205365.1 Clostridia bacterium
TCGAAAGGGAGTCGAGATTTCCAAAAAAAATCCAGGAAAAGCGAGGTAATGCTATGGAACCCATTAAACTGGGGTTTGCCCCGACACGACGCAGTATCTTCTCTGCGCCAGACGCAATTAAGTATCGCGGACTGACCGCTGACCGTCTGAAGGAACTAGGCATCAACTTTGTGGATATTGATGATATCAATGAGGAAGGCCTACTCTATAATGAAGAGGATCGGCTGAAGATTTTGGAGAAATTTCGTGCAGAGAATGTGGATGGTTTGATGTTGCCTCACTGCAATTTCGGTACTGAGTATGTTTGTGCTCGTCTTGCCAAAGATCTGGGCGTACCGGTTCTTCTATGGGGACCGCTTGATGAGCGACCTGAGCCAAATGGTGTTCGCCTCCGTGATACGCAGTGTGGCTTGTTTGCTACTGGCAAGGTTTTTCGTCGATTTGGTGTTCTTTTTACGTACCTTACCAATTGCCGACTGAACGATCCGGTGTTCGAACGTGGAGTGAAGGATTTTCTGGCAGTTTGCCGAGTGGTCAAAACTTTCCGTAACATCAGAATTCTTCAGATCGGCCCCCGGCCTTTTGACTTTTGGTCCACTATGTGCAATGAGGGGGAACTGCTGGAGAAATTCAACGTCCAGCTGGCACCGATTCCGTTGTCTGAGTTGACCGCTGAAGTTAAGCGAGCTATCGCTGACACCCATGAGGTACAGAATACTATTGCGTACTGCAAGGCAAACATGGACATTAACGTGACAGAAGAGCAATTGACCAATGTAGCTGGTCTGGCTGTTGCTATGGAACGTCTGATTAAAAAGTATCACTGTAATGCCGGTGCCATCCAGTGCTGGAATGCATTGCAAGGAGAACTGGGTATCATGCCTTGTGCTGCTAATGCATTGTTGAATGATAAGGGAATCCCAATGGTATGTGAAACCGACATTCATGGTGCTGTGACTGCTCTGATGGTAGAAGCTGCTGCCAATGATGGCACCCGTGGCTTCTTTGCGGATTGGACGATCCGTCATCCTGATATTGAAAACGGTGAGCTGCTCCAGCACTGCGGTCCATGGCCTCTGTCTGTGGCTGGCTGCAAGCCATGTATTACTTACCCACTGGCTTTTGATTATCCAGGAGCCATCACCGCTGAGGCAAAGCACGGTGATCTGACTCTCGCACGTTTCGATGGCGACAACGGCGAGTACTCTCTGCTACTGGGCAACGCAAAGGGAGTGGATGGTCCTAATGGCATGGGAACCTATCTTTGGGTGGAAGTGGATAATATCAAACGTCTAGAAGCTAAGATTGTGGAAGGTCCTTACATCCACCACTGTGTTGGTATTCATAAGGATGTTGTACCGGTTTTGTACGAAGCGTGCAAGTATATTGGTGTGAAAGCAGACCTGTATGATCCCATCGAGGAAAACGTTAAAGCGTATCTGAGAGGAGAATAAGAATGAACATTGTTGAATTGGAAAAGAAAGCCTGTGACATTCGTATGGATGTCGTTAAGCTGATTCAAAAAGCCGGATGCGGACATATCGGTGGTGATATGAGCGAAATCGAGGCGTTGGTTGCACTTTATTATAAGCATATGAATTGCTCTCCAGAGAATCAGGATGATCCCAACCGAGATCGTTTCATCCTATCCAAGGGTCACGCAGTAGAAACGCTCTATTGCATCTTGGCTGACAAGGGATATTTCGATAAGGAAGAGTTGATGACTACTTACAGTGCTTATAATTCCCGTTTTATTGGTCATCCGAATAACAAAATCCCTGGCATAGAAGTGAATTCTGGCTCACTAGGTCATGGCCTTTCTGTTGCAGTGGGCATGGCAAAGGGCGGTAAGATGAACAATGCTCCGTATCATGTTTATACTGTAATCGGTGACGGTGAACTGGCAGAAGGTAGTATCTGGGAAGGTGTGATGGCTGGCAGCCATTATAAACTGGATAACCTGACTGCTTTTGTAGATCGTAACCGTCTTCAGATTTCCGGCAGCACTGAAGATGTCATGACACAGGATTTTCAGGAACAACGTTGGGCGACATTTGGCTGGAATGTTATTTCCATTGAAGGCAACGATATGACTGCGGTTGATGCGGCTATCACCGTAGCAAAGAACACGAAGGACAAACCTACAGTTATTATTTTAAACACCACCAAGGGCAAGGGTGTTTCCTTCATGGAGAATAATGCTTCTTGGCACCATAAGGTTATGAATGCAGAGCAGTACGAACAGGCGCTCTCTGAATTAGAAGAAAGGAAGGCGAATCTGTAATGGCAATTGCAAATAAGCAGGCAATCTGTAATGTTCTAATGGATTTGGCAAAAGACGATAAAGATGTTGTAGTTCTGTGTTCTGATTCCCGTGGTTCTGGTTCGATGACTGAATTTGCCAATAATTATCCGGAACAGTTCATTGAAGTGGGAATCGCCGAACAATCTCTGGTTTCCATGGCAGCTGGTCTGGCCTCTGTTGGCAAGAAACCCGTTGCCGTGTCACCTGCATCTTTTCTCTCCACACGGTCCATGGAGCAGATCAAGGTAGACTGTGCATATTCTCACAACAATGTTATGCTGCTGGGAATTTCGGGTGGTGTATCCTACGGTGCTCTGGGTATGACTCATCATTCTGCTACTGATATTGCGGATATTGCTTCTATCCCAGGCATGAGAGTGTATTTCCCATCTGATCGGCTTCAGGCTGAAGTGTTGACCCGGGCCATTATGTCCGACAAGGAACCTGCCTATGTTCGCACCGGACGCAATGCCGTTGCTGATGTTTATGAGGAAGGAAATGTTCCTTTTGAAATGGATAAGGCTACGGTTATCCGTGAAGGCAGCGATCTGGCGATCATCGCCTGCGGCGAAATGGTGCTGGCTGCAAAGGAAGCAGGTGAAAAGCTGGCTGCTGAGGGTATCAATGCCACCGTCATTGATATGTACTGCATCAAGCCTTTGGATAAGGAAGCAGTATTGAAGGCTGCAAAGACCGGCAAGGTCATCACGGTGGAAGAGCATGTTGCTATCGGCAGTATGGGATCTATGGTTTCTCAGACCATTGCCGCCAACGAGCCTTGCAAAGTCACCAACCTGACCCTGCCAGATGCTCCAGTAATCACTGGCACTTCCAAGGAAGTATTCAAACACTATGGTCTAGAGGCTGACGGCATTGTTAAAACTGCGAAGGAAATGCTGAAATGAGCAAGTATATTTTGGCAGTCGATCAATCCACCCAGGGAACAAAGGGGCTTGTGTTCGATGAGCAGGGAACCTTAATTGCCCGAGCAGATCGGTCTCACCGTCAGATCATTAATGCCAAAGGATGGGTGGAACACAATCCCACGGAAATTATTGAGAATGTGGTTCAAGTCTGTGACGATGTGTTAAAAAAAGCAAAGGTTGTTCCAGCAGATGTGGTCGCTTTCGGTATTTCAAACCAGCGGGAAACGTCTCTGATGTGGAATAAAGTCACAGGGAACCCTATTTATAATGCGGTAGTCTGGCAGTGTGCTAGGGCAGTGGATATTTGCGATCGACCGGAAATTGCCGGAAAAGCAGAACAGATTCGTCGCAAAACAGGCATGAATCTGTCCCCTTATTTCCCAGCAGCAAAACTGACTTGGCTAATGGAAAATGTTCCTGCGGCTAAAAAATTGGCGGCAAAAGGACAACTTGCCTGTGGCACCATTGACAGCTGGCTGATCTATAATTTAACAGGACACCACAAGACAGATTATTCCAATGCCAGTCGTACGCAGTTGTTTAATATTGCGGATCTGAAATGGGATGAGGAGCTGTGTGAGTTGTTTTCCATTCCTATTGAGAGCATGCCAAAAGTCTGTATGTCAGACTCTAATTTTGGTATGACTAATGTGGGCGGTGTGCTAGATCATATGGTTCCTATCTGTGGTGTGCTGGGCGACAGTCACGGTGCACTGTTCGGACAGGATTGTCGGAAACCTGGTCAGATCAAAGCGACCTATGGCACTGGTTCCTCTGTTATGATGAACATTGGCAGTGAAATGAAACTAAGCGATAGAGGTCTTGTAACCAGCCTTGCATGGGGTATGGATGGTAAGGTCGAATATGTATTCGAAGGTAATCTGAATTACACTGGAGCGGTGATAAGCTGGCTGAAAAAGGAAGTTAAACTCATCGCAACAGATATGGAAGCTACGGAAATGGCATATGCTGCCAATCCCAACGATAAGACCTATTTTGTTCCGGCATTCACTGGGTTGAGTGCTCCATATTGGGATAGCCATGCAACTGGCTTGCTGACTGGTATCACCCGTACAACTGGCCGCGATGAGATTGCCAAAGCATGTCTGGACTGCATTGCTTATCAAATCACTGATTTGACAAATTTGATGGGTGAGGATGCTGGTATTCCGGTTTCCACTCTGCGGGTGGACGGCGGTCCTACTTCCAGTAAATATCTGATGCAGTTCCAGAGCGATATGGCAAACGCGACGGTTCAGGTACCAGAACTGCAGGAACTGTCTGGTATGGGTGCCGCTTACGCGGCGGGCATATCCGTGGGTATATATGATCCAAATACAATTTATAATCATGTTAAACGGACGGAATATATGCCTCAGATGGCTCCCGAACACAGAGACGCACGCTATCAGGGCTGGAAAGAAGCGGTAAAGCAAGTACTGACCCACAGTTGAGAATATCATTGGCTCGGACAGGCAAATATGCCTGTATTGTAAAATAATTTTCCAAGGAGGAAAAGGCAATGAAAAAAATGAAAAAATTATTGGCAATGACAATGGCTCTGACAATGGTGCTGACGATGACTGCCTGCGGCGGCTCTGACAGCTCTAACAGCTCCAGTAATTCTAACACAGCGGCAGGATCTGGAACCAATACTGAGAGCACTGAGTCCAAATTTCTGCCTGGTGGTGGCAGTAACATCGCTTACATCATCACTCCTGCAACTTCCAATGCTTTCTTTGCTACCGAATCTGATGTAGGTGCTGCAAAGGCCAAGGAACTGGGTTACGAAGTAAAGACTGTTTCTCATGACGATGACGCATCCAAACAGCTTGAGGCTGTTGAAGCTGCTATTTCTGATAAGGCTGCTTTCATTGTTCTGGACAATGCCGGCGCTGATGCATCTATTGAGGCAATTCAAGCTGCCTATGATGCTGGCATTCCGTGTTTTCTGATTGACCGAGAGATCAACCAGTCTGGTCTGGCCGTTGCTCAGATCGTAGCCGACAACGCTCAGGGAGCTGCTGCTATCGCTGAGGTATGGGTAGAGTCCATGAATTATGAAGGCAAGTATGCTGAGCTGCTTGGTCTGGAATCCGACACAAACTGCCAGGTACGTTCTGACAACTTCCATTCTGTTATTGACCAGTATCCAGATCTGGAAATGGTTGCTCAGCAATCGGCTAACTGGGATCAGACCGAGGCTTATGAGAAGACAGAGAGCATTCTGGAGTCCAACCCGGAAATCACCGGTATCATCTGTGGCAATGACACCATGGCGTGCGGTGTTGCAGCAGCATGTGAAGATGCTGGCCGCAGCGACATCAAGATCATTGGCCTAGACGGCTCCGACGATGCTGGTGCTTTGATAAAAGCTGGTAAGATGATTGGAACCGCTTTGCAGCAGTGCGCTCTGTTCACTGAGATGGCTGTTGAGCAGGCTGACTACTACATCAACCATGACGGTGAAACTTTGGACGGCGTAGGCGAAAAACAGTTGGTTCCTTGTGTTGCCATTACCGCTGACAATGTTGATAATTTGTCTAAATTTGTTTATACCGAAGAATAATCTCCCATGTTGTCCCCCATAATCAGGGCAGCCATCTATGTAGTTGATTGCTGAATTTTATTAGAGCCGAATGCGTTAGCATTCGGCTCACTAAAAAAACTTTCGCTAATAGGAGTGTATTACGAAAAAATTAAGTCAGTTTTGCTTAAGATGTTTATAAAATGCACTTCAACGGCATTTTTATTCGAGGAGAAGAGAGTATGAAAAAATTTCGTTCCATTTCCATCGTTCTGGTTATGGCTCTGTCAGTAGCCTTCTTGACCAGCTGCGGTATTGTCAAAGTTATTCCAAAAGGGACAGAAGCTGAATACACCGGTGCAACAACCTTTGATGCCAGCGCCGAGGCAGCTGGCGATTGGGCAACCATTGTAGAAGACATTTCCGGTAAAGCCGATGATCTAGCTTCTGTGCTAGACAACGCTTCCTCCGGCACCACCTACAGCGTGTCCTTTAGTGGGACTGTTACCGAATACAACACTGATACTCCGAAAGGTTATCTGGCTGTCGCAGTTGACGGCGTGGATGATGAAGTTCAGGTTCAGGTAGGCAGCGTTTTTGGCGGCACCACTATCCGTGACGCGCAGAGTGTCAAGGTCTATGAGGATTTCACAAACCAGACCGAGTGGTCTGCTTATGCTAAAACTATTAACACGGAAGTACAGACAAATGTTATTGATCCTTTGGGCGATCTTGCTCAACTAAAAGGCACCAAAGTAGACGTTGTCGGCTGCTTTGCTCCTTCTAGTAATGCAGTTGTTGTTACGCCCGTTTCTCTAGTTGCACAGTAAGGAGGGGACATCATGTTTGATGATCCAAAAGTCGCTCTGCACTGCGAGTGTATCGATAAAATCTACCCCGGCACTAAAGCGTTGGATAACGTATCCTTTGATGTGCTGCGGGGCAAGGTCAATGTTCTGATTGGCGAAAACGGAGCTGGCAAATCCACTCTGATGAAGATCATTGCCGGCATTGAGCAGCCCTCCAATGGAAAAATGTACATGGATGGCAAGGAAGTGTCTTTTAAAAACACCACTGAGGCACAAGCCAAAGGCATTGGTATCATTCATCAAGAATTAAGCTTATTTCCCAATCTGACTGTTGCGCAGAACATTTTTATGAATCATGAAAAGACCAACGGTCTTTTTGTTGACAATGCTTACCATACCGAAGGTTCCAAGAAGGTGCTGAAACGTCTTCAGCATCAGATGAACACCAACTCTCTGGTTGGAGACCTACGCGTAGGCCAGCAGCAGATGGTGGAAATTGCCCGGAATCTGGTCAATGAGGATTTAAAGATTCTCATTATGGACGAGCCAACGTCTTCGCTGTCCCAGCAAGAGGTTAAGGTTTTGTTCACCATCATGCGCGAACTGACTGCCAGTGGTATTTCAATAGTTTACATCTCTCACCGTCTGGAAGAGATCATGGAAATCGGTGACCATGTTACTGTACTGCGTGACGGAAAGTACGTCAATGATGCGGATGTCAAGGATATTCCATTGAGCTGGATTGTTACCAACATGGTTGGACAGAACAAGTCCTATACCAGAACACCACGAGCTATCGATCTAAATCAACAGCCTGTTGCTTTGAAGGTGGAGCATATGTTCTTACCTAAACAAGGTGGAGGTTGGCTGCTGAACGATGTTTCCTTTGAGGTTAAGAAAGGCGAGATTTTCGGCATTTATGGATTGCTGGGCGCTGGCCGTAGTGAGCTGATGGAATGTCTGATGGGTCTTCGCCCAGAACATACTGGCGATGTTTATCTGAACGGTGAAAAGATTAAAATCAAAAACACTGCGCAGCAGATTGAACGTGGCATGGCAATTGTGCCAGAAGACCGTCAGGGCACCGGACTGGTTCAGACACTCGATATCGAGAAAAATTCATCCCTGTCTAATCTGAAAAAATACGTCAAGGGTATTCTGCTCAGCAAGCAAGCAGAGGACAAGGATGTGGATCGCATCATCAAGGATATTCATATTAAGGTGGCAGATAAAACACTTCCTATCTTGTCCCTTTCCGGTGGTAACCAGCAAAAGGTGGTTATCGGAAAATGCCTCCTGACCGATCCGCAAATTCTGCTGATGGATGAACCATCCCGAGGTATTGATATCGGTGCTAAAACAGAGGTTTTTGATATTATCCATGAATATGCCGATCAGGGGCTGACGATTTTGGTGGTTTCCTCTGAGCTGAAAGAAATCATGAACATTGCTGACCGGATCATGGTGCTGTCCAATGGCATCAAGACCGCCGAATTTGAAGGCAGTGACAGCCTGACAGAAGATGATCTGGTTCTAGCCTCTTACGCAGGTCACCATGTTGACGCTGCTTTGGAGTAAAAGGAGAACAAAGCTATGAAAAAGCAACTTGATAAAAATACAGTAATGATGGCATTGCTGAAGGGCAGAACCTTCATCGTTCTGGCGATTCTGGTGATCCTGTTCGGCATTTTATCCCCAAACTTCGTGTCTGTTGCTACCTTGAAGATGGTAACAAAGCATGTTGCCTTGTACGGCATTCTGGCTATCGGTATGACCTATGTTATCATTACCAGCGGTATTGACCTGTCCGTTGGATCTGTGGTAGGTTTGGCTGGTATGATTGCCGGAGGTTTGATTCAGGAAGGTCTGACAATCGGTGGTAGCACTCTATATTTCAGTGTTCCTGTTGTTGTACTGATCGTTCTGATCATGGGCTGCCTGATTGGCTGGGCAAATGGACTGATTATCACCAAACTAAGCGTAGCTCCTTTTATCGCCACTCTGGGCACCATGTACATTTGTCGCGGCTTAGCTAATATTCGTTCCGGCGGTAACACCTTTTCTAGTATTACAGGCTATGAAGGTCTAGGCAATCAGGGATTCAAAGCACTAGGATCTTCTGTTGCGGGTATCCCAATCGGCGCAATTTTGCTAATCGCTCTATCTCTTATTGCAGCAGTGGCTCTGCGCAAGACAACTTTTGGATGGCATTTATATGCTGTCGGTGGCAACGAACGTGCTGCAAAGATGTCTGGCATCAAGTCTGACCGCATCAAGATTTATGCTTATGTCATTTCTGGTATCTGCGCTGCTCTGGTCGGCATGATCAATACGGCTCAGTTGGCTGCTGCGCATCCGGCCTCCGGTGATGGCTGGGAAATGAATGCAATCGCTGCTTCCGTTCTGGGCGGCACCTCTATGGCTGGTGGCATCGGTACGATTGGTGGCACTTTCATCGGCGCATTTGTTATTGGCGTACTGAATGATGGCATGACTATGTGTGGTGTCTCTGAATTCTGGCAGAAGGTTATTAAGGGTGCGGTTATCATTCTGGCTGTTGTCATTGATCAGTTCCAGCGTAACCTACAGGCAAAGATGGCCCTACAGGTCAGAAACGAAAATAAGTAAGATGAAAAAATATGGAATTTTAAACGCCCAACTAGCAGGTTACATTGCCGCTCTGGGCCACAGGGATATCTTTATGGTGGCTGATGCGGGGATGCCTATCCCAAAGGGAGTTCCTATTGTAGATTTGGCTTTAGTGGGTGGTGTGCCGTCTTTCCGGCAAGTGATGGATGCGGTGCTTGATGAAACCTGCGTAGAAGGATATATTTTAGCTGAGGAAATTGAGGAAAACAATCCAGCTTTGCTTACTTATATAGAAGAAAAACTGTACGGGCTGCCTTGCGAGAGAATTCCTCATGACGAGTTGAAACAGCGATCTGCGGGTTTGAAATTCGCTATACGCACAGGAGAATTTTCACCTTATCCAAATGTCATTTTTCAGGCAGGCGTTGTTTTTTGATACTCATTATAAAAGTTAGCTGCACAGTACTGAAGAGAGCTGTGCAGCTAACAAAATAATTTCCAACCGTCGCTTTAGGGAACGAAACTGGCTTCCTAGAGCAAAAGGAGATTTTTATGAAAGTACTTTGTTTTGGCTCTATGAATTTGGATTATGTGTATTCACTTGATCACATTGTCGCTCCCGGTGAAACCATTTCTTCCTCCTATCAGGAAATTTTCGTGGGAGGAAAGGGATTAAATCAAGCAATTGCTATGGCGAAGGCCGGGCTGCCAGTATGGCATGCTGGGATTACTGGCACAGATGGAGAGATTCTTCTGAAAACACTGCGTGAAAACGGTGTCAATACTTCTTTGATTAGGCAAGAGGATGTTCGGTCAGGCCACACAATTATTCAAGTGGACGGTAATGGTCAGAATAGTATTATTCTCTTTGGAGGTGCAAATCAATGTATTACTTCGGAGTATATAACTGAGGTCTTAGGAGAATTTGGTCCAAGGGATATGATCCTTTTACAAAATGAAATCAACCGTCTGGATGAGATTATCAACTCTGCAGCGTCAAGGGGCATTAAGGTAGTACTTAATCCGTCTCCCTTTGATGGAAACATTGGAAAATGCGATTTGAGCAAGGTGGGTCTATTTCTGGTTAACGAAGTAGAGGGAGCACAAATCAGTGGTATTTCCGCACAGAAACCGGAACAAATTCTGGATTGGTTTGCAGTACATTATCCCGAGGCAGAGGTCGTGCTAACTCTGGGTTCAGAAGGCGCATGGTATTCTGGTGTTGAAAAGCGTTGCTTCCAGAAGGCGTTTTTCACCAAGACAGTGGATACAACTGCGGCAGGTGATACCTTCTCAGGATATTTTTTGGAGGGTTGGATGACTGAGCGCTCTGTGGAGGAATCATTGAGTCGGGCAGCAAAGGCTGCTTCTATTGCAGTTTCCCGCAAGGGAGCTGCACCATCTATTCCGCTTGCCGTTGAGTTGGAGGTACTTCAATGAATGGAAATCAAAGTAAGGCAAAAAGTCATTTAGTGATTCAGGGAATCGGGCTGGCTTATGTAGCCTATCTGATGATAAGCTTGATTTCTGATTATGTCGGTGGTAAAGGTGAGGTTCCTCTTCCAATATTTTGTCTCCTGATTATAGTTATGCTTATAGCAGAATTGATTCTAGGTTGGTTTGCATATCGTAGCTGGAAGCGAGATCAACTCAGAGAGAAAAATATTGCTACAGAGGATATGGAAGAAGAATAACAACGTTTTGTATCCCTTTGCATTCCTATTTTATAACAGTTCATATTTATGTTCTTCTTCTCTTGATAGTGCCTGTGTGGGCTTTGGCCTGCATGGGCACTTTTTTTAGTGCTTTAGTGTAAAAAACAACGGTTGAACTGGTGATTTTGATTTTCCATACATATCCTGCTCTTATCAAGATAAAATATAAGTATTATTTTATTGCGAGGAATGGAAACATGGAAGAACGAAGAATATCAACAGAGCAAATCACAGCCTTTGGAAAGTATCTGCATGCAGAAGAGCGCAGCGCAGGGACGATTGAAAAGTATTTACGGGATGTGAAGGTGTTTACTGCTTGGCTGAATGGAAGATCTGTTACCAAAGAAACCATAACAGAATGGAAGGAAAATCTTTTGGAGCAGCAGTATGCTCCTGTAACCATTAATTCCATGCTGGCAGCGATCAATACGTTTTTTCATTTTATGGATTGGAAAGAATGTCGCGCGAAATTCCTAAAGATCCAGCGTCAGATGTTTCGAGAGCAGAGCCGTGAATTGACACGAGGGGAATATAACCGGCTTTTGAAGACCGCACGCTCTCTCGGATGGAAACGGCTGGAGCTCTTAATGGAAACCATTTGTGCGACAGGAATCCGTGTCAGCGAAGTACAATATATTACGGTGGAAGCGGCGCAGAAAGGGAAAGCGCAGATCGATTTAAAAGGAAAAATCCGAACGATACTACTGCCGAGTAAGCTAAGTAAAAAATTAATAAAATATGCAAAGCATAAAAAAATCGCTTCCGGAGAGATATTTCTCACCAGAAGCGGAAAGAGCCTGTCGCGAAAGCAAATATGGATGGAGATGAAACGGCTTTGCAGACATGCAGACGTGCCAGAGAGCAAAGTATTCCCACACAATTTGCGTCATCTGTTTGCAACAACATTTTATAAAGCTTGTAAAGATATTGTACGTCTGGCAGATGTATTGGGGCATTCTAATGTTGAAACAACCCGAATTTATCTTCTTACTACAGGTCAGGAGCATATTTACCAATTAGACAGATTGGGACTAATTTTATAGAAATAGACGAAATTAATATTTTGT
>JAJPXP010000053.1 GCA_021205365.1 Clostridia bacterium
AGCGGTACAGAAAAACTGTACCGCAAAATCTTTTCACCAGATCTGATTGCCCTTCTTATCCACAAACGTGTGCTTGCATACTCTGCAGGCCAGAACCGGCCCCAGCAGAGGAAGCGTTTTGTGGCACTGCGGGCAGCGCCATTTGAAAAAATTAATCAAATAGAACCAGATAATGCATAGAATTGAAACATAGCCCGTATACAGGCAGATTGCACTCTCTGTTCCAAAAATCAGACCAAAGACGAAGCATGCAACGACAAGGATGATTGCCGCATACAGGACATAAAATCCAATCCGGCGCCATCGGTGATATGGCTTATCTTCTGATAATTTCACTCTGTTTTTTGCCATGAAAAACCACTCTCTTGATGATATTTTCTTTTATTTTAGCACATCCCATCAACAGATGCAACAAAATGCATCAAGCTTCACTGAAAAAAGGACAAATTTTAGCAGCACTCGCAGGAGTTGTTGCAGCCGTTGTTGCAACCACAGTTGCAGCCACAGTTACAGCCGCTGTTGCAACCATTGTTGCAGCCGCAGGTGCAGCCACAGCTTCCACTGGATCCGTTGCCGCAGCCACAGCAGCAGATGATCAGGATAAAGATGATGATCCACCAGCAGTCAAATCCATTGTTCCAAGAGTTACACATAACAAATTCCTCCTGTTCAAAATTTCATTCCCATACTATTGGGCGGACAAGCAGCTGGTGCAGCATTCTTCAAAAAAAATAACCCTCTCCGCAAAAGAGAGGGTTATTTCCTTATCTGTAAAAACGGTGTCTTAGAATTTATTCACCAAATTCAAATGGATCGGTGTCTTTCATCCGATAACACAGCGTCATCAGAGAATCGGAAAAATGCACATCCTGTACCGGAATCCCCAGTGCATCTTCCTTCAGGGATACATTGGCGAAGTTCCAGATGCCACGGATGCCAATACGGACCAGACGTTCCGCAACAGGCTGTGCCTTATCCGCCGGCACGCAGAGCACTGCAATATCCGGCCGTTCCCGTTCACAGAATTCCTCCAATTCATGCAGAGGATGTACCTGAATGCCACGGAAATCGCTGCCGACTACGGATTGCGCTGTGTCAAATGCTGCAATCGGGCGAACACCGCAATAGGAGAAATCAAAATTGCGCAGCAGCGCGCGTCCCAGATTGCCTACACCAAGCAAAATTGCCCGCTGGCTACCTGCAACGCCAAGAATGCGTTCCAGCTCGACAATCAGTTTATCCACACTATAACCATATCCCTGCTGGCCAAAGCCACCGAAACAGCTTAAATCCTGACGGATCTGCGATGCGGTCAGATCCATCTGCGCAGCCAGTTCCTTGGACGAAATACGTCCGGTTCCCTGACCTGCCAGCTCGCGCAGTGTACGATAATAGCGCGGCAGGCGGCTGACGACTGCTTTGGATACGTTTTTTGCGTTTGCCACTGATACTCTCCTCCTGGTATTACTGTTCCTTACAGAGATGCCTCCAGCGTCTCACGAACAGCCTGAATGAATCCCTCCGTATTCAGCGGAGTGACATCCTTCAAGGTAGTGATGAGCGCGAGGTCCTTAGTCATCTTACCAGATTCCACGGTGTCAATGCAAGCCTTTTCCAGCTTATCTGCGAAAGCAGACAGCTCCGGCAGCTGGTCCAGCTCGCCGCGCTTGCGCAGTGCGCCAGTCCATGCAAAGATGGTAGCGATGGAATTGGTCGAAGTTTCCTCACCCTTCAGATGCTTATAATAATGACGCTGTACCGTGCCATGGGCAGCTTCGTATTCATATACGCCCTTCGGGGAGACCAGAACAGAAGTCATCATGGACAGGGAGCCGTAAGCTGTTGCCAGCATATCGCTCATTACGTCGCCGTCATAGTTCTTGCATGCCCAAATATAGCCGCCATTCGAACGGATCACACGTGCAACTGCATCATCAATCAGGGTATAGAAATATTCCAGCCCCAGTTCCTCAAATTTTGCCTTGTATTCGTTGTCATAGATCTCCTGGAAAATGTCCTTAAAGGTATGGTCATACTTCTTGGAAATGGTATCTTTGGTAGCAAACCACAGATCCTGCTTGGTATCAATTGCAAAATTGAAACAGCTTCTCGCAAAGCTCTCGATGGATGGAGCCAGGTTATGCATGCCCTGAACAATACCTGCGCTCTCGAAGTCGTGCACCAGCTCACGGGTTTCCGTGCCATCTTCCGCAGTGTAAACCAGCTCAACCCGGCCCGGTCCCGGAATCTTTATTTCGGCGCCCTTGTATACATCGCCATATGCATGACGTGCAATGGTAATCGGCTTCACCCAGTTCTTTACATACGGCTCAACACCCTTCACCAGAATAGGTGCGCGGAATACTGTACCATCCAGGATTGCACGGATAGTGCCGTTCGGGCTCTTCCACATTTCCTTCAGCTTGTACTCCGTCATACGTGCAGCATTCGGTGTGATTGTTGCACACTTGACAGCAACACCGTACTTCTTGGTAGCCTCAGCGGAATCAACCGTTACCTGATCGTTGGTCTTGTTTCGGCATTCCAGACCCAGGTCATAATATTCGGACTTCAGGTCAACAAACGGGCAAATCAGCTCGTCCTTAATCATCTGCCAGATGACACGGGTCATTTCGTCGCCGTCCATCTCGACCAGCGGCGTTGTCATTTTAATCTTTTCCATGACGGATCGTTTCCTCCTGTCTATACTTCTGACAGCAGCTGCCTTTTTCCCGGCATGCATGCTGCCCTGCAAATTGTGAATTGTCAGATGAAAAATCCTGCAAATTTTCCTTTCTGCTCCCAAAGTGGAGCATTTCTGTTTTCCGCATTACCTTTTTTGCCGAAAACAGCGGAATTTTCATGATTTTTTCAAAAACCAATTTTATAATACATCACTTTTAACAATTTTTCTACCTCTTGGCATGTTTTTTTGCAATTCCGTGCTTTTGACAAATTTTTTCGGAAATTTCCGCCGTAGCAAAGGCATTTTGCCAAATGGTTCCGGTATTTCCTGCAAGATATTCATAATAAGCCTGCGCGCCGATCATAGCAGCGTTGTCTCCGCACAGACTCAGCGGCGGCATATAAATCGGAACACCAAAGCCCTCCGCCATCTTTTCCAGATCCGCACGCAGACGGGAATTCGCCGCAACGCCGCCCGCTGCCACCAGTGTCCGCACACCAGTTTGCTCTGCTGCCAGCTTTAAACGCGGCACCAGTGTGTCACTGACCGCACGCTGGAAGCAAGCCGCAAGGTCACGCTTGTTGAGCGGTTCGCCCTTCTGCTCCGCATGATGCGCCAAGTTGATGACCGCGGTTTTCAGCCCGGAGAAAGAGAAATCCAGCGGCGCGCCATTGACATGAGAATGCGGCAGAGCATAGGCTTTGTCGTTGCCGCCCTGTGCCAGCTTATCAATCTTCGGTCCGCCTGGATAACCAACACCCAGCACACGTGCCACCTTATCAAACGCTTCCCCCGCCGCATCATCACGGGTGCCGCCAAGGATTTCCATATCAGTATAATCCCGTACCAGCACCAGCATGGATGATCCGCCGGATGCAGACAGGCACAGGAATGGCGGTTCCAGTTCCGGGAATGCCAACAGATTGGCTGCAATATGTCCACGGATATGATGTACCGGAATAAATGGTTTACGCAAAGACCATGCAAGGGATTTGGCATAATTTGCGCCTACCAGCAATGCACCGATCAGCCCGGGTGCACAGGTTGCTGCAATGGCATCCACATCCTCAAATTCCATACCAGCTTCCCGTACCGCTGCACGGGAAACTGCGCTGATAGCTTCCACATGTCCACGGCTGGCAATTTCCGGCACGACACCACCGTACAACGCATGCTCCTCTGCTTGAGAGTTGATAATATTGGAACAGATTTTTCTGCCATCCTCAATGACTGCTGCCGCAGTTTCGTCACAGGATGACTCAATCGCTAAAATTTTCATGTTCACATTCCTTTGATTATTTTGCGGTATGGCCCCTTCTTTGTGCGAGCCATATCACTTCTTTTCATATTTTTGCTCGATCCGCAGATACAGAATGATAACTACAATGATTTCCAGCATCACACTAACCACGCTGAGCATGACCAATGCAGATCCCGGCTTCAGCAGCGGCAATCCCAACAAGGCAAAGATCACTGCAAAGCCCATGAGAAGCTTTCCCACAGCGTGGTTATACGCCGCCACATCACGTACCTTTGGCGGCTTTACGTTTGCAAAAAATCCAACCTGCTTTTTGGACAGCATACAGCTCACACCGATGATAAAAAAGAGTATGGCACATAGCAGCCAGATAACAAATCCAATCATAGAACCACTCACAGAACCACTTCCTCCTTCGCAGGAATGATATCATTTTTTTGCATATTTTTTCTTAATCCGCCGATACAAAATCATAACCACAATGATTTCCACTATTACACCAACTACGCTAAATCCGATGAATACAAGTTCCGACTTTAACATCGGCAGACCCAGCAGAGCAAAAATCACTGCAAATCCAATCAGCATCTTTCCTACAGCACAGTTATATGCTTTTACATCTCGTACCTCAATCGGTTTCTCACTTGCCAAAAATTTCACCGGCTCTTCTGACCGCATACTAAGTAAACCAATTCTGCCAAACAATACAGCGCAAAGAATCCAGATCATAACTTTAATCATGAAACCACTCCTCTTTCTTTTTTATCGTGTTATTTTATCATTTTATCTGTTTGTTTCCAATGTTACAGTCATCAACAACGCATCTTCTGTGGGATGGCTGTAAAATTTCTTTCGTATTCCCACTGGCTGGAATCCACATCCCTGATAGAGTGCAATCGCCGGTTCATTGGAAACGCGAACTTCCAGTGTAACAAAGGATAAATCCTGAGATTGCTCCAAAAGTGTTTGTACCAGCCTGCGCCCGATTCCCTGCCTGCGGTATGCCGGAGAGACTGCCACATTGGCAATATAACCTTCATCCAGCACCGTATGGCAGCCGATATATCCGGCAATGGTGCCATCTTGATCCACTGCGGTCAGGAACCGTGCACAACCATTATCCAGCTCTTCGCGCAGCCCCTGTTCCGTCCACGGGTCAGGAAAACATACCTGTTCGATCTCTGCAATTGCTTTTACATGTGCTTCCGCGAACGGGACTATACAGATTGTACGCATATCATACCCTCCACCTGTCTTCGGATTTCTTCCGCACACTGCGCATAGGCTTCCTTCCCCAAACCGATGGGGTCCGGAATATCTGTCATAGCATGGATTTTTGCTGCATGCTTCGGCTGTTCTTCCGCCAGATGTCGGGCAATTGCTGCGGTCACACACCAGATTTCATCTGCTTTGTCCATCATAGCGGCTGATAATCTGCATGCTTTATGTACATCCAACAGCGCCGGACGTACCGCATCACATACAGACGCACCTTCGTCTGCATAAACCCCGGCACTGTATGCCCTTTTTGTATGGATACGCCTATATACAGCGGCAGCCAGCGGCGCACGGCATACATCACTGTAATCGACAAACAAAATCATGGCTTACCCCTTCGCGGCGTACCAGTCATGTCCATAAGCCGCATCCACTGTCAGCGGCGCCTTCAATGTGCAGGCCGCTTCCATTTCTTCCTTCAGCACACGCTTTGCCAGTTCAATCTCATCTTCAGGCGTTTCCAGAATCAGTTCATCATGTACCTGTAAAATCAGACGGCTGCGCATATTTTCTGCCTTTAAACGGCGGTAAACCCGCACCATGGCAATTTTAATGATATCCGCCGCGGTTCCCTGAATTGGCGTATTGAGCGCCATGCGCTCACCCAGCTTGCGGATGTTGTTATTCTTGGACTTCAGCTCCGGCAGCCAGCGCTTGCGTCCAAAGGCTGTGCTGACATAACCGTTTTCCTTTGCCTGCTCCTTGATGCGCTCCATATAATCGCGCACACCATGATAGACCTCCAGATAATTGCTGATATACTGGCTTGCCTGCTTCACGGTAACACCAATATCATTCGCAAGGGAAAATCCGGAAATACCATACACAATGCCGAAATTCACTGCTTTGGAGGAACGGCGCATCTGTGATGTGACCTCCTCCAACGGAACACGGAATACCTGCGATGCCGTCACAGCATGGATGTCTACTCCGGAATGGAATGCATCAATCATCGCCTGATCGTCTGCAATATCTGCCAGAACCCGAAGCTCAATCTGGGAATAATCTGCATCCACCAGCACACAGCCCGGCTTTGCCATAAACATATGACGCAGTTCACTGCCCAATTCCGTGCGTACCGGAATGTTCTGCAAATTCGGGTCTGTAGAGCTTAATCTGCCAGTTGCTGTTACCATTTGCTGGAAGGTGGAGTGGATGCGTCCATCCTCTCCGATCACTTTGAGCATACCGTCCACATAGGTAGAACGCAGCTTGGTCAGCTGTCGGTATTCAATAACCATGCCGACAATCGGGTGGTATCCCTGCAGCGCTTCCAGAACATCAATATTGGTGGAATAGCCGGTCTTGGTTTTCTTGATTACCGGTAATCCGAGGTCATCAAATAGAATTTGGCCTAGAACCTTCGTGGAATTGATGTTAAATTCCCTGCCTGCTGCTTCATAAATGCCGGCGGTCAGTTCATCAATCCGTGTTGTCAGCTTATCGCCAAAGGAACGCAGTGCATCGGCATTGGTCAGCAGCCCATAAAACTGCATACTTGCCAGAATGATTTCGAGCGGCAGTTCAATGTCATAATACAGGCCATGCATCCCTTCTTTTTCTATCTTGGGTACGATCTGTTCTGCAAGCTGTGCGACCGTCGCAGCATGAGCGCATAAGGTTTTCTGTGCAGTTTCTGAGCCTCCCAACGGAGAAAAGGCATCCTCTGCTTCATAATCTGAAGCAGGAGGCAGCTCCCTCTGGAGATATGCCATCGCAACCTTATCGAGATTGTAGCTGGATTCTGCCGGATCAAGCAGATAAGCACCCAGTGCGGTGTCAAATGCAAAATCCGCAGGCTCTATCCCTTCCTCTAATAATGCCAGCAAATATGGCTTACCATCATGCACGGTAAGCGGATATCTTCCAGAAAACAGTGTTCGCAAAATTTCCTGCCATTCCTCTGTGCCAACCTGGTCGGCACGGAGGAAATATGCGGTCTCTTCTGCCAGCAGGCAGAGAGCTGACAGGGAATGCGGTGCTGCCAGGAAAATCTGCTGTTTCCCCTCCAGTACTGCAAACAGCTCCTCGCCGCTACGGATTTCTTTTTCTTCGATTTGCTTCTCCGGTGCAGCTTCCGCAACGTCTTCCGGCGGCTGCAAACCAAGACGGGTGATGAAATTCTTAAATTCCAGGCGGGTAAACAGATGATACAGTGCAGGCTCATCCATTTTCATGGGCGGCAGATCTCCGATATCGGTATCCAGCGGCACATCACGGACTATCGTCACCAGCCACATGCTCTGCTCTGCGCTTTCCTTTCCGTCGAGCAGCTTGGCCCGCTGTCCCTTTTTGATGAACGGATCATCAATATTGTCGTATACTGCCTGCACCGAACCAAATTTCTGAATCAGGCCCATTGCAGTTTTTTCACCAATGCCGGATACTCCCGGAATATTATCCGATGTATCACCCATCATGGCTTTTAAATCAATCATATGGATCGGATCAAAGCCATACTGTTCCCGGAAAACTTCCGTGGTGTATTCGGTGGTTATTGTCTGTCCCCTGCGGGTAACAGCCAGAAGCACAGAAGTGCCTCCGCCGATCAGCTGCAGGGAATCCTTATCGCCTGTGACAATCAAGCAGGTATCCCCACGGTCATTTGCCTGCTGGCTCAGAGTGCCCAGAAGGTCATCTGCTTCATAGCCCGGCTTTTCCATGTATGGAATACCCATGGCAGCCAACACCTCACGAATCAGCGGCAGCTGCTGTGCAAGCTCATCCGGCATGCCTTTTCTGGTTCCCTTATAATCTGCATATGCTTTATGGCGGAATGTCTTTTCTTTGACGTCAAAACAAACCACGATACGGTCTGGCCTATGTTCTTCCTGCAGCTTCAGCAGCGTTGTGACAAAACCGTATACGGCATTGGTGCACAGGCCTTCATGGTTGGTCAGCAGCCGGATACCATAAAACGCACGGTTCAGCATGCTGTTGCCGTCAATTACCATCAGCTTCATTCTTCGCCCTCCTCATTTCTCATATTCTAACTAAATAGTTATTATACCACGTTTTACAGACTGTTTACCAGTCATACCGCCTGCAAATATACGTTTTTTCTCTCCAGCACCGGAACAAAGCCGATATTTTTCAAATATGTTGATTTGGTGTTCCAAATTGACGCCAATTTGTCCGTTTGCTATAATAAGATTGTTATTTTTTGATCTTTTCACAGAAGGGAAGTCTTTTTTTGTTCTCATTTCTCCACCGCTTCCGTCGGCCCGCTGCTGCCCTGCTGATCCCATGGCTGTCCTTTTTTCTTGCCGATGTATTGATATATGCCTTTACCGATGTCACAGGCTGGTGTTCCCTTGCATTTTCTGCGGTCTGGTCTGCTGTATTTTCCGGCATTTTGCTGTTGCTGCCCCGGCTGGCAGAACACATTGCATTTCTGCTTTTTTATTATTGCTCGGTGGTGTACGCTATCATACAGACGGGATATTTCCAGATTTTTGGCAAATTCATGTGGTTGAACGATCTGCTTTATCTGCGGGATGGTGCAGAATTTGCGGGTTCTGTTTTTTCCTTTCTTTCCCCAGGATTTGTCATTGCAGCAATTCTTCTGCTGGTTTGGGGAACAATTGCAAGCCGCCTGCGCCCGGAAACATCGTGCAGCCGCAGGAAATTTCTGATTGTTTCCCCATGCATCCTTGTGGCGGTCTCCCTGCTGCCCTATCTGTTAGATATCGCCTGTTCGGATGACAGCAAATCCCTTGGGCTTGGAACAGATTTCTATGCCGGGAAATCCCTGCGCCGTGCATATGATCTGATGTATGATGCCAAGAAAGTATATTCTCTGTGCGGGCTGTACCAAACCGTTGGGCGGGATATTGCTGTCCATCTGATCGAACCTCAGCTCCCGGGAAACAAAGCAGAAGAAACCGAACAGCTGGCAGCAATTGAATCCTTTTTTGATGAATATGGAAGCAGCGGAGAAACAAACGATATGACCGGACTGTTCGCCGGAAAAAATGTCATCCTCGTTTTGATGGAGAGCGCGGATGACTGGGCAATCAATGAAACGGATGCACCGACCATCACGAAAATGATGCAGGAAGGCATCAACTTCACCAATATGTACACCCCGCTGTACGGCAGTGTCCGCACGTTCAACTCAGAATTTGCAATGAATACCGGGATCTTCTCCCCAACAGATGGTAATCTGACCTTTTCGTATTGCGAGAACGATTTTTCTGAAAGCCTGCCGAATCTTTTCCGAAAAGCCGGATATTCTGCAAATGCATTCCACTATAATTCCCCCTCGTTTTACAGCCGCGGTATCATGGAGCCGGCAATGGGTTATGAGAATTATATCTGCTATTCAGATTATACGGAGTATGGCAATACCTTCTCCCAGCAGCTGGATGAAGATGCCTTTGTCCTGACGAATGAGAGCCTGCGGGATATGCTGCTGTGTGAAGAACCCTTCTGTAATTTTGTCATTTCCCGCAATGCGCATATGCCATACTCCACGCAGGATTCTGTCAGCCGGTATGCAATCGAAAAATATCCGCAGTATGAAGGCGTGGATACATGCGAGGAGGTCGGTTATTATTACGCAAAAATCAATCTGCTGGATGATTTCTTTGCTGAGCTGATTACCCAGCTGGACGAAAAGGATTTGCTGAACAACACAGTCATTGTCGGTATAACAGACCACTATTCCTATTCCATGAAGGATCAGGAACGCGTGCTGGAGCTTTCCGACGTCCCTGTCGATTTGATGGTGGAAAAAACACCATTTTTTATCTGGTCCGCAGACATGGAAGAACCGGTTACGGTTGACAAGACCATCAACACCTCCGATGTACTGCCGACACTGCTGAATCTATTCGGTATGGATACAGATTATCGCTATATCGGCCACGATGCCTTCGACCCAGATTACGACGGCTATGCCATTTTCAGTGATGGAAGCTGGATTACAGGTGATATTGTCTATCAGGATGGCACAGTCATCCATGAATTTTACGATGGCGCCGCTGCCAATGCAGATCTGGATGACATGAATGAACTGGCGCAACGGTATATTGAAACCAGCAATCTGATTCTGGAGTCTGATTATTATGCCAAATAATCAATGATAAGATAAAACACCGCTGCCCTCCCATACCGGGAGGGCAGTTTCTATTTCTCCAGCAAACAAAAAAAATCCCTCAGCCGCGCACGGGCTCCGCGGCAAAGGGTAAAAATAAGAGATCAGCTAATTTTAAGTTCGAGACGCAGGCGGTCTGCTACCATAGAAATAAATTCACTGTTTGTCGGCTTGCCTTTGGCACCGCTGACTGTGAAACCAAAATATTCCTGCAATGTATCCACGTCTCCACGGTCCCATGCAACCTCAATGGCATGCCGGATTGCACGCTCCACACGGGAGGATGTTGTTTTGAATTTTTTTGCTACTGTGGGATATAATATCTTGGTAATCGCATTGATGGCTTCCATGTCATGAATTGTCATAATGATAGCTTCCCGCAAATACTGGTAGCCTTTAATATGTGCCGGAACACCGATCTGATGGATGATATTGGTTACCCGCATTTCTATCTCCAGATCTTCATCCGGCATACGAACCGCCGGGGTCCGGGTAAAGCTTCTCTGCCCGCCATAGCGGGTGATGCGCTGCACCAGTGCCTGCAAATCTACCGGCTTGCGCAGATAAAAGCTTACGCCCAGTGCGTTGCATTCCGCAGTGGTCTCCTGCGATGCAAAGCTGCTTAAAACGAAAATAACCGGCATTTTTGCCGGCGCAGCATCACTCAATCCGTGTAAAACGGTCAAGCCATCTGCGCCCGGCAGCATCAGGTCGATCAACAGGACATCCGGCATACTGTCCAAAATTTTCTGTACCAGACCTTTACCATCTCCAAACAAACCTGCTATCTCGATCTGATTGCTTGCACCCAGTGTTTCGCTCAAAATCCTGCGAAATTCTTTATCTTCGTCAGCAATCAGCACACGAATTCTGTTCTCCATGATGTCATTCCCTGCCTTCCAGCATATCCGTAAAAATTTGCCGTCTTTCCGACGGTTTTAGATTACCATATTTTCGGAATGAAGACAATCAATTTTACCCATTTCTTCATAATAATCGTTCGACAGCAGGTGCATATTTTCGAGATTTTAAACCAGCATTTTGTCAAATTATTTTGAAAGAAAGCTAAAAATGTAATTTTGAACCGATTCTTCATTCTCTGTTTTGTAATGTGTAGCATTATCATGATATCATATGGAGATATATACTGAAATATCCACAGCTTTTTGCCGCCGCAAAGGATTTCTTACAAAAACTCACGAATTACGTCACAGCTGCGTTTATTTTATAGTGTGGCTTCTTCCCGTTGTTCTGCTTGGAAAAAGGCTTTTGAAAATCATAACCACTAGTAAACTAGTGGTTTGAGTAAGCCCTAGAAGGGCATAG
>JAJPXP010000009.1:0-16548 GCA_021205365.1 Clostridia bacterium
GTCGGATTTGTGACAGTCACCTGACAGGTCGCTGTGTTGCCATTACTATTCCTTGCTGTCAGTGTGGTTGTTCCGCTTGCAACACCTGTTACCTTACTGCCGCTGATCGAAGCAATCGCAGTGTTAGCAGAAGACCATGTGATATCAGTTGGTGTTACCGTGCAATCTCTTGACGGCCAGCAATTTGTCAGCCTGATTTTTGCAGATATTTTAGGAAGATCAGCGGTTGAACCTTTTTCTATTTCCATGGAGGTCTTATCAGCAGATAATGTCGTTGCTGTATTGGTAGGAATACTCACACTCATATCGGTCGCGGAATCATTTGGTGCCGTATAAGAGCTGGATGCTGTTGGATAAGCAAATTCCTGCACCCAATAATAGTACCCATTATAGTAAAATCCTGCGATACCAACGACGGTATTGTCGCTGCTCAGCATATTTCTTCTATGTCCTTGTCCGCTGTAAGCTTCATTGGTCTCTTTCCAGCCCTCAAAAACAGCTGCCGCACTGGTATATCCCGCAGCAATATTTTCTCCAGCAGACCAGTAGCCATAATTCCGCTCACTGTATGCTGTCCAGCACGTTTGACCATTCGGACGGGTATGGGAAAAGGAAAGGGCAATTTCTGCTGCGCGCTGCATGGCAACCTTTTCCAGATTATAATCATAGGAAAGTGTTCCGAGATTGCTGTAATAGACCTTTTCCGTATCGGACGAATTCCATGCCCAGGCTTCGCTGCCGGTGCGGAAATTATTGATCATACTCAGCATAGATCGGGCAGAGGTCTGGCAAAAGGTTCCGTTTATCGTTACGGTTGCAAAATCAGCTGCCACTTCCTTTGTCCGAACCGTGCTCGATGCATTCGTTATACTTGCAGCATCACCAATATTGCCGTCTTCGTTTACCGCCGACGCATTCTCCGGGAACAATGCAATACAAATCACAAGCGCCATGATGAGAGAAAGAATCCGGCTCCTTATTTTTTTCATCTTTTTCCTCCCTATATACAGTGTCCTCCCCATCACATTTCCATGATCGGGAGGACAGTCATTTGCTTATGCTCAGCCGTTGAGTGCACCCTGATACAGATCAAGATAAACCTGAGCAGAATGATCCCAGCTGAAATCTGTGGTCATACCGGCAATCTGCATGGCTCTCCATGCCTCCTGGTTATGACGGAACAGATACGCTGCCTGCTCAATGACATGCAGCATCTCATGTGCATTGTAGTTTGCAAAGGAGAAGCCGGTTCCTTCACCTGTAAACTGGTTATACGGAACAACGGTATCCTTCAGGCCGCCTGTCTCGCGGACCAGCGGCAGCGTGCCGTAACGCATTGCAATCATCTGTGCCAATCCGCACGGCTCAAACAGGGACGGCATCAGGAACAGGTCACAGCCACCGTAAATCTTGTTCGCCAGATCATTGGAGAACATGATGTTGGTAGAAATCTTGTCCGGATGCTGCCACTTTGCATTGATGAACATCTGCTCATATGCATAGTCACCAGTGCCCAGAACAATCAGACGGACATCCTGCTCCAGAATGTCATTCAGGACACACTGTACCAGATCAAGGCCCTTCTGGCTGGTCAGACGGCCTACCATACCGATAACCAGTGTCTCGTCATCAGCCTCTAATCCACACATGGAAAGCAGCTGCCTGCGGTTCTCCTTCTTGTCCTCCAGCGTATCCACGCTGTAGTTCTTGAACTGATGAGAATCGGTCTCCGGATTGTAGGCATCTACATCGATACCGTTTACAATACCGCTTACCTTGCCCTGATTCCAGCGCAGGACAGCATCCAAGTGGAAGCCATAGAACGGCGTCTGGATTTCGCCTGCGTAGGTGCTCGATACCGTTGTAACACGGTCAGCGCACACGATGGCAGCCTTCATCATATTGACGTCTCCGTCCTGCTGCATGAAGCCGTTATCGAAATGATAATCGTCAATACCCAGAACATAGGACAAGATCTCGCGTCCATACTGTCCCTGGAACTGGATGTTGTGAATTGTGAACACGGTCTTGATTCCCTCATACCACGGGCGGTAGTTATAATTCAGGCTGTAGTATACTGGAACCAGTGCACTCTGCCAGTCATTACAGTTGATAACATCCGGGCGGAAGTCGATCTCAGGCAGCATTTCCAGCACCGCACGGGAGAAGAATGCAAAACGCTCTGCATCATCATACTCACCGTAAACCTGATTGCGTGCAAAATAATATTCATTGTCGAGGAAATAGTATTTTACACCCGCATCCTCATATACAAAGATGCCGCAGTACTGATTGCGCCATGCAAGCTGCACATACAGGCTTTTGATATAATACATCTTATCGCGCCATTCGCGGCTGATCTTACTGTATAGCGGGCATACCACTGCTACTTCACAGCCCTTTGCCGCCAGTGCCTTTGGCAGGGAGCCTGCTACATCACCCAGTCCACCTGTCTTGATAAATGGTGCGACCTCGCTGGCTACATATAAAACTTTCATAAATTTAGGCCCTCCATATTGTTTCCCTGCGCTTCGTATTGCGGCAGAGAAAAGTTTCTCTTCTGGTTGAATAAAAAATCCGGGAGGACGATATCATCCGTCCTCCCGGCTGATTCCGGATTTATAATTCGTCGTTGAATCGTGTCGGAACGATCAGGTGCATCACATCAAACGATGGTGCTCTTAGCGATTGCTACCGGATAGGTTGCATGGCCCATCATCTTGCGGTTTTCACGAATGGTTACACCCTTATCGGAAACAACATAGGACAGTTCAACGCCTTCGGAAATGGTGCTGCCCGGCAGGATAATGCAATCCTTTACAACAGCGCCCTTTGCAATGGCACATCCGCGGAATATAATGGAGTTCTCAACAACACCTTCGATGCGGGAACCATCTGCAACCAGGCTGTCGCTGACATCTGCATTTTCGCCGTAGTAGGTCGGAGCCTCATCATGGATCTTTGTGAGGATCGGACGGTTCTTCGGGAATACCTGATCGCGGATATCCTTATCCAGCATATCCATGGATGCGGAGAAGTAGCTCTTGACATCCTCAATCTTGGCAACGTACTTGTCGAATACATAAGCCTGTACAGCGTCGCCGCGGTTGTATACATACTGCATTGCATCGCGCTCGAAGGAACGCAGGTTGTGGGTTACACAGTCAGACAGCAGATCCAGCAGGTACTTGCGCTTCATGATATAGATGCCAAGACCCTTATACTTGCACTTGCCACCGGCATTGTCGCCATTGCGGATATCGTTTACCTCATGGCGCGGGGACAGGTTCAGGAACATATCGAATGGGCCGCCGTCAGCGTTCTTGGTGCAGACGATGGTAACGTCAGCCTCGGACTTCTTATGTGCACGCATAGCCTCATCCAGCGGGATGTTGGCAACGATGTCAGCATTGCAGATCAGAACATGCTCACATTTGCTCTTCTGGAGCATATCGCTCACAGAACCCAGCGCTTCCAGAGAAGTATGGTAGTTCTCGGTTACCAGCGGGGAGGACTTCGGTGCAAATGCATTCGGCGGGAGCAGAATCAGACCGCCGCGCTTGCGGGACAGATCCCAGTCCTTGCCGGAGCTCAGATGGTCCATCAGGGACTGATACTTATCTCTCATCAGTACGCCGACCTGATAGCAGCCGGAATTAACCAGATTCGAGAGCATAAAATCAATAACACGATAGCGGCCGCCGAACGGTACGGAAGCAACCGGACGATGCTCGGACAGCTCACGCAGATCGTTGTTGTTATCAAAACCAATGATAATACCCAGTGTGTTTTTCATTTATCTTCACCTCATTCTACGTCCGGAATATCCTTGTCGGGCATCTCCTTCGCTGTAACAACAGCGTTCTTGCCAACGGTAATGCCAGGAGCTACTACTGCTACGCCCCAGTCATCCTTAACTTCTTCCGGAGAATTGCCGATCTTGGCACCTGCGCAGATACGAGCGTCTTCTGCAACAATAGCATACTTGATTTCTGCGCCCTTCTCGATGGTTGCACCAGGCATAATGATAGAGTATTCTACCTTTGCGCCTTCCTCAACCGTAACGTTCGGGAACAGGACGGAGTTGGTGACGTTGCCTTCAATTTCACAGCCTTCGCTCAGCAGGGAATGCTTTACTTCTGCATTTTTGCCGGTAAAGTGCGGAGGAGCACCGGTGGTGCGGCCATAGATGCGCCAGTCTTCGTCTTCCAGATTCAGTCCGGAATTCGGGGACAGCAGATCCATGTTTGCTTCCCACAGGGACTCGATGGTTCCAACGTCCTTCCAGTAGCCGTCAAAACGATAGGTCTGCATATTCTCGCCGCGTGCCAGCATTGCCGGGATGATGTTCTTGCCGAAGTCGTTGGAGGATTCCGGATTGTTCTCATCCTCAATGAGGTACTTGCGGAGCTTCGACCAGGTGAAGATGTAGATACCCATGGAAGCCAGCGTGCTCTTCGGATGTGCCGGCTTCTCCTCGAATTCATAAATCGAGCCGTCCGGATTGCAGTTCATGATACCGAAGCGCTTTGCTTCCTCCAGCGTTACATTCAATACAGCGATGGTAGCTGCTGCATTCTTATCCTTGTGCTGGTCAAGCATCTTATCGTAGTCCATCTTGTAGATGTGGTCGCCTGACAGAATCAGAACATATTCCGGATCATACTCGTCAATGAAGCTGATGTTCTGATAAATTGCGTTTGCAGTGCCCTTGTACCATTCAGAGCCCTTACCGCCTTCATACGGAGGCAGTGCATAAACGCCGCCATACAGTCTGTCAAGATCCCAGGTCTGACCATTTGCCAGATACACGTTGAGCACGTGCGGCTCATACTGTGTCAGAACACCAACTGTGTCGATCCCGGAGTTTACACAGTTGGACAGTGGAAAGTCGATAATACGGTATTTACCGCCAAACGGTACCGCAGGCTTTGCAACGTTCTGGGTCAGTACATACAGTCTGCTGCCACGGCCGCCAGCCAGCAGCATTGCAACGCATTCTTTCTTCCTAGACATTCTTTCTGCTCCAATCTTTGTTAGATTTAGAAGGAGGAATCCCCCTCTTAACTGAAATCTTACATTTCCCACTCTATCAAAACAATGCCTCTTTCAAAACGCCATCCCGTCCGGCAGGATGGAAAAACTCCCTCCGTCCGCACGCATCGCGCGGACAGCCCATCCAGCAATAAATCCGTTTTCAGGATCTTCCCGCCGGCCGTGGATACCACTGGCATTTTCCCAGGCAGTGCTCACAAAATCACTCAGATACCTCGAAAAACCGTATGCTGAATGCCGGTGCACGCAGCTTCAAACGGCATTTGCCGCCGTCCAGCTTGGTACAGCTGACACTTTCCCTTCCGTTTCCGCCATAGCTGATCTGATCGGAAGAAAATACCTCTTCCCAGCGCTCTGACGCTTCGAGTGTAATCTGATATCCGGACACCAGCTGTCCGGTAAAGTTGATGACCGCCAGAAGCCGTTCTCCCGACGGGCTGCGCCGCTCAAAGGAAAGCAGCCCCGGTTTCTGCAGCCCACGGTCAACCCAGATAAAACCTTTTGTTTTATCTTCCCATTCCCACAGCTGCGGGGTTCTGCGGTAAAACAGGTTCAGTCCGCGTACATATTCACGCATCTGCCGGTGTGCTTCATAATCAAGCACCATCCAATCCAGCCCGTGATGGCACGCCCATTCGGTAAACTGTGCAAATTCGCCGCCCATAAACAGCAGCTTGTCTCCCGGATGCGCCATGACGAAGCCATACAGCATGCGCAGGCGTGCAAACTTCTCATTGTACTCGCCCGGCATGCGGGAAAGCAGCGAGCCGCTTCCATGGGATACCGTGTCATGCGACATCGGAAGAACATAATGCTCTCCCGAACTATCCAGCAGGGACATTGACAGCCATTCGGTGAAATCCTCTGCATGTTCCAGTGTTTCCAGTTGCTCCAGTGCTTCCTGCACCCATTCGTCGCGCCACATGCTGGAAAAACCCAGCCCGCCCAGCCGCGTCGGCTTCGTAACCGACGGCCACATACCGGTGCTGCTGGCGATCACCCGCACATGAGGGTACTGCTCCGCCATGCTGTCGCACAAGGTACGCAGGAAGGCTGCACCTTCCAGATTCTGGTTTTCACCATATTTGTTCGCCTTCCATCCGCCTGCTTCGCGCTGGTAATCCAGAAACAGCATTGGCTGTACCGAGCTGACGCGGATACCATCTGCATGGAACTGGGAAACCCAGAACATCACGGAGGACATCAGGAAGGAAATTACTTCGCCTTTTCCAAGGTCAAACCGCTGCATGCCGAATGGCATTTCATTTTCCGGCGGCTGGCATTCGTAGCACGGCTCACCGTCAAAGCAGATCAGACCATATGCATCGCTTGGGAATCCGGCAGCTGTCCAGTCAAGAATGACACCCAGTCCTGCCTGATGGCACCGATCAATGAAATACATGAGATCATGCGGTGTGCCATACCGGCTGGTGGCTGCAAACCATCCTAGCGGCTGATAGCCCCAGGAGCCATCGAAGGGATGCTCCATCAAAGGCAAAAGCTCCAAATGCGTATACCCCATATCCCGCGCATACGGAACAAGCCTGTCTGCCATTTCACGGTAAGTATAGAACGAGCTGTCCTCCCGCACCTGCCAGGAACCGAAATGAACCTCATAGATGTTTACCGGTTCCGCTTGCGGCTGTTGCTGACGCATCCATTCCCGGTCATGCCATTCATAGCCTGCCATACTGTAAAACCTGGAAGCATTGTATGGGCGGGTTTCTGTAAAAAAGGCAAACGGGTCAGATTTATCAAAAATATCGCCGTCTTTTGTGCGGATACTGTACTTATAGCAGTCAAACCGTTCGATATCCGTCAGGAAGCATTCCCAGATTTCCGGGTCTTCCTGCATCCGTGTCATAGGAGCAAAATTCCGCAGCCAGCCGTTTTTCTCATTGATCACAGAAACATCTGCCGCATGTGGCGCCCACAGGCGGAAGGCAACACCCTCCTGCCCGTCCCGCACTTCTCTATGTGCGCCGAGCCACTCCCATGCCCGATGCTCTGTCCCGCTGTGAAAACGGCGCAAACGGTCTACCGGAAGAGTCAAAGTATTTTCCCCCACTGGCTTCCATCTCCTTTCCACAGAACACCGGTTGAACATGCGAAATTCCGAAAAAGTACAAACTTTTTCGGATATTGGGGCGCTGTCCGTGCAGATCGCACAGACAGCAATTCTCATTTGTAGGAATATTATACAACATTTACGAAGGCAAGTCCAGAAAAAATGTGAATTTTTACACAACTTTTCCTCTTTCAACTGACAGCAGCTGTTTTCTTCCCTCCACAGCCCGTAAAATCATGTCCAAAGCGTTGTTTACAGCATCCCAGCGGGCACGCTCCCTGCCTCTCGGAGACAGGATGCAGCGCACATTGGTTTTCCCCTGATAATAAATGCCAATATAAACCGTGCCTGCCGGGGTTCCGTCTTCTCCTCCGTCCGGCCCTGCATAGCCTGTGATTCCAATGCCCAGATCGGTGCCATATGCCTTTGCTATGCCTTCTGCCATTTCCCGTGCAGTTTGGCTCGAAACAGCTGTAAATTCGTCCAGCGTTTCCTTTTTCACGCCCAATACCTTCATTTTGATCTCATTGCAATAGGTGCAGGCGCCGCCCCTGTAAAATTGGGATGCGCCGGACACATCTGTAATCCGCTTGGACAGCAAGCCCCCGGTGCAGCTCTCTGCCACGGATAATGCCAAGCCCTTTGCGGTCAGCAGCTTTGCCACAGCGTGCTCCAGGCTCTCTACATCCACACCATATACCACGTCACCCAGGATATCACAAACCTGTTTGACAGCCGGCTGCAGCAGCCTTTCAGCTTCTTCTGCATTTTCTGCCTTTGCCGTCACACGGACAAGGCATTCCCCATCCTTTGCATACGGAGCCAGCGTTGGATTGGTGCTTTTTTCCATCAGGTCATGCAGCTTATCTTCCATCGTAGATTCGCCAATACCGAAAATCCGGATATTGCGGGAAACAATCACGCCGCCTGCCAGCTTTGCCAGATATGCCATACCGGCTGTGTGGAACAATGGCGTGCATTCCCGCGGAGGCCCTGGAAGCATCAGGACATGTACGCCATCCGCCTCAAAAGCACAGCCCGGCGCCGTCCCCCATTCATTGTCGAGTACCTTACAGCCTGCCGGCAGCATTGCCTGCTTGACATTGTTCTGTGTCATTTCCCGGCCGATCTGGTCAAAAAATGCAGTGATTCTACGCAAAGACCGCTTATGCAGTACCAGCTGTTTCCCAAAGGCTTCTGCAATCGTCTCCCTGGTCAAATCATCCAGTGTTGGCCCAAGGCCCCCTGTTGTGATAATCAGGTCGGACCGCTTGCGTGCAATTTCGAGGACTTCCTTCAGGCGTTCCGGATTATCGCCTACGGCAGTCTGGTAATACACGTCAATGCCCAGCTCATTCAGTCCCAGAGAAATCACCTGTGCATCGGTGTTCACAATATCACCCAGCAGGATTTCTGTGCCAACTGCAATAATTTCTGCTTTCATCTGCATTCCCTTCTTTCTGAAAAAAAAGTGGACAAATGCCATTGCATCTGTCCGTTACGGGCAGAATTGCTCTGCCATGTTATCATAATTGCTGTTTATAGTCTGTCATTTTGTGCGGTATGCTATACCACGCTGTTATTCTATCACACAGAGGCACATTTCGCAAGTTCAAGGTTACAATACAGCAACAATCCTCACATTTATCTTGT
Source organism: Clostridia bacterium (assembly GCA_021205365.1). GTDB lineage: Bacteria > Bacillota > Clostridia > Oscillospirales > Butyricicoccaceae > Butyricicoccus_A. The sequence continues at coordinate 8,777 of JAJPXP010000009.1, forward strand.
ATTTTTATATAAATACTGCTATACTTCACAGGAAGGAGGGGTTTTTATGACAAAACCATTAAAGATCTGGCTATGGATCGTATTCATTTTTAACATTGTCGGCGAGGTGGCCAATATCCTGGTCGCAATCTATGAACCATCACTGGTACTGTATGTCGTTGTGGAAGCAATCATCCTCATCGGTGTCATTCTATTGCTGTTCAAGCAGAAAAAGACGGGATTCTATCTACTGTGTGTAGCCTCCGTGCTTGGCATGATTCTGAATATCGCATCCGGTTCCAATATTGCTTACGCTATTATATCCGGTATCATCATGCCGCTGATTATCTGGCTGCTCATGAGAAAAACATGGAATGAATTTACGTAATGCGAAATAAGCAACAGGAGCGCATATACCGCCGGTATGTGCGCTCCTGCTTTTTATCTATTATGCATAGCCGTAGTTCTGTATTTTCCATGCTCCGCCATTGCTGCGTGTTAAAACCCACTTCCAGCCTTCCTGTGTACTATTCGGTGCAAAGCTGCCGTCTCCCCCGTTTTCATCTACATCAAAGCTGGAATCCAATATAATAAGCGCATCCCCTTCGTACTGTTCGATATCCTCGCCATCACAATAGGAATCTGCATAAGACAGTTTCAGATTCGTACAGCCCGTAAAATTTTCATGAAAATAATCCTCCACGACATCCATCGCTGCGGAGATTTCCTCCCCGCTGTATTGCTCTGACTGTGCTATTGTGCGTCCCGCTTCCGGCTCCTGCCTGCCGCAGCCGCACAATACCATTTCCAGACATAACAATAGCGCAATCGCCATTGCTGTAACCGATTTCTTTCCAAGTGTTAATTTTATCATATTCTTCACCCACCTATTTCCTTAGATCTTCCGCAGCCTGTAAAGCATGCGCAAAGGTTGTATATCCTTCCTTCACAACACTTTCTCTGTTATTTTCCAGTGCTGTAAAATTCTCATGCCGCAACAGTTTCCAGCCGCCCTGCTCTTTTACCATCACGGCCTTCGCATTACAATTACTCACTGGCGCTACGATAGAATAGCTCCCATCCTCTTCCTGATCCACCCAGATATTTTGTGCTTTCCAACTTGCCATAATGGTTACCGTTTTCCCTCCATCCCCTATGCCGACCGGGATAACGATACAATTGATTACACAGGTGTGTACCAGATACTGTACTGTATCCCGGAAAACGTCCTGCACGTAGCTTCGGTTTAATTCTGCATAGTATTCCCGGCTCGCATTTCCTTCTGCATAATATTGTTCCAGATTTGCTTCATATGTCTGGATACAAGCATCCCGTTCCTTCTGTGACATATCGGCTGTCGTGCCGGTGTCTGATGTAAATGTTCCTATTTTCAGACATGTCTGTTCTGCGCCGATAAAGGCCTCTCGGATCGGGCCGATTACGGTTATCTGCATGATAACAAGCCCGCATAACAGCATACCTGCTGCAGCCTTCCATTTTCTTTTCATATGATGCCGCCTCCCATACATTTTACAACTTACCTGGCTGTACACTTTCTGCCATACGAAGCATTTCCACTTCCGTCAGCCTGCCGGAAATACAGTATTTCTCCGCTTCTCCTGTCCAGTACAGCTCCAGCCAGCCGTTATTACAATATTCCAATACCGCTTTTTGTCCGTTCACCGATACCGTTTTCCGCCATATTGGGCCTGTAACGCGCTCACTGAGTGGAATTATCTGTAAATCTCCACCCGTTAGAAAAGCAGCAGCATCCTCTTCCACCAGTTCCCTGCCGCAATATTCTGCCATATAGGACAGTATTCCACCATCGTCTGACTGGTAACAGATATACAAACTGCTGTTTGCATAGTCTGTCCCTTTGCGCTGGAGCGTGTATCCTTCTGGAATATACGCCGGTTCCGAAAATTCGAAATCCACCGGTATGGCGGTGCTCTCCATGTTATCCCACTGCCGGATCAGATATCTGCTCTGCAGCTGCAATGCTGCCGTGCCGACGCCAAGACATAGCACGAGCACAGCTGCCAGACGCACCACATAGAACATCCATGGATTTCTTTTTTTGTACAAAAGGCGTTTCATTTTCCGCAGAAATCTTTTGGAGAAGAGATGCGTTTCCCTGTCTTCCGGCAGAGAACGTTCCCAGATTTCCATTGCCTGCTCCGCCCGTAAATACAGCATTTCCTCCGTAATATTCATACATACTCCTCCTGTTCCAGCAGCTCAGCCAGCTTCTTTTTTCCCCTCGTGATACATTTGGATACTTTCGCTTCGCTGAAATCCAGCAGCTTTGCAATCTCGTTTATGGAATAGCCAAAGGAATACCGCAGCAAAATCACCTCCCGATAAGCTTTCGGCAAGCGGGCGATCGCCGCTTCCAGCGTTCCCTCCTCCTCCGGCAAAACAGAAACCGCTGCATCTGTTTGTTCATATTCCATTTCATCCAGTGAGACAGCATCCTGCTTTTTTCGTTTCCGATACAGGTCAATGGCTGTCCGCTCACAGATAATAACAAGAAACCGTTTTGTTTTTGGACTGACTGGCTCAGAGATTTTGGAATAATTCTCCGCCGCTTTCCAGAAGGCTTCGCTGACTGCATCCTCTGCCAGATAGCTGTCCTGCAAAATATCCAGCGCAACATGATACATCAGCTGACAGTATTGCTCATACATGCGTTCAAAACCGTTCTGCTGTTCCTCTTCGATTATGGTACAGTAAATCAGCATCGTTGCCTCATCCCTTTTCCGCTTTGTATTTTCCCTCTCATATAATATAACGAAAAAATCCCTGTATTTCAGGACATGCAGACAAAAATTTTTCAAGAATCATAACCACTAGATAGCCAGACTGTCAAAAAAACAGGGTATGCACCGATTGATGCATACCCTTTCTGTTTTTTCTTGTTTTTGTTTAGCCGCCGATGCTGGACAGAGCAGAGCCAATAATAATACGTCCCAGCTCGTCATATTCGTAAAAGCCCTTGCCGGTCTTCTGACCCAGATGCTTTGCACGAACCATCTTCTTCAGCAGACGTGCCGGACGATACTTTTCATCAAAGGTTTCATGATACATAACTTCCATGATTGCCAGACAAACATCCAAGCCAACCAGGTCACCCAGTGCCAGCGGGCCCATCGGATGGTTTGCACCCAGTTTCATAGCAATATCAATGCCATCTACAGAGGCCAGACCTTCTTCAAAGATACCAATTGCTTCATTAATCATCGGGATCAGCAGACGGTTTACAACAAAGCCCGGTCCTTCAATAACCTGTACCGGAACCTTACCGATATCCTCGGCAATCGTCTTGACACGGTCAACCATATCCTGTGTTGTGGTCATGCCCGGAATGACTTCGACCAGCTTCATGATAGCTGCCGGATTGAAGAAGTGCATACCGATAATCGGGCGGGTTAACTCACCGCTGATTTCTGTGATGGACAGAGAGGATGTATTGGAAGCAATCAGCGCATTCGGATTACATACTTCCTCAATCTGCTTCAGCAGGCTCATCTTTGCCTGCAGGTTCTCGATCGCAGATTCAATAATCAGCTCTGCATCCTTGCAGCCGTCAAGGCCGGTAATGGTAACCTTGCCGACAATTTCATCAAAACGCTCCTGTGTAATCTTTCCCTTTGCTACCATGCGCTTCAGCGGCTTTTCGAACAGGGCCTGCTTCTTATCAAAACCCTTGCCGGAAACAACGCAGAGATTTACTTCATAGCCCTCTGCCTGTGCAAATGCCTGTGTGATGCCAAGGCCCATAAGGCCCGAACCTACTACTGCTACTTTCATGTAAATACCTCATTTCTCCCGCCGCACTGTATCTCTTTTCATTCCGATGCTGTTTCAATCCGGCAAGTTTTTATTGATATGTTATTTTTTTAACAATTCCATTTAGACTATACCATGTTTTTCATATTTTTTCAATACCCGTTATGCTGTTTCCAAAGGAATTTTTGTTCAATATTTCCGTAACATCGCAAAAAAGATGCCGGAAGTTCATCATCTCTGATGTCCTCCCGGCTGTATCCTTCGTTATAAGCTATAATTTTATCGTTTTTTCCGTCATATCTTTGTGCATCTTTTTATTTATATCTTGTTCCGAAGAGGCACATTATGCAGACATCCTGCTTCTTTCCGGTTATTTTGTCATAGGATTGCGATTCGATGCCTACCAGCGCATCCATCATATCAAACAGATGCGTTATCTCTATTATGCAGAAGGTTTCAGTCTGCGATATACATGCAAAGCAATCGTCATAATTGCCAATACGATTAGCCATCCCCTCAGCCACATCAACAGCGATTGATATCGTTCAAAAATTCCTAACAAATCACTTTGCGCAATGTTGTCATTCGACCAAACCAAGCCAACCTGACCTAAGGTAGGAAACTCTGTGTATGCTGATATCGCGCACAGGAAGATCCCTGTACCCAAAAACACAATCGCCGTTGTCTTTGCACGAAACCATTTTATCATACAGCACAGCAGCGTAATAATTACAAAAACCAGCAGATACCCACGTATGACATACCAAAACTTTAGTTCATCAAGCATCCACTGCATTAAGCCAAGCTGACTGCCATAGTCCTGATACACAGCATCCACCTTGCTTAAACGAAGGGATGGGCTGCATAAAAAACAGACTGTGCAAATAGCATATGGAATCAAACACCATTTGAACACGTCAGGAAATGATTTCATACAAATCCTCCATTAACCGTTTAGTTTAGGAATTCTATGATGAGAATGTATATGGATTGCATGCTTCTACCTTAACATTGTAATATTTATCTGTCAACCCAAAACTTACTCCAGCCGAAGATCCTCCTGACGAAAACCCAATTCCCACAGATGCTGTAACGCTTCTAGTTGCATGTGCATGTCCGTAAGATAAAGAAACCTGCCTCGTATCTACGCTCTTAAATGCTATTGTAAATTGGAAATATAGATAAATTTCCATTAAGATATTTTTTAACAAATTGCTGAATAGTTGTCCGTAAATACTTATTTCCGAAAATGCATCAGATAGTAACTATCTAATTATATAGTTACTATGTTAAAACTATGTACTCCCGCTATCAGTTCACTTTTTTAATAATCAAAATTATATTCTATTTTTATCGTGTCGCAAAGCAGCTGTTAAAAACGCATCGAATCTATAAGATATAGATTTGATGCGTTTTTAAGTCTTACATTCTACATTCTCTTTATAGCACCACGCACTCCACGCCTTCCAGTGCCTTTTCCACCAGTGCATCAACATCCAGCGCACGTTCTGCTTCCTCCACCTTGTATTTCTTCGGACGGGTCAGCGGATGCTTCGGCGTGAATACCGTGCAGCAGTCCTCATACGGCAGGATAGACGTTTCAAACGTGTCAATCTTGCGGGAAATCTGAACGATCTCCTCCTTATCCATACCAATCACCGGACGAAATACCGGCATCGAGCATACCGCACCGGTTACATTCATCGCTTCCATCGTCTGGGATGCCACCTGACCGAGGCTTTCACCGGTAATCAGCGCACCGGCATCATGTTCGAGTGCCACCTTTTCCGCCAGGCGCATCATAAACCGGCGCATAATCAGCGTAAACATATCCTCCGGGCAGTTGTCGCGGATAGCCTCCTGAATTTCCGTAAACGGCACAACATATACTTCCATTCTGCCAGCATAATGGGTCAGCTGTTCTGCCAGCTCCATGACCTTTTCCTTCGCACGCTCCGATGTATACGGATAGCTGAAGAAATGCACTGCGCACAGCTCCAAACCGCGTTTTGCCATCATATAACCTGCCACCGGGGAGTCAATACCACCAGACAGCAGCAAAGCCGCCTTGCCATTGGTGCCGACCGGCATACCACCCGGTCCCGGAATCTTTCCGGCATGGACATATGCAGCCTTGTCGCGCACCTCGATGTTGACACGCAGCTCCGGATTGTGCATATCCGGAATCAGATGCTCATATTTGTCATCCAAATCGCCGCCAATCTGCTGGCAGATCTGAATGGAATTGAGCGGAAATTTCTTGTCCGAACGTTTGGCTTCTACCTTAAAACGTTCCGCACTTTCCAGTTCATCCGCCAGATAGGTGTTGACAGTCTCCCAGATGGCGTCCATGCTCTTTTCACAGACCGCCGCGCGGCAGATCGCAGCAACGCCGAATACATTGAGCACCGCGTCCAATACCTCATCCATATCGACGCCATCTGCTGGCTCAATATAAATGGTGGACTGCATAATATATACCTTGCATTTGCCGACCTTTTCCACGCGGCGGCGCAGATTGGCAATCAGGCGGCTTTCAAAACGGCGGCGGTTCAAGCCCTTCAGCACAACCTCGCCGAGCTTTAACAACAATACTTCCTTCATAATCTGTAAAACCTCATGCTTCAGATAATAGTTCCTGTGACAATTCACCTGCTATCTTAGCACAGCAGATTCGAGTTTGCAAGAACAAGCGCACACCGAAACGCGGTGTGCGCCGTATATTCTGTTATTTGCAGTTATCGCCGCCCCGGCGGGGTGGAGAAGGTAAAGCACAGTATAATTGCTGCAATTACGATACCAAAAATCAACAATAACGGAATGGGAAACTCCCATGTTGCCTCTGGATGCCACATGGCAAACCACAAAAATGCAAATATACTGAAAATCAATGCAAATCCAATGATCTGCAAAATTGCCCCTTGGCGCGATTCATTTTTCAGCGCCCAGCCGATAAAGAAAACAACCGGGAGCAGCATCATAAGCAGAGTGAGTATAAATGCCGCAGTTCCATTTAGAATATCAAACACAGGGACAAACACAAATAATTTGACAAAAACAATCACTGCAATGACCGCGATGCAGCCTGCACATTTATAGTCATTTCTGTCCCACTTCTTTCGTTTCATAACGAAGCACCTCCTAAATTATGTGGGATTGATTGTTCGTAACAAAAACTATTTTGCGTTTTTTTCCATCATAAGCTTTAACATCTTAGCCAATTGTGCTCTTGTGATCGTAGTCTTTGGCGAAAGCATTGTGCTGCCGGTTGCCGACATGACACCTACTTGTTTCCCCTTCCGCCGAGATACCGTGGAAGAATAAAGCACAATGCAATGATGCCAATATAGGACCACAGGATAACAGTTTCTGGTATCGGGACTGTCCAATGCCATGCTGTATGCCATGCGGTATACCAAACATAGTCAACTCCAATGAAGATCATAGCAAAGCCAATCGCCTGCAAAATACCGTCACGGCGAGATTCATTTTTCAACGCCCAACCAATCCCAAAAAGAATCGGAAGAAATACCAACAGTTGAGGAAGAAAATATGATACCGCATTGCTGATAAAAACATCTTCTACCGGAAACACCGTAAGCCCTCTTGTCGGAAATATCACGAAAACATATAGTATCAACACCAGTACGAAGAACCACGCAACCCATTTATAATGCTTTCGCTCCCACTTCTTTCGTTTCATAACGAAGCACCTCCTCAATTATGTGGGATTGCTTGTTCGTAACAGAAACTATTTTGCTGTTTTTTCCATCATAAGCTTTAACATCTTAGCCAATTGTGCTCTTGTGATTGTAGTCTTTGGCGAAAGCGTTGTGCTGCTGGTTGCCGACATGACACCTCTGGATTCTCTTATCCCCAATATCATCGTGCATCCCCAAGCTGTTTTTATGTTGTCAGTATACCATATCCCCCGTTTTGTTACCATATGTAATAATGCACAAATTTTCCCAAAAAACTTTTTCATGTATTTTTCGAGAAAT
>JAJPXP010000009.1:16558-45226 GCA_021205365.1 Clostridia bacterium
TATTATTACATTTAAAACATTACATTTTAAAATTATTTTTACGCAAAAAACAAAGCGTATCCGCCATACAGCAGATACACTTTATTACAAAATGGTTTCAATTCCGTTTCAACCTTATGACACCTTCCTCCAGTGCATCCAGCAAAGCTTCCACATCCTCCGGTGTATTGGATGGCGCAAAGCTGATGCGAAGGGCGCTGTCAATGCGGGTGTGGTCGAGCTGCATTGCCGCCAGCACATGGCTTGCCTTGCCCTTTGCACAAGCAGAACCAGACGAAACATAGACGTCATGCATCTCCAGCACACGCAGCAGCACCTCGCTCTTACAGCCCGGAAATGAGATATTTACCACATGCGGCATATCAGATTTTCCATTATACACCGCCCACGGGAACCGCTGTGCAATCCCTTCCTGAAGCTGTGCACACAATGCTTCTACTTTTGCATAGTTTTTCTGCATCTGTGCCAGACGGATGCGGCAGGCCTCGCCAAAGGCTGCAATATTCGGCACCGCTTCAGTCCCCGGACGCATTCCGCGTTCCTGTCCGCCGCCCAGCATCAGCGGCGCGATATGGACGCCCTTTCGGATATACAGTGCCCCGATTCCCTTTGGTGCGCCAATTTTGTGTCCGCTGACACTGATAAAATCTGCATTCCACAGCTTTGGCTTGATCGGAATCCGTGCCAGTCCCTGCACGGCATCAATGTGAAAGAGGGCATTGGGTGCTTTCTTTTTGAGCAGCTTGCCAAATTCCTTCACCGGCAGAACCGTACCTACCTCATTATTCGCCAGCATACAGCTCAACAGGATGGTATCTGGACGGATTGCAGCACGCAGGTCAGCAATGGAAATATGCCCATCTGCGTCCGGCTGCAGCCAGGTCACTGCAAAGCCTTCCTGTTCCAGCTGCTTGACGGTATTCACTGTCGCGGAATGCTCAATGGCAGTGGTAATAATATGCTTTCCCCTGCCTTTCCTGCGGCAGGCACCATAAATTGCGGTCGCAGTGGCCTCTGTTCCGCAGGAAGTAAAGGTAATTTCCGATGGTTCCGCATTCAGGATAGACGCCACCTGTTTCCGGGCGGTTTCCAGAATACCAGATGCTTCAATACCCATTTTATGTACACTGGATGGATTGCCAAACTGTTCAGTCATAACCCTGCAGGCAATGGCCGCAGCCTCCGGCAGTACGGCTGTCGTTGCCGCATGATCCAAATAATGCATATGTGAATTACTCCTTATCATGGTCTGATTGTTATCTTAGCACAGGGAAAAATGATTGACAAGTACGCCGCCTCATGTTCTGCGAAATATAGAAACAGCGGAATGCACAGGCAGCGGCCGCTCTCCACCAACAGCTTCTCCAAAGCAGCCGTCAACACTCTCCTTGCTCCTATGGCAGGAAGCATTTTCCTTTTGCTTTGGAAACAAAAAACGCACCCACATGGATGCGTTTTCATCTTCAAAATATTGAAGCAAGGAACTCTTACTTGGAAGCGTTCAGCTTGAGGGTCAGTGCGCTCTTCTTATTAGCAGCCTTGTTCTTATGAATCAGCTTGTTTGCTGCTGCCTTGTCAAGAGCCTTGACTGCGGTCTTATATGCAGACTCTGCAGCAGTCTTATCCTCAGATGCAACTGCAGCGTCAAACTTCTTCAGAATGGTCTTCAGCTGGGAACGAGCAGCCTGATTGCGTGCGTCCTTTACCTTAGTTACCAGTACACGCTTCTTGGCAGACTTAATATTCGGCATTTGTGTCCACCTCCTTACTCCATCTAGTGTCATCAGTATTTAAAATATTAACACGCAATTGCTTAAAAATCAAGTGCAATTTTCGTTTTTCGATTTATTTTTTCCAAAACATGTCTGATGACATGCATATTTGCTAAATATCAGATGTATTTTCAGCCCGTTCCGGTAATTTTTGGACAGATACCATACATAAAATACCAGGTTGTGGAACATACTGAAAACACAAAGGAGGGAACACATGGCAATCCGTACAGATTTAGCACTCGAATTACTCGAACAACAGCCTGCAGAAGATGTCATACAGCAGGAAAAAATGCTGGAAGGCTTTCCACTGCATCAGGTTACGATACACCGGGAAAATACCCGTATCGGGAAACCGCCGGGAAACTACTACACCCTGTCGATTGACGGCCTTCTCCACCGGGAAACAGATTCCTTTCCCCGCGCCTGCCATGCAGTTGCAAAGTCACTGGAACAGCTGGTGCCGCAGCTGCAGGATACCCATTCCACTGTACTTGTCATTGGGCTGGGCAACCGCGCTGTGACGCCGGATGCCATCGGGCCGCTGTGCTGCCAGAACGTGCTGGCAACCCGCCACCTGGTGGAACGTTCGCCGGCACAGTTCCGTGCCTTTCGTCCGGTTGCCGTGCTGGCGCCGGGTGTGCTCGGCATGACCGGTGTGGAAACCGGTGAAATTGTCATGGGCGTCATTCAGCGCATCCAGCCGGGTCTGGTAATTGCTGTAGACGCACTTGCTGCCCGCCGCCTCAGCCGCCTGATGCGTACCATTCAAATGACAGACACTGGGATTGTCCCCGGTTCCGGAGTCGGGAACGCCCGCGCCGCATTGACAGAAAAGGAACTGGGCGTACCAGTGCTTGCCATCGGCGTCCCTACCGTCGTAGATGGCGCCACACTAGCAGAGGACATTATGGAGCAGTCCGGAACGTCCTGTGAAGCGCTGGACGATCTGCACACCCCGGTACTAGTCACAACCCGTGATGTTGACCAGCAGGTTGCCGACGCTGCCCGCGTCATCGGCTACGGCATCAATCTGTTCCTGCATCCCACACTGGATATTACAGACATTGATTTGTTCCTGTCCTGATACAGGCGGATGTCTCTTTTCCAGCTTTCTGTTTATCCTGTGCCCTGCTGTGCATATCTGTCCGGTTTTCGGAATAGAATTTTGTACAAACATCTTTTATTCCGAAAGGCGGGGAATGCATGGCAAGGAAAGGACGAAAAAAATGGAATGGGCTTCCTTTATGGAGCATCCCCTGTCTGCTCATGGCAGGTGTTCTGCTTGCCATAGACCATTTCGGCGGCAGTGAAGACCTGAACGCCATATTGAAATCCATTGCGGGCAACTCTGACTTTGTACAGGCTGCTCTGGCTTCAGAAATCGGTGCATTGGGCTGGGAGTCTGTATCAGAACATAATCCCAACCCGGTGAGCGTGGAGGAAGTTGTCTCCGCAGAGGCTCTGCCGGACAATATGACGGATTCTGAAAGCAGCTGTGACACCGATGCTACCGGGACATTGGTTTCGGAAAGCCTGTTTGCTTTGCCGGACAATGTGCAGAAAGCGGTGGATACCTCCAATGCCCCCACAACGACAGCAGACGGCGCCGCAATCAAAGAACTGACTGTTACCGGTAAAAGCGGCGATTATCCTGGTCAGGATGGCGTTTATATCTCCAACATGTCCGGCTTATCCTATGACCTTGCTGGTATGCTGGCTGACCCATTGAAAATCACCAAAAATGCGACGGTCAACGAGCCGACTGTCATGGTCCTTCATACCCATGCCAGCGAAGCCTATGTAGACCAGTCCGGTGGACGCTCGGAAGACCCGGCACACAATGTTGTGTATATCGGCGATGTATTGACCGAAGTTCTGGAACAACAGGGTATCGGCGTAGTGCACTGCCGGGAAATTATTGACGCGCCGAGCTATAACCAGTCCTATAACCGTGCGATGGATATCATAGAAGAACAAATGGAAGAAACGCCTTCCATCAAGGTTATCATTGACCTGCATCGGGATTCCATGATTACTTCCTCCGGTATGGAATACAAAGTCGTTTCGGAAATTGATGGGCAGACCTGTGCACAGCTGATGTTTGTCATGGGTACCAATGCCGGCGGACTGACCCATCCAAACTGGAAAAGCAACCTGAATTTTGCTGTCAACCTGCAGAAAAGCATCCTGGAGGATTACCCAACTCTGATGCGGCCGGTAAACCTGCGCAAGCAGCGGTTTAATGAACAGGCAACCACTGGCAGTATGATTCTGGAATGCGGCACCAGCGCCAATACCATCGAAGAAGCGGAGGTTTCTATCCGTGCGTTTGGCAAAAAGCTGGCGGAATATTTATCATAAAATTTTTTCAGGCGGTATCTGAAAACAAAACTGTGCCGAAACTTTCGCAGCGGCGAAGCCCCCGCATTCGTAAAACAGTCAAAAAATTTGACTGTTCAGATACGCTCTGATAACAGGAGGTCTTTTTTTGAACCTATCTGATTTTCAATTTACAACCAATCTGGATGAAAATATAGCCCGGATGAAAGCAGTTTTTGTCCATGACAATACATTTATTTGTCGTGTCGTACAGGGCAGGGGTTCACCTGCCCTTCGGGCTGCTTTGTTCTTTTTTGACGGCATGGTGGAAAGTACGTTAATCAATGAAAGCATCGTCAAACCGATCAGCCTGTGGCAGGGCGCCCCTCTGCCAATGGATGCCGTGATTGATGAAGTCTTGCACATCGATGACTGTCCATTCAATCCGCCGCCGGACAAGCTTCTGACTGCATTTTTATACGGTGATACCATTGTCCTCGTGGATGGTGACAGCCGCCCTGCCGTGGTCAACACGAAAGGCTTTGCCAAACGTGGGCCGGATGAGCCGGACAACGAAAAAGTGCTCCGAGGCCCAAGAGAGGGTTTTACCGAAGCGTTTATGGGAAATCTTGCACTCATCCGCCGCCGTCTGCGCACACCGGATTTATGCTTTGAATTTTCTGAAATCGGTTCGGTGTCACACACGACGATCAGCATTTGCTATATTAACGGCATCGCCGACCAGACCGTTTTGCAATCCGTCAAACAGCGCTTGCAGAACATTGATTTGGATTCCGTATTGGACGCCAATTATCTGAGCGAAATGATACGGGATAACCGTTCCTCTCCATTTCCTACAACCGGTTTTACCGAACGCCCCGACATTGTAGCGGCAAAGCTTTTGGAAGGCCGGATTGCCATTATTGTGGATGGCACACCGGTTGCTTTAACCGTCCCCCATATCCTGCAGGAAACCTTCCAGGCAAATGATGATTATTATATCTCCTATCTCTATACCAATCTGACCCGGTGGCTGCGGGTGCTCGGTTTCCTATTGACATTAACCCTTCCGGCAATTTATGTTGCACTACTGACCTGGCATCAAGAGATGATTCCCACACGATTGTTATTTTCTATTGCAGCATCCCGTCAGGGGGTACCGTTTACCACGTTTACGGAGGCTGTGGGCATCCTGATTGTCTTTGAAATCCTGAAAGAGGCCGGAACGCGCACACCGGAAACCATAGGGCAGGCATTATCCATTGTCGGCGGGCTGGTTTTGGGACAGGCTGCTGTCGATGCGCGGTTTGCTTCGGCACCTATGGTTATTGTTGTTGCCTTTTCCGGTGTTACTGCTCTGATTGTCCCAAAGCTGCGCACAGCCACGTTAGTATTGCGCTTTTTCCTGTTGATTTGTGCCGCCGTGCTCGGCTTATATGGCGTCCTGCTCGGCCTCGCCCTGATCCTCGCCCATGTATGCCGTCTGACTTCCTTCGGTATCCCCTATCTTACCAATATCTTATCCGCAGAAAAGCACAGCGGACGGGATGTATTATTCCGGTTCCCATGGTTTGCTATGAAGCCGGACAAGCGTTTTCTTGCCGGATGGAATGGGGTGCACCGATGAAACGGATCTTCATACTTTGCACAGCAGTATCACTTTTGTTATGCGGATGCAGTTGGAAGGATGCCAGCGATTTATCTGCCGTCACAGCCGGTGCAATCACACAGGATACCGGGCAGTATTTCCTGACAGCAGAACTGGCTGTCCCCAGCTCCGCTGATGCATTTCCTACGGCACAGCTGGTTTCCGGCAAAGCAGAAAGCATCGCAGAGGCAATTGACAATACGGGGTATGGCTTGGATGCCCAGTTATACTGGAGCCATGCACGTGTCCTGTTTCTGGACAAAAGCCTCTTGCAAAATGGCATACAATCCTGTATCGAAGAATTGACGCATTCCAGCGAAGTGCGTCCAGCAGTACGATTATGCGCTGTGCGCAATGCAGATGCCGCAGAGATCCTTTCCTGTGATGCGATCAGCGGAGAACCGGTCGGATTTTCTCTGGGTGACAGTATCTCCTATGCTGTTCAGCAGTCCCAAACACCCGATATGACATTATACCGTGTCTTAGACCGGGTAGAGACGTCCGGTGTCGATATCGTCCTTCCGGCAGTTTCGATTCAGAACAGCCAGGCTGTGCTGTCCGGCAGTGCATTGTTTTCTGGTGATACCCTGAGCGGCTGGCTGGATGAGCAGCAGACTTCTATCCTTTCCATTCTGCTGGCGGATGGTGACACAGCTACAATATATGATGCGGATACCCGTTACAAGCTCAGCAATATCCGCACAAAAATATCTGCCGAAACTGGAAAACAGACCAAATTCACGGTAGATATTCATGCAGATGCCGCCTGCGAAACCGATGCGCAGGCACAAACAGCAGCCCATGTTTTACAACAGCAGTGTTCTGCTGTGATTCAGACCTTACAGCAATCAGATTGTGATGCTTTCGGCTTTGGGCGTGCATGGGAACGGGAGGATACACAGGACTGGCGCAATGCTTCTGCGGATGTATGGCAGACGGTTCCGGTTACTGTCAACGTCACATTGCGTGCTGTACAAAGCTCAGAAGGAGGCAGCCGATGAATACAATCAATGGACGCCAGGCAACCTGCCTGCTTCTGGTGATCCTCAGCGGATGGTCATTGACGATGTCCGCAGCAAACAGGAGGGATGGCTGGATCATCCTTGCCATTGCCTGCTTTTTCAGCCTGCTGTTTACTGCTCTTTGCTGTCTTCCATCAGAACGTATGCCAGCAATCAGCTGGTTTGATCTGCCTTCCACGGCTTTTGGCAACGGCTTCGGTACCTGTTATCTGATCCTTTTGGCTGCATTGGCTTTCTGGTCGTTATGTATGGCTATTCTGAACAGCATTATTTTCCTGCGCACCGTTTCCGGCGGGGAATGGCCGGTCTGGCTGCTAACAGCCGCTATCCTGTTCTGTGCCGTCTGTACTGCGCAAAATGGCATTCAAAAACTGGTTTTATGGACAGAACCCGTGATTTGGATTGTCGTAATCGCGCTGATTGTTTCTTTGCTGCTCAGCTGGAAGCAATTGGACTGGACACAGCTGTTCCCGGTATTGGAAAACGGGTGGCATGGTATTCCATTTCGTGCGTATTTACTGCTTTCCGTACCGTTTGGAGAAGTGTTTTATGCCGCGGCTGTCCTTGGCAATACCAGCTCCCAAATCCGTACCGGTTTACTGCGCGCGTGTGTACTGGCAGGTGTATTGTTATGCCTGTTATATATCCGCAATATCTGCCTGTTAGGCGCAGAAGGTGCTAAAATTGTATTATATCCGTCCTATACCGCTGCTGGTGTACTGGAATTTGGGGAATCCTTCCAGCGCGGCGAAGTCTTGATTTCCGGCAGCCTGATTGTCTGCGCAATTGCACGAATTGCCCTGATTCTGGAATTTTTATCCGGAAGTATACAGGCTTCCACCGGACACTTTACGCAGAAACAGGTTGTGTGGCTGTCCGCTGTCCTTGCCGGGATTCTTTGTGTGATATTGGCGGGGAGCAATCAGGCTTTTGCTAGGGCGCAGGAGCTATATCAGATTCTATTCCTGCCCGTCGTACTGGCAGCGGCAATGATTTTGTTCTTCGGCGTGTATGGGAAGACAAAAAGCAAATGATTCTGTCATGCAATTGGCTCGTTACCGTGATAGAACCATCTTCTCTCCGAGCGTCAGGGAGGGACTCTTCCGGCGAGTCCCTCCCCGACACCCCTCCCAGCCCATAGTTTGGTGTGGGCGGTCAAAGCTAACATACAACAAAAGCTTTGACCGCCCTTGTTTCTGTGTGCACAGAGAGTGACAATCTATACCGGAAGTCTGGCAGCATAGCTGTTTCAACCGAAATCATGCCTTCCTCCGCCATTGCTTCCTATATCCTCTAATGCACAAACAATTGCTTCAATTTTGCGAAAGCATTCTGCATCCGACATATTCTCATCAGAAAGGATCTGTTTTATCTTGCTCAAAGCCTGATAGCATTCCATTTCTACAATCTGATGGATTTCATCCGCTAAAACAGGATTGCCCTTCATTTTCTCTTCCCAAATTTCCATATATAGTTCCATTTCCCATACCTCTTTATATCATTTATGTGCAACTAATTACACAAGATTTCTTACATCTTATAAAAATATTCTAACAACGTTACACTATTCTTGTCAATACTTCTTTTAAAAGGATGGTGGCGCTTTTGGAACGATATGGAAAAATAGTGATTCATTTAAATGAATTGATTGAAAAAAATCAAATCAGCAAAAACAAATTAAGCCACCGTGCCGAAATGCAGAGAACGCAAATCAATCATTATTGCAATAATACGATCACTCGTCTGGATACTGACGTTCTTGCAAGACTTTGTACGGCTTTAAATTGCGATATCAGCGATTTATTGCAATTTATTCCTCCAGAGGAAAACGGTGATGCATAACATATTTTACTGGGAAATATCCGGAAATGCTGTCCGTACCGCCTTGCAATCTCTGTCCGCAAACTGCATAGACCGCCGAAATCTTTTGTGGTATGGGAGATTTCGGCGGTCCGTACCACGAAGCATAAGCGGGTGGATTGCAAAGGAGGGTCGGCGAGACCCTTCTTTGCGCTCGGAGAGAATGCGGTATCACGCATGAGCGTGCCAACCCTCCAATGAAATTTTGCATATAGAAAAAACAGGCAGATGCTCCCGCATCTGCCTGTCTGTATTTTCAGTAAAAATTACTTGGTAATGTCGATAACCTGATCGCGGCCAGGGCCAACGCCCAGCAGCTTAACCGGGCAGCCGATGATCTCTTCCAGAGACTTGATATAGCTCTGAACAGTAGCCGGCAGCTCATCAAAGGTCTTGCACTTGGTGATATCCTCGGTAAAGCCGTCAAATTCCTCATAAATCGGCTTGCAGTCTTCCAGATCAGCAAAGTTTGCCGGGAATTCCGTGATACGCTCGCCCCTGAAGTCATATGCGACGCATACCTTCAGCTTCGGCAGGCCACACAGCGGGTCAATCTTATTGATAACCATTTCGGTCAGGCCATTGACACGGACAGCATAGCGTGCAATCACAGCGTCAAACCAGCCTGTACGTCTCGGACGTCCGGTAACTGTGCCAAATTCACCGCCCGCATTGCGGATATAATCACCAGTCTCGTCGAACAGCTCCGTCGGGAACGGGCCCTTACCGACACGGGTGGTATAGCTCTTGCAAATGCCAACGATTTCATCAATGGCAGTCGGGCCGACACCAGAGCCGACACAGCATCCGCCGGAAACCGGATGAGAGGAAGTGACATATGGATAAGTACCCATATCCAGGTCCAGCAGGGTACCCTGCGCACCTTCAAACAGAACTTCCTTGCCTTCCTTGATGGCATTAAATGTGATAACAGAGGTATCCTTTACATGGCTTCTCAGTCTGTCAGCGTATACCTTGTATTCCTCCAGAACGGCCTTGATATCAATCGGCTCACCGCCATATACACCGGTAATGACCTTGTTCTTGCGCTCGCAAGCTTCTGTCATAACCTCTTCAAAACGAACCGGATCAACAAAATCATGCATACGGACACCGATGCGCTCGGACTTGTCCATATAAGTCGGGCCAATGCCCTTCTTTGTGGTACCGATATCATCGCCGCCGCGTGCCTTTTCGCTCAGTGCGTCCAGTTCCAGATGCCACGGAAGGATGCAGTGTGCACGTGCATCGATATACAGCTTATCGGTGGAAATGCCACGCTCATTCAGCCCATCCATTTCACCCAGAATAGACTTTGGATTGACTACAACGCCCGGTCCGATAATATTTACACAATCCGGATACAGGATACCGGACGGAATCAGCTGTAATTTATAAGATTCATCGCCGACAACTACAGTATGGCCTGCATTGTTGCCGCCCTGAGAACGGACGACCAGATCAGCCTGAGAAGCAAAGATATCGATATATTTACCCTTTCCTTCATCGCCCCACTGAGCGCCCAAAACAATTTTGCCTGGCATAAAAATTGCCCCTTTCAAATGATTTCGGGGTCAAGCAAGCACCCCTAAAACTAACTCACAGGTTGATTATAGCATCTTTCTGTCGTTTGCACAACCAGACTTTTCTGTTTTAGCGGGAAAAAGTAGAGTTTTTCCTGCTCTCTCCCACTTGCCACTTTCCGGTCTGCGCAGTACAATAATATCCATGTTAAAAACTTCCGATCGGGGGCATTCTCCTTATGACAACCGTACTATTCAAAGCCCTTGCCTTCATTCTTATGATTGCATTGGGCTATTTCATGAAGACCAGGCACATCCTGCAGCAGGAGGACAGCCAGGTATTGATGAAAATTATCATCAACATCACCATGCCTGCTGCATTGATTTCCGGTTTCCGTACGTTTTCCCTGGATTTTTCCCTGCTGTTTGCGCTGGGAATCGGCTTTGGCATGAACCTGCTGCTGCTGATAGCCGGCTGGGTATTTTCTGTCCGCAAGGACGGAGAAACCCGTGCGCTGTATCTGCTCAATACACCCTCCTACAACATCGGCAACTTTGTCCTGCCGTTTGTGCAGGGCTTCCTGCCATCCTCTGCGGTGCTCTGTCTGTGCATGTACGATGCCGGAAACAATCCCTATGGCGCAGGTATTACATATTCCGCAGCCTGCTCTGCCAGCGGCGGTACGGGCAGGCTTTCCATCAGACATATCCTGCGGACATTATTCCATTCCCCTCCCTTTCTGGCATACTTCGTTATGCTCGTGCTGTATCTGCCGGGAATCCGCCTGCCCGACCCATTCTTTGATCTCTGCACGTTATTCGGCCAGGGAAACGCGTTCCTTGCCATGTTTACCCTTGGTTTGATTTTTGAATGGCATTTAACCCGTGAAGATATCAGCGAGGTTGCACAAATTCTCGGCCTGCGCTATCTTTTATGCCTGGCTGCAGCTGCCGTTGTCTTCCTGCTGACACCGTTCGATCTTATCACCCGCCAGACCTTATGCCTGTGCCTGATCGGCCCTGTTACCACACTGGCAATTCCATTTGGCCTGTCCTGCGGCTGCAAACAGTCTATGATTGCAGCATTAAGCTCTATGAGCATGGTGGCCAGCTTTATCCTGTCTCTTGCACTGTTAATCTTCTGGGCATAAAAAACCGGATGTTCTCTGTATTGGTCAGAAACATCCGGTTTTTATTTTTCCGTGCTATATTACATTGTGTTTCATGCAATGACAGCATATACTTTGTTTTTCAGATTACCGCACGGTTTTTACAGTTCTGGTATCTCCGGCGGCTGTTGCTGTATCTTTTTTCCGCACAGATCATCAAAGTAATGCACAAATGCGATTTCCATATATGCAGTGGTATAAATACCTACAATACCGCAGGTGCATACCGATGCCAGCTCCCACAAAAGAAAGCTCAGATCAAAAATTAACAGCTCCCAATTGTGGCCTTTGAAAATCGGTGCACACGCCTTGACCGCTTCCCAGACACTCGCATCTGGTGTATCAATCATACAGATATACGCACCGTCATACCGGCGAACCTTTACGACAACAAACAGTGTCAGTACAATGAGAATCGCAATCCATACAATCATATAAACAACCAGCAATATACTGTCATTCATCAAAAATGCCGGGATTGCTGTCACAAAAACGACGGCATACAACAGAGCCAGCCAGCCCAGGGAACGTACGAGAATGCACAAGCTCAGTTTCAGAGAAGTGAGGTATTTTCGCAGGCTCGTAAAACAGATCAATACCTGAGAGGCGGAGCTTTCCTCGCCTCTTGCACGGGAAACAAAATAATGCTTCGCACCAAAGGTAATCGGTTCCCCAATCAGAAAGGCTGCTATCACATAAATACCCAAGTATTTATACAGTCGTAAAAGCTCTTCTATCGTCGGATATTCCGACAGCCCTCTTATGCCAATCTGCATAATCATGGCAATCAGGACCATAGGAACCATTTCCAGAATAACAGCGCCCATTGTGGACCAGAACTTGACGCGGATATCCGCCCGCGCCTGTGCTTTGTAAGCTTTACGTGCATCAGAATTACATGTCATATCAGACACCCCTTTCCTTTTTGTACAAAATCATCTTAACGTTATTGTAGCATATCCGTTCCCGTAACTCAATGACAGGGCGGTTACATTTGCTGCTGTGAAAAAAATCCCCTGACAGCACCGAAACGCTATCAGGGAATCTGTCCACATGGAAAAAAACTTACTTTGTTTCCTCTGCAGCTTCAGCAGCCTTTGCAGCCTTATCGGCCTCAATCTGCGCCTTGGTACGGCGGGTGCGCTTCTTCGGCTTTTCCTCACCGTCCGCTGCAGCAGTCTTCTTAGCAGTCGTTCTCTTGCGGGTGGTCTTCTTCGGCTTGTCCTCGCCATCCGCTGCAGCAGTTTTCTTCGCAGTTGTTCTCTTGCGGGTGGTCTTCTTCGGCTTGTCCTCGCCGTCCTCTGCAGCAGTCTTCTTTGCAGCAGTTCTCTTGCGGGTGGTCTTTGCTGCCGGCTTCTTTTCCTCAGCAGCCTCAGCCTTTGCCTCTTCAGCAGGCGCTTCTTCCTTCGGCTCCTCAGCCTTTGCCTCTTCAGCAAGTGCTTCTTCCTTCGGCTCCTCTGCCTTCGGAGCTTCCTGCGCCTGAATCATCCAGCACTGATTCTCGCCGTCTACATCAATCCAGATCTGGAGGCGTGCGCCCTCTGTTTCTGCATTCATGCCGACAACGTCAACACATTTTGCGGACATCGCGGACTTGATGGAGACAGCGCCGTCTGCCTTCTCCTCAAAGAACCACATCTGGCTGTCACCGCTGACAAACTCCCACTGATGGAGATTTGCGCCGTTTACGACACCCATGCTGATAATGTCCAGTGCTTTGCCGGAATTTTTGTTGATGATCTTATAATATTTGCCATCGATATGAACGATGGACCAAAGCTGCTGATCTGTGCCGGTAGCATCTGCCAGGCAAACAGCTGCGCCGTTTTCGGTGGAAGCGTTCTCAACTTCAATAACCTTTCCGCCTACTTTTGCCGCAATGGTATACCATACGGTCTCGTCAAATGTCTGCATTATGATGACACTCCTTGTCTCGCAACAGAAAATATGTAAATTTCTGCAACTAAAATGTTCGTGGTTTTCTCAGCAGTCATTATAGCACAGCATATCCTTATAATCAATATTTTTGTTTCAAAAAAGGCGGTATATGCTGGGTTCTCATGCTTTTTTCGTGCAAATTGATGATGATTTCCAAGCATCTCTCCGTTGTTTTGGTTGTTTTTTCAGTCGAAAAAATAGAATAAATGATGGAAAACATACATTATGATATTTCTATTATTTTCTGCTGCCTTTCCAGATTTATAAAAATGTGTTATAATATTCCCATAAATGAGACCCGCTGCCGGCTTTCCGGCGGCAAAGCCATCAGGAAAGGATGGGATTATTTTATGACAACCTCTACCATCTATACCATCGAACGTGAATTTGGTTCCGGCGGACATATTGTCGGTGAAAGGCTGGCGCAGATGCTGAACATCCCATTCTACGATTCCCAGATCGTAGATATGGCAGCAAAGAACGCTGGTGTAAGCCGCAAAATTTTTGAAGGTTTTGATGAAAAGCCAACCAACAGCTTCCTGTATTCTCTGGTCATGGGCAGCTATACTGCGGCTGGTTCCCTGACGCAGACATCCGACCTCAATATGAGTGATAAGCTGTTTGTAGAAGAAGCAAAGATCATCCGTGAAGCAGCCGAAAACGGTCCATGTGTTATTGTCGGACGCTGCGGCAGCTATGTTCTGCGGGAACGTCAGGATGTTGTCCGTGTATTCTGCACCGCTGATATCGAATTTCGCAAGCACCACGCGGTTCATGATCTTGGCCTTCCGGAACGCCGCATCGAAGATGCCGTCCTCAAGCGCGATAAAAAACGTGCAAGCTACTACAATTATTACACTGGTAAACGCTGGAGCGATGCTTCCAGTTATGACCTCTGTGTATCCACCAGTACGGTGGGAATTGACGGCGCTGTGGAAACTGTCCTTGCCTTTGGCGAGCTGATGGAACGCCAGCGCATGGCAAAGTAACCAAATTTCAGACAAAAGACAAACGGCCTCCTTTTTACGGGAAGCCGTTTTTTCATTTTTGTTATTCAGGATACCTTTCCAGATTCCTCATCGAATATTTTAAAATATTTTTTATACGTAATAATAAAGAGGATTGCCGCCAAAAGCGTGGACAAATAGTCCGTTATTGGCTGCGCATGTGCAATCTGCGCAGCTTCTGTGCAGACACTGTTCAGGATAAACAGAATCGGCAGGAACAGAAGGCCCTGGCGGCTTACCGAAAGAATCAGCGCCGGAATGGCTGCACCGGTCGACTGAATGGCATTGATAAACACAAACAGGAATCCGAGAATTGGGCCGGACAGGATATACGCACGCGAGAAGGCGAAGCCAAACTGGAATGCTTCCGCATCTTGCAGGAAGATGGTTACAAGCGGTCCTGCAAACACATAACAGATGATTGTCATAACCACGCTCAGGCACAGTGCCAGCAGAAGGGAAAATTTCATCACTGCAGTATACCGTTTTTTATTTCCTGCACCGTAGCAATAGCCCAGGAGCGGCTGAATACCGCTGCCCAAACCAATCAGCAGCATGACAACAATCAGGTTGACTTTCATCGCAACGCCCAGGCCGGCAACCGCCATATCACCATACTGTACCATGACATTGTTGATGAAGATGTTGGAAATGCTCATCAAAAGGCTGTTTAGGGAAGCCGGAATACCGATTGCCATGACACCTGCGGCAATGCCATCACCTGCGCGGTAATCCCGCGGATGGATGGACAGCATGGATTTTTTGGAAGTCAGGTGTACGATGTAATACAGCACAGAAACCAGGTTGCCCACCACGGTTGCAATTGCGGCGCCTGCCACATTCCAGCCAAGAAACAGGATACAGATCGGATCAAGGACAATATTTAATACATTGCCGATAATCATGCCCATCATTGCCTTCTGCGGCTTTCCTTCTGCACGGATAATATTGCTGAAGGTGTTGCCGATAATGACAAACGGAATCGCAGCCGCAACAATGCCCAGATACTGGGAGGCATAACCGACGGTATCATCACTTGCACCAATGACACGGCAGATCGGCTCATTGAACAGCCAGATCACGATCATGGAAATTACGCCGATAACAGCTCCTGTCCAAAAGCAGAATGCAGAAATATTGCGCGCCTTTTTTTCATTTCCTGCACCGAACATGCGGGAAATCAGCGATGTGCCGCCGATGCCGAACAGCATACCGAACGCCATAAAGATAATAAATGCCGGCGTTGCAACCGATACCGCCGCCACCATCAAAGCATCATTTGTCTGTGAAATAAAGAAAGTGTCTGCAATATTATAGATTAGCACCATAATCATGCTGACCATGGATGGAATTGCATTGCTGATAACAGCCTTTGGGACCGGAGCATCCCGAAAAAGCTTGGTTGTTTTGTCATTCTGCATCATCATTGCCCCCATTCTCTAAATTATCCGTAACCCGCTTGAGCAGCAGCAGGAGGGTTTTCTTTTCTTCCTCTGTAAATCCGGCGTACATAATCTCACTCATGTTTTCCACTGCACTCTCATTCATCCTGACCAGCTCTGTCCCATGCTCTGTCAGCCTGACCGGACGCCTGCCGTTTTCTGCCTGTTCCCGGTAAATATACTGCTTCTTTTCCAGCAGCCGCAGGACATGCAAGGTACTGGTATGCTTCACACGAAAAAATTCCGAAATATCCGAAACCTGGTTCTTTTCGGGATTATGGTACAGATATTCCAGCATACACAATTGTGTGCCCGTGACGTTGAGGCTTTTCAGCGCTGCGTTCCAGCCTGCCTCCAAACGGTTCGCTATCTGTTTGATGTAGTATTCCGGCCGTTTTCTCATGATGCACTCCTTCCAGTGTGAAAACATCTGCCGCCGCAGAATTTACGTAGCCCGCTACAATGTAGCCTGCTACGTATAGTATCACAACCATTTTCCGTTTGCAATAACTTCTGTGTAATTTCGTCAGTTTTCTCAAAAATAAAGAAAGAAATCATCGAAAATCTGCCGATTTCTTATGAATCCTGCACCTGTTTTTTTGCCTGCGATTATGGTATACTGACTCTTACTGTTACCCTGCACATTACTATGTTATGTATTTGATATGTTCTCAGAAAGGAGTGAAGTGCCGTGCTGGAGGTATTAACAGAATCTCTTGCCGACGTCATCAAAACAATTCCAATCCTTTTCGTTGTCTATATTGTCATCAGCTGGATGGAAACCCGCATGGATTCCGTCACACGGATTGTAACCAGTACAGAACCTGTCGGGCCAATTATAGGTGCATTGATCGGCGCAATTCCCCAGTGCGGGTTTTCCGTCGGCTGCTCTGCATTATATTGCCGCGGATTTCTTGCGCCAGCTACATTAATTGCGGTCTATCTTTCCACATCAGATGAAGCGATTCCGGTGCTGCTTGCCGGAGGCAGCAGCTGGCAGACAGTATTTTTCCTGATAGCCATTAAAATTGTCATCGCTATCGCTGCCGGATATGTTTTCTACTTCCTGTGGTTCCGTAAAAAATGGAATCCGGATGAATGGCCGGATGATGAAATTGACATGGAGGAAGTCAATGCAGGCTGCTCCTGCTGCAATGGCCAGACCCTGCTGGGTGCTGCGCTGACCCGTACGGTCAATACAACTGTATTCCTCGTCGTAACCATGCTGGTCCTCAATACGATAATTTATTTGATCAGTGAAGAAACACTGGCTTCCATCCTGCTCAGCGGCTCTGTTTTCCAGCCCGTGCTGTGTGCACTGATTGGGTTGATTCCCGGCTGTGCAGTATCCGTACTGCTCACGGAACTGCTGACTGCCGGAACCATCAGCCTTGGCAGCGCCATTGCAGGGCTTTCTGCCGGTGCAGGCTTTGGTTTTGTCCTGCTGGTACGCGAAGCCCCAAACCGTAAGATTGCCGCGCAGATCATCGGCTGTACCTATGTAGCTGCTGTCATCGCCGGCATGCTGGTTGATTGGATTATTTGAATCCCGAAGCCAGCATCATGCAGCCACACATTTCCCCAGACTCCCTCAGGCGGGGGAATCAGTCACGGCACAGCCCTGACTGAAGAACGCTTTACTTCATGTATTTCTCAGGAGGTCCCATATGCTTACTGTTAATCATCTGAGCATCAATTTTGATGGAGATAACCTGTTCTCCGATGTAAATCTGAAATTTACCGAAGGCAATTGCTATGGCGTTATTGGTGCAAATGGCGCCGGCAAATCTACCTTCCTGCGTATGCTGTCCGGTGATCTGGAACCATCTACCGGTACAGTCGAACTGGATCCCAAGCTCCGCATGTCTGTCCTGCGTCAGGACCACTTTGCATTTGATAATTTCACGGTCCTGGATACCATTATTCAGGGCAATCCACGTCTGTATGAAATCATGCAGGAAAAGGATGCACTCTATGCCAAAGATCCGTTCACCGAAGAGGACGGCAACCGTGCCGCTGAACTGGAAGCGGAATTTGCCGATTTGGACGGCTGGAATGCCGATACCGAAGCCGGACGTCTGCTGCAGGGCCTTGGTCTGAAGGCCGATGACATTCTTTACAGCGGTATGAAGTACCGTACGGACGTAGAAAAGGTCAAGATTTTGCTGGCGCAGGCATTGTTCGGCAAACCGGATATTATGCTGCTGGACGAGCCTACCAACCATCTGGATATCCATTCCATCAGCTGGCTGGAAGACTTTCTGGCCGACTATGAAGGTACCGTTATCGTCGTATCCCATGACCGCCATTTTCTGAATAATGTCTGCACCCATATCGTCGATATCGACTATGGCAAGGTCCGCCTGTATGTCGGCAACTATGAATTCTGGTATCAGTCCTCTCAGCTGGTTCAGCGCACACTGAACGATCAGAAGAAAAAGGCAGATGAAAAAATCCGTGAACTGCAGGAATTTATTCGCCGTTTCTCTGCCAATAAATCCAAATCCAAGCAGGCAACCAGCCGTAAGAAGCTGATTGACAAATTGACGGTGGATGAACTGCCTGCCTCCTCCCGCCGGTATCCCTTTGTCGGCTTCCAGATGGACCGTGAACCGGGCAAGGATATTCTGGAGGTGAAGGGAATTTCCAAGACCATTGATGGCGAAAAGATTCTGAACAACGTCTCCTTCCGTGTGGCACGCGGGGATAAGATTGCCTTTGTCGGCAAGACAGAGCAGGCTGCTACGACCCTGTTCCAGATCCTGATGGGAGAACTGGAGCCGGATGAAGGCACCTTCAAATGGGGTGTCTCCACCAGCCAGTCATATTTCCCAAAAGACAATTCCGAATTTTTCAACGGGCACACCGAAAATATGCTGGATTGGCTTGCACCGTATTCCCAGACAGACACGCTGGAAACTACACTGCGTTCCTTCCTCGGAAAAATGCTGTTCTCCGGCAATGATGTATATAAGCCGGTCAATGTCCTGTCCGGCGGCGAAAAAGTGCGCTGTATGCTGGCACGTATGATGCTGTTCGGCTCCAATGTACTTGTCGTGGACCAGCCGACCAACCACCTTGATCTGGAATCCATCACCGCTGTCAACAATGGCCTGATTGATTTCAAGGGCAATGTGCTGTTTGCTTCCCATGACCATGAGTTTACCCAGACCATTGCAAACCGTATCATTGAGATCAATGAAAATGGTATATGGGATAAGCAGTGCACCTATGATGAATATATTGAAATCCGTGGTTAAACCCGGATTCCCATGATGTAACTGCCGCTGCATTTTATACCATGCAGCGGCAGTTTTTCTTTTTATCAATGCCATTCATACACAATTGCATGTCCCGTATCCATCTGTTATACTGAAACAATACAAGGAGGTGCATGATATGGGATTTCCATGGTATTTAAAGCCTGAGTTATTGCTGCATGCAGAAATGCTGGAACAGCAGGATATACTGGCACAGGCATCTGAAACTTCTTATCGCCGCAATCAGATGCAGGACAAACAGATTGCCGCGCTTTCCCAGCGTGTAACGGAACTGGAGCAGCAGGTATTTGCTTTAGAAGCCTTGCTTGTGGAAAAGGGAATCCTTCCTCCCCCACCGCAAGAGCCACAAACCGAACCGGATACACCTGTTATGTTCCCTTGCCGCGTGGAAACACCAATTTTTTGTCCGCGCTGCGGTAAGAAACAGAGCGGAAACCGGAATTTCTGCTATAATTGCGAGGTCCCTTTTACATATGAAACAGAACAGACGCCGTAACCATTTTCATCATACCGACGAAGCATCCATCGTACATTCCAACATAAAAGGGAGTATTGGTACACAAGCCACAGTCAGGCAAACGATTGCGACCATTTTGAATATCGTCATTCTGCTTGCCCTGCTCGTATTCATTTTCGGACATTCCATGCAAAACCAGGCTGCTTCCGCCCAGGAAAGCCTGGGAGTTCTCGCTGTGTTGTCTGATTTCATGAACTTCATTTTCGGTCACAGCAATCTGACGGACCACATTGTCCGAAAGCTGGCACATTTTTCCGAATTTGCAGCGCTCGGATTTTTTACCATCCATCTATGCCGTGTGCGCAGGCAGATACACTGGCATTCTATATTGCACAGCCTGTTTTTTGGCTTGCTGTGCGCTCTGACCGATGAAAGTATTCAGCTGTTCAATGACCGCAGTTCGCAGGTATCCGATGTTTGGATCGATTTTTCCGGTGTCTGCTGCGGTATCCTGTTTTTTCTCTTGCTGTACAGTATTCACAGGCTGTGGAAAAAGCATACGCCTACATGAAAAAGACCGGATGGCAAACCATCCGGTTTTATTGCCGCACGCAGGCGGCTGCATATGGAATATTGACATTCGGTATGAAATCTGATACCCTGATTCTATCAGATAAGTGATTGACAATCAAATGGAGGATATCCAACATGGGAAGACCAGAAAAAAAAGTGCATAAGAGCCAACAGCAGCGCAAAAAGGAAGCGGAAGCACGCCGGGCCGAACGCCAGAAAAAAGAAGACCGTATCACTTATATCATGCTCGGTGTCGTTGCCATTGTTTTTGTTGTCCTCGCCGCTATCATGATTTTCTAATCGCATAGAATCCCCCCAACAGATGTCTGCATGTACAGGCATCTGTTTTTGTTTTCCCAAAAAGTATCCGGACCTTCTCCGCATCCAACAGCGGCACGTTTTATTTTTGTGTATTGTTAAAAAGTTTTGAACAAACTTCAATTCCCCCTTGCATTTTTCCTGCAATTGGTTTATTCTATATTAGCACTCCAAACTCAAGAGTGCTAATATGGTAATCTAAATTCTGAAAGGATTGAATATACGCTATGGCAAAGCAGCAGTTTCAGGCAGAATCCAAACGTCTGCTGGACATGAGGATTAACTCGATATACACACACAAGGAAATTTTGGCAGCAGATGAGGCGAACCGCACCCTGACCATTTCTGATAATGGTATCGGTATGACGAAAGAAGAACTGGAAAAGAATCTGGGTACCATCGCGCAGAGTGGTTCCCTTGCATTCAAGAATGAAAACCAGACAGAGGATACCGATATTATCGGTCAGTTTGGCGTCGGCTTTTATGCTTCCTTTATGGTGGCTTCCAATGTCAAGGTTATCTCCAAGGCATGTGGCAGCGATCAGGCTTATGTCTGGGAATCGGATGGTGCAGACGGTTTTACCATTGAACCGGGTGAGAAGGATTCTTATGGTACTGATATTATCCTGACGATTAAGCCGAATCCGGAGGAAGAGGATGCAGATAGCTACGACGAGTTCCTGGAAACCTATCGTCTGGCTGGCCTGGTACGCAAGTATTCCGATTATATCCGTTATCCGATCAAGATGCTGATGCCGCATTCCCAGGCTAAGCCGAAGCCAGAGGATGCACCGGAAGATTATAAACCGGAATATGAAACCATTTATACAGAAGATACCCTGAACTCCATGGTTCCGCTGTGGAAGAAGGAGAAGAAGGATATTACGCAGGACGACTATGATGAGTTCTACCGCAATAAGTTCATGGATTACATGAAGCCGGCACGTACCATCCATTCCCATTCCGAAGGACTCACAGTATCCTATGATTCCCTGCTGTATATCCCGTCACAGGCTCCATATGATTACTATTCCAAGGATTTTGCCAAGGGTCTGTCCCTGTATACCTCCGGTGTACTGATTATGGACAAGTGTGCGGACCTGCTGCCGGATTACTTTGGCTTTGTCCGCGGCCTGGTAGACTCCTCCGACCTGTCGCTGAATATTTCGCGTGAGATGCTGCAGCATGACCGCCAGCTGAAGGCAATCGCAATCAGCCTGGAAAAGAAGATCAAATCTGAGCTTCTGAAAATGCAGAAGGACGAACGCGAAGCATACGAAAAGTTCTGGACTGCATTTGGTTATTCCATCAAGGTTGGTGCATACGCAAATTACGGCGCTGACAAGGAAAAACTGCGTGATCTGATCCTGTTCTATTCCGCAAAGGAAAAGAAGATGATTACCCTGAAGGAATACCGTGAAGCAATGCCGGAATCCCAGGAGGAAATCTACTTCGCTGCTGGTTCCAGCATTGATCTGCTGGATAAGCTGCCGCAGGCTGAAATGGTGCGCAAGCATGATTATGATATCCTGTACCTCACGGCTGATATTGATGAATTTGTCATCAATCTGCTGGAATCCCAGGATGAAAAGAAATTCCGTTCTATCACCGCTGGCGATCTGAATCTGTCCTCTGACGAGGAAAAGAAGGAAGCAGAAGAGAAATCTACTGCAAACCGTGCGATGTTTGACATGATGAAGGAAGCGCTGGACGGCAAGGTCAAGGATGTCCGTGTATCCTCCCGTCTGGTAAGCAATCCGGTCTGCCTGACCTCTGACGGCAATCTGTCCATTGAAATGGAACGTGTCCTGAACAATGTTCAGAACAACGGCGGACAGTTCAATGCAGAGAAGATCTTGGAAATCAATGCATCCCATCCGATCTTTGAGGCGCTGATTAAGCTGTATGTCAACGACCCGGAAAAGCTGAAATCCTATACCAGCCTGCTGTATAACCAGGCCCTGCTGATTGCCGGTATTCCGATTGAAGACCCGGCTGCATTCTCCAATGCAATCTGTGATCTGATGGCACAGTAAAAAAATAATGATAAATCCCGGTCTACTGAAAAAGCAGACCGGGATTTTTACATGCAGACAGAAGAAATCCACAGGTTGTGGAAACCTGTGGACTCTTCAGAGAAACTATAGTGTATCAAAAAAGGTGGATAGGGTTAGCGGTAATCATAACGCTCATAATGAACTGGGGTTGCATCAGCAGCCTTTTCCATATGAGCCGGGATAACGCCGAGAACCGGCAGGATAACAATCAGTGCAGTCATTGCGATAGTCATAATCAATTCCTCTTTCTTATATCAGTCGAGTCCTCTCAGGACATTATCTCATGTCGTATACTTCTTCTGCTTCCGGCATTGCGTTCATCATGTGTACCGGAATTACGCCGAGAATCGGCAGAATAACAATCAGTGCAGTCATTGCGATGGTCATAATGAATTCCTCTTTCCAAATATATCAAAATGTCAAATAATCAAACTCATCCTCAGCAAAGGATAATCGGGCGGCTCTATGTGCCGGAATCATGCCGACACACGGTAAAATTGTAAATAAAAGTGTCATAACAGCAGTCATCTGAATCCCTCATTTCGTATCTGTTTGCTGTTGCGGTGGTGGGGAACCTTTGTGTTTCCCTCTTGTTTTTATGGCTTTATTATAGTCAGAAAGCGGTTTTTTGGCTTTCATTTTTTTGCGAAACAATCGGCTTTTTTCCGGGCTTTTTTCCGGCGTGAACTTCATTTTTTTCGGTTTCTTGCGGTTACAGTTTGTGGACAACAAAATCAATAGACTTTTCCTTATTATCCCGCCATTTACCATCGCCTTTTATATGTTTATATGCTTGTTTTGTTCCGATCATATTCCGATTCTTTTTTGGTTATCTTTGTGATGTGTGTAACAATTTTTTTATTGCCGAAAAAACAGCGCAAAAAAATCCCTCCGGCAAATGCCGGAGGGTTCCAAAAATTTTTTATTTTTTCAGATAAACTGCTGTCCCAGTCTTTTTATACTCATCATCCGAGCCAATGCCCAGCTGCCCATACAGGTTGCTGCCGATGGTACGCAGAACACCATCCGAAGAACGATACATGGTATTGAAACCGCCTGCTGCAATAGCTTCTACATTTTTCGCAAGCTTTTTGGGTTCAGCCTGATAATAAATTATCTCTTCGCCGATCTGATACGTGCTGTCGCCATATTTCATTCCGATCTGGCAATAGTTGTTCACGCCCCAGGTATATGCTGTACCATCATTTTTTAGCGCAACCGCATGTGCACTGCCCGCCGCAATATCCTGTACATCATCCATGATCTTCAGCGGCTTAACCTGCACCTGGTTTTCGGTATCATCAACCTCGGTTGTGCCGATGGAACCGACGCTTGCATTGCCCCAGGCATACAGCTCACCGGATTCCGTCAATGCAAATGCCATATACTTGGCACCGCAGGCAACTTTGCTGACGCCTTCCATTACCTTTGCTGGTTTGGACTGGTAAGCCTCATCGTTATCATTAATGCTATCCGGGTTTTCAATGCCCAGCTGATAATCTTCATCATAGCCCCAGGCATACAGGGTGCCATCCGATGTAATTGCCATGGAATAATCTTCACCGGCATCAATATATACCACATCATCCATCAGCTTATACGGCAGGGACATGCATGCGTAGCCTTCTTCATCGGTCTGGTCACATTGGCTGTCATCCACGCCCAACGCACCGTTTTTATTTCTGCCCCATATATACAGAGAGCCATCTGTGCCAATTGCCATCGCATGATAAGCGCCTGCTGCTACCATGGAAACGTCTTCCATCATTTTTTCCGGCTCCATGCGGCTGATGTTCATGCCGTCACCCATCTGATAGCTGGTATTGTTGCCCCAGGCATACAGATTGCCGTTTTTACACAGTGCAAAGGAAAGCTCATCGCCCGCTGCTACCTGAACAACTCTCCCCGGCACTTCTACCTTTACCGGTTCCGATTTATTTTCGCACGTTACATCACCAAGCTCACCCATAATATTATGGCCCCAGGCATATACATTGCCGCCTGCATCCACCGCCAGCATATGGTCATAGCCAACCGCCATTTCATCGGCTGTCATTTTCTCTGTTGAACCATTGCTGCTCAGTCCCATAAACATTGCCACTGCAATGACAACGATGACGACTATTGCTCCAAGCATAATCGCAATCGTTCTGTTTCTTTCTCTTGACATGGATATTCCTCACTTTTTTCGTAAAAATATTGCCCTACCTGCAACATTTTCCGTTTCATTCTGCTGATTCCCGATCATAACCAGCGCTCTAGTCATTATTATACCATTGTTTACACTATACTGCAAAATATTTGGGTAAATTCACAAAAAAATCACAAATATTTTTTCAAAAAAACAGCTTACTTTTAAAAAAAGCAAGCTGTTCAACGATCATTTTCTTATGTTTTGCGTAATATCTCCATCGGAAGCGCGACATCCTCCTTTGGGATCTTGTCCCAGGAAAAATCAGCAATCAAGTCGCGCAGTGCCACAGGCTCTGCTGTCGGACGCAGGCCGATTGCAGCTGCCAGCATACCGACGATCGGCTCCGGCCGGCCAAATTTTTCCCGCAGCACTCCCAAATCCAGATCACCATCGCGTTTGGATAAGCGTCTGCCATCCGGTGCTGTCAACAGCGGGATATGATAAAAGTCCGGCGCCTGAAAGCCCAGTTTTTCATATAAATACATCTGTCTGGGGGTAGATTCCAACAGATCCCGCCCGCGCACAACTTCCGTAACGCCCATCACTGCATCATCCACAACAACTGCCAGCTGATAGCCATATACGCCGTCTGACCGGCGGATGATGAAATCCCCGCAGTCCTTTGCCAGATTTTCCGTATACATGCCCTGACAGCCATCCACAAAGCAGACCACCTGCTCCGGTACTTTCACACGAGTTGCCGGAGGCCTGCGCGTGCGTTTTTCTGCAATCTGTTCCGGTGTCAGATTCCGGCAGGTTCCTGCATAAACATAGGTGCCATCTGAACGGTGCGGTGCCTGTGCCGCGTGCAGCTCTGCACGGCTGCAAAAGCACGGATACAATAAATCCTGCTGCTCCAGCTGATGGAAATAGGTCTGATACAGGTCAAAACGGTTGCTCTGATACCATTCCTCGCCGCCTTCCCTGCCGCCATCATCCCAGTCAACGCCAAACCATTTCAGGTCATCTTCAATCAAATCCGCCAAAGACCTGGGACAGCGCATTGCATCCAGATCCTCTATGCGGAGCAGATACCGTCCCCCAGCGGACCGGACAGACAGCCATGACAGCATGGCACAAAGGATATTCCCCAAATGGATTCTGCCACTGGGCGTCGGTGCAAAACGGCCGCAAACGGTGTCCATCTTACTGAAGCGGCTCCGGGCGGTCATGACATCCTGACATGCACTTTGCACAGTCATGCATACAGTTCATCGGATCATCTTCGTCTTCTTCCGGAATCACGATCTTCGACGGGTCTCCCACCTTCTCGCCTGCCAGAAAACCCGCAATACATTCCACTGCATCCCCGGTACATCCCGGCAGAATCTCCATCCCCAGCATACGCAGAGTGCTCTGCAGCGCCGTGCCTACTTCTCCTGCCAGCAGGATGTCAATATTCTGCTGGGACAGCTTAAACAGGACACTGGTGATGCCCTCTTTGCCAAGCACAATGGTATCCTTGGCAACCGGCTTGGCTTCTTCTTCGGTCACAATCAAAACTTCTGTGCTTTCTGCAATGGTATTGGCAATCCTGCCATCCTTAACTGCTGCTGCTACTTTCATATTATCTCCTTCTCGCAAGTACAATTCCTGCGTGTCCTTTTTAGCATTCCATATTATTATACCGTAAATACATGGCTTTCGCAACTCGGATATGAAAAAGCTCCCTCCACCGCAGTGAAGGGAGCCATATGCATGATCTTTACTTCAATTAGCAACCCAACAGCTCGTCCAGAATCTTCTGGCTGTTTACTGTGGAATCAATAGAACGGATTGCAGACCGCAGCGGCAGGACTGCCGACGGGGATACGCTGAGTTCATCGATGCCGATTGCAAGGAAGGTTTCCGTCAGCGTTACATCCGCGCCAAGCTCACCGCAAATGCCAATCCAGATGCCAGCCTTATGTGCATTATCTGCTGCCATCTTCAGCATACGCAGGACAGCCGGATGATGGGAATCAAAGAACTTGTCCAGATTGTTGCCCTGACGGTCAACTGCAAGTGTATACTGTGTCAGGTCATTGGTGCCAACAGAGAAGAAGTCGACTTCCTTTGCCAGGCGGTCAGACAGCATAACAGCAGCCGGAGTCTCAATCATGATACCCAGTTCTACATTTTCATTGAACGGAACGTTTTCCTCACGCAGCTCAGCCTTGACAGCTTCACAGATGCGCTTGATTTCCTGTACTTCCCAAACAGAAGTAATCATCGGGAACATAATCGCGATCTTGCCATAAGCAGATGCACGGTACAGTGCACGCAGCTGGGTCTTAAATACTTCCGGACGAGTCAGGCAGATACGGATTGCACGCAGACCCATTGCCGGGTTTTCTTCCTTCTCCAGCTGGAAGTAATCTGCCTGCTTATCTGCGCCGATATCCAGCGTGCGGATAATAACACGCTTGCCGCCCATGCGCTCTGCTACGGTCTTGTATGCCTGGAACTGCTGCTCCTCGGACGGATAATCGTCATTCTGCAGATACAGGAACTCGGAACGGAACAGGCCAATGCCGCCGCCATCGTTTGCCAGTACCGGATCAACATCATCCGGGGAACCGATGTTGCAGTATACCATTACCTTGCGGCCGTCAATGGTGATATTCTCCTGACCCTTGAGCTGGTCCAGCAGCTCCTTCAGCGCACGCTCCTTTGCCTGCTTCTTGAGCAGACGCTCGCTGGTTATATCATCCGGATCAATGGCAACCTCACCGGTCTCGCCGTCGATGATTGCAACCTTGCCTTCCAGCCCTTCGCTCAGCGCCTCGCCGACGCCGATAATCGCCGGGATACCCATGGTACGCGCCAGAATCGCAGTATGGCTGTTTCCGGAACCGCCAGAGGTAACAAAGCCCAGAATCTTGGACTTGTCCAGCTGTACCGTCTCAGACGGAGCCAGATCATCGGAAGCCAGAATAACCGGTATATCAGAATCGATACCGCCCGCAATAACGCCCTGCAGGATACCGATGACACGGTTAGAGATATCCTTAACGTCAGCCGCACGAGCCTGCATGTAAGCATCATCCATTGCTGCCAGCATAGCCGCAAACTGCTCTGCTACCTGGGATACAGCATACTCTGCGTTGATACCTTCGCCTTCGATCATATCATTGATGCCATCAACATAGTCAAGGTCTTCCAGCATCATCTGGTGTGCTTCAAACAGTGCAGCGCCTTCTTCTCCAACCTCGGCAACTGCCTTTTCATACAGCGCAGACAGCTGCTCCATTGCGGTGGAACGTGCATCCTCAAAACGCTGCTTCTCTGCTGCAACATCCTCTACTGCAGTCTTTACTACCTCTCCGCCGCCGCGGCGATAGAAGTAAATCGGGCCGTTGGCTACGCCCTTAGAAACACCTTTTCCCTGAATTGTATACATAGAACTGTATCCTCCCTTTTCTCAAATGTTATTTGCTTCAATACTCCTGTCCGTGTCTGTTCCTGCAAATCAGAGATTTTCGGAAAAAAACTCCATGATTGCCTTGACTGCGTCTGCCTCATCCTCACCTTCCACTCTCACAGTGATTTGATCCCCGCAGTGTATATCAAGCTGCATAACCCGAATCATACGGCTGGCATCTGTTATCTTCCCGTTTACTTCCAGCTCGACTTCACTGGAAAACCGTTTGATTTCCTTCGCCAGCATCGCTGCCGGACGTGCATGAATCCCAATTTCATCCTGAATTGTATAAACAAATGACTGCATATTGCCTCCTGCTCTTCCCATACGCATTCCACACCACGATCCACATACAGAAAAGAGCAGAGAAACCTGCCTCCGTCTTCTGCTGCTCCTCCATCAGAAAGCTTGGATTCTGCCATAAAATAAAAACGCCAAATAAGCACAGCCGGAATCTTCTCCTTTCCCCTGTGTTATTTGGTTTTCTCTCATCTGATGAACAGACCTGACCACTCTATTCTATTGTATTTTATCTATTCCTTTTTTATCTTATCCGTTTTCGCCGAAATTGTCAAGAATGTCCTCCTGCCTTTTATCAATTTTGCCAATCTAACCAAATTCTTCCTTTTGTTTTTATGCAGCCTGCCATTCTATTTTTATATTCCCATGGGTTTTCTATTGT
>JAJPXP010000022.1:0-6459 GCA_021205365.1 Clostridia bacterium
ACGGCAGAGCAGCTCGCCCAGAAAGCACGCGGCTCTGTTGCAGTGCCATATTGCCCCCCGCAAGAATAATTATATCACTTTTGAACAATTATATCAAGATATTATTTGTGTTTTTTGTATGATACACCCACAAAGGCTCCCTCATCGAGGGAGCCTTTGCTTTGACAAAAAGAAGCAGTACAGGATATTCCCATACTGCTTCTTTTTTTGAAATTATTACAAAGTTTACTTATGCACGTTATTTATGCTGCGGACTGCAGGAAGCACAGCTTCCCGAACAGCCGCCCTTGCTGCTGCAGCCCGGACAGCCGCCGCCGCAATGTCCGCCGCAGGAGTGAATGCCTTTCTTATTGTCAGTATAAAGCTTACGGACAATCGCGCCTACAATCACTACCAGTACAATCAACACAACAATCGTTCCAATATTTGCTGCAAGCCATGAAAGCATTTCAATTCCTCCTTTGACGAATTATTGTTTGTATTTTTTACTTTCCAGCAGTTGCCAGTGTATTATTCTTCTGTGCTTTCTTTTCCTTGGACGGACGGAACAGCATATAGAAGAACAGGATAATAACAAGCAGAGCAACAACAGTTCCAATGCCGAAGCCGCCACCGGTAAATACCTTCGTAATCTGATAGATAACCAGACCTACCAGATATGCAAATCCGCACTGGTAAGCAATTGCAAATCCAAACCACTTGCCGTTGTTCATCTCACGACGGATTGCACCCATTGCTGCGAAGCACGGTGCGCACAGCAGGTTGAATGCCAGGAATGCATAGCCGCTTGCCAGGGTAAAGGTTGCTGCCATGGTCTGATATACAGTGCCTTCGCCAGCGCCATACAGGATACCCATCGTACCAACGATGTTTTCCTTTGCGATCAGACCGGTGATGGATGCAACGGTTGCCTGCCAGTTGCCGAAGCCGAGCGGTGCGAAGATCCAGCAGATTGCGCCGCCGATGGTAGCCAGAATGGAATGATCCAGCTGATCCTCAGCCAGCATACCAAAGCTGCCGTCAACCCAGCCAAAGAAGGACAGGAACCAAACAAGAATAGTGGACAGAAGGATGATGGTACCAGCCTTCTTAATGAAGGACCAGCCACGCTCCCACATGCTGCGCAGTACGGTGCCAACAGTCGGCATATGATATGCCGGAAGCTCCATAACGAACGGAGCCGGGTCACCCTCGAACATCTTGGTTTTCTTCAGGATAATACCGGAGCAGATGATTGCTGCGATACCCAGGAAGTAAGCAGAGGTTGCAACCCATGCAGCGCCGCCAAAGATAGCGCCAGCAACCATGGCAATAAACGGAGTTTTTGCACCACACGGAATAAAGGTGGTGGTAATAATCGTCATACGACGGTCTTTTTCATTTTCAATGGTACGGGAAGCCATGATACCCGGAATGCCGCAGCCAGTACCGATCAGAATCGGAATAAAGGACTTACCAGACAGACCAAAACGGCGGAAAATACGGTCCATGATGAAAGCAACACGAGCCATGTAGCCGCAAGCCTCAAGGAATGCCAGGAAGATGAACAGAACGAGCATCTGCGGAACAAAGCCCAGAACTGCGCCGACACCTGCAACAATACCGTCAAGGATCAGGCCAGACAGCCATTCTGCACAATGCAGGCTTTCAAGAGCACTTTCAACAAATACCGGAATGCCCGGAATCCAGATACCGTACTCAGCCGGATCCGGCTCCTCATAGCCGTAATTAGAGAGCACAGCCAGAGCATCCTGCAGGTCAGCGCCAGTAGCAGTCTCTTCTTCTGTTGCCAGGGTTTCCTCATCCTCTACCATATAGGAAGCCTCGTCGGAATCGGAGAACTGAGCAGCAAACTCGGTCATAGCAGCTTCTGCTGCAGCCGGATCATACTCATCCGCTTCAGAATCCATTGCTTCTTCAACAGCAGCAGTGTCAATGCCGTTTTCAGCAGCAAACTCAATAAAGCCGTTTGCCACGGTTGCTGCATCGCCGTACTCTTCTGCAACTTCCTCATAGGAAGAAGTGCCGATGCCGAACAGATGCCAGCCATCGCCGAACACGCCGTCGTTTGCCCAGTCGGTAGCAATCGTGCCAACGGTGGTTACGGAGATATAGTATACAATAAACATAATAACTGCAAAGATCGGCAGCGCCAGAATACGGTTCGTGACGATCCGGTCAATCTTATCAGAAGTAGACAGCTTGCCAGCGGACTTCTTCTGATAGCAGCCCTTCATAATAGATGCGATGTAGATGTAGCGCTCGTTGGTGATGATAGACTCAGCATCATCGTCTTCTTCGCTCTCAGCTGCAGCGATATCTGTTTCAATATGCTGCATAATGTCTGGAGCAATATTCAGCTGATCCAGAACCTTGCTGTCGCGCTCGAAAATCTTGATTGCATACCAGCGCTGCTGCTCTTCCGGCAGGTCATGCAGTGCAGCTTCCTCGATATGTGCAATGGCATGCTCAACCGGGCCGGAGAAGGTGTGCTGCGGAATGGTCTTACTATTCTGTGCAGCGTCAATCGCAGCCTCTGCTGCTTCCATGATGCCTCTGCCCTTCAGAGCAGAAATTTCAACAACCTTGCAGCCCAGTTCACGGGACAGCTCGGAAATATTGATCTGGTCACCGTTCTTCTCGACGATGTCCATCATGTTAACCGCAACAACAACCGGAATGCCAAGCTCTGTCAGCTGTGTTGTCAGGTACAGGTTACGCTCCAGATTGGTACCATCGATGATGTTCAGTATAGCATCCGGACGTTCGCCCAGCAAGTAATTTCTTGCTACAACTTCCTCCAGTGTATACGGAGACAGCGAATAAATACCCGGAAGGTCGGTAATGGTGATACCGGTGTGCTTTTTCAGCTTGCCTTCTTTTTTCTCTACAGTTACGCCAGGCCAGTTGCCGACGAACTGATTGGAACCGGTCAGGCCGTTAAACAGGGTCGTTTTACCGCTGTTCGGGTTGCCGGCTAAGGCGATTCTCAACTCCATAGTTCATTTCCTTTCTACAGGTTCATTTCCATTCTGTCAGCCAATACTATTATTAGCCAACGCTAATTACCTGTTAAAAATAAAGACCGCTGCGAAAACGATCTATTATTTTACAAATTTTAGATCACTTTACCTCGATCATTTCGGCGTCTTCCTTGCGGAGAGACAGCTCATAGCCGCGGACAGTAACCTCAACCGGATCACCCAGCGGAGCTACCTTGCGGACATGAATCTCGACACCCTTGGTGATGCCCATGTCCATAATACGGCGCTTGATTGCACCAGTACCGGTCAGCTTTGCAACTGTAACGGTGCTGCCTACGCTAGCTTCCTTCAAAGTCATCTTTGTTTTCTCCTCTCTGTGAAAAGTGGGTCAAATCATGATTTTCTGTGCCATTTCCTGGCTGATACCAACACGGGTCTCTTTTACATTTACAATCAGATTTCCGCCCATCGTTGTGATAACCTTCACATTTCCGCCAACCACAAACCCCAGATTCTCAAGGTGTTTCTTGACCTCAGGCTTGTCGCCGATCTTCATGATCGTATTATCTTCACCGATTGTGGCAAGTGTCAATGGCATCATGATTTTTCCTCCTTTATGCGTATGCTTTATTTAGACTGTTCTAACATCTAGCCGATGCCAAAGCAGATTAGCTCTTGCTAACCACTTAGTATAATACCCTTTCCAACTCGCTTTGTCAACCAATTTTAAACCAACTTCCATACTTTCCCGTATTTTTGGCATTTCTGCGCATTTGTTAGTCCATGCTAATCATTTATTTGTGCATTGTTTACAGATTTTAATACACATTACAGATCGTCAAAACATGTGTAAAAAAACTTCTCTGCATCCGCAAAAACACAGAGAAGTTATCTTACGCTTCATTCTATCGCTGTCATGCCCCAGCATACCGATCCCAAAACAAACCAGCACTTTTTCCTCAAGTTGCTTTCATGATAAATACAGGAATCGGCGGATCGCCAGGCCGGTTTGCAAACTGGGTGACCAGCACTGTATATTGATCGGGATCAATGGTCTTCACATATTCCAGCAGGGTATCCCGTTCTTCATAGCCGCTGGCGCCTCCATAATAAATGCTGATGCACATCAGCCCGCCGTCCTTTAACAGCTCCAGCCCTGCTTCCATTGCCGCAATGGTGCTGTCCGCATGGGTGAAAATCGTATGGTCGCCGCCCGGCAGCCAGCCGAGATTAAATACGATACAGTCCACCGTCCCCGGCTGCGCATATTTCGCCATATTCGCGTGGCTGTCCAGCACAACTTCTCCGGTTTGCTCCCATCCATTCTCGGCAAGGCATCTCCTTGTATTGTCCACAGCCTGCTGCTGGATGTCAAATGCAAGCACTTTACCTTCTTTTCCAACCAGCCCGCATAGAAAAACTGTATCCTTGCCATTTCCTGCTGTCGCATCAATGACAAAGCTTCCAGGCCGGATAAACCGTTCCAATTGCTGATGCACAAGACTCAATGTATTCATGATTCTCCTCCAAATAAAAAACACTGTCTGTGGTCGTACAAAAAGCAGTTGCAGGTTCCATTCCGTTTGAACCGGAATTGTTGCCAGCATACGGAATACCATTACATCGTGACCGCATTCATTATAGCATACTTTCGCTATTTTCACAAAAACTGTGGATTTTATCCTGACTTTTCTGTCAATCCGTGGTACAATATTGATATCTGAGTAAATAACACGCTAGGAGAGATGCGCTTATGTCAAAACCACATACTACAACCTTCACCTGTCCCAACTGCAACGAAAATTTCCAGATTGAACAGTGGAATGTCATAAATGCAACAAAAAATCCTGAAATCAGTGATAAACTGCTTCATGGCAGCCTGTTTTACCAAACCTGTCCGCACTGCGGCAAGCGTATGCATGTGGCCTATACCTGTCTGTATACCAATCATGACAAGAAGTTTGTCATCTCCCTGCGGCCAAATCCCAATGAGCCTGCAGCCGCCCCACTGATGCCGCATTACCAGATGCGCCTGGAATACACGCTTTCCGGTTTCGTGGAGCGTGCACGTATTCTCGAAGCCGGCCTGGATGACATGGCATTTGAAATGATGCGCATCGTCCTGCTGGCACAGATCCAGAAAAAATATCCCGATAAAAATATCACTTCCCTGCGGTTTGATTGCGTGCAGGACGACGAAATTTATTTCCAGATTGACCCGGCAAATCCGCGTGAGCAGGTCAAGGTTCCTCTGCCGTATTTCTGGCGCATGGAAGACCAGCTCAGAGATTCCGGCTACCGTCCAAAGGTCTCCGGTTATCTCGCTATGAATGGAAAATGGGTTCAGCAGTCCGGCATCCTCAACTGCCTGCTGCCAAAGAAACAGCCGGAAAACCCTCAAGAATAACATAATTGGATATGATGAAATCCCTTCTTTTATCAAGAGATCTGGTAAAAGAAGGGATTTTCTTGTGGTTATATTAAAATGTACGCACGGCACTGAGAAACAGGCAGAGTGCAAATAAAAGCAATGCCTTGAGGATAACCGGGAACGGAGCGTTTCCATCCTTGACCCTTTTGCCATATTGAATGTTGCGCTTCGGGCAGATGTCACTGCATTTTCCGCAGGAGATGCATTCACCCATGCGGAGGCTGTTTTCATCCGTTTCCACACAAACCGGGCAGTTCTTCGCACATGCCGAGCAGCGCGGCAGACAATTCTCGCGATTTCTCTTATACTGTCCCATAACCGGGAGCAGGGCAAAAACCGCACCCATTGGGCAGAGGAACTGGCAGAAAAAGCGTTCCTTGACTGCCATGCCAATGAGGATCAGCACCAGCAGAACTGCGCCAATCGCATATGCTGCGGTGATACCACGTAGAGCAGTCAGCATGGAAAATACATCCCATGGACTCCAGCCCGGAAGCTTGTCATATACGCCTGCAGCACACAATACAACAATAGCAATCAGGATGACATACTTGAATTTCTGCATGACACGGATAGCTTTTTCCGGTATCTGCGGCAGCTTCTTCTTGATTTTGCGCTGAATGAACTGCGATAGTGCATAAACTGCGTCGCCCAGACCGCCAAATGCGCAAGCATAACCGCAAAAGAAGCGTCCAAATAGGATCGTATACAGGCAGATAACTACCAGGGTCGCAAAAAAGGAATCATATGCAAACGGCTCGCCTGCTCCAATCGCAGTTGCAACTGCTTTGATGCAGGAAAAGCAGGACGTATACACTGACGGGGCCAGCACGAAGAAAAACAGCTGGATTGCCGCACGAATGCGGCGGCGGAATTTCACGCGCTGCATCGGATTCATCGGCCTTTTCTTTGCGGCAGCCGCATTGCCGCCGCGTTGTGCATTCTTTGTCTGTATCATGATTCTGCTGCTCCTTCCAGTGCCTGCTGAACAGCAGTCTTAATGCCAGTCGAGCTAAAGGTTGCACCGCTGATGGTGTCTACCTC
>JAJPXP010000022.1:6559-10962 GCA_021205365.1 Clostridia bacterium
AAGGTTGCACCGCTGATGGTGTCTACCTCCGGTGTCTGTGCGGTAATGATGTTGTCAATGATCTGCTCTGCCTTATCCAGATATGCGGCATCCTCGTTGCTTGCATCTGTGATTTCAATAAATGTAATCTTACCATCGTTTACAGTAACCTGTACCGTAATCGTACCGCCGAAGCCTTCGCCTTCACCAATGTAAACGCCGTCCAAATAGGTTACCGCTCCGGAAGCTCCTGCAATCTGTGCATTTGCTTCGGCAATTTCCTTCTGATTTGCTTCCATGGCTTCCTGCCACTGGAATGCATGTGCCTGATACACACCCAGTGCAATCATTGCTATTGCAAGGCTCGCCATTCTTGACCAAAAATCGAGATGTTTCAAGTATTAACCCTCCGTTACTTTGTGGTGGTTCCCAGATTCAGGTCACACTGAGACGCGGCCTTGACAATGGCATTCGAAGAACAGGTTGCGCCAGATATCGCATCGATTCCGTCAAAGCTCTGCTTTGCGATTGCCTGCGCTGCAACACCGGTGATCTTGGACGTACCGTTGACAGCCTTTTTAATGTATGTCCAGTTATTGCCTGCGTTTTCCTGTGTCGGATCTGTTACCTCAACACCGGTCAGCTTACGCTCTACGGTTGTGGTAGTGTTGCCGGATTCATCCGTTTCAACTGTTGTGGTCTGCGTAACTGTAAACTTTACAGTCATATTATAGTTATCAAAATCCTCATACTCGTCTGCCTCACAAAGTGCAGTGCCGGTATAAGTGAGTTCCTCTATGGTAGTGTTTTCGGACGGCTCCGGTGTTGGTGTCGGTTCCGGATCCGGTTCCGGCGTCGGTTCCACGTAGGTTCCTGCTGCCTTGTCCAGTGCCTCATTCACTGCATCGAGAATACCGTTGGAAGAATATGTTGCACCAGATACAATATCAACGCCCTTGGTGGTCTGCTTATTCAGGATAGTTGCAATCAGCGTTCTTGCGCGTGCAAAGAAGCTTGGCGTTTCATCTTCCGCAGAAATGACATCAATTGCGCTGATCTTGGCGTCGAGAATGGTCACCTTAACTGTAACATCACCGCCATAGCCGTCTCCGGTGCCGGTATACGTGCCATCGGTATACGTACGGTCTGGCTTTGCGTTGGACGGTGTGGTGTCATCTGTATCATCATCTTCTGTCGTCTGATTGCCAGATACAGCTGCTGCCGCTTTACTCAGCGCCTTCTTGACAGCATTCAGAATGCCGTTAGAAGAATATGTTGCACCAGATACAACGTCGACATTCGGGCTTTGTGCAGCAATTACCTTGTTGATAACAGCCTTTGCCTTTGCAAGGTACGATGCAGTTTCACCGGATGCAGAGACAATGGATATTGCTGCAATCTTGCCGCCGGAAATCTTTACACTGACAGAAATGGTACCGCCAAAGCCCTGAGCCGAGCCAGTATACGTACCGTCTGCATAAGCTGCCGCATCGGTAAAGGAATCAGAAGATGTCGTTCCGCTGCCGCCTGCAGAAGCACTGCCCAGTCCGGTGCTGCCGGTTGTTTCATTTACCGTTCCGCCCGATGCCTTAATGAGTGCATTCTTTACCGCATTGATAATACCGTTGGAAGAGAATGTTGCGCCCGATACCACATCGACGTTGGGGCTTTGTGCTTCCAGCATAGCGTCAATGATGGTCTTTGCGCGGGACAGATAAGACGGTGTCTCACCTGCTGCGGAAACAATCTCAATCGCTGTAAT
The DNA here is from genome assembly GCA_021205365.1 of Clostridia bacterium. Taxonomy (GTDB): domain Bacteria; phylum Bacillota; class Clostridia; order Oscillospirales; family Butyricicoccaceae; genus Butyricicoccus_A. Next base: position 8,301 of record JAJPXP010000022.1, read on the forward strand.
TTTGCCATCTGCTATGGTCACACTGACCGTAATATCACCGCCAAAGCCGGCAGCGGTGCCGGTATATGTGCCATCTGCATACTCGCCGTCAGTAAATCCATCCGACGAAGCGCCTGCCTCAGCTGCAACATCAGCTGCCTCTGCCGTGGTGGTCAGCTCTGGAATATCCTCCAGAACGGCACCGCCAGATGCAATGCCCCATGCTGCCAGCGCCAGTACAGCAATGCCCGGTACAAGGCGGCGGACAAACGCATCTGCCGATTTATTATAAAAAATACGCATGATAAAACCTCCTTTTGTGAAACGATTGCAATTAATCCTTTGTGATAACTGTTACATCATAATCATCACAGGTAAACGAATCTGCGATACCTTCGGTTACATAAACATTTCCATCTTCATCTGCCAAGACCGCATCAAACTCATCCGCATGCTGCTTCCAGTATTCGGAAGCCTTGTCAATGCCCATGACAAACAGCGATGTCGACAGGCCATCTGCAAGCGTACCATCTTTGCTGACGATGGTAACAGAAGTCACTCCGCTGTCGGACGGTCTTCCAGTTGCCGGGTCAATGATGTGGTGATAGGTCACACCATCCTGCTCAAAATATCGTTCATAACCGCCTGAAGTGATCACCGCACAGTCGTCTGCTTCCAGAATCCCCAATATATTCTCTGTGTTATTCGGATCCTGAATGCCGACACGCCATTCACTGCCGTCTACCTTGGTTCCCAGCAGGTGTACATTGCCGCCCAGGGAAACCATACCACACGTGACACCATCTTCTTTGAAGATTTCCATGATGCGGCTGGAGGTAAAGCCCTTTGCGATGCCGCCAAGGTCAATCTCCTGTCCTTGTCCCAGCGTCATGGTGTTGGTATCTGCATCCCATTCCAGCTGGTCTGCACCTACCTTTTTCAGTATTTCGGCAATGGTTTCATCAGACGGAACCTGATAATCTTCCGTCGTAAATCCCCATTCCTCCATCAACGGAAGAACGGTAATATCAAATGCGCCGCCCGTGCTTTCATACAGCTCCAGCGCTTTTGTAATCATTTCGCTGGTATCTTCAGAAAGCACCGCGCTGCCATTTACATTCAGCTTGGAAATCTCACTATCCACTTTTCCAATGGACAACAATGCATCCAAGCGTTCAATCTCTGCTACCGCGTCATCTACTGCATCCTGTGCATGCTCACCATATGCCGTTACGGTCATATAGGTATCCATGGCAAAGACTTCCTGGCTTACCGGTTCATCTGCCGCAGGCGATGATGAACCCGCCGCACTGCCCGCGGTTTCTTCTGTTACCGCAGCGCTTCCGGTATCCTTTGGTGTCGTGTTTGTACCGGAGCCACAGCCCGCCAGCAGCATACTGCAAACCAGTGCAGAGGCAATCCATATTTTACTTTTGAATCTCATATATGCTCCTTTCATTGATATAAAAGGTAATTTATCTCTGTATTTGCGGCAGCCGTGACAGCATCCAACTTCCGAGAATGCCGATAACCGCACCGGCTGCAATACCAGAAATCCACAGCACCAGCAGATACCACGCAATCGCATTGGTCTGCATAACAACCATCGCTACCAGAATTTGTCCCACATTATGCATGACGCCGCCTGCAACACTGACGGTCAACGGCTGGAATTTTCCTGTCCGTTTGAGCAGAATCATCACAATACCGGAAAGCAAACCTCCCGCGAGTGAATACCACAGGCTGACAACCGTACCGAATAAAATAGAAGTCAGGGCAATGCGGACAAAATTGATAATCATGGCTGATTTCGCGTCCATACGGTACAATGCAACCAACACAACCAGATTTGTCAAGCCCAGCTTCATACCCGGAACAGCAAAAAATGCCGGAACCATCGCTTCTATATAACTAAGTACCAGTGCCAGCGCAGCCAGCATCCCATATAATGCCAATCGTTTTGTCTTGTTCATAGCCATCCTCTTATGTAGCAATCACATCTACGCCATTTTCCTCTGGTTCGCCTTCAATCGTAACCGATACTTTGTTCGGCAGGCAGATGATGCTTTCCCCGACATACTGGATTTTTCCCTGATGTACGCAGAGCTGGTCTGGACAGCTGGCATCCTCCAGCCACACCGCACCGTCTTCAATCACCAGTTTATTGGTTCCGCCGCTGACACCTTCTATGGTATATACCGTATTTTCCTCCAGCGCAAACGTTGCGGTTTCCTCACCTGCAACGCGCACAACAACAGTCGCACCGCTCTTCCGTGTGAGCAGCAGCACGGCGCCAAGTATAAGGAACACTGCCAGAAGCCCCGCCAGCAGGAAAATATCCTGTTTTTTGAGTTTCATCAGCGGCCTCTCTTTCCGATTATATCTGCATGCAACATTGTTAGTACGAGCTAATCATTTTTCAAAAAATAAGTTGCGCGGAAGATGCCTTCCACGCAACCCCAATATGTTCTTTTCTGACAGCGGGGCCATAACTGCTTGCTTCGTGCAACATCTGGCCTGCTGCCAATGAGGTTCTATCTTTCCTGCTGCAAATATAGCTAATCAACAGGTTTATGTCCTTTCTGCGTTAGAATACTGCACTGTTTTGCGGATACCAGTGCACTATCTTCGGCATTGGGACTTCCTGGATGTTCACAAAATGGACACATTTTGTTAGTTCTAG
>JAJPXP010000011.1 GCA_021205365.1 Clostridia bacterium
GCCTACACCTGGTTCTGGACCACCGGATTCTACACAGCGCGTTCCTTTGTATCCTTCCTTTAGAATATCTTCCAGTTCAATGTCCTCGCCCGCTTCACGCAGGGTATCAAGCACAGTTCTCTGTGCCAGACCGCCTAACAACAGTCGGGTGGAATCTGCTTTTGGGTCACAGCCGACAACCATAACTTTACTGCCGCCCTCTACCAGACCGGCCGTCAGATTCTGTGTTGTAGTAGACTTACCGATGCCGCCCTTGCCATAAATTGCAATCTGTCTCAATTCCTTTGACATGTGTGTATTTTTCCTTTCTAAATCTATATCAAATCGTTTACTTACCGCCAACTGTTGCAGAATAAATACGTTCCAGCAGTGTCAGTGCGCCTCGGTAACCAATGTAACTCCGGTTAATAACAACAGATTCTGTTGTCGGTGCTCCGATTTCAATCAGCAGTGCATTCATTTCACGCGCAATATCAACTTCCCATGTGCTACCCAGAATCAGCGGTACGCTCGTGCCAAATTCAGCCTGTTTCAGCGATTCCTCTACCAAATAACCATCCTCAATAAATTCTACCTCAACCGAAACATCCTCGGAGAGGTTATGGTACAGTTCACGGATATCATCTCTGTATTTATCCGGTGGATTATCTGTAATAATCTGCTTGACCGGAATCAGGCCGATCTGATCCGCAAGGAATTTTGTCAGCGCAACGTTATCTGTACTATTTCCGATGGTAGCAAACTTTGCCGGAAGTCCAAACCAGTACTCCGAGAAGAAATCGGAAAAATGTTCGAGAAAATAGTAATAAATCTTCGCTTCATCTGCAATGAAGGCTTCGGACTTTGCCTTATCAATGCCGGCATATTCTACAATCTGGCGGATAAATGCCGTGGTTGCCTCCTCACCGATTGGGATGACCGGAATGTGCAGATACGGCTGGTTATACTTCTTTTTCAGATGCTTTGCAATCTTCAGTCCGTTCCACGTAGATAATACCAGATTAAACTGTGCCTTTGGAATGCTTTTCCATTCTTCTACACCGCCACTCTCCGGTCCAAACAACACATTGACCTCAAATCCTGCACTACGCAGGATTCGGACAATTTCCAGATAGTCACCTCTCCAGTTCATATTGAAATACGGTGTCTCAAACCAGAGGTTAACTAGCCCCTTTTTCTTCGGGCCATGATAATCACCGACAAACTGGTCAATAATTGCCTCTACAACAATTTCATGACCGTTCAGATTGGTTCCACGGAATCCACCTGTATCTGCAAAGACAACCGGATACCCATTTTCCTGATACTTGCGGACAACAGCACCCACATCATCGCCTACCAACTCGCCGGAACATCCTGTCAGTACGACAAACAGATCTCCCTTGACTACACCAAGGGATGCCTTAATCAGGTCATCCAGCTTTTGTGCGCCGCCGAATACAATGTCATTTTCACCTACATTTGCGCTCGGAATATTGCCGCCGCCTGCGCCTGCGGAACCCTGAAACCCATTGTCAAAGCTCAGGAAGAAGAACTGCTTATACATACAACCCGGGCCACAGTTTGCAATCGGCACACCGCCCTTGATCGCAGCTACCGAATAGGCAGCGCCTACCGCACATGCATAATGAGGATGTACAATGCTGCCGCCTTTTTTCTTTTTTACAGCCATTTATGCACCCTCCTGTTCAAAATCATATATTGACCGTTCCTTTACCGGTACAACCTCGTCCAGTGCGTCTGGGGAATGGGACAGCAGGAACGGATCCTCCTGATTTACCCACCAGTCGGTATACGGTACGGATACGTGACGCTGCAGCACAAGGTTAAACTTCTTTCGTGCGATAATATCCAGCAGAATTTCACCAGTGCGGATCATACCGTCATACCCCACCGGAATATGCTCGTCGCCCATTGCCAGCGCTGGAATGCCCAGCTTTGCTGCTTCCGGTGCAAGTCCCTGATGACGGATGATAACAAAATCAGGTTTCTTGATACGCCGGAAGATATTGGTCAGCTGATATGCTTCTGTTTTGCTGACGGTATAGTATTTTACATCACCATAGGTATCTACCAGCTCCTTCAGGGTATTTTGGTGCTCACCTGCACCGTCATATACCGGGTCATGATGGAAGATGATGGAACCATCCACATCAATGCCCAACTCTTTTAGAACGGTGATTAATCCATGTGCATATGCAGAACCGGTCATGATAAATCCGCTGATCCCCTTGAACTTCTCACGCAGCTCCTGCACTCTTGGCAGCACACGTGCATGTTCTGCCTGAATGTACGCTTCCGTTTCCTCTACTTTGCCGACAATCTTTGCAATGGCACGCAGCCATTCATCGGTGCCCTTAAAGCCATATGGCTGCGGTGCATCCACCTGCGGCACACCAAAATGTTCTTCCAGAGCAGTCGCCATATAGGAACCGAGTGTATTGCAGAAGGTTGCCGTTGCAACAGCTTCACTCGCCTGCGCCAGTTCGTCAAAGCTTGCCATGTCAATCATATAATTCACACGCAGGCCCAGTGGCTTGAGCATCGGGGTAAAATAATCCGTGCCCCACAGTGCTACGATATTCAGCAGATCATTCTGCTTTTTCGGATTCTTCTTTACGATTTGGCGGACAACACCATGCTGGGAAATGTCAAATCCAGTACTCCAATGCTTGGAACGGAAGCCCTCACAGTGCAGTGGTACAACTGGAATCCCCAGCTCTGCTTCCATTTCATCTGCAACACTATCGATATCCTCACCAATGATTGCGGTTGCACATGCCATGGAAATGAAAATTGCCTTCGGATGCTCACGCTCGAACACATCACGGCAGGTCTGTCTCAAGCGGTCGCTTGCACCGAATACCATGTCGCTTTCCAGCAGATTGGTGCTGTAGATTTTCAGGTTCTGAGGCGGCTTATTCCGCCTGCCCAGGCCCATGTTGAATGCCAGATTAAACCACGGCTGGTCGGCAGAGCATCCGATTGGCGCATGTTGGATCAAAATGCAGTCGGTGATATTGCCAATCTGACATTCTACAATTGCATTGGCACACATGGTCTGCTGGTTCAGCGGGGAATTTAATTCACACAGCTTGCAATAGCTCTTTGTTCCACAGATGCCGGGTTGTCTCTGTCCATGCTTCTTTTGACTGCGTTCCAAATATTTGGATTCTTCAATCAGATCAGACGCTTTGCCATCCCAACCGACGATCGTACCGAGACGCATTTCCCGGTTTTCTACAGCGCTCATCTCAAGATTGATTTTATTTGCCATAATCTTGAACACTTATCCTTTCTTTGTCCATTATCCATCCATGATTTTTGTTTTCGGAACAAAAATATTGAATGGCTGCTGCTATGCGGTTTGCATAGCAGCATCTCTATGCGTATAGAAAATAATTGATATGAAACTTTTTATTTTACAGCATCGAATGGTGGTACACATTCGATCCACACTCATAGCCTTAGGACGAAGTGCTTCCCGCTTTGTGCAATCATAATCGCTCACAGCGTATGCCTCCTCTATAATTCATATTAAACTTACATGTTTTCTATGTTTTTAGATTTTATCACTGTTTTTCAGGTTTGTCTAATTCGGCTTTTCTATCATTTGTTATAAAAAAAGTTTATAATATGCCACTTCTGGCAGGCTGGTTCTGCTGTCTGCCAGCCCTAAATGTATAACTTTATGCAGATATATCAAATAATCCGGTTGAAAAATAACGATCACCTCTATCCGGCAGAATCGTAACGATTGTTCCTCTTTCCAGTCCCGCCGCCAGCTTTTGTGCAGCAGAAACCGCTGCGCCAGAAGATGAGCCTGCAATAATACCTTCCTTCCATGCAAGCAGCCGTGCTGCGAGAAATGCTTCTCCATCTGTCACCTTGATGACATCATCCACCAGCGACATATCCATGGTATCTGCGATAAAATCATTACCGATACCTTCGATATTATAATCGCCATGTTCACCGCCACCCATTGTAGAACCGACTGGATCTGCAAGAATCCCCTTCACTTGCGGATTCCGATCCTTCATATAGCGCAGAACACCGGAATAGGTGCCTCCGCTTCCTGCTCCGGCAACGACATAATCAATTTTTCCGTCCAGCGCTTCAAAAATTTCCCGTCCAGTCGTCTCATAATGTGCCAGAGGATTGCTCGGGTTGCGAAACTGCCGCAGTGAAACTGCATTGGGGATCTGGCGCAGAAGTTCTTCCGCTTTCTGTTCAGCACCAAGCATCCCCAATTCTCTTGGGGTATTGATTACCTTTGCACCAAATGCGCGGAGCAATATCTGCTTTTCCTGTGAAAACTTTGTTGGTACAACAAAAATGATCTGATACCCGCGATTGAGTGCGGCAAAAGCAATCCCCAATCCGGTATTTCCTGCAGTTGCCTCAACAATGGTACTGCCCTTTTTCAGCACGCCCTTTTTCTCTGCATCGCGGATCATATACTGTCCTACCCGGTCTTTTACACTGCCAGATGGATTCCACAATTCCAGCTTGGCAAAAACATCGACATAAGGATTCAGGTCAAGATGATTCAGCTTCACCAGTGGCGTATTTCCAACCAGCTCCTGCATGGAGTCATAGTACCGCATCTCACTTGACCTCACTATGATCGATGGCCTGCTGCAAATCAGCAATGATATCATCTACATTCTCAATACCGACAGACAGACGAATCAACCCTTCTGTGATGCCAACAATCCTGCGGATTGGGGCGGGAATGGAGGCATGGGTCATTGAGGATGGATGGCAGATGAGAGACTCCACACCACCAAGGCTTTCTGCCAGCGTGACAAGCTGCAGGTGTTCAAAGAAACTGCGGATATCATAATTTTCCTTCAGCTCAAAGGAGATCATTGCACCGCCGTTTTTCGCCTGCTGTAAATTGATGCTATGGCCCGGATGATCCTCCAGTCCCGGATAAAATAACGTTTGAATCGCCTTGTTCTCCCGGAGATACTTTGCTACCGTTTCTGCATTTTCCACATGGCGGTCCATGCGCACACCAAGGGTCCGGATACTGCGGATGAGCAGATAAGAATCAAACGGAGACAGTACACCGCCCGTGGAATTCTGGATAAAGGCCAGACGCTCCGCCAGCTCTGCAGAATTGACAACCGCAAGCCCTGCTACCACATCACTGTGACCGCTGATATACTTTGTTGCACTGTATACCACAATATCCGCCCCCAGCTCAATCGGCTTCTGCAGGTATGGTGTCATAAACGTATTGTCTACAATGACGAGCAGGTTATGGCGGTGGGCGATGGCTGCAATTGCCCGAATATCTGTAATGGTCATCAGTGGATTTGCGGGACTTTCAATAAATACCGCCTTTACATCACTGGTAATCTGTGTCTCGAAAATAACGGGATTTGCCGTATTGGCAATGGTATAGGTAAGGTTAAAATGATTGAATACCTTATCCAGTACACGGAAGGTGCCACCATACACATTGCTGGAAATCAGTACACGGTCTCCGCTATGCAGCAGGTTTAGCACAGCTGTAGTCGCTGCCATTCCTGAACCAAAGGCAAAGCCTGCATAACCGCCGTCCAATTCTGCAATCAGCGCTTCCAGAGCCTCTCTGGTCGGGTTTCCGGTCCGGGAATATTCATATTTATCGCGCAGCTTGCCCAGACCATCCTGTTTATAGGTAGATGTCAGGTAAACCGGTACATTGACCGCGCCAGTATGCTTGTCATTGGAAATACCGCCATGAATCAGTGCGGTGTCAATATTCTTCTTTGTGCTCATTGTATTCGCTCCTCTAGCTCAATCATAAGTCATTTTGTCTGGTGTTACGTTGTTTAGTACATTCAAATAATCCTGTGCATCCTGCCTTGCTTCCTGCAGGTCATGCTCCAGATAATTGCCGCATTCCGCCCGCTTTCCTCCGGGAATTTCCCCCTCAAAGCCTGCAATGAATGTAAATGTCTCTTTCAGCAGTTCCAGAAGCTGTCCCTTTGTTATGCCGTCCCGCAGGACAAGATAAAAGCCTGTCCTGCATCCCATCGGCCCTGCGTAAATGATACCGTCTGTATATTTGGAATTGCGGACATAGGTCGCAATTAGATGCTCGAGTGTGTGCAATGCCTTTGGGCTGATATAGTCTCCGGCATTCGGTGTCTTAAAGCGCAGATCATAGGTCACTGCATCTCCATCAATCCGTGAAACATAGATGCCCGGCTGTAATACATCATGATTTACAGAAAAGCTTGCGATTCGCTTCATATTCCTACCTCCCATCCTCCGGTATAGGTCGCTGACAACAAACTGACGTTTTCAAAAGCCCGCAGCCCATCTGTCCTGTTTTGAAAATACTCCTGCTGCACCTGTTCAGGATTGAAATACGTATCAATCTGAAAACCCAGTGTATACAGTGCCTTAGAAATATCCTTGTAATCAAACCCTCCCTGCATGGTCTCTCCCAGCGAATGTGTGATCTGTTCCAGTCTGCTGACACGCTCTGGAAAGCTGTCGGTCCGTTTCGGATAGTCAAATACCAGCATACTGCCCCTTGCGGAAAGTCTGGCAATCTGTTCCAGTGTTTTGATGAACACCGGAAGGGTGAGATAATATGAAACACCCAGTATGCTGAAAAATGCTGGCTGCAAAGGCTGAAAACCTGCCTGTAACAGCTTATCCTGCATCCGCTCAGTCTCAAAATCAATCGGAACAAAATTTACATTTTCCGGTATTGTCCAGTTGAGGTCATCCATGCGTTCAAGCTTATGACGCTGGGTATTCGGATGGTCAATCTCAAAGATCTCGATTCTCGGATCACGGCAGCGCAGTGAGAAGGTGTCCTCCCCCGCACCGCAGATCACATACTGTACGCTTCCGTTTTCCTCTGCAAATTGCTCCAGTCTTCTTTCTGTAAAATGCATCCGTGCCAGCGGAATCGGCGCAAAATAGGTTGCAATAATCTGATCGGCTTTTTCTTCTGTATCCATCTTTTTCTCTGGAAAAAGTGATTGGATAAAACGGTACATTTCTATGTATTCCTGTTGTCCCATCAGGTTAAAGGCAAGATAATCATCCGCTATCTTGTTCTCCCCTGTCTTTCCCGAATGCCATGCACGGGCAAACGCACATATCTTCGCTGTGATACTTTCTGTATCTGTCACTGCTGCTCCTTTCTTCGTCCGGTTTATTTCTCATGAAAAAGCGGCTGAAAAGCATACACTTTTCAGCCGCAGTATGTAAAATGCATCAACAGGATACACAACATAGACAGGAGAAATGTGCAGCAGTTTTTCGTATGCCCTGACAGCATACGTTTTTACAGCTATAACAGATATGTACTTTCGTGTTTTTCATAACGATGTTCTCCTCTCCATAGTGAAATACTTTTATCCATGTGAGAATGTATTACTATTTGTCACACGCTTTAAATAAATCTGGTCTCCATAGTCCTTCCCGCCCGGAATACCAATCGCATCGGCACGGCATCGCTGACAGTGGCGGAACACATCAATATATTTTTCAGCCTTTGTCCTCGAACCATCGATCTGCAGGCAGCTCGGCGCAGTACAATGCGCAAGCTCGTGCTGTGGAATCAGCGGTATGATATTATAAATCGAAGCTCCGGCTTCACTGACCGTCTTTGCCACTGTCTCAATGTGGTCAATATTAATTTCCGGTACAAGAACGGTATTGACTTTCACGGTAATGCCGCCTGCCGTTACCCTGCGGATTCCTTCCAGCTGATTGTGAATCAGGATCTCAGCAGCCTCAACACCGGTATAATATTTTCCGTGATAGAATACACCGCCATTCAATTCCGCCTCGATTTTCGGATCAACTGCATTAACGGTAACCGTCAGGGAATCAATGCCAACCTCAATAATCCCGTCCGCTTTATCTGGCAGCAGAAGACCATTGGTACTCATACACTTGAGAAGCTGCGGAAATTCTTCCTTAATCAGCCGGAAGGTGTCCAGCGCATAGCTGGTTGCCAGCGTGTCTCCCGGCCCGGCAATACCCGCCACCGTAATATCCGGACATAGCTCAAGTGAACGTCTCACCACATCCAGCGCCTCTTCTGGCCGGAGTACCGTGGATGCAACACCAGGACGGTTTTCAAAGTCATTGATCTGCCTGTCGCAGAATTTACATTCTATATTACATCCCGGGCTGACCGGCAGATGGATTCTCCCGTTTTCCCCCTTTTTCCCCTTTGCAAAGCAGGGATGCCGGAAGGTTAATTCTTCATAGGATACAGACATCCTTATACCTCCAATAATTTTTCATTTACCAGCTTATCCAGTACTTTTTCAATGAGGAAAGGGGATTCAAATACAGTAAGCCCTTTGGTTTCCAGAAATGATGCTGCACCTTCCCCGATCTTTGCAACCAGAATCGCTGTGCAGTCTGCCAATACAGCAGCTACCTTTTCAAAGGATTCTATGGAATGCTCTCCTCCATTGCAGCAGGGCTGTACTGTGCGGCTCTCTACAAAACGGAATCCGTCCTCGTCCAATTCAAAAACATGAAACCGGGATGCATGTCCGAAATGCTCGTTGATTACCTTGCCGTCTGTACTTGCTGCTGCAACACGGAGCTGCTTCTTGCCGGATACTTTTTTTACAATTTCTGCGCTCTGCTCCGTCGGTGGAATCGTCTTTCTCGGCTTGTTTTGCCCGTATCTCGTACGGCGGTTTTCATAGGCTGTAATCTTCGGAATTGCCTCTGCAATCGGAAGTGAAACCTCCAATGCCGAAATATCTTCGCGCAGCAGCAGCTTTGTGCTCCTGTGTCCAATTTCCTGCGCCAATACATACGTACAGTCTGCAAGAAATTTTACATTTTCTTTGATTCCATGACAGCCACATCCGCCGCCGGAACCGCAGCCACCGCCTACACCATCGCTTGGATTCGGATTTTTTCTGCGATCTATCTCTGTAAAAGAGCCGTCATTCTGCACTTCTAAAATAACAAACTGCTCTGCTTTTCCAAAATGACGGTCAATATGAATGCCATCTGTACTTGCAGCAGCTATGCGGAATGCCATTGCGTCCTCACCTCATTCGTTATTATGCCAGTTCTTCTTCACAGGTATGTTCACACGCGGAACAGCCGATTGCAAATGCCAGCGGATCATAGGATATCCCATGACGGTCATAATAATCCTTGACTGCCGCCTGTACCGCTTCCTCTGCCAGTACTGAGCAATGGATCTTATGTACCGGAAGTCCATCCAGCGCCTCAACCACTGCCCGATTGGTCAGTTGCAAAGCCTCGGAGATTGGCTTTCCCTTGATTAGCTCGGTTGCCATCGAGCTGGACGCAATTGCGCTTCCGCAGCCGAAAGTATTGAATTTTATATCCGTGATGATATTGTTTTCTACCTTCAAATAGATGCGCATGATGTCTCCGCAGACAACATTTCCGACCTCTCCGACACCATCTGCGTCCTCTATTTTCCCGACATTTCTCGGATTTCGGAAATGATCCATGACTTTTTCACTATATAACATGCCCTCTGACTCCTTTATCCAAATCATCCCATACTGGAGAAATGCTTCTCAGCTCTTCCACAACCTCTTTTACAGACTGGATGATATAATCGGCTTCCTCCTGTGTTGTATATTCGCTGATGGAAAGCCGAAGTGAACCGTGTGCAACCTCCTGCGGCACACCGATTGCCAGCAGTACATGGCTCGGCAGCAACGAAGATGAGGTGCATGCAGAACCCGAAGATGCCGCAATACCCTTGTCATCCAGAAGAAGCAGCAGGCTTTCTCCTTCAATGCCCTCAAAGCTGACGTTGATATTGCCCGGCAGCCGCTTCTCCCGCTCACCATTTAGCCGGGTATTGGGGATTTCCAGCAGACCGTCAAGAATATAATTCCTCAGTCTGGTCACATAAGCTGCATTCTCGTCCAGATGCTCTTCAGCATCCTTTAACGCTGCTGCAAGTCCAATGATGACCGGAATATTTTCCGTTCCTGCCCGTCTCCCGCGTTCCTGCCCGCCGCCTTCAATCAGCCTGGACAAAGCAATACCGCTTTTGGCATACAGTACGCCAGTTCCCTTCGGACCATGGAATTTATGTGCAGACAGCGACAGAAAATCAATATTCTGCTCCTCTACATTGATATGCAGATGTCCAGCTGCCTGCACGGCATCGGTGTGGAACAACACGCCGTTTTCCCGGCAGATTGCTCCAATTTCCTGAACCGGCTGAATTGTGCCGATCTCATTGTTAGCAAACATGATCGTTACCAGTGCAGTATCCGGACGAATTGCCTGCCGGACAGCTTCTGGTTCCAGTATGCCGTTCCCCGGTAATTCGAGCAATTCAATCTCAAAACCCTGCTTTTCCAGCTTTTTCAGCGTATGCAGCACAGCATGATGCTCAAATTTGGTAGAGATAATATGTCTTTTGCCCTGTACTTTTCCCAGTGCTGCTGCGGATATAATCGCCTGATTGTCCGCTTCACTTCCACCGGAGGTAAATAAAATTTCTGCAGGTTTTTTTGCCCCGATTGCCTCTGCAACCACCCTCCGTGCCTTGTCCAAGGCTTCTTTTGCTCTCTGACCATAGGAATGCAGGCTGGACGGGTTTCCATATATACCATCAAAGTATGGCAGCATCGCCTGCTTTGCAGCTTCACCAAGTGCGGTTGTCGCGGCGTTATCTGCGTAAATATACATCAATAATCCCTTCTTTTAAAATTCCTAGTTTTCTACAGGAATACTATGTTTTTGTATGAGCATATGATATACCTTTTCTTTCTGGTTGTCCAATTGATATATTTTATAATCGTAATAACAGGAATTTATAACAGTTATCGAACTTTCCTATTGCCTCCGCACATGAAAAAGGGGCACAGCGCCGAATGAAAGTGCTGTGCCCTATATATCATGAATTGTATTTTAATGTATCATAT
>JAJPXP010000063.1 GCA_021205365.1 Clostridia bacterium
GATGGCAGAAAAACTTTATTTTTTTCAATTGTCTACTTGACGGGGAGCGGTTCATGAGAGCGGGCTTTGATGCAATTATCTTTGGTTGGAACGCCGCCAGATATGCTGTGCTTCAGCAGCAGCAAGCAGACTTTCACGAAAATCAGGATGAGCAAGGGAAATAATTGCTTCTGCACGCTCCCATGTAGAACGTCCGACCAGATTGGCAACACCATATTCTGTTGCAACATAATAGACCTGTGAACGGGGAGAAGTGATGATATCCCCGCCAAAACGGGGGACAATTCGGGAATAGCGGATACCGTGTTTATCACGATAGGTAGAGCTCATACAAATGAACGCTTTGCCTCCGCGGGAGGCAGCAGTACCAGTCAGGAAATCCAGCTGGCCGCCGGTACCACTGATTTGACGCATACCAGAACTTTCCGAAGAAACCTGTCCATATAAATCAACTTCAAGACAGCTATTGATAGATAACATATTGTCAATATGTGCAATAACCTCTGGGCTGTTCACATATTCCAGTGGATAAGCCGCAATTCCCGGATTTTCATCAATCCATTCATATGTTTCACGAGAACCAATCGCAATACCAAGCACCCCTTTACCACGGTTGACTGTTTTCCGGTTATTTGTCAGCTTTCCGGCTTTATGTAACTGCAAATAGGCATCAGAACAAAGTTCCGTATGCATACCCAGATCCTTCAGGTCAGATTGTGCAATCAGATTGCCAACAGCGTGAGGAAGGGTGCCGATACCCAGCTGTAAAGTCATACCATCCGTCATATATGGAATTAAATTAGCTGCAATCTGCTCATCTATAACAGAAGGAGCCGGATATTGTATATCGGGCAGCGGGTCATGCTCGCCCTCGACGATATAGTTCACCTCGGAAATATGGATGCACTCATCATAGCCGCCGTACAGCTTTGGTAAGTGCTCATTGATTTCCAGGATAACAATATCTGCTTTGCGCAGAATCTGGGCAGAAACACCCGTTGCAGTGGAAAAATTGAAATATCCATGTCTGTCCATCGGCGTGACACAAGCCATAGCAACATTTACTGTGAGAAAATGCTTGTAGTAAGCAGAATTATTGTGGAAGACCATCGGAATAAAATAACAAAGTCCGCGGTCGCATAGTTTGCGTTCATAGGCGGAGCAATGCCAGGAATTGTAGATAAAGTGTTCCTGTGTCGGATCGCATTCGGCAATTTCAATCGGGCCAGAAATCAGGTTGCCGCGGATTTTGACATCAATCAGTTCATCACGGCGTTTTGCGAGCGCACGATCCAGCAGGGCAGGCTTTCCAAGGCTAGTCGTGTAATCCACCCAGTCCCCACTTTTGACAACCTGAACGGCTTCCTCTGGTGTACATAGCTTATCACGATATTCAGCAGTATAATTCATGGTCCTACCTCCATATACAGCAGGCTTTTTATTGTGGCTGATATGTTTTCCCTGTCAACAGATCATGCCATGTAAAAGTATCATTTTCCCACATCATATAGCTATAGCAGCTATTTTCTTTGGGGATAGAGACTGAACCTGGATTCATGTAAGTAAAATGCTCGTGTACGTGGCAGCAGGGAACATGGGTGTGCCCGCACAGCAGAACATCACTGGCACAAAGCGGAGGTGGGTTCTGTTCACCATAATGATGTCCATGAGTTGCATAGACTGTCTGCTCACCCAGCAATAACACAGCATAATCTGCCATAATTGGAAAATCCAGCACAAGCTGGTCGACCTCTGCATCGCAATTGCCGCAGACGCAGAGCAGTTTGTGTTTGATACTGTCCAGCATTTCAATGACAAGCTTCGGATTGTATTCCCGAGGTAAATCATTTCGGGGACCATGATACAGCAAATCGCCCAGCAGCAAAATACGGTCTGGCCGTTCCTCCTCAATGCGTTCCAGCAGCTTACGACAGTAGTACGCAGAGCCGTGGATATCCGATGCAATCAATAATTTTTTCATATGAATCTCTCCTGTATCGTTCTTTCTTTTATTGTAACGTATGGAAACGGATGTGTAAAGAAGATACAGATGATTCTGCTGTATGCCTCCCGCCAGTGAGGGAGAGTGTTTTACAGATTATATTGAGACAAAAAAATCCCCTTCCGGATAACCGGAAGGGGATAACGTGCTTTTTATGAAGGAAATCAGCCACCAAGCAGCATCGGAACCAGCTTCAGGAAGAAGCCAGCAGCAGCAGCAGAACCGATTACACCAGCAACGTTCGGACCCATGGCATGCATGAGTAGGAAGTTGGATGGGTTTTCCTTCTGACCTTCGATCTGTGCAACACGTGCAGCCATCGGAACGGCAGATACGCCAGCGGAGCCGATCAGCGGGTTAACTTTACCCTTGGTAGCCCAGCACATGATATCACCGAAGATGACGCCACCGAAGGTGGACAGAGCGAATGCAACCAGACCCATAGCGATGATTTCGATGGTCTGAACAGTCAGGAAGGTGTCAGCAGAAGCAGTAGCACCAACAGACAGACCAAGGAAGATGGTAACGATATTCATCAGAGCATTCTGAACTGTTTCATCCAGACGAGCGGTAACACCGCATACATGGAACAGGTTGCCCAGCATCAGCATGCCGATCAGCGGAGCGGTATCCGGCAACAGCAGGATGACGACAGTGGCAACAGCGATCGGGAAGATGATCTTTTCAGACTGAGATACTTCACGCAGCTGTTCCATCTTGATCTTACGGTCTTCCTTACGGGTGAAAGCCTTCATGATCGGCGGCTGAATCATAGGAATCAGCGCCATGTACGAGTAAGCTGCAATTGCGATTGCGGACAGATATTCCGGCGCCAGTCTGGAAGTTACCATGATAGCAGTCGGGCCGTCAGCACCGCCGATGATGCCGATAGCAGCAGCGACATTTACCGGGAAACCGAACAGCAGCAGAGAGCCGAGGAATGCGGTAAAGATGCCGAACTGTGCAGCAGCACCCAGCAGCAGAGAGGACGGACGGGCAATCAGCGGACCGAAGTCAGTCATTGCACCGACACCCATAAAGATCAGCGGCGGATAAATATCAAGACTTACACCGGTATACAGCCAATGCAGCAGACCATCGTTGTCAACATTGGAAACCATGTTGGAGAACGGCAGGTTTGCCAGCAGCATACCAAATGCAATTGTTACGAGCAGCAATGGCTCGAACTTCTTTACGATGCCCAGATAAAGCAGGACAAACGAGATGAGAATCATAGCCAGGCATTTGTAGCCGTCAACTCCATTCAGGAACAGACCTGCATAGCCGGATTCTCCGAGAATTTTGCCGAGGACGGCAGCGAAAGAAAAATCCATTATACACAACCTCCGTTAAGAGATGGTGCAAAGAACACTGCCGGTATCAACCGACGCGCCCTTGGACACAACTACGGATGTAACCGTACCGTCCTTGTTTGCAAAAATTTCATTTTCCATTTTCATTGCTTCCAGGATAAACAGGATATCGCCGTTCTTGACAGCCTGACCCTGCTGGCAGCGTACATCGAGGATGGTACCCGGCATCGGGGAAGTAATCGGGTCGCCAGCGCCAACCGGAGCTGCCGGAGCAGCAGCCGGAGCCGGAGCGGCAGCCGGTGCCGGAGCAGCAGCCGGTGCAGCAGCAACAGGAGCCGGAGCCGGTGCTTCGCCGATATAAGCTGCAACAGCCTTGCCCTTCTCGACTTCTACTTCATACTGTTTTTCATTCAGTGTTACAATATATTTCATGTTGTTCGTACCTCCCAATTAAAGCGCCTGAATGCGTCTGAACTGCAGTTCATCCAGCGGAATATCAGTTTCATCGCTGATGATTGCCATAATGCATGCTGCAGTTTCCTCATCAACATCAATCAGCTGCAGCTTGCCATCCCACGGCTTGGAAGGCTTTTCCTCTTCCTTGGTAGGAGCTGGAGCAGCTGGTGCAGCAGCCGGAGCGGAAGCAGGAGCTCCCTTGCCTTTGCTTTCCACCGACATAACAACAGTGGAGATAATCTTGATAATCACAATCAGGAACAGCAGAAGGAGGAATACGGTTACAAAGCCACACAGCGAAATCAGCAGGGCTTCGCCTACACCAATGTTCATTGTTACCCTCCTTAGTCAACCTTCTTGATGGAATATGTTACCTTCATACCCTTATGCTCTTCACGATACTCGAAGAACTTCTCAGCCTGCTGCGGGAATGCAACATAGGACAGGATGTCCTCTTCGCAAGTAGCGATGTCGCCCAGCTTTGCAACAGCTGCCGGGATTTCCGGCTCGAGTGTTTCGGCATAACGGCCTTCCATCGGCTTATTGCCTTCGCCCAGAACCTTGGTTACCAGTTCCGGATTGATCTCAGCCGGTGCTCTGCCATACTCGCCGCGGATGTAAGCGCGAATTTCCTTGGTAATGTTCTTGTAACGCTCGCCCATCAGGACATTGTTAACCGCCTGCGAACCAACCATCTGGCTCAGCGGGGTAACCAGCGGAGGATAGCCCATGTCCTTACGAACGTTCGGAACTTCCGCCAGTACTTCGTCCAGGCGATCCAGGGACTTCATATCCGTCAGGTTAGCGATCAGGTTGGACAGCATACCGCCCGGAATCTTATAGTGCAGAGCGTTGGTATTCACGTTCATTACGAACGGATTGATCTTACCATCCTTCACGTATTCCTTCTTGATCGGGTCAAAGAACTCGTTAACCTTGCGCATTTCAGCACGATCCAGACCGGTTTCGTAGCCCATCTGGGTCAGGACATGGTCCATAGCTTCGGTACACGGCTGGGAAGTACCACCAGCAAACGGGGAGATCGCACAGTCGATGACGTCAGCGCCAGCCTCAACAGCCTTCAGATAGGTCATGGAACCCAGACCAGTAGTTGCATGGGTATGAACAACGATCGGGATCTTAACCTCAGCTCTCAGAGCAGAAACCAGATCAAAGGCCTCCTGCGGGCTCATGGTACCAGCCATGTCCTTGATGCACAGGGAGTCACAGCCCATTTCCTCAATCTGCTTGCCCAGCTTAGCATAGTTCTCAACGGTGTGAACCGGGGACTGGGTATAAGAGATCGTGCCCTGCGCTTCGCCGCCAGCCTTCTTGCATTCGTCAACAGCGGTCTCGATGTTGCGGAAGTCATTCAGTGCGTCGAAAATACGAATGATATCGATACCATTTTCAACGCTCTTACGAACGAAAGCGCGAACAGTGTCGTCAGAATAGTGCTTGTAGCCCAGAATGTTCTGGCCACGCAGCAGCATCTGCAGCTTGGTGTCCGGCATTGCCTCACGGATGGTGCGCAGACGAATCCACGGATCTTCGTTCAGGTAACGAAGGCAGGAATCGAATGTAGCACCGCCCCAGCACTCCACGGAGTGGTAACCAACCTTGTTCATGGTCTCCAGAATCGGCTTAAATTCCGACATCGGAAGACGTGTTGCACACAGGGACTGGTTGGCGTCACGAAGGACGGTCTCTGTGATCTTCAGTTTTTTTGGCACAGTGTATCAGCTCCTTTAAATGTATAAAGATGACAAACGATGTGTCTGGAAGAAATACCATGAGATACGAAACTCCGGCAAAATATACCGGAGTTCCGGCAAATTTCTTGTCTGTCCAAACATAAATATTATACAACATAAACGCTTCATTTTGCAACGTGAAAATCGTACAAATACCTATTTTTAAACAGAAAATAAATATTATATCAATAAAAAACCTAAAAAGGCATTTTCGATAAAAAGGGGCAGGAAAAAGAGGCGAATTTATAGTATTTTAACAAAAAGATGAAGCTGCAGCAAGAATGCTGCAGCTTTGTGTACAAAAAATAAGCGTGCCGTGATTCAGAAAGTGGATAAAGCCGACTTCGCTTTTGATAAAATCTCGGATTCTTTTTGGGTAACTTTTGTTACGTCTTGTGCAGAATCACGGTAAAATCAGTTAGCCTTTCGACAGCCTTCCTTCATGGATTTTACGTATTGTACAACCGGTTCCACGCTTTCACGGCCATACTGGGCGATGATCTTGACAATTGCAGAGCCGACAATCGCGCCGTCAGCCTGGCGGCACATGGATTCCGCCTGCTCCGGAGTGGAAATGCCGAACCCGACAGCACACGGAATGTTTTTGACTTCCTTTACCAGCCTGACCATGGAACCGATGTCAGTGGTGATGCTGGTACGGGTGCCGGTAACACCGAGGGAGGAGACACAATATAGGAAACCATTTGCCTGCTCTGCAATGGCACGAATACGGTCATGCGAAGTCGGGGCAATCATGGAAATCTGATCCACGCCATACTTCTGGCAAATCGGTTCAAATTCCTGCTTCTCTTCAAACGGAACATCTGGAACAATAATGCCATTCATACCAATTTCGGCCGTGGTCTTCAGAAAACGGTCTGCACCGTAGGAATAGATGACGTTTGCATAGGTCATAAATACCATCGGGATGGAAACAGACTTGCGGACACGGCGAACCATGTCAAATACCTTGTCGGTAGTTGTGCCGCCGGAAAGGGAACGTAGATTTGCATCCTGAATGACGGGGCCCTCTGCCGTCGGATCGGAGAACGGGATACCCAGTTCAATCAGATCAGCACCGGCTTCTGCCATAGCGATAATCAGCTTTTCTGTCGTCTCGATATCCGGGTCACCACAGGTCAGAAACGGAATAAATGCCTTGCCGTTTGTAAAAGCATCAGCAATCTTAGTCATGGAGATCCTCCCCTCTGTAACGGGCGATGGCAGCAACATCCTTGTCGCCGCGTCCGGAAACGTTAATTACAATAATCTGATCCTTAGACATAGTAGGAGCCAGTTTGCATGCATATGCAATGGCATGTGCGGACTCAATTGCCGGAATGATGCCTTCTGTACGCGACAGATATTCAAAGGCCTCCACTGCTTCATCGTCGGTGATAGGTACATATTGTGCACGACCAGAATCGAACAGCATCGCATGTTCTGGGCCGACACCCGGATAGTCCAGGCCGGCAGAAATGGAATAGACTGGTGCAATCTGTCCGTATTCGTCCTGACAGAAATATGACTTCATGCCATGGAAGATGCCCAGACGTCCAGTAGCCATGGTAGCAGCGGTTTCCTTGGTGTCAACACCGCGTCCTGCAGCTTCACAGCCGATCAGCTGCACTTCTTTGTCGTCGATAAAGTTGTAGAATGCACCAATTGCATTGGAACCGCCTCCCACACAGGCAAGGACAGCATCCGGCAGACGACCTTCTGCTTCCAGAATCTGTTCTTTGATTTCCTTGGAGATAACTGCCTGAAAATCACGAATCATGGCAGGGAAGGGATGCGGACCCATGACGGAACCAAGTACGTAATGGGTATCATCGATACGGCTTACCCATTCACGGAAGGTTTCTGAAACAGCATCCTTCAGGGTAGCTGTACCATTGTCAACCGGATGTACCTTGGTACCCAGCAGACGCATGCGGTATACATTCAATGCCTGGCGTTCACAGTCCAGACGGCCCATGTAAACTTCACATTCCAGACCGAGCAGAGCAGCGGCAGTGGCAGTTGCAACACCATGCTGGCCCGCACCGGTTTCTGCAATAACACGGGTTTTGCCCATCTTCTTTGCCAGCAGGCACTGCGCCAGTGCATTGTTGATCTTGTGCGAACCGGTATGGTTCAAATCTTCACGCTTGAGATAAATCTTGGCGCCTTCGAGATCCTTGGTCATTTTTTCAGCATAATACAGGAGGGAAGGACGGCCGATATAGTTCTTCAACAGCTCATCCAGCTCTGCCTGGAACTCCGGATCGTCCTTATAGCGGTTATACGCTTCCTCCAGTTCATGAACAGCGTTCATCAGCGTTTCAGGGATATACTGGCCGCCGTGAATGCCAAATCTTCCTTTCGACATATTATAAACTCCTTATCATTTCAATCAGTGTACGGATTTTATCCGGATCTTTTATCCGGTTTGTTTCCGCACCACTGGAAATATCCATTGCATAGGGCTGCATTTTAGCTGCATCCCGTAGATTATTCACACGCAGGCCGCCTGCAAGGATAAATGGGCGACCAATATCGCGTACCAGTGTCCAGTCAAAGGTTTCACCGGTTCCGTAACCGTTATCCAGCAGAATCAGGTCAGCAGGGCTGCGCTTTGCAGCTTCCAGATCTGTGGCAGAACGGATTTTAAATGCTTTCCAGACCGGCTTTCCAGTCAAGGCTTTCAGCGTATGAATATAGGTTTCATCTTCCTGACCATGCAGCTGGGCAATATCTATGGTACTATTGTTTAAGTATTGCGCAACTGTTTCCATCGGCTGGTTTACCGTAACACCAACTACAGGGATTTGAGGTGATAGGTTTGCACGCAGAGCTTTGACTTGCTCTGCGGATACATTGCGGTGGCTCTTGGGAAAATTCATGATAAACCCGGCATAATCGGGCTGGTATTGATTGACTGCTTTGATGTCAGCAGGACGGCTCAGACCGCATATTTTTACTTTCATGCATCTGCACCTGCATGGCGCATCTGCGCCAGGAGGGATGCCTTATCCTTTGCCCGCATCAGGACTTCGCCCATCAGAACTGCATCCGCACCGATTTTCTTCAGTGCGGCAACATCTTCTGCGCACTTGACGCCGGATTCTGCAACATAGGTGCATTCCGGTGGAATCAAATCGCGCAGGCGGGATGCATTGGAAAAATCAACGGAGAAATCCTTTAGATTCCGGTTGTTGACACCAATCACACGTGCGCCGGCGGAAACAGCGGATTTGATTTCCGCCTCGTCATGGGTTTCCACCAGAGCGGTCAGTCCCAGATTGTCACAGATACCCAGATACCGTTCGATGGTTTTCGTATCTAAAATCGCACAGATCAGCAGCACGGCATCAGCCCCCATCAGCTTTGCCTGATAAATCTGATATTCATCCACAGTGAAGTCCTTGCGGATCATGGGGGTATTCACCTTAGCACGGATATCGGTAAAGATTGTATCGCTGCCTAGGAACCATTTCGGTTCAGTCAGACAGGAGATACAGTCGGCACCGGCCTGTTCATATTCAGTGGCAATATCCAAATAAGGGAAGTGCTGTGCAATGATTCCTTTGGAGGGAGAAGCTTTTTTTACTTCGCAGATGAAGGAAAGTCCATCCTTGCGCAACGCCTGTTCAAAGCAGAATTGCGGGCGGCTGGGATGGGAACTGCTGTTGTAGCACAGCTCCTGTAATACATCCAAGGAATTCTCTTCTGTATCTTTTGCCACGCGGATGCGGGCATAGTCGGCAAGTTGGTCTAAAATCATAATAGTTACCTTATAAATTAAGCGTTCGATGCAGTGATGTAAGCTTCCAGAGTAGCCATAGCCTTGCCGGAATCGATGGTTTCAGCGGCAAGCTTGATGCCGTCAGCAATGGAAGCTGCCTTGCCGCTGATATACAGTGCAGCACCGGCATTCATCAGAACGACATTGCGCTTGGCTCCCTGTTCCGTACCGTTGAGAATATCCTTTGTGATCTGTGCATTTTCCTCTGCTGTACCGCCAACGATATCAGACTTCTGTGCACGTGCAAAGCCAAAATCCTCTGGCTGGATGGTATAGGTCTGATAGGAGCCATCCTTAAATTCACATATAGACGTCGGTGCGCTGATAGAGATTTCATCCATGCGGTCCTGACCATACACAACCATACCGCTTTTGACACCCAGATTGGTGAGTACGTGTGCCATTGGTTCGAGCAGATATTTGTCGTATACACCAAGCAGCTGGTAGCACGGGCTTGCCGGATTGGTGATCGGCCCGAGGATATTGAATACGGTACGGAAGCCCAGTTCCTTGCGGATCGGCCCGACATATTTCATCGAAGTGTGATACTTTTGTGCAAAAAGGAAGCATAAGCCTACAGTGCCCAGTTCGGATACACATTTTTCCGGGGATTGATCCAGGGAAACACCCAGCGCTTCCAGACAGTCCGCAGCGCCGGACTTAGAGGAAGCAGCACGGTTGCCATGCTTCGCAACCGGCTGGCCTGCTGCTGCAATGACGATAGCGGCTGTGGAGGAGATGTTGAAGGAATTGGAACGGTCACCGCCAGTTCCAACAATTTCAAGGCATTCAATGTCCCCGGTATTCACAGTCATCGCATGTTCCCGCATAGCAGCAGCACAGCCGGAGATTTCATCTACGGTTTCTGCCTTTGCGCTCTTCGTAGACAGAGCAGCGAGGAATGCGGCATTCTGGGTTGGCGTGGATTCGCCGCTCATGATTTCGTTCATAACAGAATACGCTTCGTCATAAGTCAGATCTTCCTTCATGACAATTTTTGCAATGGCTTCTTTAATCATTATAGTTACTCCTTTGCAGTATGGAAATCAAAGTGTATCGGACAGGAAATTTTCCAGCAGAATAGAACCCTGCGGGGTCAGAATGGATTCCGGATGGAACTGCAGGCCGAAGACCTTGTTTTCCAAATCCATAACAGCCATGACCTCGCCAACACTGTCAGTGGAAACAACCTTCAGTGTTTCCGGCAGCTCTGTACCGATCAGGGAATGATAACGTGCTACCGGGATTTCATCCGGCAAACGGTCAAATAGCGGGCACGAATGGTCAAGGGAGACGATGCTCTGCTTGCCATGCATGAGGCGGCGGGCGTGAGTTACCTTGCCGCCATAGGTTTCGCAGATTGCCTGATGACCAAGGCAGACACCCATGATCGGGATTTTCCCCTTAAATTCACGGATGACATCCTCGCAGATACCGGCATCACATGGACGCCCTGGTCCTGGAGAAAGGATAATCCGGTCTGGATTCAGCGCACGGATTTCATCCAGTGTAATGGCATTGTTCCGGACAACACGAATATCCGGCTCAATGGTGCCGCACATCTGATATAAGTTATAGGAAAAACTGTCGTAATTATCAATCAGTAAAAGCATATTCAGTCACCTCTCAGTCTGCATCCACTTCAGCAGCGCGTTCAATTGCAGCAATGACTGCACCTGCTTTGTTCTGGGATTCCAGATATTCATTTTCCGGCACGGAATCGGCTACGATGCCGCCGCCTGCCTGAACCGTAACACGGCCATTCTTCTTTACGGCCATGCGGATGGCAATGCAGGTATCCATGTTGCCGGTAAAGTCAACATAACCCAGTGCACCGCCATAAACGCCGCGGGCACACGGTTCCAGCTCTTCGATAATCTCGCAGGCACGGATTTTGGGTGCGCCGGACAGGGTTCCTGCCGGAAGCAGGGTAGTGATGGCATCAAATGCATCATAGTCCGGCTTGATATCACCTTCAACAACGGAGGTGATGTGCATAATACGGGAATAGCGGTGAATCATCTGGTAGTCGGTGACTTCGACCGAACCGAACTCGGACAAACGCCCGATATCATTTCTGCCGAGGTCAACCAGCATATTGTGCTCTGCCAGTTCCTTTTCATCGCGGAGCAGGCCAGCTTCCAGAGCGAGATCCTCTTCCTTTGTTGCGCCGCGGGGACGGGAACCTGCAACCGGGAAGGTGGACAAACGTCCGTTTCTCAGACGGACAAGGGTTTCCGGAGAAGTGCTCATCAGTTCGATATCATCCCGGTGCAGATATACCATGTACGGTGACGGGTTGGTGGTACGCAGGACACGGTATGCATCCAGAAGGCTGTCGGTATACGGCGTCTCAAAACGGCGGGAGAGCACGGCCTGGAAAATATCGCCATCTACAATATACTGCTTTGTCCTATTGACGATATCGCAGTATTCTTCCTTTGTCACATTACAGGTAAACTCTGGCTTGCAGTGATTGCGTACAACAGGAAGAGCCATCGGCTCACGAATCAGCCGGATGATCTTTTCGATCTCAGCACGTGCAGTACCGTAATTTTCGAGGATGGAATCGGTTTTCATATTGACAATCACATCAATCTTCTGCGACAGATGGTCATAGGCAATCACCTTGTCAAACAGCATCAGGTCGAAGTCATCTACGTCACTGGAACGGAGTTTGAGCGTGGGTTCCGTATAGCCGATCATGCGGTATGCATAATAGCCAACCAGGCCGCCGGTAAACGGCGGGAAGCCTTCAATGCGTGGCGCTTGATACTGGGACATCAGCCTGCGAAGAATTTCATTCGGCTGATCTGTCGTAACAGTTTCTGTTGGACGTCCATCGGTATATTCTGTGGTGACAACATGATCTTTGCATACGATATGCACAATCGGGTCATAACCGAGGAAAGAATAACGTCCCCAGCGTTCGCCGCCCTCCACGCTTTCCAGCAGGAAATAACGGTCAGATACCTGTGCAATTTTGCGAAGCAGTGCAATCGGTGTGGTAACGTCCGCGTAGATTTCGCGGCACAGCGGAATCATGGAGTAGTTTTCGGCATAAGACTGAATTTCCGAAGCAGATGGTCTTAACATATGTGGATCTTCCTTTCTGTGTTCTGCGGCGGGAAACGGGCAACAAAAAAAGCCTTCATCCCAAGTTCCTTACAAACTACTGGGACAAAAGCCATAACGCTTCTGCGGTGCCACCCATATTGCCGATCCGATGAAGGAATCGACCACTCGCCGCACACTAACATGTGCGTTCCGGAGTAACGGCCGGATACCGTCAGCGCCTACTTGCCGAAGCTTTCAGGCTGCCCTCACGAGTCCATTCCGCAGTGTCCGTACTGCTGCAATTCCACCAGCTGCAGCTCTCTGTGTGCACTTCGTAAAGCGTACTTCTCTCGATCAACGGTTTGATTTATTATTTCAACCCTACCACAGGACCGGGAAATTGTCAAGAGGAAAAGGATAAATTTCTTTGACATTATGTATAAAAGGGGAAAACTTTATAAAAATGATAATACGATATAACCGATTTACAAAACAGCGGCGGGAAATTGTACTGAAAATCACGTATAAATGTTACAAAAATTATACATGAACAATAAAATATTGACTGTGGCTTACTTTTTTGTTGAAAATACAGAATATTATGTTATAATAATAACATTGCGATATATGGGTTGTTTGGAATATACTGTACACTGTGGAAAGTGTTACAGTACCAAACGCTGCAGGGACCCTGCGGAAGGCCCGATTGCTTACCGATCAGAAAGGTGGTTTACTCACACAATGAATTGTACCAAACTTATGGAAGATATTGAAGTATATCTGAAGAGTGACCTCTGCAAGAATCTTGACGAGGCCAATGCACAGGATCTTCATCATGCTCTTTCAAAAGCGATCATGTCCCAAATTGCAGATTCCTGGAAGGAAAGCATGAAGCTGCACCGTGCAGCACGTCATGCATACTACATGTCTGCAGAGTTCTTAATTGGACGTGCTATCTACAACAACCTGCTATGCCTGGGCATCTATGATGAAGTAGAAAAGCTGTTCAAGGAACGCGGACTGGATCTGGCAGATCTGGAAGAAGTAGAAGACGCATCTCTTGGCAATGGCGGTCTGGGCCGCCTGGCTGCATGTTTTCTGGATTCCGCTGCAACGCTGGATCTGCCGCTGGACGGTTATGGCATCCGTTATAAGTATGGCCTGTTTAAGCAGTATATTCAGGATGGCTTCCAGATGGAGACTGCTGATGACTGGACCCGTTTCGGCGATCCGTGGAGTATCCGCGTGGATTCCGAGGCTGTCCTTGTTAAGTTTGCAGACCAGACTGTCCGCGCTGTACCGTATGATCTGCCGGTTATCGGTTATGGCACCAAGAACATCGGCAACTTGCGTCTGTGGCAGGCAGAGCCGATTTCTTCCTTTGACTTTAATGAATTCAATGCACAGCATTATGAAGCATCTGTACGCGAAAAGAACCGTGCAGAGGATATTTCCCGTGTACTGTATCCGAATGACTCCACTGATGAAGGCAAGAAGCTGCGTCTGAAGCAGCAGTATTTCTTCTGCTCTGCTTCCCTGCAGGATATGATTAAGGATTTCAAGAAGGTTCACGGCAACGACTTTGCTCATTTTGCTGACTTCAATACAATCCAGCTGAACGATACCCATCCGGTTATTGCGATTCCGGAACTGATTCGTCTGCTGACCACCTATGAAGGCGTCAGCTTCGAGCAGGCACTGAAGATTGCGCAGAAGACCTTTGCATACACCAATCATACCGTCCTGCCAGAAGCACTGGAGAAGTGGAACAAGCATCTGCTGATTGCTGTTGTACCGGAAATCTACGATATCATTGAGAGAATCAACAACATGTTTATTGATGAACTGTATCGCCAGCAGCGCCATCCGGACTTCATTCAGGATGTACAGATCATCAAGCATGATATGGTTCACATGGCAAATCTGGCTATGTACGGTTCCAGCTACGTAAATGGTGTAGCTGCAATCCACACCGAAATCCTGAAGAAGGATACGCTGCATTCCTTCTATGAGATGTGGCCGGAGCGCTTCCAGAACAAGACCAACGGTATCACCCAGCGCCGCTGGCTGGCTTTGAACAACCGTGAGCTGTCTGCTATGATTACCCGTCTGCTGGGTTCCGACGCTTGGGTTAAGGATTTGTCCCAGCTGAAGAAGCTGGAGAAGTATGCGGATGACAAGGCGATTCTCGATGAGTTCTGGGAAATCAAGCACCAGAAGAAGCATCAGCTGGCTCTGTTTATGCTGAAGCACGACGGCACCGCTCCGATCAGAGGCTCTATCTACGATATCCAGATCAAGCGTCTGCATGAGTATAAGCGTCAGTTCCTCAATGCACTGTCCATCCTGTATATTTACTTTGGCCTGAAGGATGGCTCCATTAAGGATTTCCATCCGACCACCTTTATCTTCGGCGCAAAGGCAGCTCCGGGCTATGCACGTGCTAAGGGCATCATCAAGCTGATCAATGAGATTGCACGTCTGGTTGAAAATGACGGCCAGGTACGCGACAAGATCCGTGTTATCTTTGTCCAGAACTACAACGTATCGTATGCTGAGAAGCTGGTTGCAGCAGCGAATGTATCCGAACAGATTTCTACTGCAGGTACGGAAGCATCTGGCACCGGCAACATGAAGCTGATGCTGAATGGTGCTGTTACACTGGGTACTCTGGACGGCGCAAACGTAGAAATTGCGCAGGAAGCTGGTATCGAGAACGAGTATATCTTTGGCGGCACTGTTGAAGAGATTGAGCAGCAGAACCACAGCGATTATATTCCGTATCATATCTACAACAACGATCCGAAGATCAAGCGTGTCATGGAAGCACTGGTTAACGGCACACTGGACGATGGCGGCACAGGCCTGTTCAAGGAATTGTATGATTCCATCATCCACAATGTTGACTGGGGCCAGAGCCATCCGGATAAGTACTTCCTGATGTATGACTTCCAGAGCTATGTTGACACCAAGCTGCGTCTGAATAATGACTACAAGGATAAGTATGCATTTGCCGAGAAGTGCTGGAGAAACATCTGCAATGCCGGCAAGTTCAGCTCTGACCGTACCATCAAGGACTACGCTGACAATATCTGGCATATTGATCCGATCGAATTTGATTAATATCCAATTCTGTCAGATGTATTTTTAATTTGCTATAAGCCGGAAAGCGGAGGGAAACTTCTGTTTTCCGGTTTTTTAGTGTATCAGCGCATGATAAAGCGTTTTTATGCAAGTGTGGTTACAAAAAGGAATGTACACAATACAGGATGGGAAAAATTTGAAAAATAATGTAGGATTTAACCAAAAAAGTCTCGAAATTTCTGTGATGTTGCGCTATAATGAATGATGGTATAGGTTCGCCTATATGAAAAGAGATAGAAAAGGAGGGCGGCTGACATGCTTCCTATGGATTTGCTGGTTAACAGAGAGTTAAGCTGGCTGGAATTTAATAAGAGATGTCTTTCTGAGGCATTGCGGACAGATGTACCGCTGTTTGAACGTCTGAAATTTGCAGCAATTTATTTTTCAAATCTGGATGAATTTTTTATGGTGCGCGTCGGTTCTCTCACGGATCAAAGTATAATGGATCCGGACAAGCTCGACGATAAGACGGGCTGGAATTCAGCAAAGCAGGTAGAGAAAATGCTGGAAATGGTGCATTCCTTCGAGCCGATGGCAGGAGAAATGTATAAATCCCTGCAATTGGAGCTGAAACAGAAGGGAATTGACTTTATTGATTTCAAAAAGATCAATAAAATGGATGAAATGATTGCGCAGAAATATTTTAATGAGGAAATTAAACCGCTACTGTCTCCGCAGATTGTGGATCGGCATCATCCTTTCCCGTTTCTCCGCAATAAAGAAAAATATGTGGTTTCCTGCCATATTACCAAAAACGGCGGAGAACGTTTTGGTGTGATTCCGATTGGACATCTGCCGGATTATTTTGTTGTTAATTTTGACGAGCGGATCAAGGTATTTTTTACCTGTGATATTCTTGAGCATTATCTTGAGCAGATGTTTACCAAGCAGAAAATTGTAGAGAGAACAACAATCCGTGTGACCCGAAACGCAGATATTACAGTTGACGAAGCACTGCTGGATTATGATATCGACTTCAGAGGTGTCATGCAGGAGCTGCTGAAAAAAAGACGTCGTTTGTTTGCTGTCCGGCTACAGATGTCCGGGAAATCGGAAAAAACTCAAAAATACCTGTGTGAGCATTTGGAGGTAGCCAAGTCAGGTGTTTTTGTACAGAAAATCCCATTGGATTTCAGTTTTGGATTTTCTCTTCCCGGCAAAGTGAAAAAGTCCGATATGTCAATGTTTTATCCGGAACGCAAACCGCATATGCCTGTGATCTATCAGCAGAACATTCCGATTCGTCAGCTGGCGGAAAAGGAAATTCTGTTGGCATATCCATTTCATAGTTATAGCCCGTTTCTGAACATGCTGTATGAAGCGGCAGATGATCCGGAGGTCATTTCCATTCGGATATCGTTGTATCGTCTGGCGGGACATAGTAAGGTTGTATCTGCGCTGTGTTATGCGGCAGACCGCGGCAAGGATGTTCTATGTATGCTGGAACTGCGGGCACGTTTTGATGAACAGAGCAATATTGATTATTCTGCAATCCTGGAACAGGCAGGCTGCCGGGTCATCTATGGTTTGAGTGACTATAAAGTGCATGCAAAGCTGTGCGTCATTACACGCAGAGATGCAAATGGAAATGTTAGCTATACAACGCAGGTTGGCACTGGTAACTACAATGAGAAAACTTCGGAACAGTATACAGACCTTTGCTTTATTACCAACGAAGCTGCCGTAGGCAGAGATGCCACAGCGGTATTTAACAATCTTGCCATTGGTGAGATCACGGAGCAGACAGAATCCCTGTGGGTTGCCCCGCATTGCTATCGTTCACATGTTCTGGAGCTGCTTGACCGTGAAATTGAAATACAGAAAAATGGCGGGCATGGCTATGTTGCCATGAAGGTCAATTCATTCAATGATGTTGGCATTATGGAGAAGATGGTGGAGGCATCCCAGGCAGGTGTAGAAATCCATCTGTATGTCCGGGGCATCTGTTGCCTGCGTCCGGGCATCAAGGGATATACCGAAAATATTACCATTCGTGCTCTGCTTGGGCGTTATCTGGAGCATTCCCGTATTTTTGTTTTTGGCGAAGGGGATCGTCAGCGCATTCTTTTGGGATCCGGAGATCTGTTGAACAGAAATACACAGCGGCGCGTGGAAATTTTTGCAGAGCCAAAATCAGAAGAGATCCGCAGACAGCTGTTATATATTCTGAAAACATTGGAAAATGATAACTATCAGTCCTGGCTGATGCAGCCAGATGGCACATATCAGCGTGTTACCTGTGGAGAAGATGCGCAGGTGGTAAACAGCCAAATGAAATTGTTTGATTACTTCACCCGCGATGCATCCATAACTCCTTCGGTGGATTCGGCGACAGAATCGCAGCAGATGCCGGAAGCAGAAAAAGCGAAAGAAGGCATCGAACAAACCATGAAAATTTTGCGTGCAAAAGAAAAAAAGCAGGAATCAGAAGAAGTATCAGGGCAGGGATTTTTCAAACGGATTTTTCGACTGTTCAAAAATTGAATAAAAAGTAACAATATAACGCAGTTAATTTTGCCAGAAATTTGTGGCATTGGCTGCGTTATTTTGTGCAGATAAAAAATGTTAACAGTTCATGCCTTGACAGTCAGATATTACCTGTTTAGAATAGCTATAGAAAACACAACGGTTGTTTTCATAAATTTCTGAAATGAATTTATGACATAATGGAATGAATACAAACAGGAGGTGCCATATGATAAAACGTGCAGCAGGTATGCTTGCAATATCTGCGGTTTTGTGTGGCGCTGTTGCAGCTCTGACTCCGGCTCCTGCACCACAGGACAACGGTTCAGCACCGGAAGAACAGCTTCCGGCGGAGCTTGTACCAACGGCAGATACAGTGGCATTCGAAACGGCAGAACCGGCTGTTGGTATCGCACGTGAAATTGGTTTAAAGGACATTCTGATCCCGGCATCTGATTATGGACAAATCTTCCCTTATGCAGCAGAGATTGTCGGCTGGAAAGAGGATGGATCAGCGGTTTACCGTTACGCATTGGCAGATGAGGCTGGTGAACTGATTACCAATCCGGTTTATACCAAAGCGCAGCGTTTGGTGTGTGAGGATAGTTTTGTCTGGCTCTTGACCGATGCAGAGGGCTTGGTTTCGTGTGCAGCGCGGGATGGAAGCTGGATGATTGGTGCTGTTTCCGGCAGCATTACGGCAGAAGACGGTTATATTTTTGTACAGCAAGCGGATAGCCCGGATACAGAGGTTTACAACAGCAGCGGAAAGCTTCTTCATGATGTTGCAGGCAGTATGGTATCATGTTCAGACGGCATTATTGTCAGCCGGAAAACGACGGATACAAGCGATATCTGGCATATTTATGATGCAGATACAATCAGTGAACTGACCTCGCTGACGGCGTATCAGATCGGAGCATTTTCGGAAGGTTATGCGTCTATGCAGATTTCGGAAAACCAATGGGCTATTGTAGATGAAAAGGGTGTTATCACCCCGTTCAGCAATGCAGCGTGGATGGATGATGTCTGCGACGGCTATGTACTGGTGGAAGATACAGAAGGTAAATTTGGTGTGATAGATGTTTCAGGAAAAGAAGCTGTTGCATTTGATTATATCAATGGTTCTCACTGCAGTGATGATTATCCGTTGTATCAGCTGTGGAAGTCAGCAGACGAATGTATTGTTATCAGTGCAAATAAGGGACAGAGGCTGAAGCTTCCGGAAAATTTAAGTGGACAGCCGTTGGTTGGTCTGCCAAACAGCTATTTTTCTTACACGGATGCTGAGAATGGATGTACCGTTATCTTTGACGACTTAAAAAGTATTTCACTGGAAGACCGTGCGATTTTTTATCAGCAGAAAAACAGCCTGATTGCTATACAGGGAGACAGCTATCAGATTTTTGATTTGGATGATGGGAAAATAAGCAGTTTGATTTCTTATCAGTATGTTGTACCAGAGCAGCCTGCGGCACTGTCTGACACAGTATTTACGATTGCGGATACAGAGACTGGTTTGCAGGGTATTGGCAATATCCATGGAAAAATGGTAATAAAACCGGAATATGACAGTATTTCCAGTGTTGGAGATACTTATTATATGGCAGTACAGGACGGATGGTCCGGCATTGTGGATTCCCGCGGCAGATGGATTGTACGGACACAGCTTTCCGGTGTAAAGTGAGGAGGGAATAAGGATGAAAAAGCAACTCCTCGCAGTGATGCTTTGCAGCGCATTGCTGACAGGCTGTGGGACAGCAGCTGTGCCAGTGGAAAAAGGGTCTGGCATAGTCGGCAGCGCTGAGGAGCGCCCAGTGGTGCATCAAATTGATCTGGACGATTTTACCTTTGGAGGAAGTGCGTCTCTTGCACTTGCTGGAAATCTGGCAGCAGCCAAAGCAGGTGATGTATCCTATGAAACAGCTTCTGATAAAACAGAGTTTACAGGAAGCAGTGAGGAGGCATGGCAATGCCTGTTGGATGGAAAACTGGATGTAGCCCTTGCCTATGCACCCAGTGCAGAAACTGCCACACAGCTGAAGGAGCAGGGAATTGAATGGCTGGAGATTGGCACGGATGCATTGGTATTTCTGGCAGGAAGCAGCCCAGAGAATGAAACAGTTCTTGATCTGACAAAGGAAGATATTTTGGCAGCATATCAGGAAAATGGATCTGAGAGCTGGATTGGTTACGCGAGTGCACCAAATTCTGATAGCCGCAGGATATTTGCAACGATTTTCGGTCAGGAATGTACAGGCGTGACAGTAAAATCCGGAGAAGATACATTGACGGCAGCTTGTCCACATACAGAGGGAACCCTATGTTATGCAACATATCTTTCTCTTGTGAAAAATGGAAAGCCCGAAAATACGCAGATGATTGCTGTTGATGGTATTCTGCCGAATAGTACGGTAGTTTCTGCATCAGATGAAAATATATCGGACCGAACGGAAACAGCCGAAGAACAGTATCCGTTGCAGGTGCCGTATTATATCGCTGTCCGACCAGATATGGAAGCAGATCATCCGGCAATGCAATTCTATCGCTGGCTTGCTTCAGATGAAGGAAAAGCGTGGCTGGCTGATGCAGTAGTACCAGTTGTGCAGGAAGAGCAAACGGATATGCCAGAAGCTTCCTAATAGATAGTATTTATTAGCATAATGTTACTTATTCAGAATTATTGTTTTCAAATACTTGACAGTTTTATGATGTCATGCTATTATAATCGTTGTAAGACAAAGGCGTTTTACGGAGTATCTCCGTAGAACGCCTTCTTTTTTATGTTTGTATTCTTTGGAGGCGAACAGTTTGCATATTCAAGAAGCCAATGATTGGGTTATTTTTAACAATATTACATACCAGATTCACCAGATCAGTGATTTTGGTGAAATGTGCAGCCATTTCCTTGAGCAAATGCACCTGTTGATGGATTTTGATGGTGCAGTATTCTACTATTCCTCTGAACCGGAATTACCGCAGCTCAAGCATGCGGTTTGCTATGAATACCCGGAAGATGTTGCAAAGGATTATCTGGAGAATTATCAGAAACTGGATTTCAGCCGCGGCTTGCTGATGGGTGGGAAAAGCATGGTTTATCGGGAAAGTGATGTTTTTTCCGAAGATGAGCGTATGGAAACCGAGTGTTATAAACGTTTTTCACAGGCAGAAGGCTTTCATCACAGTGTACATATCCTTCCTGCATTTGAAGGCAAGGTCCTTGCAAAGATTTCATTCTATCGGCGCAGGGGACAGTTAGATTTTGTATATGATGATGTGTTCCTACTGGATATGTTTAAGGAGCATCTGGCTTTGCGTATATCACGGTATTATGAAGACCGCGTGCGTCAGCATGAGAAGCTCAGCATCCATGAATGTGAGGAGCGTTTTTGTCTGACTGCACGGGAAACTACGATTCTGGGACTGCTGATGCAGGGATTGCCGAATGAGATTATTTGTTCGCAGCTGACAATTACGAATAATACATTAAAAAAGCACATTCTGAATATCTATAAGAAGCTGAGAATACGGAATCGAACCCAGCTGTTCAAAATGGTGCGCGAATATTCTGATTGAAGCTTTTAAAATCAAAACCACCGGTAAAACCGATGGTCTGTATATCTCCGAAAGGGGAGTGGGAAGGTTTAATATCTCGTTTTTATCAAAGGCAGCCGTTTTATACGGCTGCCTTTTTGCCTGCTGCACATAAAAGAATATGCCGCGTGAACAAAAAAACGCCCAAATCTTACGATTCAAGCGGTTTTTGTGGTACGCCCGGTGCGATTCGAACGCATGGCCTTCAGAGTCGGAGTCTGACGCTCTATCCAGCTGAGCTACGGGCGCATGTCCATTTGCTATTATAACAAGTAGAAGTTCATTTGTAAAGTTCTTTTTTGAAGAATTGCATCTTTATGAAAGAGATGCTATACTGATTTTAAAATGTAGTATGGAATAAATCTGCTGTCTGCATAGCTTCTGTGTAGGAATCACAGCGGCGATAGCCAAACTGTTCACACCAGATTTCAGTGGCTTCGAAATCCGGCAGCACCTCTTCATCTGCATATTCCGGATCCCACTCGTCTTCATCGCAGACGCGGGCGTATAATTCACATTCTTCTTCATCATAGACGAGAAATGCCCCCCAGCCAGTGGAAGGGCAAACAAAAACTTCACTGATTATTTTCATAAATGACAATTCCTTTATTATGATATGATTTTAGGAGGAAAAATATGCGTATCGTAACGGTTGCACAAATGAAACAGATTGAAAAAAACGCCGATGAGAATGGACTTTCCTATCTGCAGATGATGGAAAATGCAGGAACTGCAGCATATCAGATAATTCGTACCGAAAAAGCAGATGCAAAACGCTTTGTTGTCATGGCAGGAAAGGGGAACAATGGCGGCGATGGCTTTGTCATTGCACGGCTTGCAGCACAGGATGGTTTTTCAGTTTCTGTCATTTTGGCAGAGGGACAGCCGGTTACAACAGATGCAAAGATGAATTTTGAGCGTTTACAGGATCTACCAGTTACAGTTCAACAACTCGATGAAATTGATAAACTGGATGCTGATGTTATAGTCGATGCTCTGTATGGTACTGGATTCCATGGAGCATTGCGCCCGTCCGGGCAAAAAGCTTGTGCGCGAATCAATGCTTTGGATGGATATGTTATAGCATTGGATTTGCCCAGCGGCCTGCAGGCAGATACCGGAATCGCAGCTGAAGGCTCTGTACGGGCAGATATCACCATTGCCTTTGACTCCTTGAAATGGGTTCATGTGGAGGAGCAGGCAACAGAATACTGCGGAAAGACAATTCTGGTAGATATCGGTATCCCGGAGCATTGTCATCCATAAGAGAAAAAGATCATCCAGCCCTATGTTGCCATAGGACTGGATTTTTTCTGTTATGCTCTTGCCAGTTTATAGATGTCATAAATTGCGTCCCGATCCAGAGAAACAAATTTGCCGATTTTTCTGGTATCCATATAGGTGCACTTATATGCCAATTCCCGCATGTCTTCTTCCGAAAGATCAATTCCCATTTGATTGATGCGGGTTGGCATACCGATAGACTGGAAAAATGCTTCCATAGCATCAATGCCGCGGTTTGCGGTTTCCGTATCATCAGCACCCGCTTCAACACCCATAACATTGACAGCAAATTTTGCAAAACGTGCTGGATTTGCTGGCATAACGGATCTTGCCCAGCTTCCCCAGACAGCACACAGTCCAGCACCGTGTGCGACATCATATTTACCGCCAAGTTCATGCTCAAGTTGGTGGCTTGCCCAGTCACCGCCATCTGTTCCGCAGCCCATCAGGCCATTATGAGAGAGGCTGCTTGCCCACATCAAACCTGCACGCGCATCGTAATCCTCCGGATTTTTCAATGCAGCTGTAACATCCTTCATAACGGAACGCAGCAGGCTTTCTGCAAGCTGATCGGTCAGGCTCATAGGAGTGTCAACAGCCGTAAAATACCGTTCCATGGTATGCATCATGATATCAGCCGCGCCGCTGGCCGTCTGATATGCCGGAAGCGTATAAGTCAGCGTTGGGTCCATTATGGCAAATTTGCAGCGGCAGCATTCGCTGCTCAGGCCGCGTTTGAGCCAGCCGTCTTCGTTTGTGATAACAGAAGAGTCACTCATTTCACTGCCAGCAGCTGCAATTGTCAGAATTGCGCCAATTGGCGTGCACACGGGTGGAGCCTGCTTCTTTGCATAATATTGCCAGACATCTCCTTCATTGGCCAAACCATAGCCAATTGCCTTGGAAGAATCAATAACAGAACCGCCGCCGACAGCAAGGATAAAGTCAACACCTTCCTTCCGGCACAGCGCAATGCCTTCTCTAACCAGTCCAAGACGCGGATTGGGGACAACACCGCCGAGCATGATATAATCCACACCGACAGTTTCGAGGGATTTTGCCACGCGATCAAGCAGACCGCTGCGTTTTGCACTGCCTCCACCATAATGGATTAAGACTTTTTTACAGCCCTGCTCCTGAATCAGGTTGCCAACCTTTTCCACAGAATGTTTGCCAAAAACGACATGGGTTGGGGTATGATATTCAAAATCTAGCATATATAGCACCTTCCTTTGATGGTTTTATTGTGTCTTATAGGATCACACCGTTCCGGTTTTTGGAACGAAAAAATGTTCTGCCGGGATGCCTTCCAGCTGCAAAAGCTGGATTTTTTTCTCTATACCACCTGCATAGCCGGTTAAACTGCCGGAGGAGCCGACCACACGGTGGCAGGGGATGATGATTCCAATTGGATTGTGCCCCACAGCACCACCCACAGCTTGTGCAGAAGCACGTTTGCCGGTTTGCTGTTCCAACTGGTTTGCAAGAGCACCATAGGTTGTAACCTGTCCATATGGAATTTGCAGCAGCAGTTCCCAGACAGCCCGGCGAAATGGACTTCCCAACGGGGCAATCGGAAACGTTATTTTTGGTTTTTGACCTTCAAAATAGGTATCAAGCCATGCCTCCGCCTGTTGGAATATAGGAAGCTGTTTTTCCTGATAGACTTCATCCAATGTACTGCCGAAATACTTTTGCCCGTCCATCCACAGCCCAGTGAGATTTTCCCCATCACTGGCAAGTGTCAGCCGGCCAACAGGGAATTGATATTTGCTGATGAAATGCATCTGTTTCACCATCCCTTATCTGATTCTGTTGTTATCATATCATATATGGAACAAAAACACAATTTCACAGGACAAAAGAATATACAACCGAAAGAGGATACAACGATAGCTTTGTGGCATCCTACTATTTGACAGAAACAGATTTTTCGTGTAGTATGACGATGCAGATAGAAGTACATGGATTCTTTTTAACTGGAAAGGAGCAGGAAAATGGATTGCAGACATGCATGTGGGAAATCCTGCAGCAAAGATCAATGCGGCGCTTGCTGTGGCGGGGGCTGCAGATCTCAGATAACGATTACACCGGTGGAATATGCACTGCTGCAGCAGTTTGCTATCACACCATTTCTTCCAGTTGCGGCAAGCTGGAACCTGAAAACGCCAATTTATTTGGAAGAGACAGCATATCAACCGGAAGAATACAGCGATGCCTTGACTACGCTCAGCCTGAAGGGCCTGATTCGCATTGATTACGATATCCCGTTGACAAATTTCAATTATCATACGTACAAATCCTATCCGATGCATGGCAGTATGGCATTAACAGGCACCGGACAGGAAATTGTAGAACAGATAGAAATTCAGGATGTACAATAGGATCATGGAATGAAAGGAAGCAATACTATGGCAGGCTATCAGAAGACGACAGATGAAATGATGGCAGATACACGGGAAAAGCTGATACTTGACCTGCGCAAGGAACGTGAATTTCAGCTTGGAACCTGTCCGGGTGCTGTCAATATTTACTGGGAAGAATTGGAACAGCATTTTTCCGAATTGCCAAAGGATAAACCGATTTATATGATGTGCTATACCGGTGCGACCAGTGATGAATATGCAGAGCTGCTGCAGAAGCAAAGCTATGAAGCATATAGCATTGAGGACGGCTATCGTGGATATTACAGATGGAGCATCCTGCACGAAGGATAAAGTTCCATAAAAGAAAAAGGGGCAGAAATATCTGCTCCTTTTTTGTGCCTTATTCGATTTTCAGACCCAATGGCTTTACTGCACGCTCAAGAATCCCGTTGACATAGGAAATCAGGATACCATAATTGGTCATCGGGATACCGTCATCCTCTGCACGGGCGATGCGGTATTTCATTTCGCGTTCGTTCAGCATACAGCCGCCGCAGTGAACAATCAGCTTATATGGTGTTAGATCATCCGGGAATGCGCCCCCGCTGGTATATTCAAAATGGATTTTCTTTCCGGTATAATTCTGGATCCAGCGGGGAAGCTTCACAGTACCAATATCATCGCACTGGCGGTGATGGGTACAGCCTTCGGAGATCAGAACGGTATCATCGTCCTGCAGCTTATCCAGTGCAGCAACACCATGTACAGCGCTGTCCAAGCGTCCTTTATACCGTGCAAACAGGATAGAGAAGGAAGTCAGCGGAACATCCTCTGGTGTATCAGCGGCAACCGATTTGAATGCCTGACTGTCGGTAATAACCATGCGGGGTGGCTGGCCTAGTTTTTTTAATGTAGCGGCAAGTTCTGTCTCACGACAGACAATTGCAGTTGCGCCAGCTTCCAGAATATCACGGATGGTCTGCTGCTGGGGTAAGATCAGGCGTCCCTTTGGTGCCGCGGAGTCGATGGGAACGACGAGTACAACAAAATCATTTGGCTGCAGGAGGTCCGCGACAATTTGTCTGCCGCCATCACCAGTAGGAACCAGATGGGCAATTTTTTCTTTCAATGCATAGATTCCAGTTCCCGTTGCAGCACTGACATAACGAATATCTTCTGTATCAGCCGGAACAGATTCCAGAAGATCACATTTATTCATGGCAATGACATGCGGAATCCTTTTTGCTTTCAGGCGGGACAGAAGTTCCGTATGTGCATCCGTCTGTCCTTCCGTGGCATCCATGACAACCACGGCGAGGTCACATTTATTCATGACCTGCATGGCTTTGCGGATACGCTGTGCACCGAGCTCACCTTCGTCATCCAGTCCTGGTGTGTCGATCATAACCACCGGACCAAGCGGAAGCAGTTCCATCGCTTTGGAAACCGGATCTGTGGTTGTTCCGGCAATGTCGGAAACAATGGCAAGATCCTGCCCTGTCATGGCATTAATCAAACTGGATTTTCCGGCATTGCGTTTCCCGAAAATACCAATATGTACACGTTCAGCAGAAGGTGTTGCATTCATTCCCATAAAAATCACCTCAATAATATCGGAGTAAATGTAAACGTATGATATCAAATTCATTATACAATGTCAGATCATTTTCGTAAAGTACACATTATGCGTATTGCGCTGCTGGGTAAGGGAACCGCTGCGATATTTGGCACAGGCATGTTTTAAACGAAACCGATGCCTTGGATGTACAATAAGCCCTCCGGATGCATTATTTTTTGTATCGAAACTGCAGTATTCCTTCATATATTTTCACCCTGTAATAGTATATCCTAAAAATACGGGTATATTCCGGGGCCGGTTTGCAGATACTGCCTTTGGGTGATGAACTGTGAGACAAGCGGAAAAAACGGCGATTTTAGTATCCTATGGCTGCTGGGGATATCCATTTTTAGAATATATGTTCCGCGGCTGGTCACATTGGTCGATGGCGTTGGCGGGAGGCATCTGCTTTGGACTTTTAGGGCAGATTTCTGATCTTCTGCATGAATTTCCTTTGCCAGTGCGCTGTGCGGCAGGGACAGCAGCAATTTTATGTGTAGAATTTATTTTCGGCTGTATTTTTAATTTAGGTATGCATTTGCAGGTGTGGGATTATTCTGATGAATGGTTTAACCTGGCCGGACAAATCTGTCTGCGGTATAGTCTGGTATGGTTTTTACTCAGTGCCCCTTTGATTTTATTGGCGGACCGGCTGAAAATTAAGAGAAAGCAGCGCAATGTACGTGCATTGCCCGCTTGCAAGCCAAAGGAAATCAGCATATAATAAAGAGCAGTATTAATGTCGAAAATGAAGGAGACAGGACAACATGCTGCTTGCAATCAATATACAGAATTCTGCAATTACGTTAGGCTGCTTTGATGGGAGTGCAAAACTGCGTGCGGTGGCCCGCGTGGCAACGGAAACGGGGCATACAGCTGATCAGTATGCCTGCCAGATTGAAAGCGTACTCCGCCTCAGAGGGTATGCTGCAGATGAAATATATGGTGCAGTGGTGTGTTCTGTTGTCCCGTCTCTCAGCACGGTGATATCGGAAGCGGTTCAAATTCTTTGCAGCTGTGAGGTTGTCAATGTATCCTCGGGTGTAAAAACTGGCTTGAGTATCCAGATTGATAATCCGCGTGCGTTGGGCAGTGATCTTGTATGTGTTGCAGTGGAGGCAGCGGCACAGGGAAAGCTTCCGGCACTGGTTGTAGATATGAATGCGGCAACAACGTTTACGGCACTGAATGCAAAGGGTGTTTTGGCGGGTTCGATCATTGCGCCGGGAACCCAGATTGGCCTGGATGCGTTGCATGAAAAAGCAGCACAGCTTCCTTTAATCAGCCTGAACCGTAAGACTGTGAAGCTGCTGGGAAAAAATACAGTGGATTCTATGGCATCCGGCGTGCTGCATGGCGCTGCCAGCATGGTAGATGGCATGATTGGAAAATGCAGGGAGCAATTGGGCGATAATCTCACGGTGTATCTCACTGGCACGGATGCGCCGCTTGTGGCAGACTATATGCGGGAAACCGTACAGCGCATAGATGATATGGTATTGTATGGACTGTATCGGATTTGGACAAAAAACAGAGGAAAATGAATCAAAAGTGGCTGCATGAAAATTGCAGTCATTTTTTTGTGTAATGCTCTTGACAACTGTGTATATCGTGTATATACTGTATATAGTGAATATATACAATAAACACAAGGAGGTGATGGCGTGGCAATTATCTTGTCAAATTCCAGCGGAAAACCCATCTATGAACAGATTGCAGAGCAGATCAAGGTGGAAATCCTTTCCGGTTTGCTGGAAGCAGGGCAGCAGATGCCGTCCATCCGTACTTTGGCAAAAGAATTGCGTGTCAGTGTAATTACAACGAAACGTGCGTATGAAGAGTTGGAACGTGATGGATTTGTAGAAACAGTACAGGGGCGCGGCACTTACGTTGCACATCAAAATCAACAGTTTATGCGGGAAGAACAGCTGAAACGGGCAGAAGCGAAGCTGCTGGAAGCTGTGGACATTGCAAAGGGTGCAGGGATTACCGAACAGGAGTTAACCGATAGCCTGCATGAATTATTCGGAGGTGACGATATATGAACGCATTGGAAATCAATGGAATCTGCAAAAATTATACTGATTTTTCGCTGAAAGATGTCAGCTTTTCTTTGCCAATGGGTACCATCACTGGCCTGGTGGGACGCAATGGCGCAGGCAAAACCACAACGATCAAAAGTGTGATTGGCGCAGTACATCCTGACAGTGGCGAAATCCATATTTTCGGACAGGAGAGAAACACAGATGCCTTGCAGGATGTCGGCATTGTGTATGATGAATGCTGCTTTAGTAACATTCTGAATCTGAAGCAGATCAACTCTGTGCTGGGATCTGTATATCGGGACTGGTCATCGGATCTGTTTTACGGTATGTGCGAGCGATATGGACTTCCAACCGGAAAGAAGATCAAAACATTTTCCCGTGGTATGAAGCAGAAGCTGTCGATTGCAGCGGCGTTAGCCCACAGCCCGAAGCTGTTATTGCTGGATGAACCGACGGGAGGTCTTGACCCGGTAGCACGCAATGAAATTCTGGATGATTTACAAGAGTATATTGAGGACGGCATGCACACGGTACTGCTATCCACGCATATTACAACCGATCTTGACCGCATCGCGGACCGGATTGTGATTCTTTCAGATGGAAAAATCCGGCTAAATGAGGATAAAGACAGCTTGTTGGACGAATATTGCATCCTCAAAGGCAGTCCGGAGCAGCTGGAGAAGATGGATTCTGCGGATATTCTTGGATTACGAAAGAGCATGTATTTCTTTGAGGCATTATGCAAAGATCGTGCAAAAATGATAGAAAAATATCCGGCCCTGACATGTGACCGGACAGATATCGAACAGATTCTTGTGTTGATGGAAGGTGGTGTACAGCGATGAAGGGTTTGATAAAATATGACCTGATGCAGATTTACAGCGGTGTAAAGGGTGGATTTATATTGCTGTATTTGATTGTTATGGCATTCTTAAGTGTAATCAATAATTCGGGACATGCCTTTTCCTATATGATGGTTTTTATTTTTACACTGTTTGGCATCTCCGCATTTAGCTACGAGGAGAGTTTTCATTGGGATAGGTATACAGCAGCTTTGCCGGTATCCAACCGTCAGATTGTACTCGCCCGATACGGTATGGTAGGCATCTGCATAGCAGCTGGTATGGTGGTAGGTTTCCTTTTGGGATTGATTTCCATGATTTCCGGAACAATGGATATAGCATTGTCTGACTGGGGGCTTTCATTGATACAGTGTCTAGCGATTACCCTGCTATATATGGAAATTATGATGCCGATTATGTATCGGTTTGGTACAGAACATGGCAGAATTATCATGCTGATGTTATTTATTGTCTTTTTCAGTATTGTATGTGTACTCGGGGCATTTGCATATGTATGGGAACATATGATAACGGTGTATAGTCTCACACTGGCACTGGCAATCATTGCGATTGTACTGTTTCCAGTATCCGTTATAGCTTCCGTGCGGATTCGGGCAAAGAAGGAGTTTTAAGCGCAATGAAACAAACAGGAAGATGCCCGAAATGCAGTTCTTTTGCAGTTGTCCGTGTACCGGATAATCCAAGAAGGCACGCCAGCGGAAATAATATCTATACTACAACCATCACATTGATAGGCAAAATCCCGGTCATCCGGTATGTGTGCACAGAGTGTGGATATGTGGAAAACTGGGTAGAGAAGCGGGCAGAACGGGAAGAAATTCAGCGTGTTTTCGGCATATAATATAGAAAAGGGCAGCATTAGCTGCCCTTTTCTCATCGCAAAATCTGCTGCATATCCTCTGGAATCGGTGCTGTAAACACCATTTCTTCTTTTGTAATCGGATGCCGGAATGCTAAACGACAGGAATGCAGTGCCTGGCGCTGGATCACGTGGTAGTCCGGATGATACAGGAAATCACCAGGAAGCGGATGCCCGATGTGTTTCATGTGAACACGGATTTGATGGGTGCGTCCGGTTTCCAGACGGACAGCCGCGAGGGAATACCCGTTTTTGACAGCAAGCCGCTGAAAATGTGTGATTGCCTGCTCTCCACGCACTTCGTCAATGATGCGTTCAATTGTACTGTCATGTGCACGTGCAATCGGCGCGTCAATGACACCCGATTCCGGCAGAATACCGGTGCAGATGGCGCGATATTCCCGATGGATTTCGCGGTTCCGCATTTGTTCCGCCAGAATACACGCAGATAATTCATGACGGGCAAACAACACCAGGCCGGAAGTATCCCGGTCAAGTCTGCCCACAGAACGTGCCGTAAAAGGCTCTCCTAACTGCTGGTAATAATAGGCAAGGGCATTGGAAAGCGTATCATCGTAATGCCCTTGTGATGGATGTACCGGCATACCGGCAGGTTTATTGAGTACAATAATATCATCGTCCTCATGGACGATGGACAGTGGAAGCGGAGCTGGCTGCATATTTTCATTGGGAGAATTGTTTACGATGGCGACAGTCAGCGTTTGTCCAGCATATAATTTTAC
This sequence comes from Clostridia bacterium, assembly GCA_021205365.1. Classification (GTDB taxonomy): domain Bacteria; phylum Bacillota; class Clostridia; order Oscillospirales; family Butyricicoccaceae; genus Butyricicoccus_A. Next base: position 31,352 of record JAJPXP010000063.1, read on the forward strand.
ATTGGAGCGTGTGGGTTTGCCATCTAAAACCAAACCATTTTCATGATATTTGGTTAAAATAATTAGATGACGGGAAAAGCCCTGGGAACGGAGAAAGCGTTCAACGGTTTTTCCATCATCATCAGATGGAATGGTATATTGTATTTCTTTGCGTATCATACCTGAGAGTGTAACACATTTTCGGGTTTGTGACAATCAGCTTTACAAATTTGTTCAGATGCGTATAATAATTGTGGATGAAAAGTTTCGTTTACAAAGGAGGAAATACTGTGAAGGAAATGCTGATACAGCTTTGCAGTGCAGATGGCGTGACCGGATTTGAAGGACATGCTGCAGAAGCTGCAAAAAAGCTGCTGGCTCCTTACTGTGACCGGGTTGAAATTGACCGGTGCGGCAGTGTGCTGGGCTGGAAAAGCTGTGGCAAGCCCAATGCAAAGACAGTTCTATTGGATGCACACATTGACCAGATTGGATTCATGGTAACGGATGTATTGGATGGCGGCTTCCTGCGTTTTACACAGGTAGGGGGTATTGACCCGCGTATGCTGCTGGGTGCAGAGGTTACAATTTTAACAGAAAAGCCTCTATATGGCGTGATTTCCTGTATGCCGCCGCATCTTCTGGCAGCAGGAGAACAGAATAAAGCGGTTCCCATGCATGAAATGCTGATTGATACCGGATTGCTGGATGCGAAAGCTGTCATTCCAATTGGAACACCAGTTGTCTTTGCCCAGCCGCCATATGAGCTGATAAATGGGCAGATTACCGGCAAGTGCGTGGAGGACCGTGCAGGTTTTGTGGCGAGTGTGGAAGCAATGCGTAAAGTCAAGGACGCAGATTTGGATGTGGATATTGTCGTATGTGGTTCGGTACATGAGGAAACCGATTCGCTGGGAGCGCTGGCAGCCAGCTTCCGGGTCATGCCGGATTATGGCATTGCTGTAGATGTCAGCCATGCGAAGACGCCGGACAGCGGTTCGGATGAAGCCTTTGCATTTGGGGGCGGTGCGCTGGTCGGCATGGGGCCTAACTTGCACAGAGGTTTGACCAACATGCTGTTAAAAATTGCCCGTGCAGAGGAAATTCCCTATCAGATTGAGGTCATGGAAGGGAATACCGGCACCAATGCGTGGGAAATGCAGGTTGTACGCAGTGGTATTGCAATGAGTTTGCTGTCCATTCCATTGAAATATATGCATACACCGATTGAAACCATTCTGCTTTCTGATGTGGATGCAGTCAGTGATCTGATGGCTGCATTTTTGAAGGAATTTCACGGAGAGGTGGCACGGAAATGATAGAATTATTGGAAAAGCTGTGCAGCCTGCCTGGCCCGTCCGGCTGTGAGGATGCCGTACGGGATTATATCCGTGCGCAGGCAGAGCCTTATGCGGATGAAATCCGGGAGGACAATATCGGAAACCTCATGATATTCCGTAAAGGCAGAAAGCACATAGACAAAACTGTCATGCTGGCAGCACATATGGATGAGGTTGGCATTATCTGTAAGGGATATACGGAAGATGGTTGTATCAAATTCGGCTTTGTCGGCGGTGTTGACCCGCGTGTTGTAATTGGACGGCGTGTTTTGTTTGGTGATGTCCGGGGCGTTGTCGGCATCAAGGCTGTGCATCTGACAACACGTGCAGAGCGTCAGACCATGCCAAAAACCAGCAGTCTGTATATCGATATTGGTGCTTCGGATAAAAAGTCTGCAAAGAAAAAGGTACCGTTGGGTACTTATGGCGTATTTGATTCCGATTGTGTACGATTTGGTGACGGCTTCCTGAAAGCGAAAGCAATTGATGACCGTGTTGGCTGCGCCGCTATGCTGACCCTTTTGAAGGAGCAGCCCGAAGTAGATACATGGTTTGTCTTCTCTGTACAGGAAGAGGTTGGATTGCGTGGTGCACGTTGTGTTGCATTTGCTTTGAATCCGGACATCTGTTTGGTACTGGAAGGGACAACGGCTGCTGATCTGGCAGAGGTAGACGGTGCAAAGCAGGTGTGTGCATTGCGCCGCGGTGTTGTGATTCCGTTTATGGACCGTTCCACGATTTACAATCAGAAGATGTTCGAAACGCTGCGTATGCTGGCAGAAAAAAATGACATTGCATGGCAGACGAAGCACCGTGTTGCCGGGGGAACGGATGCCGGGCGGATTCATTTGACAAGAGAAGGTATCATTACCGGAGGACTGGCTGTTCCGGTACGTTATATCCATTCACCGTCCAGTGTAGCAGCGATGGAAGACATAAACGGTATGCTGAAGTTAGGCCGCCGTTTCCTGGAATATTTGGGAGAAGAGAATCATGACTTTTGATATTTTTGAAACATTTAAGGAACTTTCTGCAGCATTTGGCCCTTCGGGGAGAGAAAATGGTATTGCAGAGGTATTGACAGAACTGGCTGCAAATACCATTCATGACATCGGTGACTGGGATCATCATACCGATGCGCTGAATAATTTGATTTACCATCGTGCCGGAACGGGGAAAAAGATTCTGCTAGCAGCGCATATGGATTCCATCGGTATTGTGGTAACCCATATTGATGAAAATGGTTTTGCACGCTTTGCGCAGGTCGGCGGCTTGATGATTGGTGACTTGATTGACCGCAGGGTACGTTTCCAGAATGGCACGCGTGGCGTGATTTCCTTTGAAGAAAAAACACCATATGCGAAGCTTAGCTTCGATAACCTGTTTCTGGATATCGGCGCTGCGAATCGGGAACAGGCAGAAAAATATATCCAAGTAGGGGATTTCGCGGTATTTGACGGTGAACCATTCCAGCAGGGAGATATCATTTGCGGTCCGTATTTGGATAACCGTATTGGCTGCCTCACGCTGATCGGTGTGATGGCAGAGCTGGCAAAGGCAGATTATGATGCGGATTTATACGTTGCCTTTACAGCGCAGGAAGAAGTTGGTCTTCGCGGTGCACAGACCGCTGCATTTGCTGTCCAGCCGGATTATGCAATAGCAGTGGACGTCACAGATACCGGCGATATGCCGGAACGCAAATATCCGATGGCGGTGAAGCTGGGTGCAGGCCCGGCAATCAAGATCATGGATCGTTCTGTTATCTGCGATACGGATGTGAAGAAAGCATTGTATGCTGCTGCGGAGAAGTGCAGCATTCCGGTACAGCGTGAAATTATGGAGTTTGGTGGCACAGATACTGGCGTCATCCAGCGCACAGCAGGCGGCGTGCGTGCAGGTGCAGTCAGCATCCCGACACGTTATATTCATTCTCCGAGTGAAATGGCAAGCATAAGTGATATTGAAAATGCGATCAAGCTGATTGCATATGCAGTCAGCAAAGGTCTGGAAGGCTGAGAACAAAAACAGAGAGGGAAGCATATAGCTGTTCCCTCTCTTTTATTTTCTAATTTCATAAATGCAGCAAAACGCATTCGTTAATACTCTTCACACCACTACTTCAAAAGTCGATATATCATCTTTCTACGATAGAAAATTGGGTAAACTAAGAATAGATTGATATATTGATAACAGGTACACAGCATGGATATTCGAAAACAGCATCTATCAGAATCTAATTTTTTCTGACTGGCAAATTGAACAAAATTCATTCGTTAATCTCTAGTTCATGGATTAGCGTTTCTGTATATCTGTGTCTTTTATCCATATAATTATGATTAGAGATATAGAAAAGGGAAATGATATATAGCCATGATTGATAAACGTATAGGCAAACGAATAAAACAGTGCCGTGAACGACTGGGAATGACGCAAGAAGAGTTTGCTGAAAGAATTGGATTGACTGCAAACTATATTTCTACCGTTGAGCGAGGTGCATCCTTTCCACGTTGCGAAAAGCTGATTGATATCATCAACGGTCTTGAGACATCTGCCGATGCGATTTTTTGCGATGTCATAATACATTCAAACGATTATCAGGCATCCCGGCTTTCCAATGAGTTGAAAACGCTTCCACCAGACGAGCAAAAGCGTATTTTGCAAGTGCTGGAACTGATGATACATACAAACACAGGTTAACTACATCATTGTAGTGTGGAGAAGTAGTTCAAGTGAAACAGGAAAAACAATCTGGATTATCAACCCCATTATGCTGAATGTTTGTTATCAATTTAGGAGAAAGACAGGATGAGCGTAATAATTTACGAGAAAAAGTACCCAAAGGTGGATATTACCAAGCTTGGGGAAGCGAATGCTGCCGACATGAATGATGAAATGGAAGAGCTGACGTATGAGCAGATTGTGCAGAAGATTTATAAGGCTGTGCTCTATGTCCCAATTCCGGAGCGGGAACAAACCGCAAAGGATTTTATCAAAACCGCAGTCCGAATTTCCAATGAGTATGAAATTGATATTAGGATAAGTCAGCAATTCAGCCATATCTCGGTTGATTTATATTTTGATGCAGCTGGAGGCATGGGTTTTTTGAAAGAACTGATAGCATATTCAGACGACATTGCATTTTTTAGTCATGCAGATGGTCATGAAATTGTCCTTTCTCTGGATTGCTATACGTCCTTGGTTTATAAAAACGGAGACTTAATGAAGTCATAAAGAGCAAGAGATTTATGAATGCAACCGACGTATGAAAATAAAAGGCAGAGAGGGAAGTATATCGGTTATCCCTCTCTTTTACATAGCAGAAAACGATAAAAATATAATCGGTATGGGGGTAAAATTGAGGATATTTTGCACAAATACATGCAACTTATTATGCTGTAAAAATGACGAAAAAAACAAATATAATCAAAAAGTCTTTGAAAGAGGCAGCAAGAATATGGTATAATACATTTACCACATAAGGAGGTAAACATACCATGAAACGAATTAAAGCCGCATGCCTTCTGCAGACTGTACATTTCCTGTTAAAGGAAGATATGCCGCATGATGCTGCTGTGACAGCAGTACAAAATGAGATTGCACAGTATAAAGCGCAGATGGAGCGTAATAATACGAAATATGAAATTGTCGAGGAAACAGCCCAGCCGGATGGTTCTGTTATTATAAAAATAAAGAAGCAGTATAACCACCATAACACAGGCGATTACATTTCCTGATAAAATTGAAAATGATCCATTGGGATAAAATAAAAACAGGGCAGACCAAAAAGTCTGTCCTGTTGCTATGTATATGAAAAAATTTAATGTGGGGCAACAAATTCTGCCGCTGCTTTTCCAGCAGCCATACCGGAGCACCATGCCCAATGTAAATTGTAACCGCCGCAATCACCGGCGGCATCCAGCATTTCACCGGCAAGATAGAGACCCTTTTGCTTGCGGGAAGCAAAAGTATCATCAATTTCATCCAGGAAAATACCTCCGCCAGTCACCTGTGCATGATCCCAGGAAAGGGTTCCGGTAACAGGAAATTTCCAGCCTTTGAGTGTGGAAACCAGATGATCGATTTCCCGTTTCGACAGGGAAGAAGTTGTACGGGAAAGCGGCTCTATGCAAAGTGTTTTGAAAACACCATATAGAATTTTTTTGTTGATTAAACCGAGCAGGAAATTGTCCAGTGTTTCTTCGGGATATGCGCGGATACGCTGCTGAATCAGCGAACGCAGGTCATCATAGCTCCAATCGGGAAACAAATCAAGGCTGATGGTGTAATCTGTTTCTTTTGCAGGTATATCCAGCCAGCAGGAAAACTGCAAAGCTGGTATACCGGACAGACCATACTCGGTCAATTGGATTTCCCCCAATTCTTCCGTAAGCTTTTGTTTTCCATGATAAAGAATAGACTGACAGGTGACGCGGATACCTTTTAACCCTTTGAGTACGCTGCTTTTACATTGAAGTGGTACAAGGCACGGATACAGGCGTGCATACCGGTGTCCCATTTTTACTGCGAGTGGATAAGAAGTACCGCTGGTACCCTGTTTGGGGGCAGCTCTGCCTCCTGCTGTGAGGATGACGGTATCTCCCCGGTATTCTTGACCATTTTCAGCCTTTAGGATGAACGCTTTTTTGCTGATGGAAATATCAATCACCTTACAGCTGCAAACGACATGGATATGGTATCGTTTCAAGGCCAGAAGCAGGATGTCCAGTACCATAGAGGCCTGCTTGCAGTAGGGATAGATGCGGCCCATATCCTCGGAGGTGCAGTACAGCCCGAGCGACTGGAAAAAATCCAGTGTACGGGTGGTACACATCTGTGTAAGCAGCTCTCTTAAACGTTCTGGCTGCTGGGAGTGGTAATGCTCCGGTGTGATATATTCATTGGTCAGATTGCACCGGCCATTTCCGGTAGCGAGAATTTTTTTACCGACGCGGTCTAATCCTTCTAAAATGGTAATGTGTGCGGCTGGATTTGTCTGAGCTGCGCTGATGGCGGCAGCAATACCGGCTGCACCGCCGCCGATGATAATAATTCGATTCATATGCTGCCTCCTGTATGGAAATCCATTTGCCATAGCGGTGAGAAATCTGTCCATGGCACTGTTTGGGGTGGAAGTGCAGAGAAAAATACCGGTTCTTCTGTCTGTGGATGAGTGAAAGACAGGGAGTGGGACCACAATGCAATGGTACGGCTGGATTCTTCTGGTGCACCATATTTTTTATCTCCAAACAGCGGAAAACCATGTGAGGAAAATTGTGCACGGATTTGATGCGTCCGTCCGGTTTTCAGCTGAATTTTTACCAGTGACAGGTTATCCTTCTGGAATAAAGTCTGATAATTTAAAATAGCTTCTTGTGCACCTTTTTGGAGTTCCGTGACCACATAGGTTTTTCGTTCCTCCTTAGAGCGCAGAAGGAGGTCTTGAAAGATCCCATTCCCCGGATTTCCATGGACAACGGCAAGATATACTTTTTTCAGTTTATGCTGCTGGATTTGTGCAGAAAGCCGTTTGGCAGCTTCACGGGAACGTGCCAGAATCATAACACCACCGACAACGCGGTCCAATCGGTGCACAGTCCGTACACAGGCATGCGGGTCACCGAGCTGTTTTCGTATCAGCTCCGGCAATCCACCCGGTTCATCTGTAGATAAAATACCCGCAGGTTTTATGCAGACCAGTATGCGGTTATCTTGATAGAGAATGTCCATGATTATTTCCTCTTTCTGAAATCGTCAGTAAATTATAGCATGATTTTTGCTGCACGTAAATTCTTTGCTTCCGATTCGTTTTTTTTGCCGTAAATCATAGATTTCTTATGGAAAAAGAGGTACAATAAAAATACCCTTATAACAGGAAGTCAGGGAGAAAAAATGAAAGCAAGCGAACGATTGTTAAAATATGTGACAATATATACTGGCAGTGATGAAAGTGGCTCAAGCACACCTTCCACACCAGAACAGTTTGATCTGGCAAATATATTGGCAACAGATATGAAGGAAATCGGTTTATCTGATGTTTCTGTCGATGAACATGCTTATGTGTATGGGTTTCTGCCTGCGACACCTGGCTGTGAGAATTGTAAAAGCATTGGCCTGATTGCACATTTGGATATTGTCAATGAATTTGGCGCAAGGAACATTTGTCCGCAGATAATAGAACATTATGACGGGAATCCCATTATGCTGGGAACCAGCGGGCGCACGATAGATGTGCAGCAGTTTCCAGAGCTGAAACAGGCTGTTGGGCAGACGATCATTACCACAGATGGAACTACCGTTCTTGGAGCAGATGACAAAGCGGGTATCGCAGAAATCCTGACAATGTGTGAAATACTGATTGCAGAAAACCGTCCACATGGAAAAATCTGTGTGTGCTTTACACCAGATGAGGAAATCGGACATGGTGCAGCTCTGCTTGATTTGGAAAAGTTTGGCGCAGATTATGGCTACACGGTGGATGGCAGCGCACCGAATGAGATAGAATATGAAACCTTCCATGCTGCCAGTGCGGATTGGAAGATTAGAGGCGTTTCTGTCCATCCCGGTGATGCAAAGGATAAAATGATTAACGCAGCGCTGGTTGCAATGGAAATAAACCATATGCTGCCTGCGGAGGAAATTCCGGCAAAGACCACTGGCCGGGAGGGCTTTTTCCATCTGTGTCAAATGGAAGGCGATGTATCCTCGGCAAAACTTTCCTATATCATCCGCGACCATGACAGGGAGCGGTTTAGACAGCGTAAGGCACAGATGGCTGCCATTGAAACCGCAATCAATGAGACATATGGAGCTGGCACTGCGGTTCTGACGATGTGTGACCAGTATCAGAATATGGCTGAAATAATCTGTCAGTATCCGGAGGTTGTGGAAAAAGCAAAGGAAGCAATCTGTTTGGCTGGCATGAAACCGGTTTCCAATCCGGTTCGTGGTGGTACAGATGGCGCACAGCTTTCATTCCGCGGCTTGCCTTGTCCGAATCTGGGAACAGGCGCTTATGCGCTGCATGGGCCATATGAGCATGCTGTTGCAGAGCAGATGGATATGGTTGTTGAAATACTGCTGCAGCTGACAGCGCAATATGCCGAGAATTGAAGACGACACGCACAATGGAGTGCTGAGACAGAATTTGTATATTTGTCTCGGCACTTTTTTACGGGACAATCGGACAGGTTTTTACATAAATCTTACATTTATTTACATAATAATGGTAGAGGTGTGGAATAAAATCTGATTAAATTATATAATTAAGATGTAGAAATACATAAGGAGAAATGAGGAAATGGGAAAGAATTGTTATACAAACAGAGAACTATCCTGGCTGCAATTCAATGAACGTGTATTGGATGAGGCGGGAAATGCAAATGTGCCATTGGCGGAACGCCTGACATTTGCGTCTATTTATCAGTCCAATCTGGATGAATTTTTCATGGTGCGTGTTGGTACACTTATGGTTCAGATGCATTCCGATGAAAAAATACGGGAGAATAAGACCAATATGACCAGCGCAGAACAGGTTGATGCAATTTTAAAGCAAACAGCTGAGCTGGAAATAAAAAAAGCGCAGATTTATGAACAGCTGATGGGTGAACTGGAGCCGCAGGGTATCCGTATCATCAACTTTAACAAGCTGTCTAAAAAGGAACGATGCCTGTTGGAAACCTATTTTGACCAGAATATTGCACCGTTCCTGATGCCGATGATTATTGGCAAGCAGCAGCCATTTCCGTTCCTGAACAACAAGGAATTATATGCTCTGGCAGTATTGAGTACAAAGAATGGCAAAACAAAGACGGGTATTGTACCGTGCACCAATAGTGTATTTAAGCGTTTGATTGAAATTCCATCCCGTCCGGGCAACTTTATGCTGTGTGAAGAATTGATTCTCCACTTCGTTTCCAAACTGTATCCAACGTATACTGTAAAGGAAAAATCTATCATGCGTGTTACCAGAAATGCAGATATTGACGGCATTGAGGTATATGACGAGGATATGGATTATCGTGATGTCATGGAACGCCTGATTAAGCAGAGAACCAGGCTGAGCCCGGTAAGGCTGGAGCTGAGCCGTGAGATCAACAGCAAGGAGAAGAAAGAACTGGCGAAGTTCCTGAGTGTCCGTCCAAAGCATATCATTCAGGTGGAAACTCCGCTGGACCTGTCGTTTGTTTTCCAGCTGCAGGGCTATCTGCGTGACCGCCCGGAGCTGTTCTATGGAAGACGGAATCCACGCATGACACCAGAGCTGAACTTGAAGAAAAGCATTCTGGACCAGGTGGCAAAAAAGGATGTGCTGTTGTCCTATCCGTTTGAAAGCATCAAGCCGTTCCTCCGTATGCTGCATGAAGCTGCCGAGGATGACAGTGTGGTTTCCATCAAAATGACGCTGTACCGTGTGGCAGATCGAAGCAAAATTATTGATGCCCTGATCGAAGCGGCAGAAAATGGGAAAAAGGTTATCGTTCTGGTCGAGCTGCGAGCACGTTTTGATGAGGCAAATAATATTGAAATGTCCAAAAGACTGGAGGATGCCGGCTGTCACATTATTTATGGACTGGGCGAATATAAGGTACACTCCAAGCTGTGCCAAATTATCAGAAATACGGAAAATGGCCTGCAATATATCACGCAGATTGGTACGGGCAATTACAATGAAAAAACCTCGCGTATGTATACGGATCTGTCCCTGCTGACTGCGAATCAGGAAATTGGTGCGGAAGCAGACAGAGTATTCCGTGCACTTCTGCTGGGTGAGACGATAGAAGAAACCAAGCATTTGCTGGTTGCACCGAAGTGCCTGCAGAATAAGGTGCTGGCAATGATGGATGCAGAAATTACAAAGGCTGGACAGAAACTGCCGGCTTATATTGGCATTAAAATCAATTCGCTGACGGATAAAGATATTATTGACAAGCTGATTGAAGCATCTCAGGCTGGTGTTAAGATCGAGCTGATTGTCAGAGGTATTTGCTGTCTTGTACCAGGAGTAAAAAATAAAACGGAAAACATTACAGTTGTCAGCGTAGTCGGACGCTTTTTGGAGCATTCTCGTATTTACCGTTTCGGTGTTGGAGAGGAAGAGAAGATATATATTGCCTCTGCTGATTTTATGACAAGAAATACATTGAAGCGTGTTGAGGTTGCTGCGCCAATTTATGATGAAAATGTAAGAAAACGTATCCGTCATATTTTCGATACGATTATGGCAGATGATGAAAAGGGCAAGATGCAGACGAGAGAGCGCTTGTACATTGAGCGTATGCTGGGAGAAAAGAAGCTGAATTCGCAGGAAGTTTTTTATGAAGAGGCTTATGCAGCAGCAGAAAGTACAGACCAGCAGGAGCAGGACTAAAAATTTTCCTGCTGAAATGATATGATTAAAAATCCCATTTGCCAGTGAGGTGCTTGTCTGCTGGTAAGTGGGATTTTGTGGTATGCAGCCGTTGCTGGTTGATAAAATACCTGCTTCATGATAAGATGGACATGAAAGAATAGAAAAAGCTGGTGAGAGAGATGAAAATGAATACAGCTGCAATTTTAGGCGCAGGTGCAATCGGCGGATACCTGATTTGGGGGCTGTCCGAAAAACTTGGCGATAACCTTTGGATTGTAGCAGACGGCGAGCGCAAACAGCGCCTGGAAACACAAGGAATCGAGATCAATGGAAAACAGTATACGCTGCATGTCCGCACGCCGCAGGAAGCAAGGGGCGTAGATGTGCTGTTCGTTGCAACCAAATCCCAGGCATTAGAAGCTGCATTGGATGATATAGCTGCGGTTGTGGATGCACATACTGTTGTCATCAGCCTGATGAACGGCGTTACCAGTGAAGAAATCATTGGGAACCGTATCGGTAAGGAGCATGTATTATATGCGACCATCCGCATTGCCTCGGAACGCAATGGCAACCGAATACAATTCTATGGTCACAATACACCGGGTATTTTCTATGGTGAGGTAGACAGCCAAGAGCCAACGGAACGTATGCTTGCGGTAAAAGAACTGCTGGATGGCACCCCGCTGCATCATACCATGCTAGAAGATATTCTGCATGAGCAGTGGGACAAGCTTGCTTTGAATATTAGCTGCAATCTTGTTCAGGCTATTCTTGGCGTAGGAATGGGTGTGTATACGGACAGTGAACATGCAGCGTTTTTGTCCAAGCAGCTGCGTGAGGAAGTTGTAAAGATTGCAGCGGCAAAAGGCGTTGATATTTCTACGCCAACGGTTATGCTGGGTGGAAAGAAAAAGGTTGCACAGAAATGGGCGCGGTATTCTACTCTGCAGGATCTGGATGCCGGACGTCATACGGAAATTGACCTGTTTGCCGGAGCCATTGTAGAGATGGGACGTGAACTGGGTATTCCGACACCGTATAATGCATTTGCCTATCATGCCATCAAAGCATTGGAACAGAAAAATGATGGTCTGTTTGATTATCAATCATAAAAAAGGAGACAGAAAACAATGATACCACAGGACCCGATTATTTTGCTCAGTTACATCAACACAAAATTGCGTGATCATTACGCATCCCTTGACCTGCTCTGCGAGGATTTAGGAGTGGACCAGGCAGCTCTGGTGAGCAAGTTGAACGCAGTGGATTATGCATACGATAAGACAAAGAACCAGTTTGTCTGAACGGGAGAAAGCAGCATGGAGTTAAAGATTGGCATTGCAGGGGCAGGAACCATGAGTTCCAGCATGGCATTGATTTTTATGGAGCATGGCTTTGACACAGTTCTGCATGTGCGCAGTGAGAAATCCATGCAGCGTGTACGGAATAATATTTCTGTCAGCCTGAAATCTGATGTGGAAGGCGGAAAGATCACACAGCAGCGGGCAGATGAAATTCTTGCCAATCTGCACTTTTCTACAGATATGCAGATATTTGCTGACCGTGATCTGATTGTCGAATCTATTATTGAGGATTTGGAGATCAAACAGGATTATTGGGAAAATGTTTCCCAAGTGGTTTCCTCCGACTGCGTTCTTGCAACCAATACCTCCGGCTTGTCGATTCATAAAATCTGTGAACGGGTAAAGGGAAAGAACCGGTTTCTCGGTATGCACTGGTTCAATCCGCCGCATCTGATTCCATTGATTGAGATCATCCGTGGCGAGGAGACCGACGAACGCAGTATACAATTGGTACAGGAAGCTGCTTTACAGATCGGCAAGAAACCGGTTTTGTGTCAGAAGGATGTACCAGGCTTCATTGCAAACCGTATTCAGTATGCGATTTTGCGGGAATGCATGGAAATGGTGGAGCGTGGGATTGCATCGGTGGAGGATATTGATGCTGTTATGAAATACAGTCTTGGTTTCCGGTATGCGGTGCTCGGTCCGTTTGAAGTGGCAGATTTCGGCGGTCTGGATATTTTTTATCATATTTCTGAATATCTCAGTCCGGATTTGAGCAAAGCGGATGAACCACAGAAGCCGATCGCAGACTGCTTTGCAGCGGGCAATTATGGCGTGAAAACTGGAAAGGGCTTTTATGATTATTCCGGTGACAAGGATAAAGAGGCATTGCAGCGCCGTGACAAACTGTTTACTCTGCTGTATCAGACGTTGTACGAAGGCGGGAAGCTTTCAATGGAATGAAGGAGAGCACGTATAGAGGAAATGATCGAATTTGTCCGCCGGATGGACTGCCACAAAATCGGCATGGTATCCAGGCGGAAATGAGGGCAGAGATGGAGAAAATCAGAAAAGCCGGATTGGTTTGTTGTTCCAATGGACTTTCCAGCAAGACGAAGGACGAGTGGAAGACGCTGACGGATTTGTTGGAATCACAGGGTATCCATCCGGTTTTCAGTGAATATATTTTTCAAAAAGACGGCGTGCGAAGCGGCAGCGCGAGGGAACGGGCGGAAAGCCTGATGTCTTTTTATCAGGACACGGAAATTGATGCGATTTTTGATCTCTCGGGTGGAGATATTGCCAATGAGATACTCCCGTTTTTGGATTTTGCTGGCATTGCGGGCGCAAGAAATTCCTTTGGCGAGCCAAAGCAGTTCTGGGGATACAGCGATCTGACTGTTATACTGAATGCGGTTTATGCGAAAGCAGGAAATCCAGGCGTTTTATACCAGATCCGGCATTTGGCCTATGCGGACAGCGAAAATCTGTTTGATTTTTCGTATCATTTTTTACAAGGGAATCAGATGTCCGGTGTCGTTGTGGGTGGAAATATCCGTTGCTTGTTAAAGTTGGCGGGAACCCAGTATTTTCCGGATATGCAGGATAAAATCCTTCTGCTGGAAGCCAGAAGTGGACGTATGCCGCAGATGATTACCTATTTCAGCCAGCTGCAGCAGCTTGGTGTATTGGAAAAGCTCCATGGCATTTTGCTGGGAACATTTACGCAGCTGGAACAGGAGCAGACAGAAGACGAACTGGAGCAGCTTGTTTTACAGCTTGCAGGGAAGATTCCGGTTGCAAAAACACAGGAAATCGGCCATGCACCCGATGCCAAAGCAATTACCATTGGTTCCTGGATGAATTTTACAGAATCATAAATGAAAAAACAAAGCGCAGCTGTTCTTTGCTTCAAACAGCTGCGCTTTCTATGATGTAGGATGAATATGCTTCAGTTTTCCATACAGCCGGACAATCGGCTGGCGGATGGGAACAACCCACAGCCAGGGACCAGCGAAGAATTTCCACCAGAAATCAGAGGAATCAATCCATTTTCCCTTGCGCTGCACTCTGGTAACAATCGCAAAAATCTGTTCTTTTGCGATCGGACCTTCTATTTCTGTCTGCGCGTCACCGACAATATAGTAGCCCTCCGGGCGGGCTTTATAAATGCGGTGCATCACAAACTGTCCGTTTCTGCGCTGGTAAAATACCATATCTCCCCGGCGAAGCGGCTGCTCTGGTGTGCGGAAGCTGATGCTGTCCCGAGCATGTATCATGAATGGAGACATACTGTTTCCGGCAATCTGCATACTGACCTCCTGTCCGGCCTGGACAAGCTCACGCAGGGCAGAGACATATTCCCTTGTATCAATCATTTTCATATGATTTCCCCCTGTCTAAAAGAAAAAGCTTCGTCTGCGTTCGGGAAGAATGCCATGCGATGGAATATCCCTGTCATGTATGATACGGTAGGGATTTTGTTCGGTTAAACGAAGCATTTCAGCTTCGCCGAACTGGTCAAACAGATAATCCTGAATATCTCCCATAAAGGTAGTCCGAGCATATGGACTGTGTGCGTCGCTTGCAATGCAGGTAGCAAGCTGGTTTTGCAGCAGAAATCCGGCAGCACGGGCGGCATGTCTGCCAAACCTACCCAATGGGCTGCCTTTGTTTACCTGCGTAAAGCAGCCCATCTGCAGCCAGTGATAAACCAGCGCAGGATGATCCTGCACACAGAAATAACGTTCGGGATGTGCAATCAATGGGACACCGCCCGCAGCAAAAATCTGTTCCAGATCGTCGCCAATCTGCCGGGGATTTTCGTCAAAGGCAAATTCAATCAGATAATATCTGGAATGGTTCAGACTGATGAGTGCCCCATCGCGTATCTTTTCTTCCAGGTCATCGGAAGCAAAAATTTCCATGCCCAGATATAGATTGACAGGGATTTCTTCTTCAGAAACGGCCTGCTGCAGCTGCAAGAACTGCTGTTCCAGCTCTTCTGAATAAAAATTTTCAAATCTTCCGAGCTGGTTGCTGTGTGGTGTTGCCATAATGGTGTCCACGCCGCCTTCCAAAGCAAGTGCACACATTTTCAGTGAATCTTCCATTTCCTGTGAGCCGTCATCCAGACCCGGAAGGATATGGGTATGTAAATCAATCATACGGTTGCCTTTCTGGTAAACTGCGGGAGGAATACCCGCTTATCCTGTGTTTCATGATAGCATAAAAAATCATTGAAGGGAAGATGCATGACTGCGGAATTTATGGCATTTTCTACGCAGGAAACGGATTATTCAGCGCTGTCTGATATAGAAAGGCGGGAAAAACAGGGTGCGGATAAAGAATTTGTGTAAAAGGGGATTTGACAAACGTACAGATTCATGGAACAATAGAAGCAGACCGGCAGTTGATATGCAGTCCGATGAATGATGCAGCATGAGAGAAAGGTATAAGAAAGAGCATGAATCCTTATCAGAAGCCCGATGATATCAAAGAATATTCGGGATTCAATAAAATATTGAAATCAAAATTCATCCAGATGATGATAAATAAAATAGATGACGGTACATTTTCTGATTTTTTCGATGACTGGAGATGGATTTTTTCCTTCAGCAAACAATATAAATGGGCAATATGCTTCTATACTTTGATGGGGATTCTGAGCTCAACGCTGGGGTTGGTTTCCGCGGTTGCCAGCAAATATATGATCGATATCATCACCAATCGGCAGATCGGCAGGTTGTGGCAGCTGGCGTTGCTGATGATCTTTAGCACAGTAATCAGCCTGTTGTTTTCCAGCCTGGTAAGCCGATACGCTACAAAGCTGTCTATTTATGTGAATAATGATATACAGGCAAGCATTTTCGATAAAATTATTGATGCAGACTGGCTGGAGCTTTCCCAATATGAAAACGGTGATCTGCTGAACCGGTTCAACAATGATGTTAACACGGTAGCAAGCAATGCAGTAAGCTGGCTCCCCAATATTATCATAGCTCTGTATACCTTTGCTGCAACCTTTGTCGTCATCCTGCATTATGATGTTATTATGGCATTCATTGCCCTGCTTTCCGCTCCATTTCTGCTGCTTGCCAGCCGCTTTTTGATGCGGAAAAACCGGGAATACCGTCAAAAAGTATTGCAAATGAATAGTAAGCTCATGAGTTATGAGTCTGAAACATTTTATAATATTGATACGATCAAGTCCTTTGGTGTCATGGATCATTATAGCCATGGCTTGCGCAAGTGGCAGAAGAAATTGAGGGACTATACATTGGATTACAATATGTTTTCCATTAAAACCAACATTGCAACATCACTGGTATCCACATTTGTTACATTTGTTGCGTTCGGCTACTGTCTGTTCCTTTTGTGGTCGGGGAGAATCGAATTTGGTACGATGACGCTGTTTCTTCAGCAGCGAACGCAGCTTTCCAATAATTTTTCCTCTCTGGTCAATATTATCCCAGGTATGTTGAACAGCTCTGTTTCAGCACATCGCATCCGTGAGCTGGTAGAGTTGCCACGGGAACAGCATATCGCAGAGGAATCTGCGCAGATGGCAAGGGCTGCGGAAAATGGCTTTGCCGTGCGGATGAGCAGTGTAGATTTTGCCTATGTGGAGAACAACAAAGTTCTGACAGATTCCGATTTTCTTGCCAGTCCTGGCGAAATTATTGCGCTGGTTGGCCCGAGTGGTGAAGGAAAGACGACGATGCTGCGCATGATTCTCGGATTGATTCACCCGGATCAGGGTGCTGTTGATCTGGTTGACAGAGACCAAAACCACGTTACCATCAATGCTGATACGCGCCGGTATTTTTCCTATGTTCCACAGGGGAATACGCTTATGTCCGGAACGATTGCAGAAAATATGCGTGTGGTTAAGGAAGATGCAACGGATGAAGAGATCGTTGAAGCGCTAAAAACAGCCTGCGCATGGGATTTTGTCCAAAAGCTCGATGACGGAATCTACAGCACCCTTGGCACACGAGGGCGTGGTTTGTCTGAAGGGCAGGCGCAACGTGTTTCCATTGCGAGAGCCGTTTTGCGGGATGCACCGGTTCTGCTTCTGGATGAAGCAACCAGTGCGTTGGATGTAGAGACCGAACGGCAGGTACTGCGGAACATTATCCGTCAGCATCCCAATAAGACCTGTATTGTAACCACCCATCGTCCGAGTGTGCTGAATATGTGTCAGCGGGTATATCGAGTCATGGATACAAAGGTCACAGAGCTGGACGAGGCCGCCTCCAGCCGGATGGCGCAGGATTTCTGACAAATAAAAAACAGAGAACCGATTCTGGCAGTTTACATCATGCCGGAAAACAGGTTCTCTTTTTTGTTATTCTGTTATAGCATAGCCCGAAAGAAAATCCGTGTTGTCTGTATTGTATTCTATCTCTTTGGAATACAGCTTACACAGACAAAGCTGCTGCCATGCTGTGAGCGTATCATCCCGGAGCCAGCAGAAGATGTCCAGCAGCTGAATTATGGAAACACTGAGTAAAGCAAAGTTTACCTTTTCCAGCAGCAGATCATCCACTAAAGTTTTCATGAAATACCTGTATATAAAATAAATCAGCAGCTGGTCGTATTCATACAGTTTTTGCTGATAGTATTGCAGAAAGGCGGGACGGTGGCAAATGATTTCCGGGAGGGATGCCTTTGCCGCAAGCAGCAGATCGCGCCATTCTGCATCATTGATTTCCAGACACAGACAGCTGTCCAGCAGGGCAGATAGAAAATCTTCCTGCCAGAAAAGCAGGGACCAGTTCAGTGCGTCTTCTGCATGCGGTTCCTCTGCTTCGGGGAACGGAAACAGGATATCATCATATTGCTTTTGCATGGAAAGTGCTGTTTGATATAGCTGGTTCATTTTGCTGTCCAATGGGGTATCTGTTTCAGGTTTGATGATAGAAAACAGCGTTTCTCGCATGGAAAACAGCAATTGTTCCAGAAGACGGATATCTTCGGAAGCTGCCTCTACGGTTTCCTCATCATAGCTGATGTCCCATTCGGGATATCCAGTGTTTTGTAAAATCAGCTTTGCGGCGGCTTCACAGCATAATCCAAGACCTTCCTCGCGCCCATCTGAGAACCACTCATAAAAACGGGGATGATCGGTACAGATCTGGCTAAGATGCGCTTCACCGAGATGTATGAAAATATCACAGAGGTTGCAGTCGTTTAAAAATGGGCAGCGTTCTGTGGAATCCATAATAAAATGTGCATTCCCTTCAGAATCAGATGCTGGAAGTGCAATTTTTTCCTGCAATTTTCGACCAAATGTACCGGATATCTGCTGATAATATGCCAGGGTGTTTTCGTCAATATCAATTTCCCAGCCGATGCAGCAATTGTCCGTGCAGTCAGAGCCGATGCACTTGAATTTTTTATAATATGAGGGATGACGGATATATCCCATAATATCCCCTCCAAAATGATTTGGCACCATTATAACAAAAATAACAGCATGATGGAAGAAATGACAGATGCTTTCTGCGATCAGGGGAAAGATTTCCATTGGATGCTTTTCAGCGGATATAAAATTTGATATAATTATATTAACCGATTATCAGATGATGACCCTGATAGGAAAAGAGAGGAGCGTAATTTTATGATTAAAATTGTGGCAAAACAGATAATCCGTAAAGAGTGCATTGAGAAGTATCGTGAATTGACAAAGGAACTGGTTGAAAAGTCCAGTGCAGAGGCTGGAAACATCACCTATACTTCCAACCAGAGCATTGCAGACGAGCGTGTACACTGCTTTATTGAAATCTGGAAGGATCAGGAGGCAATTGACATTCACAATGCGAGCGAGCATTTCCAGCGTATCATTCCGCAGCTGGCCGAGCTATTTGATGGACCGGAGGTTGTCGACCTGTATACCGAAGTGGAATTTTAATTCAAACATACTGCAAAACGGCAGATACCATGACAGGTATCTGCCGTTTTTGAAATAGGGAAATTTTTTATTTTTACGAAAACAAGCGTTGACGTATTCAAAAAAACGATATATAATGGAAACAGCAAAACGGGAATGCCGGAGATAAAACAGCATTTCCATATACAACAGGGGAGCTTGCAGAAGCAGGCTGAGAGTAAGCTGTATTGCTTTGACCCGTAACCTGATTTGGGTAATGCCAACGTAGGGAGATAGCTCTTTTGCTTTTACGCGTAGTTTGGAATTACCAGACTGCGCTTTTTCTTTTGCCTTTAAAGCGAATCGTGTTGCTTTGGGAGTGGCAGATTGGGGACACCACCTTCTGCCGCTATATAAAATCAATCGCTGTATCAGAAAGGAGCATTTAGGTGAAAACAGCATTGAAAGCCGCAGGAGATCTGCGGACAGGCGTCGGCATTCGGGCAGATATCAGAACAGCATTGTCTGATGGTATGTATACCATTTGCACAGTGGCTGCTTTGGACGCACAGAGAAAAGCCGGCACCGGAAAACGGAGGAGATATACCTGATGGTGATGCCGGGAAGGCATCCGGTATTTCAGAATTTGCTTAGAATGTGGGGCGAGTATGAAAAAGTTAAAAATTGAGATGAGATTTTTACCTTCCAATACCGCCTGGAAAGGAACTTAAAAATGAGAAATTACACAACACAGATGGATGCTGCGCGCCGCAGCATCGTAACACCGGAAATGGAAACTGTTGCCAATAAGGAGAAGATGCCGGTTGAAAAGCTGATGGGTCTGGTAGCGGAAGGCAAGGTAGCAATTTGTGCGAATAAAAACCATACCTGCCTGGACCCGGAAGGTGTTGGCAGTATGCTGCGCACCAAGATCAATGTTAACCTCGGTGTATCCCGCGACTGTAAAGATTACAACATTGAAATGGAAAAGGTTATGAGTGCAGTCAACATGGGCGCAGAGGCAATTATGGACTTGTCCAGCCATGGCAACACCCAGCCGTTCCGCCGAAAGCTGACCAGTGAGTGTCCGGCTATGATCGGTACGGTTCCGGTATACGATAGTGTTATCCATTATCAGCGTGACCTTGCAACGCTGACCGCACAGGATTTTATTGATGTTGTTCGCCTGCATGCTGAAGATGGCGTTGATTTTGTTACCCTGCACTGTGGAATTACCCGCAAAACCATCGAACAGATTCGTAAGCATAAGCGTAAGATGAACATTGTCAGCCGCGGTGGCAGCCTTGTTTTTGCATGGATGAGCATGACGGGAGAGGAAAATCCGTTTTATGAGCACTTCGATGAGATTCTGGATATCTGTGAAGAATATGATGTAACGATTTCCCTTGGCGATGCATGCCGTCCGGGCTGTCTGGCAGATGCAACCGATGTATGCCAGATCGAAGAACTCGTACGTTTGGGTGAGCTGACGAAGCGCGCATGGGCACATAATGTCCAGGTTATGGTAGAAGGTCCGGGACATGTTCCGCTGGATCAGATTGCAGCCAATATGCAGGTACAGAAGACCATATGCATGGGCGCTCCGTTCTATGTGCTTGGTCCGCTGGTAACGGATATTGCACCGGGTTACGATCATATTACCAGTGCAATCGGCGGTGCAGTTGCTGCTATGAATGGTGCAGCATTCCTGTGCTATGTTACCCCGGCAGAGCACTTGGCCCTGCCGAATGTTGATGATGTGAAGCAGGGGATTATTGCTTCCAAGATTGCAGCGCATGCGGCAGATATTGCAAAGGGCGTGCCAGGTGCTCGTGATATTGATGACAAGATGGCAGATGCACGTCGCGTACTGGACTGGGAGGCGCAGTATGCGTGTGCACTTGACCCGGAAACGGCACGCAGTATCCGCGACAGCCGCAAGCCGGAGGATGATCACGGTGATACCTGCAGTATGTGCGGCAAATTCTGTGCTGTACGCAGCATGAATAAGGCGCTTGCAGGCGAGTATATCGATATTCTGTAAAATATTTGTGGATTCAAAGGAGCGGCAGCTGTAGAGATATGGCTGCCGCTTGTTCTATGTTATTGTTTAACCGATTTTTGTCAAAAATTACTTGCGGAAATGACAAAGTAAAAGTACAATAGACAAAAGACAAAAAACGGGAAGGATAACGCGAAGCATGAGAAAGAAACGTGTTTTTGATATTATTCAGGTGGGCAATGCTGAGGATGTCCCGAGCAGACTGTTTGATCTGGCTTTTATTGTTATGGTGCTAACCAATCTGTTTATTGCATTGTTTGAGACCTTTGATGCTTCAGAACCATATCTGGACATACTGAATCTGATCGAATTCATTACAGTGATCTGTTTTGCAATAGAATATGTCCTGCGTGTCTGGACTGCGGAGTATCTGTATCCTGCGATGAACCGGAGAAAGGCAATTATGTACTATGTCATGTCCTTCAGTGGTATAGTTGATTTGTTTTCCTTTTTTCCGTATTTTCTGCCAATGTTTTTTCCAACGGGTGTTGTTGCGTTCCGTATGTTCCGCGTCATCCGTATTTTCCGGCTGTTCCGTGTCAATGCGTACTATGATGCATTGAATGTCATCAGTGATGTTATCCGCGGCAAAAAAGATCAGCTGCTATCCTCTATTTTTATTATTCTGGTCATGATGATGGGAGCTTCCCTGTGTATGTACAGCCTAGAACATGAAGTACAGCCGGATGTGTTCCAGAATGCATTTTCCGGTTTCTGGTGGGCCGTCTCTACTCTGCTGACGGTAGGCTACGGCGATATTTATCCAATCACGATTGCCGGACGAATTTTTGGTATTATTATCACCTTTCTTGGCGTCGGTATGGTTGCGATACCTACTGGTATTCTTTCCGCAGGCTTCGTGGAACAGTATACCCGTTTGAAGAGCTTCAATGATTATTCATTGGAGGCCGACATCCGGTTTGTTCGTCTGGAAGTACTCAAGAATCATCCGTGGCTGGGAAAAGAAGAAAAAGATCTTCCGCTGCCACCGGGGCTTATTCTTGCGGTTATCCAGCGCAAGGGAGATGTTGTAGTTCCGCGTGGTGATACGGTTATTCAGCTGGGAGACCATATTGTTCTGGGTGCAGAAGGCTATCAGGATGATATCGGCATTGCATTGAAAGAGGTTGTCCTGAGAAAGCGTCATCCGTGGGCAGGACAGATGATTAAGGATCTGGATATTTCCCGACAGACCCTGATTATTATGGTTCGCCGCGGGGATAAGGTATTGATCCCGAACGGTAAATTGGTGCTGATGCCGGATGATACGGTTTTGCTGTATTCTAAACGCAATATTCAAGACGCAAAGGATGTCATGGTATAATGACACGCAGTTTACATTTCACAGTTGGTCTTGTTGCGTGATGGCCATCTGGTGAGACCGTGTGCAAGATTGCCAGAGCAGATGAAGAAAGATTTTATCTGCTTTCATCGAAGGATGACGGAGATGAGGCCGGCAATATGCGGAGTGAGCAAAATATTACCCAGCTGCCGGAATGGATGGCTGGATGGAAGCTGTTTTAGGGCGGTTGCGTCAAAACAGTTATGGGAAGATGTCCTGTTGTCACGACATCAGCGAGTGTATCAGTCTCGTGGAGGCTGCCTGTGCCGATGTTGACAAGGAGGACATCTTTTTTCATCAGCAGAAACCACAAAAGGGTGAATAAAATGAATCAGATTTAAGCGCCAGTTAAGGCTGGCGTGATATGATACATCATGTTGCTGATGCAATTTTATGGCAATATGATTTTATTTGACTGAAAGGAAGGTGGAAAATGCGTTTGCTAATCGCAGAAGACAATCCCAAATTATTGAAGTCTCTGCTTCATATTTTTCACAATAATGGATTCACGGCTGACGGTGTTTCCAACGGAACGGATGCCCTTGCTTATGCGCAGTCAAAGGAATATGATGGATTAATTTTAGATATTATGATTCCCGGTATGGATGGAATAGAGGTATTAAAGACACTGCGCAGCCAGAATATCACAACCCCAACACTGTTTTTAACTGCGAGAACGGAGGTAGAGCAGCGCGTAGAAGGTCTGGATGCTGGAGCAGACGATTATTTACCAAAGCCATTTCAGGTATCCGAATTGATGGCGCGTGTTCGCGCGATGCTGCGGCGGAAGGATACCTATACGCCGGATTTGCTGACCTTCCATGAAGTCGTTCTGAACCGTTCTACGTATCAGCTGTCTTATCATGGGGAAATCCAGAACCTCAGCGGAAAGGAATTTCAGCTCATGGAGATCTTGATGGAAAACCCGAATATTATTATCCCGACAGAGCATTTTATGACCCATATCTGGGGCTGGAATGCCAATGTGGATGTCGGTGCGGTATGGGTACATATCTCAAATTTGCGAAAGAAAATTACGGCGCTGCATGCACCCATTGAGGTGCGTTTCGTACGTAATGCCGGATATACGTTGAAGAAAACGATATGATTTATCAGCTGCGAACAAATTTAATACGAATCAGCTGTCTTTCGCTGATTGTTGTTTTTTTTCTGGTCTATGGTATCATCTGTTTTTTCAGCTTCCGTGAGCTGGACAGCGGTGTGGATAGTATTGTGAACATCCTGTCCCAATATGACGGTGAGTTTCCGGAAGACTATACTGTGGAGGACATCCAGCGGGAATTTCACGGAACGATTTTTACTCCGAATTTCGTCAATGAACGGACAGTTTCCGGCACCCGGCACTTTACCATATGGATAGATGCGGATAATCAGAAGATAAAAGAGAATTTGGATGCCGATTCCTCTGTGACCGAGGAGAAGATTTCGGAATACCTTGCAACCATAATGGGAAAAAATCGGAAACGCGGCTGGATTGAAAATTACCGCTACCGTATCTGCGGAGCAGGGAATGGAAGCATGCTTGTGTTTGTCGATGGAACGATGTATCGGATGATGCTGCGCAATCTGCTGATCATGATTGCGTCTGTATTTATCACCATTACATGTATTATCCTGCTGCTGATCATCTGTCTGTCCAAACGAACCGTAGAACCGATTGCGGAAAGCTATGAAAAACAGAAACAGTTTATTACGGATGCCAACCACGAGCTGAAAACCCCGCTTACTTTGATTTTAACCAATCTGGATATCGCAGAAGCAGAGTTGGGTAAAAATGAATGGCTGGAGGATATCAAGAGCGAAAGTGAACGTATGAGTGCATTGGTAAACCGGCTGGTCATGCTGACACGCATGGATGAGGAATCCAATCAGCTGGAAACCGCCACATTTTCCCTCAGCGAAATGATGTCGAATGCAGCCGCAGAATTTCGTCTGCTGGCAGATGAACGGCAAAAATATCTGGAATGCAGCATTGAGCCTGATATTTCCTATTGCGGAAATGAAGAAGCCATCCAGCATGTGCTTTCGATCCTACTGGATAATGCATTGAAATACTGTGATGAAAATGGCAGGATCGTGATGTCACTGCGGCGCAAACGTCACATTGTCATCCAGGTGGAAAATACATTTCGCGCTGTTGAACAGACGGAGCTGAACCGTCTGTTTGACCGCTTTTATCGTACAGATAAAGCCAGAACTTTCAACGAGGGCTTCGGTATCGGGCTTTCCATAGCGAAAGCCATCGTAGAAAAACATCATGGGGAAATCTCATCATATAAAAAAGACAAAACGAATATTGGATTTAGAATCATACTGAAATGATTTTGAAAAAAACAGAATATTTTTTATGGAGGAGGATATATGGACCCGCAGTCACATTTGAACAAGCTTGAAGCAGAAGCAATTTATATTATCCGTGAGGTTGCTGCCGAGTGTGATAATCCTGTTATGCTGTATTCTATTGGAAAGGATAGCTCAGTTATGCTGCATCTGGCATTAAAGGCATTTTATCCGGAAAAGCCGCCATTTCCATTTCTGCATATTGACACCACATGGAAATTCCGCGAAATGACAGAATTTCGCGATAAGGTTGCTGAAAAATGCGGCATTGATATGCTGGTGTATACCAATAAAGAAGGGCTGGAACAGGGCATCAATCCATTTACCTATGGCGGCACCTACACGGATATCATGAAAACGCAGGCATTAAAGGATGCATTGAAAAAGTATGGATTTACAGCAGCGTTTGGCGGTGGACGACGGGATGAAGAAAAATCCCGCGCAAAGGAGCGTGTTTTTTCTTTTCGCAATGCAGCACAAATCTGGGATCCGAAAAACCAGCGCCCAGAGATGTGGAAGCTGTTTAATAGTACATTGAATCGCGGCGAAAGTGTACGTGTATTCCCGTTGAGCAACTGGACGGAAGCAGATATCTGGGAATATATCCGCAGGGAAAACATCGATATTGTTTCCCTGTATTTTGCGGCAGAGCGGTCCTGTGTTACATATAACGACAGCATTATTCTGGTAGACGATGACCGTATCAAACAGTATCTGAATCTGAAACCGCAGGATATCAGCAACCGCATGGTCCGGTTTCGGACACTCGGCTGTTATCCGCTGACTGGCGGCGTGGAATCCACTGCCTCTACACTGGACGAAATTGTTGCGGAAACATTGTGTGCAGTAAACAGTGAACGCACAACCCGTGTCATTGATAAAGACGGCGGACAAGCCAGTATGGAACGCCGCAAACGGGAAGGTTATTTCTAAAAAAGCAGGATGATAACATCCTTAATATGCTGGAGAAAGAAAAGAGGATACTGAATATGAAGGATCTGCTGAAATTTATCACCTGCGGCAGTGTTGACGATGGGAAATCGACACTGATCGGACATATGCTTTATGATGCGAAGCTGTTGTTTGCCGATCAGAAAAGGGCTTTGGAGCTGGATTCCAAGGTGGGTTCCGCAGGCGGTGACGTGGATTATTCTTTGCTATTGGATGGTCTGATGGCAGAACGCGAGCAGGGTATTACCATTGATGTTGCGTACCGTTATTTTTCCACGGAACTGCGCAGTTTTATTGTTGCTGATACACCGGGACATGAGGAATACACCCGGAATATGGCAGTAGGTGCATCCTTTGCTGATGCGGCTGTTATTCTGATTGATGCAACCAAAGGTGTATTGACCCAGACGCGCAGACATACCCGTATCTGTGCATTGATGGGTATTCGCGATTTTATATTTGCTGTCAATAAAATGGACCTGGTAGGTTTTGACTGCAAGGTATATGAAACGGTAAAGGCACAGGTTGAGGAGCTGGCTGCGGATTATGTGGTAAATTCCCTGACAGTCATACCCGTTTCTGCCACCAATGGGGATAATCTGACGGAAAACAGTGCCAATACACCGTGGTATACAGGCGTACCGCTGTTACATTATCTGGAGAATCTCGAACCATGGACACAGCCGGAAGAGGATGGCTTTTGTATGCCGGTACAGCGTGTCAGCAGACCAGACAGGACTTTTCGTGGCTTTCAGGGGGAGGTTACAACCGGATATATCTGCACAGGAGATGAAATTACGGTACTGCCGAGCAGGGAAACAGCACATGTCTCAGAAATTCTGGCAGCTGGTAAACAAACACAGAAGGCTTGCCGCGGAGAGCCGGTTACGCTGTGCCTTGATCGTGAAATTGATGTTTCCAGAGGCTGTGTCATAACGAAAGATAAGTCACTGATTACCGCAAGAAAATTCGCGGCTTTGCTGCTGTGGATGGATGAAACTCCGTTGTTTGCAGGCGGACAGTTTATCATGCGGCTTGGCACACAGAAGGTTCCGGTTACGGTAACGCATCTCTGTTATCGCATTGACGTGAACAGCGGAGAGCATATCAAGGATACCAAGGTAGTCAAAAATGGCATTGCACTGTGCGAACTGGCGGCTGACCTTCCATTTGTATTTGATACCTTTCAGAATACCCGTGAGCTGGGAGAATTGATTTTAATTGACCGTATGTCCCATGCAACAGCTGCCTGTGGCACAGTACAATATCCGCTGGACCAGCAGGGAAGTGCGATTGAACAGCAAACCACCATCACCCGTAAGATGCGTGAGGATCATAACGGACATCGTGCCGTTACAGTATGGCTGACAGGGTTGAGTGGTGCGGGAAAATCCCAGATGGCAGACGCATTGGAAAAGCTGCTGTTTGCCGACGGTGTACATACGATGATTCTGGATGGTGATAACATTCGCCGTGGACTGTGCAGGGATCTCGGGTTTTCACCGGATGATCGGAAGGAAAATATCCGCCGGGTTGCAGAGATGGCAAAGGTGTTAAATGATGCGGGCGTGTTGGTGCTGACTGCATTTATTTCACCATTTGCTGCAGACCGCCAAATGGCACGGGAGATTATCGGGGAATCCTTTGTGGAAGTCTATGTCAATACAAGTCTTACAGTCTGCGAGGAGCGGGATGTGAAGGGACTGTATGCGAAGGCACGCCGTGGAGAGATCCGTGAGTTTACCGGTATTTCCAGCCCGTATGAACCCCCTGAGCACCCGGAATACACGATTGACACATCCAAAGGCAGTGTGCAGGAAAATGCACAAAAGCTTTTGCATGGCCTAAAAAAATATGTTGCAGCAGAATGATTTGCGTATCAACCTGAAAAAGCTCATGATTTCGCTGTTTCGGATTGGCTGCATTGGATTTGGCGGCGGAAGTGCCCTGATTCCGGTACTGTTCCAGCGCACCGTACAAAAGGATAAGCTGGTTTCACAGGATGATTTTAATCATGATGTTGCGATTGCGACGGTCACACCGGGAGCATTACCAGTTGAAGTATCAGCCGGCATTGGACAGCAAATCTGCGGCATCGTTGGTATGCATACTGGTTCCATTGCCATTGCTCTTCCGGGAACACTGCTCAGCCTGCTAACCGTTTCACTACTCAGTCAGTTTGACAATACCATTATCCGGCAGATAAATTTTCTGGCAATTGGCGTTTCTGCTTATATCATTTCCGTATTGTGTCAGTATGTAAGGGGAACGCTGCAGGCGGCGGAAAACCGCAAAAGACAGAGGTTCAGCGTCGCTGTGATTGTCATTTCCTTTGCGCTGACATGTGGAAAGGATTTGTATCATATTATGGGCATCACGGATGCACAGCCGATTTTTGCCATCGGAACAATCAATGTTATGGCAATGGCATTGTTTTTGATCTGCTGGACACATGAGGAATATACGCTGCGAAAGCTGCTTCCTGCGATTGTTATAGCCGTGATATTTTGCTTGTGCAAGGGGAAGCTTGCCCTGTTTGATGGCACTGGAATGCCGATTCTGTTGGAAATTCTCATGATGGTTATGACAGTTTACGGATTAAAACAGGATATTGGAACACGGCGGACACAGTTGGACATCGTGAACCTGAAACGAATGCTGCGGGAATGCGGTTCATCCCTGCTGCTCATGACAGTGCTGTCCATTCCGTCAATGCTGTTGTTTGAGGATACACTGGATTATCTCATTCGGGGGATGCTCAGCAGCCTGATGTCTTTTGGCGGCGGAGATGCTTATCTTGCGTTGGCGGGCGGCATGTTTGTGTCTTCCGGCTTGGTACAGTACCGCGATTTCTATTCCGTGCTGGTTCCGGTTGTCAATGCAACTCCTGGCTCCATTTTGTGCAAGGTGCTGGCAGGCTCCGGATATTTTCTCGGATACCGTGAGACAGAAAGTATTCTGGCAGGCTTTCTTGTCGCGTTGGCAGGCTTTTCCTGTGCTATTGCTATGTCCTGCATTACATTTTCCGTTGCGGCATTCTTTTTTGATAGTCTGGGAGGATTTCATACCTTTGCTGTTCTCAAAAGAGTGCTGCGCCCGATTATATCCGGCTTGCTGCTGACAGTATGTCTCGGATTTTTTTACAGCTGCCTGCAGGTTGGAGCCGGATGCAGCTGGCCAGATATTTGTGCACCAGTTTTGTGCATCATTCTCACACTGGCAAACCTGTTTTATTCCAACAAATGCGGCAGCCATCCGGTTCGTATGGTCACAGGTTCGGGTCTATGTTCCTTTTTATTCTGCAATTTATTTGGCATTATTTTCTGAATATAAAGTTTCGTTTGGAGGAAAAGAAAATTGAAAGAGCCATCATTTTTCTGTATTGGGTTTCAGAAATGCGGTACGACGACATTGTTTGAAATTCTACGGCAGCATAAAGGTATTGCGCTGTGCCGGGATGTCAAGGAGCCGATGTATTACCGTGTAAAAGGACTGCGCGCAGTCGGCGGAAAACAGTATTATCTGCAGCGCTATTTTGGGCATCTCTCTGCAAGTGACCAGCGAATGGTAGGAGAAGTAAATGCCGGACTGTCTTATACAGATTGTGCAAAAAAACTCAGCAAGGATTTTGCTCCGGATACGAAATTGATTTTTATGATGCGCAATCCAGTTGACCGTGCTTATTCTGCTTACAAATATTTCCTGGCAAGGGGCTTTCTGCCAGATTATGTTGTACGGGATGATAAGAAAAATGGGCATGCACGGGCCTTTCATCACTATGTCCATGCGATTCTGGATAATCCGGAAGACCGAAAGGATATTATGAAAAAACGTCTGAAATATCTGGTTTTCTCCCAAAGCAATTATGCTGTATGTATAGAGGAATATCTGGAGCATTTTCCGAGAGAAAACATAAAGCTGGTTTTCTTTGAGGAGTTTATCCATGATCAGAAAACAGCATGTGAGGACATTTTTCATTTTCTTGGTGTGGACAATGATGCGTCCATTGATTATCAGGTGAAAGCAAATGAAGGAAATGAGCGGCCTGTTTCTCCGGCAGGCGTTAAAATGGCCATGTGTGCCAAAATTGGGCGCTATGCATTGTATGAGTTTTTGGGCATGTCCCATTGGGCGCCGAAAATATCGGCACAATATCAGCGATTTTATGAGTTTGTACGTTCCAAAGGAATGCAGGAGGACTGGGATAAATCCAAAATGCTTCCACAGACCAGAGTATATCTGGAAAACTATTTTCGGGATGAGGTGCGCCGCATGGAAGTTCTTTCCGAAAGAAGTTTAGCAACTTTATGGTTTGCATAGAAACGAAAAGCGCAGTAAAATAAAACAGAATGGAAAGTGCCGATATGGGACTTTTAGAATAGTTATGTGGAAATGAGGATAAAAAATGAAATTGTTGAGTGTTGCAATTCCGTGCTATAATTCGGAAGCATACATGGAGAAATGTATTCAATCCGTATTGCCAGGTGGAAAAGATGTAGAGATCATCATTGTAGATGATGGCTCCTCTGATCGTACAGCAGAAATTGCAGATGCTTATGCCAATCAATATCCAGATATTGTTAAAGTGGTGCATCAGGCAAATGGTGGGCACGGCGCCGCCGTTAATACAGGTCTTCGCAATGCAACGGGGATGTATTTCAAGGTTGTGGACAGCGATGACTGGCTGGATCGGGAAAGTTATATCCGGGTTCTCAAGCGGCTGCACACACTGGTTAAGCTGAAAAATCTGCCGGATATGTTCCTTGCGAACTATGTATATGAAAAGGCGGGTGCACGGCATAAGGCCGTTATGCGCCAGACAGGATTCCCGAAGGAATGTATGTTTACATGGAATGATATCAGACATATTTTCAAGGGGCATTACATTCTGATGCATTCTGTCATTTATCGTACAGAAATGCTGCGGCAATGTGGACTGGAGCTGCCGGAGCATACTTTTTATGTAGACAATATTTATGTTTACAAGCCATTGCCCTATGTAAAAAAGATTTATTATATGGATGTTGACCTGTACCGATACTATATTGGACGTCAGGACCAGTCTGTCAATGAAAAGACAATGATAAAGCGGATTGACCAGCAGATTCGTGTGAACAAGATTATGGTGCATGACGTGAACCTGTTGGCGGTACCGGATAAAAAATGCCGCAGATATATGTTTAATTATCTGGAAATTGTAACAACCGTCACGATTTCCATGCTGCTGCTGTCTAAGACCGAAGAAAACCTCAGAAAGCGGGAGGAGCTGTGGCAGTATATTGAGCAGACGGACCGGGAGCTGTATCGCATGCTTCGCTATAGTGTTATCAGCAGAATTATGAATCTGCCGGGAAAACAAGGACGGATGTTGGGACGTACAAGTTACCGTATAGCCCAGAAGCTGGTTGGCTTTAATTGACAGCGTACATGAAAATGTCGGCAAATACATATAAAGTATTGCAATGAGACCTTCTGCCAGCAGGGAATATGCTCTGGCGCAGAAGGTCTTAAACTGTTCAAAAAGTTTATTATTTTTGCTGTTATAGCCGGAAATGGGAGCTTTTGATACGGCGTTTTTGGTATTGTATCTGTTGACAATTGGACATAACATGCATATAATGTTTGATGTATCCTTCGAGGGTATATAATTTTTGTTTCAATCAAACAGAATGTAGAACGATGGGATATGAAGCTATGAAAAAGAAATTAACAATTGGATTGCCACGGGCAATGCTGTATTATCGTTATTCGACATTATGGCAGTCGTTTTTCGAGTCTCTTGGCGCGGAGGTAATCAAAAGCAATCCGACGGACAAAAAAATTCTGGATGAAGGAACTGCACTCTGCGTTGATGAGGCATGCCTCTCGGAAAAGATCTTTCTTGGACATGTCAAAGCGCTTGTGGAGCGTTGTGATTATATTCTGGTTCCGCGCGTGAGCAGTTTTGGACATAAGCGTATGATGTGCGCCAGATTTGAAGCAATGCCGGATATTGTGTGCAATGTGTTCCGGAATGAACCGCAGAAATTCCTTACCTATAATCTGGATGTCATTCTGAATCAGGATGAAAAAAAGGCCTTTCTGGAAATGGGACAGCAGCTTGGCTTTGGTAAAAAGGAAGTAAAGAAAGCCTATGCTGCCGCCAAGACAGCGGAGCAGCGACAGTGGAAACAGCAGGTTGCAGAGCAGGAAGCGCTGTACAAGACAGATGGCATTAAGATTCTGGTAGCAGCGCACAGCTATGTAATAGAGGACCCAT
The DNA here is from genome assembly GCA_021205365.1 of Clostridia bacterium. Lineage (GTDB taxonomy): Bacteria > Bacillota > Clostridia > Oscillospirales > Butyricicoccaceae > Butyricicoccus_A. Next base: position 63,182 of record JAJPXP010000063.1, read on the forward strand.
ATCTGGGTAAGCCTGTATTGGATATTTTGCGTGAACTGGGTGTTACACCAATCCGTGCAGATATCGTGGAACGGGAACCAGCTGTCAAGCGCAGTACATCAGTTTCACCGACAATCAAATGGGAGATGAGCCGTGAAATTGTGGGCAGTCTGGCTGTTCATAAGGACAAGGTTGCCGGCGTTATTCTGCTCAGCGCTTTTCCATGCGGCCCGGATTCTATGGTAAATGAAATCATTCAGCGCCGTATCAAGGGCGTACCGATGCTGAATCTGACGCTGGATGCACAGAGCGGTACAGCTGGCGTGGAAACACGTCTGGAAAGCTTTGTGGATATCATTCATTTTAAGGAGGGAACCTTATGATACCGGGGGAATTGAAAACCAACCGTAAGAAGATTATGTTCCCACGTATTGCGAACTATAATGGTGTAATCCGTTATTTTGTAGAAGTGTGTCTGGAGCAGGAGTATATTATGCCGCCCAAAATGACACGGCATACGCTGGAAGTTGGTGCACGGTACAGCCCGGATTCTGTCTGTACACCGTTTAAGAGCACACTGGGAAGCATGATTGAAGCGCTGGATATCGGCGCAGATACCCTGATGATGTCTCATGGCCTGTGCCGTCTGGGCTACTATGGTGAGCTACAGGAACAGATTTTGCGCGACCTCGGCTATGAATTTGATTTTATCAATATCTCTGAGTATAGTACCGGCAAGAAAAAGGACATGCTGAAGGTACTCAAGCGCATCAATCCAAAGGTAAAGTATACCCGTTTTCTGACACATGCGATGGATGGCGTGAAGCTGTGCGAGTATATCGATGAGGTCACGGCAGAATATTATCAGAACTGTGGCTTTGACCCGTCGGGCAGATATCAAAAGGCATATAATAAATTCATTATGGCGACAGAAATGGTCAATTCTCGCGCTGAGATCGATCAGGCTTATCGGAAGGTCAAACAGACATTCCAGCAGACGCAATTGGAAAAGCCTTTGAAGCCGCTGCGTGTCGGCATTGTAGGTGAATTTTTCACGGTTATGGATGCGTTTTCCAATCTGGATATAGAGCAGACACTTGCTGATATGGGCGTTGAGGTGCACCGCTGGATGAATGTTACCAACCGCTTGCTCCATTATCCGGGAGAAAAGAACATGAATGCCAAAATCAATGATCTGTGTACCTATGAAATGGGGCCGACTTCCACAGCAAATATTTGGGCAGCAAGAGATTATGCACGCAGGGGATTTGACGGTATTATTCACGTCAAGTCTGCAGGCTGTACGCCGGAAATTGACATTATGCCGGTATTGCAGGCCATCAGTGCACAGGAAAAAATTCCGGTGCTGTATCTGACCTATGATGTACAGACTGGCGAAGCTGGTCTGATGACCAGACTGGAAGCCTTTTATGATATGCTGGCAATGCGAAAGGATACGATTTGATAATGGGAAAAATACATGCTTACCTTGGTATTGACGTAGGTTCCATTTCCACCAAGGGCGTTATTATAGATAAACAGAATAATATTTTAGCAAGTGAATATATTTGGACACAGGGTGATCCCATCGGTGCAGTAAAGAAGCTGGTGGGATTGCTGGAAAAACAGTTTGACCGGGAACAGTATAAGGTCGTTGCTACTGGCACAACGGGCAGTGCACGGAAGCTGGTTGGCACAGTTGTAGGTGCTACGATGGTAAAGAATGAAATTACGGCTCATGCAGTCGGTACAACGACATTCTACCCGGAAGTTCGTACCATTCTGGAAATCGGCGGACAGGACTCCAAAATCATCCTTGTTGAAAACGGTGTAGCAGTAGACTATGCCATGAACACACTATGTGCAGCCGGAACCGGTGCATTTCTGTCCAGTCAGGCGAAGCGCCTTGGCATTGAGGTCGAAGAAATTGGTGATTTCGCGTTGAAATCGAAGCATCCGACGCAGATTGCAGCGCGCTGTACCGTATTTGCCGAAAGTGATCTGGTACATAAGATCCAGATGGGGCATCCACGTGAGGATATTATTGCGGGCGTATGCAATGCGGTCGCTGCAAACTACATGAACAATGTGGGTAAGGGCAAGAAGATTTCCAGCCCGGTTGTATTCCAGGGAGGCGTCAGCAAGAACAAAGGTGTTGTAGCTGCATTTGAGAAAATGCTTGGCTGTAAGGTGATTGTCGACACAAATGGCCACTTGATGGGTGCACTTGGCGCTGCGATTTTGGCAAGAAGAAGCTCCAAGCGTCAGGAATTTGATTTCTCTATGGAAGATATGGAGTTCTATACCAGAGAGGCAAGCTGCGGACGCTGCCCGAATAACTGTGAAATTATCTGTGTTTACCGTGATGGACAGCTGATTGACAGCTGGGGCAACCGTTGTGACCGCGGCGCGGTAAAGATTTAAATTCCAACACAACAAGATATACAATAAAATGCCGGGACTCGGTTCAGAAGTTTTCTGAACCGTCCCGGCATTGTTTGTTATTGGATATGGATTATGGGAATAGGACAATTCCATTGTACCGCAGCTCTGCGATAACAGTATTGGCGGCGTCAATCAGACCATCGTTATCCTTTGCGGCTGCAATGCCGTAATCCTGGGAGGCGAAGCGGTCATTCAGTATTTTACGGTCATTGTTCAGGTAGCCCTTCAGAATAGGAACATCGACACAAAATACGTCGATGTGACCGGCAGCCAGTTCGTCGCTTATTTCTGCATAAGAGGAATACGTGACAAATTTGGGATGGATTGGAATCGCATTACGATCGATATACTTTAGGAAATCCTCACGGGTTGTAGAACCGCTGATGATACCGACGTATTTGTTATCCAGATCAACAATGGAACGGATTCGCTCCTCACGAAGCGTGCTGTTGTCCGCGCTATTGGTATTGACCATCAGACCAATTGCATTTGTGTAGTAGCTATTGGAGAAATCAACGACTTTCTTGCGTTCGTCTGTGATGGTGTAGGTAGCAATGACATAATCTACATCGCCGTCCTGCAGATTTTTTTCTCGGCTATGCGTTTGTACTGGTATAAAATGAACCAATTGCTGTTCTACAGCTTCATCATAGGAAACGCCGAAAAGTTTTGCTGCAAGGTAATAAGCGAGATCAATTTCACCGCCCTCATAAGCTTGGGTTTCTTCGTTGTAGTATCCCAAGCCCGGAACATCATCTTTACAGCCGACGATCAGATACCCCCGGTCAACGATATCCTGAATAGCAGCGGTCGTCTTGATTTCAAAGGTTTGCTCCTCAGCGTCAACGCCGGAGCCTGCCGGTGTACTGTCAGATGCAGCACCGCAGCCCGCACAGAGCAGAAGAGATGCGGCGGCAAACAATCCCAGAAGGGTTTTTCTTAGTTTCATAGGTAAATCGCCTTCTTTCAAGGGAAAATGCTTAGTTCTTTGCGAATGTGGAACGATCCAGAAGCTGATTCTGATGTGCAACAACAGTGGTGCAAACCGCGTCACCGGTGATATTAACTGCTGTACGCAGCATATCCAGAATACGGTCAATACCCATAATCAGTGCGATGCCTTCGGTCGGCAGGCCGACAGAAGTGAGTACCATGGACAGGGTAACCAGACCAACAGACGGGACACCAGCTGTGCCAATCGAAGCGATAGTAGCGGTTGCAATGACAGTCAGCAAATCAGATGGAGTCAGATTGATGCCATAAGCTTGTGCGATAAAGATAACTGCAACACCCTGCATGATCGAGGTACCATCCATGTTGATGGTAGCACCAAGCGGAATGGTAAAGGAAGAAATCTTCTTAGAAACGCCAATTTTCTTTTCCAGCGTGTCGATAGACATCGGAATAGTAGCATTCGAGGTAGCGGTAGTAAATGCGAACATCATAACCGGGAAGAACTTCTTGATGAAGCGGACCGGATTCAGGCGTGTGAAAATAAACAGCAGGACCTGATAAGAGCCGAAGCACTGGATTACCAGAGCGAGGATAACGGCGCCCATATATTTCAGCATCGGGAGAAACGCAGAGAAGCCGATCTCGGAAAAGGTTTTTGCAATCAGACAGAATACACCAATTGGAGCAACAACCATGATTGCCATGGTCATTTCCATCATCAGGTCATTAAACTGGCTAAAGAAATTGGAAACAGTGGAAGCCTTGGAACCCATCTTTGCCAGCAGAATACCGACGAACAGTGCGAATACAATAATCGGAAGCATATCGCCGTTTGCCATGGAGGCAATTGGATTTTTCGGGATAATATTCAGCAATGTGTCAGCGAAGCTGGTGGATTCCGCAACAGTGACTTCTGAAGCTTCAACAGCTTCCAGAGAAATGCCGATGCCCGGATTGATAAGGGAAGCGACGCCCAGCGCAATACAGATAGCCAGTGCAGTGGTAAACAGATAGAAAATGACGGTCTTAATACCGACCTTGCCAAGCGTCTTGGTATCGCCTATGGACATACTGCCACAGACCAGGGAACAGAATACCAACGGAACAACAAGCATCTGCATCAATCGGATAAAGCCTTGTCCAACGACATAGAAAATGCCGCCAATTAGGATCGTATCACGGAAGTAGCCTTCCGGCACATAGTAGTGGATCACTACGCCGAGGAGCGCGCCGGCGATCAGCGCGAATAAAATTTTAGCAGAGAGATCTATTTTCTTCTTTCGTTTTGCCATTATTCGTCCCCTCCTGTTTCACGGATATATTCAGCGAGTGCTGTTTTCCATTCGGCAGGCTGTTTCAGATTGTCCAGGCGGAGCATCATATTGTCGAGAACAGAATAAACCGGACGAGCTTCATTCGTCGTATTGACCGGAATTAGTTCCACATCTCTGCCGATGTTTTTGAGAATTTCCTTTGCAAACTCATAGCGGCTGCAGGAACCTTGGCAAACAGCGTGGTAAATACCAAACAAATCATGGTCGATAAAATAGGTAACCACTTTTGCAAGTTCTTTTGCACTGGTTGGTACGGCATACTGGTTGATCGGTACTTGCATAGGGGTCTGGGTCTTGACAGCATTCCATACCTTGGAGACAAAATCAACACCAGTACCGTAAATCCATGAGCTGCGGATGATGACATAGCGGGTAGATAGCGACATAACAAGCTGCTCGCCGGCATACTTGGATTTGCCGTATACCGAGCGCGGGTTTGCCTGCTCAAATTCGTTGTATGGGCCATCAGAACCCAGAGAAAAAATATCATCTGTAGAAAGCTGGATCAGCTTGCATTCAGACATCTCACATGCTATGGCAAGATTGCGTGCACCGATGGCATTGACGCGATAAGCATCATCCGGGTCAGCTTCACAGGCCTCCAGATCGGTCTTACCAGCACAGTTGATGACAACATCGGGACGGCTGATCTTCATGTAAGAATTGACATCCTCACGATTGGTAACGTCTACTTCTTTGGCGTCAGTTACCATAATTTCATACTTCAGACAGTCGAGCTGCTTGAGCAATGCGGAACCGACACGGCCGCTTGCACCAACAATCCAGACTTTTTTCATGGTGTTTCCTCCAATCTATTTTTCTACATCTCTCATATGGAAAAAGGGACAGGCTGCGAACAGCAGTCTCTCCCTTGAGTCCAGTATGTATTATATCATTTCCGACAAATTGTGTCAATTTATCGCAAGATGAATAAAGTTATACCTATGATAAGCAGCAAGTTATATCATGCAGGATGCTCGAAAAATCTTTTATGGAAATATCTGTTTTGGCATTACAAAAAGATCCTTTGCAGTCTGAATAAAGGCACGCATAGCGGCAGTCTGATACCGTTTTTTCTTAAATCCAATGGATATCCAGCGCTCCGCCATGGGACAATCGAAGCGGAAATAGAGCAGATCTGTGTCCGGTACGAACTTTACCAATGTATCCGATACAAAAGCGGCGCCAAACCCTTTGGATGCAAAATGATAAGCAGTCATTTGCTGATTAAAACTCATACGCGATTTTGGGTATTCGCCATAGTAACTGAAAATCTTCTCTGCACGCATAGAAAGCTCATTTCTTGGCTGCAGGGTGAGGAATGGGATGCTGTGCACATCCGACATACAGATCGTTGGCGCTGCATCCTTCAAAAAGGCATTGCTGCAGATTTGCTCTGCAGTCATGCCCTTTTTTATGAGTTCGCCGGATGAAATCAGTGTTTTCGGGACAGCAAGTAAAACCGTGTTGCGGAACAGTTTTTCCGAAGCGAGATCATCTTCAAACCAGTCAGTTTCCAGAATCAGATCGATTTCTTCCGCTCGAAGGATATCTTTTAAGGTATAAAAGGATTCTTCGCGTACTTCTACGGAAACGTTTGGATAGTTTGCAGAAAAACGTTCCAATATCTGCGGGATCAGATAAGTCATGCAGATACTGGCGGCACCAATGGTGATTTTTCCGCTGACGCCGGATTTGATAGCGTGGAATTGGTCTTTCAATTCGGATTCAATCGCAAAGATCTGTTTTGCTGCCTGAATATATTTTTCACCGCTTTCCGTTAGCCGGAGCGGCTTGCAGCTCCGGTCAAAAAGTGTCACACCCATTTCCTGTTCTGCTTTTTTCACTGCTAGGCTCAGAGCGGGCTGAGTCATATATAATTTCTTTGCGGCGGCAGAAAAACTGCCGCATTCATACACTGCAATGATATAACGCTTAGATTCGAACATAAGATTGACCTCTGACTGATATATAAAAATAATTTATACGAAATATTAATTTAATAAATTTGACTCTATATCATTGTGCGTATATAATCAAGCAGGAACGAAGAAATATGAGGAGTAAAAATCATGATCCAGTTTTTTATTATTTGTCCACTGGTTTTTCTTGCGGGACTTGTAGATGCCATTGCAGGAGGCGGCGGATTGATTTCACTTCCGGCATATCTGCTGGCTGGCGTCCCGATGCATCAGGCAATTGCTACCAATAAACTCTCTTCTGCAACCGGTACAGTCGTTTCTACAGTTCGATATTGCAGAAACACGAAGGTGGATTGGTCTATTGCAATTCCTGCAATTATTTTGTCACTGGCAGGTTCCTTTGCCGGTGCAAACCTGACGATGCTGGCACCGGAGAACATATTGAAAATTGTCCTGCTTGTTGTTTTGCCTGTGACTGCGGTTTTGGTATTTCGTAAAAATGCATTGGTAGAAAAGCAGAGTGGAAGCATATCCCATACACGGATGCTTGCAATTACATGGGCTGCTGCACTGGTGATCGGCTGCTACGATGGCTTTTATGGACCCGGCACCGGAACCTTTCTGATACTTATTATGGTTGGGCTGGCAAAAATGAGTATGATGCAGGCGGCGGCGAATACCAAACTGATTAATTTGGCTTCCAATGTTTCCGCGTTGGTTACATTCCTGATGGGAGGACAGGTTGTTTTAACACTTGGATTGGCAGCAGCTGTGTTCAGCATTGCTGGACATTATACCGGTTCGGCACTGGTTATGAAAAATGGCATGAAGGTCGTCAAGCCGATTATTCTGATCGTTTTGGTACTGCTGTTTATCAAGGTACTGACAGAATTATTATGACACCGGAATCGGTATCATGAAAACGAAACAGGCAGCTTTCCGTCAAGGAAGCTGCCTGAAACTGTTTTATGGTGAATTATTCTCCTGCCTTGCCCGTAATAATCCATGGGGCTGGCTGTGTATCAAAGTTATGCTTGCTGTTCAGTTTGGAAACTGAAAGCTGGATGATATCCAGATCGTTGATACCAAAGCTCTTGCAAAGCTCCGGCATGCTGGCAGCAACCGTGAAGTCCAGTGTATAAACGACAAACTCCATATTCGGATTGAGCTTCAGCAGGCACTTCATTTCCTGTTCCATGCTTGCAGAAGCCACCAGCATGGTAACATCTGGCACAGGAAGACCAGCCATGGTTTCCTCATCCACATGATCGATGATGGTAACATTGTTCAGACCAAACTGGCTGACATTGTCTTCCAGCGTCTTGCGGTCACGGCGATTATATTCGACAGCAATAACAGTGCCTTCTGCAGCAAGATTTGCGGCTTCCACTGCGATGGATTCACCAGAAATGACACAGATATTCTTCTGCATGTCAATCTGCATCTTACTCAAAAGAACCGCACGGATTTCCGAACCGACATAGCGGACAGAACCGAAGGCGAAGGACTGGTTGCTCATACCGAATTTAAAGGTGCTGCGTGCATTGGGGTTCAATATCAGCATACCAGCAGAAGCGTTGATGCCGCGATCCATCATATCGTAGACCTTGTTTTCTTTGATTGGGCCGGATGGTTCACTGCCCTCGTTGTAAATAACAGTACATTCGCCAAGGCCGGCGTTATACATACGATAGAAAATATCCGGATGGCCTGCTTCTGTAAATACCAGTACGGAACGATGAGATTCTACAGTCGGGATCAGGTTCTTGTTCTTGCGGGTGATATCCAGGATCTTAACCCGTTCCAGATCTACTTCAGAATAATCTGAAAAATACTGCAGCCATGCCAGAATATGTGCATTTGTAAAAAGGTTGTTTTCCATTATAGAAACACTCCTTTGCATTGGATTTCTTCTATCATACCATACTTTGGTAAGAAATGCACGAAAAAGTAAATAATATTTTCAGTATTTTTGTGGGAAAGAGTAAAATGCTGTTTGGAATGAGGGGAGTCAGTATTCTCGCAGAATTGATTTTTATCCTGTTTTGTGTTAAGGTTTATTATATAACATGATGCAAAGGAAAAGGGATACAGCTATGACAATGCAGGATATTGAAGAGAAATATATTGACCGAACCGTGGATGAAGATAAACTGAATTACCATTTTCACATGATGGGTAAATTCGGCAGGGCGTTTATGTATACATTTTCATTCAATACATATGGCTATACGATTTCTGCTGATATTTGCGTGGAATGCGGTAAGATTACAGGTATTGTTCCGGATAAGGAAGAACGTGAGGATGAATGGGGATATATGCCGGAGGATGGTTCGCCGGAGATTCAGCCGGAAGAATACGATACCATTGCACGGTATTTGGACAGTGTTCTCGCGTGATTTTCATGAAGACTTGCTTTATGACGCATTTACAGACCTATCATGACAATGCAGGGGAATATATGGAAAGGGATTTCTACAAAAATACGGAGAAACTGTTGACTTTAACATGCTAAAAGGTTAAAATAACAATGTGCTTATGGAATGCACAAAGAAATTGTGTTAGGAGAAGAAATCATATGAAATTAAGAAGAATTGCAGCAATGCTGCTTGCCGGCGTTATGGCGGTATCTCTGGTTGGCTGCGGAAGCAGCTCTTCCGGCAATGCAGATGCAAATGGCAGTGCAGATGCTGGTTCTGTGGCAGGCACGGGTGAACGTACCCAATTGATTGTAGGTTTTGACGCTGAATTTCCGCCGTATGGCTATAAGGATGGCGATACTTACAGCGGCTTTGACCTTGATCTGGCACAGGCAGTTTGTGATTATTATGGCTGGGAGCTTGTAAAGCAGCCCATCGACTGGGATTCCAAGGATATGGAGCTGTCCTCCGGTTCCATCGACTGTATCTGGAATGGCTTTACCATCAATGGACGTGAGGATGATTACACTTGGTCCGATCCGTATATTGACAACTCGCAGGTTGTTGTCGTAAAGAAGGATTCTGGCATTTCTTCTATTGATGATCTGGCTGGTGCTATTATGGACGTTCAGGCAGACTCCTCTGCACTGGCAGCCTTGGAAGGCGAGGACGCGACCGATGTTGGCAAGAAGATCGATGCTTCCCTTGGCCAGCTCATTCAGGTATCCAATTACAACACTGCATTCATGGATCTGGAATCCGGTGCTGTCAATGCGATTGCAATGGACGTTGGCGTAGCAAACTATGAGATTGCCAACCGTGATGGCGATTATGTCATTCTGGATGAAGAAATTTCCTCCGAACAGTACGCAATCGGTTTTAAGAAGGGCAACACGGAACTGCGTGATCAGGTTCAGGAAGCTCTGACAGCACTGGTTGCTGACGGCACTGTAGATGAAATCGTAACCAAATGGTCTGAGATGGACAATGGTGCGTACAGCTTCCTCGCAGACACTTGGTGCCTGGAGTAAGAAATAAAATTCGCTTGATGTAAAAAGGCGGCGGAGAATATATTCCGCCGCTTTTTTGTTCCGTAATTTCAACAGAAAGAAGGCATACATAATATGCAATACTTTATTTCAGTTGTTCAGCAGATTGGCAGTGGTATTACTGCATCCCTGCTGCTGTTCATACTGACTTTGGTTTTCTCCATGCCGCTTGGACTGCTGGTATGTTTTGGGCGTATGTCCAAATTCCGTCCGCTTTCCGCGGTGACAAGCTTTATTATCTCTATCCTCCGTGGGACACCGCTGATGCTGCAGCTGGTTGTTGTATTCTTCGGGCCATATTATCTCTTGGGTATTCCAGTATCCAATGCATGGCGTTTCTGGGCAGCGATTGTAGGCTTTTCCATTAACTATGCTGCGTATTTCGCTGAAATTTATCGTTCAGGTATCCAGTCTATTCCAAAAGGCCAGTATGAGGCTGCTGAGGTTTTAGGATATAATAGGGTGCAGACATTTTGCAAGATCATTTTCCCGCAGATGGTTAAGCGTGTCCTGCCGCCGGTAACCAATGAAATTATTACCCTGACGAAGGATACATCCCTTGCTTTTGCGCTGGCTTATGCGGAGATGTTTACGCTTGCAAAGCAAGTAGCAGCAGCAGATGCATCCATGGCGCCGCTGTTTGTTGCAGGTCTGTTCTATTATGTGTTCAACTATGTGGTTGCGTTCGTGATGGATCGTGTGGAACGCAAGCTTGCGTATTATCGGTAAGGAGGAGATGCAGCGATGAAACTGTTGGAAATCAACCATTTGAAAAAGAGCTTCGGAGATCTGCATGTCCTGCATGATATTTCCATGTCGGTAGAGGAGGGTGAAGTTGTATCCATTATTGGCCCGTCAGGTTCTGGCAAATCCACCCTTCTGCGCTGTGCTACGATGCTGGAAACCATGAACGGCGGCGATCTGATTTATGGTGGCGAAGCCGCAGTCAGAGACGGCGTATATGAAAGCAAGGAAAAGCTGAAAAAGGTAAAGGAGTATTATGGGCTGGTATTCCAGAACTTTAACCTGTTCCCGCATTACTCTGTTTTGAAAAACCTCATGGATGCGCCGATCCATGTCCAGAAGCGGCATAAGGCGGAAGTAAAGAAAGAAGCGATACAGCTGCTGGAAAATATCGGTATGGCGGATAAGGCGGATGCGTATCCATGTCAGCTATCTGGCGGACAGCAGCAGCGTGTTGCAATTGCACGTGCGCTGGCAATGAAACCGCAGATGCTGTTCTTTGATGAGCCGACATCTGCACTTGATCCAGAGTTGACGACAGAAGTATTAAAAATCCTCCGCCAACTGGCTGAGAGGAAAATGACTATGGTTATTGTTACCCATGAAATTGATTTTGCGAGAGCTGTATCTGACCGCGTTATATTTATGGCAGATGGCTATATTGTCGAGCAGGGGCCGCCGGAAGAGGTTCTGGATAATCCACAGAATCCGCGTACACAGGCATTCCTGCGCAAAGTGCAGCGATAACAAAAAGAACCGCATAGTCTGTAGAAACAGGCTGTGCGGTTTTTCTTAGTGTATAAACGAAGCTTTTTGCCTTTGGCCTGCTTTGAGTATAACAACGCACCCCATTGATTGGAGCATTATACTATCCAGCAATGGGGTGCAGTTTCGCTATTTCATATTTTTTGTAATTATTGGTTTCCAGAAATATATTTCGATAGGATAGTTGCAGCCTGTGCCCTGGTAGCCGTACCCTTTGGATTCAGAATTATGCTGCCATCCTTCTGTGCCGAGCCAGTGATAATGCCACTGCTGACTGCCCAGCTCACACCGTTGACTGCCCAGCCGGAAACCTTAGCAGCATCCGGGTACTTGGAGATCGCTGTCGCATCAGCCTTCGGTTTTCCTTCGTAGTTGTGCAGCATGGTTGCCAGCTGTTCTCTTGATACGACTGCATTTGTACCGAACTTACCATTGCCTATACCAGCGGAAACATTATTTTGCTCAGCCCAGACAACTGCGTTATAATACCATGCCCCTTCCTTGACATCGGAGAAGGAGGATTTTCCTGTAACTTTTGGCTTGCCTTCCGCGTTATAAAGAATCTGCACAAACATCGCACGACTCAGTTGGTCATTTGGACTGAAATTGGTGCCGGTGCCTGCCATGAGACCATGATCGTAACAATAATTGACATATGGAGTGAACCAATTTCCGTCGTTGATATCGGGGAAAATGTTAACTGCAGTCAGGCCGGAAATGGATGTGTAGGTATTTTCAATGGAATAGTCAATTGTTCCGTCAGCATTATAGTGAGTTTCTTTCACAGCATTTCCTTGGGCATCATATTCCCAGCAGGTATCTGCGTTGACCCATCCGTTTCCGCTGCTTAACCGGTCAGTTTGTCGGATGAGTCTGCTCTGATCGTCAAATTCATATTCGGTCGAATAGGTCATTTGTTCTCCGTAGTGCATTTCATGGCGAACAAAATTGCCGTTTTTATCATAAATATTCTCATTCCATGACGTTGTTGGCGTGCCATCCTCATTGCAGTATGTGACAATAGTCTCCTGCCCCTGATCGTTGAAGGTATGGTGAATCAGGCGGGAGAACTCCCCCTTATAGGTCTCATGTTCCCACACGGAAGTATCGGAATCATAGACAAATATACTCTGATAAGTAACGATTCCATTTTCAGTCTTCTTCTGTTCTCTCAGATTACCATCACTGTCATAGGTATTCTCTGTCCAGTAAAGAGGAGTTCCATTGCTGTCAAGGGTGATTTCTTTTGTCACGTTATCCTGACTGTCATACTCATATGTATACCAGTAAAAAATGGTATCCGAATCTGATTTTTTCCATTCCAGTAGGTTTCCGCGGCTGTCATAGGTCCAGGTCTCTGTACTCTTTATAGTCCCGTTTGGCGCAAACTGAATCTCTTGTGCCAGATTTCCATACTTATCGTATGCGTATTCCACATAATAATACATCGAGCCGTTCGCATCGAAGAAGGTTTTACGAAGCAGAAATCCGTCTGCGTTGTACTTATATTTCCAGTATGCGTCTTTTTCTCCATTTTCATTGTACTGCACACTGTCTGTGCAGACATAGTTCGCATTCTGTGCGGGATCACTTGCAGCGACAACTGCTTTTGACGTGACGTTTTCAATGCTATAGTCAACCTGCACCGCCTCCGGCGCTTTGGCCGCAAATGCGGGTGTTACCGCCATACAGACTGCCAGCAGAACCCCAACTGCTCTCTTTTTCATATAACTCCAACCTTTCTAAATGTTTGTATTATAATACCATATATTACATTATTTTGCAACTGAATGGCATATTGAGTACGAAAATCAGTTTGCTTAGGAGCAAAATGGATTTCCCCAGATTATAGGCACGATTTCTTGACTTTTAAAAGCAACCATGATAAAATAAAAAAACTATGAAGATGTGTAAGTAGTTTATGAGTAAGCTCTGACAGAGAGCTGCATGAGGGTGGAAGTGCGGCAGAGCCTTGTAAATGAATTTCAGCATTGGAGTGTTCTGCGAAAGATATCATATGGGAGACTGCCTGTGTGGTATAGTAAGCAGATGTAGTTGCTGCATCAAAGCAAACAAAGTGCGGATTTATATATAAAATCCGAACGTGGGTGGTACCGCGGGTGAACTCGTCCCATATAAGTTAGCAGATAACGCTGATTTATATGGGCTTTATTTTTTTAGATTATTGATTGCAGTACGATAATAAATACAATGGTGATATGCTTGCATACCTGAATTGTTACTATGTTATAAGGAGAATAAGCATGCAGGATTTGAAGGAATTAAATGAGAAGATTTCTGCGATTAAGCAGGAAATCTTGGACAGCGCCGGAACACTGACCAGTTCCAGAGGTGTTTATGAGTTTAAGAAGAACTTCCTGGATTCCAAGAAGGGCAAAATCAGCCAGCTGATGAAGGAAATGCGCAATATTCCGAATGAGCACAAGGCTGAGTTCGGTAAGACTGTCAATGCAGCTAAGAATTGGGCAACCAGTTATTTCGAAGAGCTGGATCAGAAGCTGAAGGCGGAAGAGCTGAAGCATAGATATGAAAATGAAAAGATTGACATCTCCATGCCGGCAGTCAAGACCAAGTATGGCAACCTGCATCCGGTTACTACGGTAGCAAACCAGCTGACTGATATCTTCGCGTCCATGGGCTTTGAAGTATTTGAAGGCTCAGAGATCGAAACAGACTACTATAATTTCACAGCGCTGAATACACCGCAGGATCATCCGGCACGTGATATGCAGGATACATTCTATCTCAGCCCGGAATATCTGCTGAGAACCCAGACCTCTGCTGGTCAGATTCATGTCATGGAAAAGAAGAAGCCGCCGATCAAGATTATCTCTCCGGGCAAGGTATTCCGTTCTGACGATGACGCAACCCATTCTCCGATGTTTACGCAGATGGAAGGCTTGGTTGTTGATGAAGGCATTACGCTGTGTGATCTGAAGGGTATGCTGGACATGTTCGTACAGAGAATTTTCGGCGAGAATACCACCACCCGTCTGCGTCCGTCCTATTTTCCATTTACCGAACCGTCTGTTGAGGTAGATGTCAGCTGTTTCCAGTGCGGCGGCAAGGGCTGTAAGCTGTGTAAAGGCACGGGCTGGATTGAAGTTCTCGGTGCTGGCGTTGTCAATAAGCGTGTATTGGAAAACTGCGGCATTGACTCCGAGAAGTACAGAGGCTTTGCATTCGGCATTGGTCTGGAACGTATCGCTATGCTGAAGTATGGCATCAATAATATTAAAATGTTGTTTGAATCCGATCTGCGTGTGCTGGATCAGATTGATGACTGATCAGAAGCGTAAGGAGATTAAAATATGTTAGTACCTTTAAGTTGGTTAAAAGAGTATGTTGATATTGATGTAACACCAGATGAGCTGGAAGAGAAGCTGTTCTCCTGCGGCTTTGAGGTGGAGGAAAAATATCAGGTCGGCCGAGATATCAGCAATGTCGTTGTAGGCTATGTAGAGACCTGTGAGCCGATTCCAGATACGCATCTGCATATTTGTAAGGTAAATGCCGGTACTGGTGAGCTGCTGCAGATTTGCTGCGGCGCTGATAACGTGAGAGCAGGCGGAAAGTATCCTCTTGCAATGATCGGCGCAACTGTCTATGCTACTGCCAAGGATCATGTGACCATTGAAGGGGTCGCTACCATTAAAAAGGGCAAGCTGCGGGGAAATGAATCCTTTGGTATGCTGTGCTCTGGTACAGAACTGGGCCTGAATGAAGATTTGTATCCAGGTGCTGGCTATAATGGTCTGCTGGAACTCCCGGAAGATGCTGAAATTGGTGCCGATATCAAGGAAGTAACTGGTCTGGATGACTGGATTTTTGATATTGCAATCACGGCTAATAGACCGGATTGCCAGAGCATCTTTGGTATTGCAAGAGAAGTTGCTGCCGTTCTGGGCAAGGAAATTAAAGAACCGGCAACGGATTACACTGCAACAGATGTTACAAAGGAAGGCTTCAAGGTTACGGTAGCTGCTCCGGATCTTTGCCCGCGTTACAGTGCGCATTATGTTTATGATGTAAAGATTAAGCCATCTCCGGCATGGATGAGACGCCGCTTGGCTCTGGTTGGCTGCAATGCGATTTCCAATATCGTAGATATTACAAACTACATTATGAAGGAGCTTGGCCAGCCGCTGCATGCATTTGACTGTGATTTCCTGGAAGGCAATGCAATCAATGTAAGACGCGCTGTACAGGATGAAAAGATTGTTACGCTCGATGAGAAGGAATTTGCGTTGACACCGGATAATCTGGTAATCTGCGACGGCGTCAAGCCGGTTGCATTGGCTGGCATTATGGGTGGCCTGAATTCTGAGATTCGCGATACCACCACAGAGGTAATGTTTGAAGCAGCAAAATTTGCCCGTGACAATATCCGCAAGAGCTCTCGTGCGTTGGGTCAGTCTTCTGATTCGAGCCAGAGATACTCTAAGGGTGTGGATGAGTACTCCACCGTTATGGCAATGAAGCGTGTATTGCATCTGATTGAGGAACTGGATTGTGGTAAGGTTTCTGCTACACATTGTGATGTCAATACAGGCAATTCTGTTGAGCCAAGGGAACTGGTCACCAGTATCGAAAAGGTCAATGCTGTTCTCGGTATCACTGTTCCGAATGAAGATATTGAGCGTATTCTGAAAAGCCTGAATTTTGCACCGGAAATTGACGGTGACAAGCTGACCATTCATATTCCAGCATATCGCGAGGACATGGAAGATTATCCGGATGTTTCCGAGGAAATTATCCGTATGTATGGCTACGAGCATATTATTCCGACCTTTATGCCTTCTGCAAAGGTTACCATTGGCGGAATCAATTCCAAGCAGAAAACGCTGCTGAAAATCAAGAAGTCTCTGTGTAGTGCAGGCGCTTATGAGGGCATTCATTATTCTTTCTTCTCTCCGGCTGATTTGGACGAGATGGGATATGCAGAGGATGCACCGGAACGGCATGCGATTCGTCTGCTGAACCCGATCAATGAAGATCTCTCTCTGATGAGAACGACCTTGGCGCCGCAGATGATTCATGCCATGGGCAGAAATCAGAAGAGAGGCAATCTGGAAGGAAGAATCTTTGAGATCGGCAAGAAATTTGTTGCAAAGGAACTGCCGTTGACTGAATACCCAGATGAAAGAGATACGCTCTGCATTGGCGTTTTTGGCAAGAATGAATCCTTCTTCACTTTGAAGGGCATGGCAGAAACAGTAGCAGATGTACTAAATCTGGAGTTCGTCTATACTCCGGCACAGAAGCCATTCCTGCATGCATATCAGACTGCGTCAATCAGCTGTGAAGGCGTAGAAATCGGATATCTGGGCAGAGTAAATTATGAGGTCATGGATGCAGAAGATATGCGTTATCCTGCGTATGTACTTGAAATCGATCTGGAAACAGTATCTCAGTGGTATGGCAAGGCTCCGGTATTTGAGCCGCTGCCGAAGTTTGCAGAGGAAAAACGTGATCTAGCACTGGTTATGGATAAGACCTTAACCTGTGGTGAGGTAGAAGACTGTATCAAGGGCGCTTGTGCATATGTTAAGGAAGTTGAGCTCTTTGACGTATATGAAGGCAAGCAGATTGCAGATGATAAGAAGAGCATGGCATTCTCCGTACTGTTTACTCCGAAGGATGAGGAATTTGGTGCAAACACGGTTGATAAGTTTGTGAAGAAAATTCTGAAGACTTTGAGCAAGAAGCTGAATGTCGAGCTGAGATCCTGACAAAGATAAGAACCATTAAAAGAGTAAAAACGCTTTTTAAGAAAAAATAAACAGGCTGTTTTTAAAATTGGCAAACCTCCATTGCAGTGTAGAATGCAGACACTTGCAATGGAGGTTTTATTAATGGTAGGAAAGAAGTGTATACCAAAGAAAAGAAGGTACTATTGTTAAAGTCTATAAAAGAATCGCAGTCATGGCGCATAAAACGACTGTACAACAAAACACTCCATCTGTCAGCAGAATAGACTGTCTGACAAATGGAGTGCAGGTTCAAGCTATATAGACTTTATCTAAAAAATATTTCAGAATTACTTTAATGTATTATAGCTTACGATAATTGGATCGGAATAAGAATACATGGTACTGCCATTCTTATCCGTATATTCGAGGAATGCACGTACTGTATATTTGGTGGTTGCATACAGTGGTGTCATCGAATAGGTATAGGAGCCATCAGCTTTATAACCGTTTACATTTACTCTGGTTCTTCCCGCAGTATTGACGTTAAGGCTTCTGGTTCCAAGGATAGAAGAATAGTAGTATACAAATCCATGTCGGGTTACTTCATAGTAATCGTCAGGATTTTCGTAATCTACCACAGTACCAGTGAGAGAAATCTTTCCATTGCTGCCCTGCTTTGCAGTCAGGGTTACCTTTGGAACAGACTTTGTTACTGGGAGCTTGGCAATCGATTCAGTTTTTTGCTCACCGCAAACGGTGCAGGTATAAGTACGAATGCCTTCCTCCGTCGTGGTCGGTTCCTTGGTTACAACACCTTCGTCATACTGGTGACCAGTTGCAGCAGTCGTATTGCCCTTGGAGAGCAGTTCCCCGCAATCCTTGCAATATACATCACCGGAATATCCAGCTTCTGTGCAGGTAGCATCCTTTTTGTTACGGATTTCGGTGTTTTCATGCTTGCAAGAAACATCTTCTGTCAATGTGATTGCATAGACACGGGTGTCAGAGCCATTTTCGGAAATTGTCAGAATACGAACAATATGATCCTGAACGGGAAGAATTGTAATACCGGCATTTGCGCTACTGGATGCAGTGACAGCTGTGCCTGCTGCTTCATAGGTAAGTGTATCTGCTGTGAAATCACTTATTTCTGATCCATCTACAGATACGCTGGACAATGCCGCAGAGCTGTTGTATTCCAGTTTGCCTGCATAGGTCATAATCTCGGCCTCAGTAAGACCAATACAATGACCGGACTGTTCCGTCAATGTAATGCGAAGGGCAATCGGATTAATGATCTGGTCAAAGATATATTCGGTCTTGGTAAAGCCTGCCGTCGGTGTAACATCCTTATATCCAATTTCTGTGAAATCTGTTCCGTTCAAGGAATACTCGAATTTGATGCTGCTTGGGAGTGCAGCAGAATAGCTGTCCGTGAAATAATACAGATTAACGCTGCTGATTAGCTGTGCAGTATCCCATTTGAATGTAACTGCTGCTGAACTGGAAGCATTACGGTTATTATAATTGGTCCAACGGGCATCTGTGTCAGAAGAGTTGTTCGTAACACCATCGATAATGGAATTGAGATTGTCTGAAGTCGATGCGCAGTCTTCCGTCAAACTGGAAACCGAAGACGCAACATTTGTGCTTTCGGTATTGACTGCTTCCGCAACGCGAACAGATGCCGTTACCGGCAGGGTTTCGCTACCAAAAATTGTTGCAGTACCATTTACTGTAACGATATCGCCAGTGGTTTTAAACTGTTCTGCTGTCATGGAATCCCAATTGACAGGGAACTCACCGCTGATGGTGCCATCAGCAAGTATACCGCTAACCTTATCTGGCAGAGTTGGTGTGCTATTCAATGTCGTTGCAGTAGAAATGTTTCGTACCGCAATCACATTTGCAATTACGTGCAGGCGGCAGGAAACAGAAATTGCTTCTTCTCCATCGAAGGTTAATGTACCATTTAATGTATAGTCACCAGCTGTGTTATATGTTTCTTCAGCAATTGTATCCCACTGGATAGTACCGTTCACAGTTGTGCCATCTGCCATAGTGCCGGTTGCCGTTGTCTCCAGGGTAGGCTTTGTACCGGCCTTTATGGTATAGTCACGTACCATAGTGTAGCTGGTTAAGCCTTCTGCGGTGCTGTCGCTAACAGCTGTCGTTTTTACGGTAGCAGTGCCGCCGGTCAGACCAGAGGAAGACGCATTGACAGTGAAGCTGCCAGCATCCTTGGTAGATTTTACAATAACCAATGCCTTGCCAGCATATGCTGCGATTTTAGCAGAAGTTGTACTGGTCAGGACAGAGGACTGCTGATACTTGGCAGTTGTTGCCTGGTCACCGTTGTCAACACCGACAATTTCGCCGTTGCCCGAGAGAGAGAAGTTAATTGTATTGGTCGCGGTTGTATCCAAAGCACCGTTTGAATCAGTAACATCAACCGAAATATACGCTAGGCTGCTGCCGTCTGCAGCAATTTCGGTCTTGTTTACAGATACATTGAGCTTGCTAACAGTTCCCGGCGTGGAAATCGAAGCGTTACCGCTGATATCCGTAATTTCCTTCTCATTTTCATCGTATGCCTTAGCAGAAATTGTACCCGATGCGTATGTTACATTAAACGTTGCATACAGGCTGGTAGAACCTGAACCGCTGACAGCTGTGCAAACACTGGTGTCATTACTGCTGGTTGTATATGTATAATACTTGTGACCTGCAGAGGTTGTATTTACCTTGCGGGTAGCAGTGCCAATCAGGGTACCATTACGGTACAGTTTGACTATAGGAGCATTGGAGTAGATTACCACAGGTGTTTTGCCACTCGTAGTCATCATATTATCGCTGTCCCATGCTGTGACGAGGTGCAGTGTGGTGTCATCCTGGTTCCACTGGCTGCGGTAGAGATAATAGGTGTCCTTCTCGAAACCAGCGGTATCCACAATACCAAAATAGCTGCTGTTCGGAATTGCACCTGCACCGGAAACGGAGCCTGTGCCCGTACCATTCCATGGCGTCGGCTCACCAATATAATCGAAGCCTGTCCACACAAATTCACCGGCAACATAATCCAGAGTCAGTGTATTCCACATGGAATCATGTGCTGTCGCACCCCAGCTAACTGTGGAAGTATCATAGGAGGTCAGGTGGTACTTGCCATCCGCATTGCTGGCACTTGACTGAGACTTATAAATACCGCGGCTGTTCACTGCAGAAGAAGTCTCGGAAGCAATAATTGGGCCATAGGTATTGTGCATCGAGGCCAATTCGCTGGCAGATGCATAGTTAAAGCCGACAATGCCGCCTCCATTTTTAACCGCCGAATGCAGATTGCCATACGTACCGGTAGTGGTTCTCTGATTGCTGCCAATCGTTGTCTGTCGGGTAGTATCAATCTCTTTGATCCAGCCAATTAACTTCGTAGCAATACTTGCAAAATTACTGTTGGTAGAGGTGCCTTCCTGTACTTCATTGCCCAAAGACCACAGGATGACAGATGGGTCATTGCGGTCACGCATGACCATCGACTTTATAGCAAATTCTGCCCATGTTATTGAGCTGCTGCCGCCAAGAATCTGATTGCTGCTGCTCAGATTCGAGTTAAAGTAACGGCTAAAATCATTGCTGTTACCGTTTTTCGCCAATTCCCAGCCGTCGAATGCTTCTTCAATAACCATCAGACCGAGTTCGTTGCAGATGTCGATAAAATCTTCATCTGCCGGGTTATGGCTGGTACGAATAGCATTAACGCCCATGTCTTTCATTTTGGATAATTGACGATACATCGCGTCATAATAAGCTGCGCTGCCAAGCGCTCCCTGATCATGATGCATGCACACACCGTTCAACTTGACTGCCTTGCCGTTCAGATAAAAGCCATTATTAGAATCAAAACTGTAATATCGGAAACCGAAGGTGGTGTCATAAGTATCCGTTACCTTGTTGTCAACAAGGATCTCTGTTTGGACGGAATACAAATTGGGACTGGAAGTGGACCAAAGCTCTGGGTTGGAAACAACCGGATTGCTTTCCGTAGTCACTGTTTGACCTGCGGCAACAGTCACAGTTTTCTCAACCGGGTCAACAACCTTTTCGCCAGATGATGTGTAGATGGTGTTGCGGACAGTTACACTTTCCGATTGCTCACTGTCGTTGACAACATCAACCTTGATATCAACTGTACCAGTACCGCTTTCAATATCCGGGGTAGTAACCTGTGTTCCATAGTGATCCACGTGGACTGCATCGGTTGCAATCAAAGTGACATCACGATAGATGCCGCTGCCAGAATACCAACGGCTGGAAGGAATGGTGTTGACTGCCTTCACTGCAACAACATTTTCTGTGCTCCCATCATAAGTTACATAGTCTGAAATATCAAATGCAAATGAAGTGTATCCATAGTGATTTTCGCCCACCTGTGTACCATTGACATACACATAGGCATCGGAATATACACCGTCAAAATTCAGTACCAGGGTTTTGTCAGCATAGCTTTCCGGTAAAGTAAATGACTTACGATACCAGCCGGTACCACCCGGCAGAAAACCAGATTCTGCTTCCCCTGAAGTGGTAAAACTTTGAGAGATACTGAAATCATGTGGAAGTGTCACAGAATCCCAATTGGAATCATCAAAGTTTGTATTCTGTGCGCTGTTGGAAGTGCCAAGATAAAACTTCCAGCCCTCATTGAAATTGGTTTCCCTTTCCCCCAGAAAATCACTGGAAACCTGGATTGTTTCTTTGTCCCCCATCATTGTGTCAGTTGCTGTTTCTGCCGCAAAGGACGGGAATGCAGCACCCGACAAAAGAAGTGCACCGGAAAGAACGGATGCAAGAAACTTCTTTGTGTAATGATGTCTCATGAACGTATTCCTTTCTAATCTCTGTCTAAATTATTAAATTGTGTCCATATCACAGTCAAAGGAATCATTAACTGGATACGCTGTATAGGATTTTGAAGCGGAGGGGATTGTTTTGGCATATTCCTGATAATATCTTGCCGCCGCCGCATTCATCCGGCAGAGATATTCCGGATGACCATTCAGGTCACCGGTCTCATTATATACCATAGCGATACATGCATGACAAAGCTGATAGTTGGGGCAATTGGTACAAACCGGCGAATAACGCACCTGGTCTGTCTCTTCAACTACCTGTTTCCATGCATCTGCAAAGCTTTTGCCGAGCAGGGGATGTTTTACGGAAGTATACATACCGCAGTTTCCAATGTTGCCCTGCCAGTCAATCCAGGCAGAGCATCGTCCGGCGCGGCAGCTCATCTGCTGACTTTCGGCAGCAGCCTGCTTTGCGAGCATTTCTTTATCAACTGGTACAAAATGTCGAAACCGTTCCGCTTGTCCTAAAAACCATGCTGGTTCGGCCTGCAGCCAGTCCGCTTTGACGCGGGCAAGCCCTGCTTCTTCCGGAGAAAGACGATGATTTTCACCAATCATACGTTCATCCCGGCGGACAGGAGGGAACATATAGGTTGCAACCTGAATCGGGGAATCTGTAGATTTTGCGTATGCAATCAGCTGCTCAAGGTCATTGACATTTTCCGGCGTAATGCTGGTATTGAACTTCACCGGCACACCATATCGTTTGAGCCATTCAACAGCGCGGTGTACGCGGTTAAAGGCATCACCATCGCCGCAAAGATTCTGATAACTCTCTTCACTTGCGCCGTACAGCGTGATATTGACACGGATAGGGAGGTGGGTTCCCAGCCATTTTGCCATAGATTCGTCAATGAGGGTTGCGTTGGAATTGATGCTGACCTGCATACCCATTTCGAGCATTTTTGCAAAAATTTCACAAAAATCCTGCCGCAAAAATGGTTCGCCACCCGTCAGCAAGGGGAACAGCATTCCTTCCGCCTGTGCCTGCCGTGCAATATCCAGCCACTGTTGTGTATCCAGCAAACCACCCAGCGCATTGACTTCCGCCATGCTTTTCCGGACATAACACATTTTGCAGTGCAGATTGCACATCGGCAGCAGCTCAAAAGCACCGGTCAGGGGAATACGAAGTTGTCCTGCCTTATTCCAAAGCCGATCCGAAATTGTTCCCTTATTCATTGGGAATCACCTCTTCCTTTAACAGCATATTTTCCAAGCATTCCACAGCACGCTCGTCAGGCGTACAGGATAACAGATAAACCGGGATGTCCGCCAAAAGCGAAAGAATCAATTCCATTGTCTGAGTCCGGGCCGTACTGCTCCAACAGTCCATGAC
Source organism: Clostridia bacterium (assembly GCA_021205365.1). Lineage (GTDB taxonomy): Bacteria > Bacillota > Clostridia > Oscillospirales > Butyricicoccaceae > Butyricicoccus_A. Next base: position 86,754 of record JAJPXP010000063.1, read on the forward strand.
GGTCTGTTCCATGAGCAGGGAAAGGGCTTTGGATGGGCGCAGAAGCTGGATATGATTTTGCTTTGCCTGTTCCAACAGGACAATGCATCCCAACTGGTTGATCTGTGTACTGCGTATCGGTTCCGAGCCGTCAAGCGGGTATCCGTAGGTGAGCCATATTCCATCTGTTTTGCGCAGAAGGGTACGGTCATTGCAGATGACCTCTGCATGGCGGTATTTCTGCCACAGCCTTGCCTGCGTCGTCTTGCCGATACCGGATGGGGCAGAGAACAGGACGCCTTTTCCGCGATAAGAGACTTGGGAAGCGTGGAGAAACAGGGTGTGGAAATACAGAAAAATTGCCCGTATGGGCAGCATACGCAAAATATTTCCCAAGGTATTTGGGAGCATAGGATACGCTTTCTCGTTTATTGTACAGATGATCTGAGTAAAATCAGGAGTATAGGAGGTGCACGAAATGTAGCCCTTTGGGCCGCCGCGGGTCATACAGAAACAGATACCGTCTTCTTCATAATAATGGAGCAGTAAATCCTGTCCAAGCAAGTTAGTTGAAGGTAACTTTATATTTCTCCAATCCCACAAAACATGCACGGTGATGTCAGGTGCAGCAAAGCTGGACGAAATATAATTGTTCAGTTCTGGGTTTACAATCAGATCGCGTTCTGAAATAACACGGAACAGCAGATCTCCCAGCTTCAGCTTGATTTCCATACAAACTCCTTACATATACTCCTGAACCCCGAAGGGCCGGCAGTTGCCTGCCGGCCTTTCAGTCCGTAAATTGTGTTTTTGAATGAATTGCTCACCTGTTTTAAGATGTAAAGTAGCTGTTATTGCCAGATGAATAGTAGCAGGAACAAACTTCTGCTGTATCATCATAAAATGGATTATTAGCACTATATGTCTGTGCAGAATACATCTCAAAACTAAACTCATCACACGCCTGATGCTCTCCATACGCAGGACCCATTGAAACGGGGGTTCCACAATTTGCTGCGATAGATGAATTCAGCTCATAGGCCTCATACTCCAATGAAGGAGCCTCATATGCTTTCTTCATTTGTTATTCGCCTCCCCTCATCATTCTGTTTCTGCACCTTCATCAACATCTACATCAACACCAGGAACAATTGTAAATTCCGCGATGCCGGTAACCTTGATGTTGGTGACAGAAATCAGGCTGCTGGTTGCCTTCACCTCGAAGGTAGCGATCTTCACGCCGTCTTTCTCAGTGATACTAGCGTAGTTGGAAATGTCGTAGTAGCAGTCAGCTGCATTGTTGATCTGCAGCGTATTGCCGTTGATGCTAACAGAACCGCTGCCTACAGGAGCCTTAACGCCGAGATAAATCTTATTGGTGTTGGCATCCCAGTTTTTCAGGGAGAAGGTAACACTCTGATCCTTGTTCAGATAAACTTCTTCCTTTGGACCATCACTCTCGTATTCATCTCTATCGCTAATTTTTCCGTTAGAGTCGGTAAATACAACACAACTAGCGTTATCCCAAACTGGGGTACCATCTTCATCGATAGAAAGCAGCTTTTCGCGTAAGGTTGCAACAGTCATATTTGCTTCGCCGTCAGTTGCATAGGCAGACTGAGCAATATCTTTGTTATCAACTGTGCCATTAGAATAAACATTCATAGGCATCATGACACGAATTCCATCTAACCAGAAATCTCCACCACAAACAACAGATTCCTTTGCAATCGTTACGGTTACTGTATAGGTTCCATAATTATCTGCTTCATAGGTATATACCGGAATGTTGTACAGCGTACCTCCTTCAACCTCAGTACCCTTCTCACTGTCTGCAAGATATTTTGTATCGATGAATTGAGTGGAAAGTGTATTTCCGTCTTTATCAGTGATAACAACGCGCATGTAACCAGTATTATCGCTGGTCCGTGCAAAGAAGCTTGTACCAGTACCGGTGAAGGTATAGCTGAACTGTGCTGCACCCTTGGAGGTATCCACATACTTGCTGCTGCCGTTGGAGTCGTCGCCATCATTCAGGTAAGCAGCGTCAGAACCATACGGGCTGTCGCCTACGGTGCCGACTACGCCCGGTTCCTGCGGGTCGGTCTGGGCTGTGCCTATGTCTTCCCAGCCTTTCTCCGACTTACCTTTATCAAAGGTTACCAGATCGGAGAAGTTCTCCTCATAGTACATAGAGGTTGCCGGGATGATGTAGACCTTAGCGGTGTTGGATTCCGAAGCAGTCGTGGTTGTCGAACCGGAATTACCGGAACCGGTTACCTTAGCGGTATAGGTCAGAACCTCAACGCCGGTGAGCTGCTCGGTGAGCTGGTAAGTAATCTTACCATTTTCAATTTTAGCAGTACCATACTGAGCGCCTGTAACATCGCCAGTCAGTTCGATCTTGTCGCCGCGGTATACGTCGTTTGCCAGAACGTCAATGATAACCGGCAGGCCGTAGTCGATGACAATCTTGTCGTCAACCGGGCGGGAGCTTGGGTTCGGCAGATTTGCGTCGAAATAGTTCTCACAAACAAAGTTCAGGGAATCCTCTGCCTCGTCACTGCCCGTTGCGGTAACTGCCGCACTGGTCAGATTCTCCTTAGTAGCTGGAATGTCAGAACCCTTGTTATAAGAGTTGCTGCTCACGGTAAAGCCGCCTGCGGCTGTGCCGCTGTAGGTATAGGTCGGGAGCTTAAAGCCCTTGGCTTCTACAGCGTCCTCGACTACCTGATATTCCGCACCAGCTGTGACAATCTCACCGACAAAGCGGGCGGTCTGTCCATTTCTCAATGTGAAATGACCATTCGCATCGGTAGACGGGGTAGAAATAACCTGACCATTTGCATTGATCAGATTGTAGTTGGTGTTAGCAACCGGAGTGCCGTTCTTGGTCAGCGTGAAGCCGAAGTCGATGTTATCAACAACTGCCTGCTCTGCTGCGGTCAGCGGAGAAACCGTATTATCACTAGAGATGGACTGGGTTGCACGCTTGGTAACCGATACGGTATCCTTCATCGGCAGGTTGAACTGAATCTTGCAGTTGGAGGAGCCTGCGCCGCGTTCCAGATAGAAGATGGTCAGCTCGTGGCTGTCGGTTGCTGCGAAGGTCTCACGGGTCTGATTCAGTGTGCCGGTGGCGGAGTCTGCATTAAACAGATTGCCAGACAAAGCAGCCTTGTTTACATCCGTAATTTTTTTGCCCAAATCATTAGTAGTAGTATACGTTGTGGAATTATTGGCTGTAATGCTCCATGTATTCTCGGCAAAGTTGATTGTGCCATCTAAACGGTTATGAATACCACCGATGTCAAGAACGAGCTGTCCGTCAATAAATACCCAAACGTCGTCGTCGCCGGAGAAGCTGAAGGTGATATCCTCAGAGTCATCATCGTTCGGATTGATCTTGCCGTTTGCGGTCATCGTGAACGGGATTGTAGCCGCCATACCGAAGTGGTAGTTGCAGGCGCTTTCGCCGCTGATGCTCTGGCTGCTGTTGAACGGCATCCAAACTGTCGAGCTGCCGTCAGCGTAGCTTTCGCCGTTGCTCTGCGGCTTGCCTTCGTTGAAGTACAGTCTGCCGTTGGACTGTGCAGTAGTCGAACCCTGTGAGCTGTTTGCGGAGAAGTATACACCGTTCTTGCTTGCGTCGAAGGTGTATGTACCGTTCTCGTATACAAACGGCATTTCTACGTTGGTGTAGATCGTCTTGACGGTTGCATCATCGTTGAAGATACCGCCGTCCGGTTCGTTAAACACAATGTCTTTGTTTGCGTCCAGCGTGCTGTTTACCAGACCGCTGTAGGTAGCGTTTCCCTTATAATAGTTATATCCTGCGCTAGTACCTTCATTAATATTACCAGTCCAGTAGTTGTACTTTTCATAAGACAATTCGTTAGTGGTTGCGGTATTGCTTGCCTTGCGGGTGTACAGCGTGATTTTGGAATCGCTGGAAGTTGTCGTACCGCCATCATAGGTGATCGTCCAGTTATAGCTGTAGCCAAATATCGAGCTTTTTCTGGTGCAGGTGATATTCGTTACAACGTACTTCGTACCGTTCACATCGACATAGTAGCTGCCGTTTGTGTAGGTGCTGTAATTATTGTTGTTCGAATAGCCAACTGTTGTACTCGAATAGGTATAGCCTCCGGTGGTGGAGTAGGTATAGCTCTCTGCAGCCGGATTACCATCGTTGAAATAGATACCGTTCCACGTGTCGCCAAGACCGTTATCCACCTCTACCTGATGGGTCGCGTTGTTGATGGTGGTCGTGTTGTAGTCGTACATCGTCACCGGGAAGTACTTCAGTGTGGTTGTTCCATCGGTAAGCGATTGCTGACTGATACCATCATCATCATTGGTGGTCAGCGCATAGGTACTTGCGCGCAGCTCTGTGCCCTCCTCAACGGTTGTTTCGTCCTCAATCAGTGTCAGTGTGGCATCATCGTTCGAGCTGCTGCTGTTGCCGCTATTGCCGCTGTTGCTGCCGCTGTTCGACTTGCCGGTGATCTGGCTGATGATCGAAGAAAACCATCCGCTTGATTTGAGCGAGCCCCAATCTGCTGCTGATGCAGGTACTGCCATCGTAAAGCATAAGCAGAATGCAAGTACCATAGCCAACAGCTTATGGGATCGTTTTGATCTCATATTTCATTCCTCCTAAAAATAAATTTTAAGAATGTGCGGCTTTCAGTGCGGAACGGTTCGGCCTCCTTTGTCCGCCCTCGGAGGGAATTTTTGCAAAATTCAGTCTGAATTGACTGGAAACCGGTAACTCCCTCTTTTTTTCAAAGGAATGGAATGCTCCGGCATTCAAATTGCACATTCTTAATGTTTTCAGGCTTCGACTGCCTTTGTCTGCCTGCTTTACAGACAAGGACTGCGAGCCTGATATTCCGTATGCTTACCCATGGAAACCGCCCCCTTTCTTTCTGTTTTGCTGTATTTACTCCTCTAAAAGTTCGATTTCCCGCATCTTCTGGAGGAATGTTTCTGTGTCACGTTCCGCGGTTTCGCGGTCAACCTCATATTCATCCAGCATGGCCTGGATCAGCTCTTCCTGTGTGCAGCCTTCCTGCAGCCTGTTCCATAGCAGCAGGCCGCTGTCATTGAGCGTAATCAGACCATATAGCTTTTTTGCTGCTTCATTTACTGGAATAAGGATATGTTCACCTGCAACCTCTCGCAGCATAAAATTTTTATTTGCTTTCATTTCTATATTTTCCTCTTCTTTCTGCGGATTTTACGTGAAAATCTACAGGATAATAAACACTTTTAGACAAAAATCTACGTTATAATAGATACTTTCGACAAATAAATCTACGAAAAAACAGACACTTCCTGTATGAAAATCAGACGGAATGGCTATTCCCTGCCTGAAAATATGGATAACAAGTGAATCAAGCTATGGGAATAAATCTGTGCTGGCTTCAGCTGTAGTTGAAAATGCTTGGTTCTTTTGCTTTATAATTTATCATAATAACTATATCAGATTTTGTTTGCTAATTCAAGGTTAATATGTGTTTTTCATATCGAAATATCGACAATGTCTCGCATAAAAAGCCTGAAATGTTTTTCCATATACGATATTATATGGTAAAGATTGGAACAGGCCGTGCCTTTTTCCGCAAATGGAAGATTCATGCATGAAGATACATTTATAATTGTTGAATTTATAGCTGTATGGCATTTTTTTCTATGATTCTGCCAGAATCGTTCTGGTTTTTGTATGTCTCAAAGGCAGATACCATAAAGCTACGGCAGTGTGTTAGGATTGCATATCATTTTATATTTCTATTGTTTTAAGCATTGACTTGCGGCTTAATTTTGATAAAATATAAATTAGCATGAGAAATTATGAGAAATCAACGGGGAGGAACAGCATGGTAAAAATTATTTCAGATAGTACCTGTGATCTTTCAAAGGAGCTTTTGGAACGATATGATGTTAGCATCCTACCGCTGCATGTCCTATTGGGAGAAGCGGAATATCGGGATGGTATGAATATTACACCAGATGAAATCTATGCATGGTCAGATCAGAATAACACAACGCCAAAAACTTCAGCTCCGTCTATGGCAGAAGCAATGGAACTGTTTCGGCCATATGTGGAAGCAGGAACGGAATTGATTTGTTTTTCGATTTCTGATACGATGTCTTCCTCCGGTAATGCCATGCGCCTTGCAGCACACGAACTGGAAGCGGAGGATACAATTCATGTAATTGATTCAGAAAACCTTTCTACTGGTGTTGGGCATCTGGTTATTGCAGCTGCGGAAATGGTACAGGCGGGTAAATCAGCAGCGGAAATTGTCAGCAGTATAGAGGCAATGCGTTCTCTGGTTCGTTCCAGCTTTGTCGTTGATACATTGATTTATCTGCATCGCGGCGGACGTTGCAGCGGTATGACCGCACTGGCAGGCAGCATGCTAAAGCTGCATCCAAAGATTATTGTAGAAAATGGCAGCATGATTGTGGGTAAAAAATACCGCGGCAAAATTGATAAGGTTATTCTCAATTATGTTCAGGATATGGAAGAGGAATTAAAGAAGGCAAAAACGGATCGTATTTTTATTACACATTCCAATTGTGATGAAAAGACGGTACAGGATGTTTATGATTATCTGGATTCCCTGCACCATTTTAAGGAAATTTTCATTACATCGACAGGCAGCGTGATTTCCAGCCATTGCGGTCCGGGTACGCTTGGCGTATTGTTTGTTGCATAAATAATAATATAATAGTAAGGTCTCAAGGGATAGCATTTCCTTTGGGACCTTTTGTTTTGTAAAAAGAGAGGGATTTTTCTAAACATGACTGTTTTTACTTAATTTATGTGCTATAATAAACAAAAGCATTGAAAAATGTAAAATACTTACTCAAAGGGTGAGAAAAAGGAGGAAGATTATGTATCGAAGGAAAAAATGGATGGTTTCCTTGGTGCTGTCACTGTCTGTACTGTGCGGTACCCTGCCGGTATCAGCAGTAGATACACAGGAAATTGTAGTAGAACAGGAAGTGGCGGCAGTAAAGCCGGCAGCACCGCAAAATGTAACAGCAACGGCATTAGCCACTGGCGGCATTCAGATTTCATGGGAAACAGCTGAGAATGCAACCGGTTACCGTGTATACCGCATGGAAGAGGGAAGCTGGAAACTGCTGCATATTGTGAGAGGCGGTTCTGAGACCAGTTACACGGATCTGACTACAAAAATGAATACAACGTATACGTATACGGTCAGGACATATAACTGCGGCAGCCGTGAAACGCTGTTGAGTGATTATGATGCGGTGGGGGTTTCTGCTACAACAGCAACCGCTTTAGCTGAACCGAAATTGGGTTCTGCCGTATCCGGCGGCTATAACCGCATTATTGTGACATGGGACGCTGTAGGCTGTGCACAGGGCTATGAAATTTTCCGCAGGAGCTCTGCTTCTGAGGATTGGATGCAGCTAGGAAGTGTCAAGGGCTTGGATACCACGAGCTATATTGATACTGGTGTAACGTGCGGAACAACCTACTATTATATTGTTCGTGCCTACGGTGATATCGATGGAACACCAGTTTATAGTACCTGTAGCGCGACTGGTATCAGTGGAAAAGCAATTCCTGCAGCTCCGACGGTAAGTGCTTCTGCTTCGGGCTCTGGCAGCATAAAGCTTTCCTGGAGTGCTGTGGATGGTGCCAGTGGATATCATATTTACAGAAAAACAAGCTCCAGTGACGCATGGACCTATGTTAATTCTGTCCCTGCGGGAAACACAGGCTACACAGACAGTGGTTTGACAACTGGAAAAACGTATTATTATACGGTAGCAGCTTATCGAACCCTGTCTAATGGCTCTCAGTGTATCGGTACATATGGCAACAGTGTCAGCGCTACCCCATTGCTGGCTGCTCCGGCGTTGAACAGCGTTACGATGGGAAATAAGGGCCTGATTGTCAAGTGGAGTGCGGTTTCGGGCGCTGGCTCGTATCGAATTTACCGGAAGACTACTGGTACAAGCTGGGCAGAAATCGCATCGGTGGGTTCTGGAACAACCTCGTATGAAGATACCAAATCTTTAACAGACGGTACAAAATATACCTATACTGTTGCAGGCTGCACGTCTTCTGCGGTAGGAGCTTATAACACAACCGGTATCAGTGGCACGTATTACAGCTATCAGGCTGCACTGAACAGCGGTACATTGCCGTCCAATATTGCATTGCCAAATGTCAAAAAGGAACAGTTTGGCACCAGTGCAGAAGGACGTGCGTTGTGTGCTTATACGGTTGGCACAGGCTCCAAGCATATGGTTTTGAATTTTGCAATCCATGGCTGGGAGGATCACTGGAGCCGTGACGGCTATGAGCTTGTACGCGTTGCCTGCAAGGTGCTAGAAAAGCTTTCGGCTAATGCATCTACGGTTACGTCACGCGGATGGTCGGTGACTGTTATTCCATATGCAAATCCGGATGGTATCGTCAGCGGATATTCCCATAACGGTCCAGGCCGCTGCAGCACCTATCGTTATAACAATTCCGGTACGCTGGTAAAGGGCGGTGTAGATATGAACCGCTGTTTCCCGTCTGGATTTACAGTTTACACCAATGCACGCAATTATACTGGCTCACAGCCGTTGATGACAAAGGAATCCCGTGCCCTGAAGACCCTGGTAGACAATAAAAAGGGTTCCAGCACAAATGTTTTTATTGACATTCATGGATGGACACAGCAGATTCTAACCAACACCAGTGGTTCTGGTTTTGTTTATTCCACGCTGCACAGCTATTTTCCGAGCAATTCTGCAGGCGGACTCGGCGGCGGATATATTTCCCGCTATGCCAAGAGCGTCGGCTACAGTGCATGCCTGTTTGAGTTCCCGCGCAGTGTAACATCCCATTCTACGATGGTAAATGCGGGCTATGATACGAAATTTGTCAATGCAGTTATGAGCATGGTTAACAATTATTAAGGTGATGCATATGAAACGCAAAAGACAGTTGATACCGGTTTTGCTCTGCCTGTTGCTTTGTGGCTGTGGACAGAATAAAATTGAGGCAGTACCGGGCAGCGGCAGCGATGCCTCAGGGCATACAGTGGCTGTACAGGAAGGCTCTGCGGCAGAACTGGAAAATAATGAAGCGGAAGTATCAGAAGAAGGCTATCAGAAGGCATATTATACAAGTGAGGAAGCTTCTGTTGCGGAGATCATTCAGGCGGATGGCGCACCATCTGAGGAAACAGAAGCAGAAGCTGCAGAAGAACAGGAGACAGCGGTAAAAGAATATGCAAGCTGCCTATACCCAGAGCATACGGCTTCTGAGGTAGAAACCACCAGCCGCAAGGTGAACGGAAAAACGTATCTGTTCTTTGCTGTGAAAGAAGAGGGCGATACTGTATACTGTACCATCGCATTCGATGAGCAGGAGGATATTTTCTACCTGTACGACAGTGAAGTGGAGCAGATGATTCCGATTGAGTATGACCAGTATGGCATACGTCTGGTTGGTTGATTTGACCTGACAAAAGGAGAACGATTATGAATAAAACAATAAAGCGGCTGTCAGCGGTTGTTCTGGCAGGCTGTATGGTGTGCGGTATGGTGGTGGGAGCTTCTGCTGCTACCTCTGCTGCAATGATTGGTTCCACTAGCTATCCAACGTTGAATGCGGCGCTCCGCAGCGTAAAGAATGGTGAGACCATTGTCCTGCAACGCGATATCAGCAATGAAAAGGAAGTATATTCCGTTGGCACAGGAAAAGGTGCTGCATATTTTGCCTCTGAAAGTGCGGCAAAGGAATTTACCATCGACTTGAACAAGCATACCATCACAGCAGGAACAGAATCTCAGACTGGCCTGTTGATTGCTGCTGACAGCAAAGCGGGAAACCTTTCCATTACACTGAAAAACGGTACGATTTCCGCTTCGGGAACCAATGTTACCGGTATGGAAATTCGGGATAACAATGAAGTCACGCCTACAACCGTCACGCTGGATAATGTAACAGTGGAGGCTGATGGGGAAGCAGGTATTAACTGCATTTCGTCCAATCTGGTGATTGCATCGGCAAATGTTACTGGTAAAGGGGATGCGGTGTATGCTGAAAATTCTTTGATGAAGGTATATGCCGGAGCTTTTACAGCAAATGGAAGCGGAACTGGAGATGGCGCGATCGCAGTCTATACCGGTGTAAGTGAAGATGCTCTGAACTTAGATTTGTCTAAGGTATCCGATTCTGAAGCCATGTGTGTACGTCCTGCTGACTGGAAGAAGAATATGACATCAAAAGTCACATTCTATTATTTTAACGACATATCGGAGAATACGTTCTACTATAAGCCGGTGCTGTGGGCAGTTAAGAATGGAGTTACAGCAGGTACATCCGTTACTACATTCTCTCCGAAGACAAACTGTACCCGTGCACAGATTGCAACCTTCTTGTGGAATGAGGCGGGACAACCGAAACCCACCATTTCCAAGTGCCCGTTTACAGATATAAAGGCGGGAAGCTGGTATTATGATGCAGTCCTTTGGGCATATGAGAAGAATATTACCGCGGGAACATCGGCAACGAAATTTTCGCCAAATGAGGAATGCACCCGTGCACAAATTGCAACGTTCCTGTGGAATAAGGCGGGACAGCCGAAGCCAACGATAAGCAAGAATCCGTTTACAGATGTAAAGGCAGGCACCTGGTACTATAATGCAGTTCTGTGGGCTGCAGAAAAGGGAATTACTGCAGGTACAAGTGCAAATACATTCTCGCCGAATAAAATCTGTACAAGAGGAGAGATTGTCACCTTCCTGTATAATGCGAATAAATAAAATGTAAAGGTCTACAATTGCATATTAAAAAAAGACAGTGCTGCATTGTTGGAAGCCATCCGATAATGCAGCATTGCTTTATCTGTAACAATGGCCCATATGGACAATGCGAACAGAGGAAAATATTGTTTTCATACGACCAGGCAAATTACTGTCAAAATCGTAGGACATACGGGACAATTATAAAGAAGCCATAATATGAACAGGAATTGTGCAAAAGATGAAATTTACATGTTATTTTTTGTATGCTATAATAATAAACACAATTTTGTCATCAGATAATCGTGGCAAATGATTGGGAATAAAATTATGACAAACAAAAGAGACAAAAGAAAAAAGTTTTGTCATCAAGGAGCGAAAAATGATAAATAATTGTTTATAGTGCATAAATTTATGTGTTGATTTTAGAGCATTATAAACAAAATGACATTATTGTCAGGAACTATTGAGGACAAAGTTGTCATAGTTATGGGTTGTTCACACGTTTTTCTGACATCATAATTTGAAGTGGAAAGGGAAGGAGGCAGTTACAAAGATGTCATCAATAAAACGAAGAGCGGTTGACAGAAAGACCAAATTGACATCACGGCAAAAAAACATTATTCAGATACTGACAAAATTTACTGCCTCCCGTCCTGTTACGGTTAGTATGATTTCAGAAATGCTGGGGGTCAGCTCCAGAACGATACTCCGGGAAATTCCACATGTTGAAAAATGGCTGATGCAAAATGATTTCCATTTTATTCGAAAGCCGGGTGTCGGACTGATTCTGGATGAGAATCTGGAAAATCAGAAGCTGATTCTGGAGCTGCTAGAAATTGAGTCCGTACAGAAAGATTATTCCAAGGAAGACCGCCGCAAACGGATTCTGGGTGAGCTCTTATATGCACAGGAGCCATTGAAATCCTATTACTTCACCTCGAAATTCCACATTTCGGAAGGGACGTTATCTACGGATCTGGATGAGGTTGGGAAATGGCTGAAGCGATACCAGATTGAGCTCATCCGTCGTCCGGGTCTGGGAATCTTACTGGAAGGCGATGAAAGCAGTTACCGGCAGGCGATTGCGAATGTAGTTTACGACAGCATTGATGAAACACAGATTGCCATGCTGCTGCGGGGAGAACGTGCAGACAAGATAAGCAATGTCGGTCCGGTACACAATCGTGTTTTCGATCTCATCGATCATGACATGACAATTAAAGTGGAAAAGGTACTGATTGAGACAGAGAAAAAGCTACATATTCAGTACACAGACAGTGCCTATATTGGTTTGATTGTTCATATTTCGCTGGCGATTAAGCGGCTTCAGAATAATGAAAAGATTCAGATGGGCCAGGATAAGCTGCAAAAAGCAATGATGCTGCCGGAATTTTCCGTAGCAGAGGAAATCTGTGACCAGCTCAAGGATATTTTCCATATCCGCATCCCCAAAAGTGAAGTTGGCTTTATTACGATGCACCTTTCATCTGCACAAATCTGGCCGGTTCATTCACGCTCCGGACGGAGCATAGAAAACATCAATCTTCGTCAGCTTGTGCTCGATATAGTCGGCAAGGTGGAAGAGGATCTTGGTATTCCGCTTCATGGAGATGACAGGTTGGTGGATGATCTGTGCAATCATATGGCACCGGCAATCAGCAGATTGACCATGGGGCTTGAGATTGAAAATTCCCAGATAGATGGTATCCAGGAAGAATATCCGGAGGTTGTACAGGCAGTTGAGGCGGCGTGTGAGATTCTTCGCACAGAGATTGAGATAGCAGAAATTCCGGAATCCGAGATTTGTTTTCTTGCGATGCATTTTGGTGCAGCGATGGAAAGGCAACTGGAAGAAATGCGGCAGATTTCTGTTGTTGTTGTGTGCCCCACCGGTGTCGGGACTTCACGCATTCTGGAAGCGAGCTTGAAGAAGGCATTTTGCTGTATCCAGGTAAAAGGTGCCATCTCTGCATTCCGCATTGATCCGGAAAAACTCCGTGAGGATGGCATTGATCTGATCTTATCCACAGTAAACCTGTCAACTGATTTTCCATGGCTGTGTGTCAGCCCGATTCTTCAGGCGAAAGACCGCAGACAGATTGAAAGCATGATTGTATCCATGCAGTCGAAAAAACGGCAGCATCCGGTTGGTCAGGTTTGGGGAGAAGTAGCAGGAAGCGATATCCAGCACATAGTATATGTAGGCACAGAGCTGTTGGATATGATTCAAAACCTGCGCTTTGAAACATTACACGCTGCGAAGGACCGGATAGAGATCATTACAAAAGCAGGCATGATGTTTGCAGACAATGACCGGATGGGAGCTGCTATTGAAGCGGGACTATATGAACGCGATCAGATGGCCGATACCTATGTGAAACAGTTCCATGCACTGCTGCTGCACTGCCAGACAGATATGGTAGAGCATGCACGGTTTGGATATATCAAGCTTGACCCTCCTGTATATGAAAAGGGACGCGTCATTTTTGGTTCGTTGGTGATGCTTGCGCCGCAGATGCAGAATGAGGATGCTGTTCCGCATCATCTGGTAGGTGCAATTGGATCATTACTGGTAGAGAATAAGACACTTCTGGATCAGCTTCGCGCTGGGGACTGGAACGGGAGCCGGGCTTCCATCAAGGCGGGTTTGGAAGTGTATTATAAACAATTCTTGAAAAAGAAGATAGGAGTTGGAGACAAATGAAACAAAAAGTGCAAGCAATGGGTAAGGCACTGTCCGGCATGGTCATGCCGAATATTGGCGCCTTTATTGCATGGGGCTTTATCACAGCCCTTTTCCTGAGTCCAGGCGGCTGGTTTCCGAATGAAAAGCTGGTTTCCATTCAGCCGTATATCCTGAGTTATCTGCTGCCGATTTTGATTGCAGCACAGGGCGGCAAACTGGTCGGTGGCGACCGTGGCCGTGTTATGGGTGCAATTGCAGTCATGGGTTGTATCGCAGGTAAGCCTGATACAACGATGCTGATGGGCGCTATGATCATGGGCCCGCTCGCTGGTTGGGTTATCAAGAAGTTCGACCAGCTCATGGATGGTCATATGCCGGCTGGCTTTGAGATGCTGATTAACAACTTCTCCGTTGGCATCCTGGGCATGATCATGGCAATTGTTGGTTACTACGCAATTGGTCCGATCATGGCACTCCTTCTGGCAATTCTGTCTGCGGGCGTTAATATCCTGATTGAACACGGCCTGTTGCCGCTGGTATCGATCTTCCTGGAGCCGGCAAAGGTTCTGTTCCTGAACAATGCGATCAACCACGGCGTATTTACTCCGCTCGGTGCCGAGCAGGTTGAACAGGCAGGCAAGTCCATTATGTACATGCTGGAAACCAACCCAGGTCCTGGCCTCGGCGTCCTGCTGGCATACTGGATGTTCTCCAAGGATAAGATGACCAAGGATTCTGCTCCTGGCGCTATCATCATCCATCTGTTTGGTGGTATCCATGAGATCTATTTCCCGTATATCCTGATGAACCCGCTGGTAATTGTTGGCCCGATTGTTGGTAACTTCTGCGCAATTCTGTTCTTTAACATTACTCACGCTGGTCTGCTGGGACCGGCAGCACCGGGTTCCATCATTGCATTCCTGATGATGACTCCGCGTGATTCGATGCTGATTTCCATTATTGGTGTAGTAATTGCAGCTGGCGTATCGTTCGTGATTTCCAGCCCGATTATTAAAATGTCTGGTGCAAAGAATCTGGAAGAATCCCAGAGCCAGATGGCTTCCATGAAGGCAGAGGCTAAGGGCACTGCGGCAGCAGTTTCTGCTGGTGCAACTAAGAATCCGGCAGATGTTAAGAAGGTTATCTTCGCTTGTGACGCAGGTATGGGCTCCTCTGCAATGGGTGCTACCAAGTTCCGCAACCGCATCAAGGGCGAGCGTCCGGACATCGTTGTCACCAATACTTCCGTTGATAATGTTCCGGGTGATGCAGATATCGTTGTTTGCCAGACCATCCTGCAGGAGCGTGCTGCTAAGAGTGCACCGCAGGCACAGCTGGTAACCATTGGCAACTTCCTGGCTGACCCGAAGCTGGATGCGTTGTATGCTTCCCTGGCAAATGCAGGCAAGGGTGGCGTAGCTACTGCTACTGTTGAACCGAAGGACGAGCCGGAAGAGAAGGCTGGAAACAAGACCGTTATGCTCCGTGAAGGCGTAAAGCTGGGTCAGGCGAGCGTAACCAAGGAAGAGGCAATTTGTGCAGCTGGCGAGCTGCTGAAGTCGATCGGCTGTGTTGGCGATGGCTACATTGAAGCCATGCAGGAACGCGAGAAGCTGGTCAGCACTTACATGGGTCTTGGCGTTGCGATTCCGCATGGCACCACCCAGGCTAAGGGCGAAGTTAAGAAGTCTGGTATTGTTATGCTCCAGTATCCGGATGGCGTTGATTTTGGTGCTGAAAAGGCACAGCTGGTATTCGGTATTGCCGGTGTCGGCGATGAGCATCTTGATCTGCTGGCGAATATCTCCAATGCGCTTGAAGACGAAGACCTTCTGGAGGAACTCAAGAAAACAAATGATGTTGATTTGATTCTCAAGACATTCAGCTAAAAGGAGAGCGAATATTATTATGAAAACAGCGATTCAGTTTGGCGCCGGTAATATCGGTCGCGGATTTATTGGTATGCTGCTGTCGCAGGCAGGCTATCATGTAATCTTTGGTGACGTAGTTCAGGCAGTTGTTGATAAGATTAACACGGACGGTACGTACACAGTGCATGTCATGGACGTGGAATGCAAGGACGTTCCGATTACCAATATCAGTGCAATCAATTCTTCTACACCGGCTATCGTTGACGCGATTGCCAATGAAGAAACAGAGGTTATCACAACTGCAGTTGGTCTCGTTATCCTTCCGCGTATTGCTCCGACGATTGCCCAGGGCATTGCAAAGCGGAGAGAGCAGGGCTGCACAAAGGCTTTGAACATCATTGCATGTGAAAACGCAATCCGTGCAAGCTCCCAGCTCAAGGAAGCAGTTTACAAGTCCCTCAGCGAGGAAGATCAGGCTTACTGTGATCAGTATGTTGGTTTCCCTGATAGCTCGGTTGACCGCATTGTTCCGCCGGTAAAGAGCGAGAACTTCATCGACGTTGTGGTAGAAAACTACTACGAGTGGAACGTTGAGAAGGCATCCTTTAAGGGTGAAATCCCGCAGATTGTAGGCATGAACCTTGCAGATAACCTGATGGCTTATATTGAGCGCAAGCTGTTTACCCTCAATACCGGTCATGCAATCACAGCTTATCTGGGTACCCTCAAGGGCCTGGGAACCATTGATGAAGCAATTGCTGATGAGGCAATCTATGAGATTGTTCACGCAGCTATGAAGGAGAGCGGTGACGGACTGATTCGCAAGCACGGCTTTGATCAGGAAGCACATTACCACTACATCGACAAGATTATCGGACGCTTTAAGAATCCGTATCTGAAGGACGATGTTACCCGTGTTGGCCGCGAGCCGCTGCGCAAGCTGAGTCCGACCGACCGCCTCACCAAGCCAATGATGACCGCATTTGGTTACGGCCTCCCGGTTGATCATCTGATTCTTGGCATGGGTGCTGCACTGCGTTATAACAACCCGGAAGACGCGCAGAGCGTTGAGCTGCAGCAGAAGCTGCAGGACAAGGGCCTGTTGGATGCAGTAAAGGAGATTACTGGTATTACCGATTCCGACTTGGTTGCGCGCATTATCGGTGCATACGATACTGTAGCATCTAAGATCTAATAAAAAATAAGGAGAGATATTATGCAGAGTTTTGAGTACACAATTACAGATCCGGAAGGCTTCCATGCCCGTCCGGCAGGCGCTTTCGTAAAGGAAGCGAAGAAGTTCCCGTGCACCACTACAGTTGTCAAGGGTGATAGAAGAGCAGATGCCCGTAAAATGTTTGGACTGATGGGTCTTGGCATCAAGGGCGGCGAGACTATTGCTATTACAACAGAAGGCGAGCAGGAGGCAGAAGCAGCAGAGGCTCTGAAGGCTTTCCTCGAAGCTAACCTGTAAGATGAACAGATAACATTGAATTCAGCCCACTCTATCTATTTTATCTATTTCCAATCCGGCCTGCTTCTGAGTGAAGCAGGCTGGAAAAAGTAAATCATATTTCATCGTTTCCACTGCGCTATAAACACAAAACAAAACTATTTTACTGGAACAAAAGTAATACACAACTTATTGCAGTTGGATTAGATGAAATGTAAAAAGAAACCGCATACAGGAAAAAAAAGTACAGTTTTCCTGATGCGGTTTTATTTTTGTGCCAAATGTAAATAAATTGTGTTCACTATTGACAATCTGCAAATTTAAACTATAATAATGT
>JAJPXP010000048.1 GCA_021205365.1 Clostridia bacterium
TAATAATGTAAAATTCAATTTATTTATGTATGACTGCCTGCTTTGAAACAAGCATTTTTTTTCGCCAGCTGTTAGCACTCTGGATAGAAGAGTGCTAATGTGTGCGGATACATAAATGGAAAAGGAGATATCATATGATTATAGTTCCTGCTTATGATCTGGTCGTGCTTCCGGGCATACATTTGTATTTTAAAAAAGCTTACTATAGAGAACTGGCGCAGAAAGAGCCGGAGATTGGAGACAACATTGTTTTTATTCTTCTGAAACAGCATAAGGAACGCCGGGAGATTACAGAAGAGGATATCTTTCCTGTCGGTGTGACCGGCATTGTGGATGAGATCGATGGGGAGGATAATATTGGTATTCGGACAATCAGCCGCATTACCTTGAATCAGGTTGATGTAGTAGAAAATCGTGTCCAGTTTGTAGAGCGTGCCGACATTGAGGACATCAGTGAACAGGAAATCGATAAGCACTTTAAAGATGTGCGCAATGCGATACTGAAATTCAGCAACCAGTTCCAGTGGGGCATTATAGCACGGCAGTACATCCTGAACTGGAAATCTATTTTTGAAATGATTTCTTCGCTTTCTACGCAGCTCAATATTACCAGTGAAGAGAAATATAAAATTCTGGAAGAGGATATGATTTCCCAGCGTGTCGCAATGATAGAAAAAGCGCTGTATGAGATGATTGAGGTTACAAAAATCAATGGGGAAGCAGAGAAAGCATTAACAGAATCCCATCAGATGGTTTATCGTGAAGAAGCGCTGAAACGACAGATAGAATTTTTGCAGAAGCAGCTGGACGATATGCATCCGGAAAGTGTATCAGATATCCGGAAATTTGAACAGAAAATACAATCCAGCGGCATGAACGCAATTGCGAAAAAAGAAGCGGAAAAGGTTTTGAACCGTATGAAACAGGAAGGACAGAATGGGCATGAATATGGCATTCTGTATGATTATCTGGACTTTACAACCAGCCTCTCCTGGGAAAAGGCTCCATTTGCACGGATTAATCTCAAACGCGCGGAAAAGATTCTGGATGAAGAGCATTATGGTTTGAAAAAGCCAAAGCAGCGTATCATTCAGCAAATTGCAGTTATGGCCTTGAATAAAAAGCAGTCAGGTTCTATCCTGCTGTTTGTCGGCGCACCAGGTACTGGCAAAACCAGTATTGGACAAAGCATAGCCAAAGCGCTCCAGCGCCCGTATGTGCGCGTCAGCCTTGGCGGTGTCAAGGACGAAGCGGAAATCCGTGGACATAGAAGAACGTATGTCGGCGCTATGCCGGGCAGAATTATGGAAGGTATCAAGCGAAGCGGTGCTTCCAATCCGGTTATGGTACTGGATGAAGTGGATAAGCTTGGAAAGGATTATTCCGGCGATCCATCCAGCGCACTGCTGGAAGTGCTGGACCCCGAACAGAACAGCACCTTTACGGACCATTACATGAATGTTCCCTATGATCTGTCCGACGTTCTGTTCATTTGCACAGCCAATTCTACGGATACCATCCCGGAACCTTTGCTCAACCGCATGGAGGTCATTGCGTTTCAGGGGTACACAGCATCTGAAAAGCTGCAAATTGCAAAGAAACATCTTCTGCCAAAAGCAATGCATAGTATGGGCATTATTCCGGGGAATTTAAAAGTATCTGATGTAGCTTTGCGGAAGATTATTTCGGATTATACGATGGAATCCGGCGTCCGCGGATTGAAAAAGCGTATGGACACCTTATGCCGCAATGCAGCAGTCAAGCTGGTAAAGGGCGAAAAGGAAACCATTACCGTGGGCATAAAGCAGCTGAAGGAAATGCTGGATCAGAAACCAATCCGGCATGACAATGCATTGAAAGAAGGGATTCCGGGGATTGTGACAGGTCTGGCATGGACACAGGCAGGTGGTGATATCCTGTTTTTGGAAACTATGCTGACAAAGGGAAAAGGGAATATTATGATTACCGGACAACTTGGCGATGTCATGAAGGAATCCGCACAGGTAGCTGTAAGCCTCGTCAAGAGCATGTACCCGGATAAGGCAGATATCTTTGCGCAAAATGATTTGCACATTCATGTTCCGGCTGGTGCCGTACCAAAGGATGGCCCATCTGCTGGTGTTACATTGACAACAGCGCTGGCTTCACTGGTTACTGGCAAAGCAGTTAGCCCGAAGGTTGCTATGACAGGTGAGGTTTCCCTGCGCGGCGGCGTTATGCCAATTGGCGGACTGACGGAGAAATTAATGGCAGCAGTCCGGGCTGGTATTACGACAGTATTTATTCCACGGGATAATGTAGAAGATCTGGAAGATGTAGCGGAAGAGGTCAAGCGCAAGCTGGAAATTATCCCGGTTACTATGGTGACAGAAGTGCTGCAGGAAACGGGAATCCAGTAATATAGATCAATTTTCGTCCGGGGAAGTGGTTCCCCGGACTTTTGCTTGCTGTCAGCGGCAAACTGCCGTATAATATGATAAAACAACAATTGATTTGCGGTGAAAGGAATGCACGATGAAATATGTCATTTCCGATATTCATGGATGTTATAGAGAATATCAAAAATTGCTGGAAAAAATGAATTTATCCGATACCGATGAATTATATATCCTGGGGGATATGGTTGACCGTGGCCCGGAGCCGATAAAAGTATTGCAGGATGTGATGCTTCGCTCCAATGCATATCCGATTTTGGGGAATCATGATTATATGGCGTGGAAGGTTCTCAGTCGGTTTGCTGTTGAAATTACAGAGAGGAATGCGGAAACACAGCTGAGATCAGAGGATCTCGTCAATTATATGTACTGGTCACAGGATGGCGGTTCTGTAACTGCAAAGCAATTCCGGCAGTTGGAGACTGAGGAACGGCAGGATATACTGGACTATATCGCGGACTGTTCTGTATTTGAAGATGTTTTTGTCGATGACAAACGGTTTGTACTTGTTCATGCGGATATCCATAGCTTTTCTGAAGATCGGGATTTAGAGGACTACGATATTTCCGATTTCCTGTTTCATCGTGCGGATTATGACAAACGATATTTCAGCAGGGAAAATACCTTCCTGATAACTGGTCATACACCAACCATGATGATCCGGGAAGATGGAAAGCCATTGGTTTATCAGGAAAACGGACATATTGCACTGGATTGTGGTTGTGTTTATGGCGGCAGGCTGGCAGCGTATTGCCTCGATACGCAGAAAATATACTATGTCGATGCAGAGGAGAAATATTATCCGTAATGCAGATATATGATTTAATATTTTTTGAGTAGATGATGAAAGAGAGCAATACCCACAGCAATTTGAAATACGAGATATCCACCCAAATATAAAACAATCATACGTGAGTTATCAATGATTTCTAAAGTACCCAGTATCGAAAATATCACCATGGAAATACTGATCGTAAGCAAACCGAGAACATATGCATACCGTCCGGACTTATCTCTGAGTTTTATTTTCAGTTCATCATGCATTTCAATCTGTTCAGTTACAAGCTTTTCCTGATACTGTTCCTTGTTTTGGGGGGCGCTCCAATAGAAAAATTTACAAATCATAACAATGCCGGGGCCAATTGTTGCGCCAGCAAATCCCCAAAGCAAACCATCTAATTTGCTGTCGGTTAACAGCGCCAGAAGCAAAAGGATTACACCCACAAAGAAAAATACAACACCTGTGATGAAATTACTTTTTTTCATTTTGATTACCCCTTTCGTGGATAAAAATTTCTTCAATTGATTTACCGAAAAAATCTGAAATCACAAAAGCCAACTCCAAAGATGGATTATATTTTCCCGTTTCGATCGAGCTAACTGTTTGCCTTGAAACGCGAATTGCTTTTGCAAACTCTTCCTGGTTCATCCCTAACAGTTTTCTAAGTTCTTCCACTCTGTTTTTCACATAAGCTCCTCCTTTTATTTGACAAGGTTCCTTTACATTTTTATTGTAATCCGATATTCTGTTTTTGTCAAGTTTCCTTTACAAAAAATCGGCAGCGGTATAGAAAACCTGTCAGAACAGTTTGTTTCATCAATGCAGATGAAAAAGGCACGCATCATTTCATGCGTGCCTTAGCTATTGGATTGGAAAGAGAGGTATATTACTTCTCCAGGGACTTGCCGGTCAGCAGTTCATAAGCCTGCAGGTATTTCTCAATGGTCTTGTTGGTGATATCTTCCGGCAGTTCCCAGTCGTGTTCATTTGCCTTCAGCCAGTCGCGGGCAAACTGCTTGTCAAAGGACGGCTGGCCATGACCTGCTTCATAGCCATCTGCCGGCCAGAAACGGGAGCTGTCAGGAGTCAGCATTTCGTCACCCAGAACAACGTTGCCATTTTCATCCAGGCCGAATTCAAACTTGGTATCGGCAATGATGATGCCGCGGCTCAGTGCATAATCCGCGCATTTCTTGTACAAAGCGATGGTATAGTCGCGCAGCTTCTCAGCATAGTCCTTGCCCTTGCCCGGGAAATACTTTTCCAGATGGTCAATGCTCTGCTCGAAAGAGATGTTTTCATCGTGATCACCGATTTCAGCCTTGGTGGACGGCGTATAGATCGGCTCCGGAAGCTTATCGGATTCCTTCAGACCGTCTGGCAGGGCGATGCCGCAAACAGTGCCGTCCTTCTGGTAACTAGCCCAGCCGCTGCCAGTGATGTAACCGCGAACAATGCATTCGATCGGCAGCATATTCAGCTTCTTGCACATCATGCTGTTGCCGTCAAACTTCGGCTGCTGGAAAAATTCCGGCATATCCTTGACATCAACAGAAATCATGTGGTTCGGGATGATATCTTCCGTCATATCAAACCAGAACTTGGACATCTGTGTCAAAACAGTACCCTTCTTGGTAACGTTATTCTTCAGAATGACATCAAAGCAGCTGATACGGTCAGTAGCAACCATGATCAGGCTGTCACCATTATCATAAATCTCACGAACCTTGCCTTCTTTGATAGGCTTTATAACATTTGCACTCATTTTCGCTTTACCTCGCTATCCGTATTGGATTTGAAATATTAACTATATATTAGATAACCAGATTTCGGCATAAAAATCAATAGTAATTTTCACCATATATTTTTCATTTGCCAAAATCTCTATCTACATGCAGGGAAAAGTGGTCAAAAAAATATGAAACTCTGCAAAGCCGGGCAATTTTTTGCTGTGCAATGCAGAAAAGTTATGGTAAAATAGTCTCATTATTATATTTCAAAGGAGCGAGAAAAATGGGATTTGCAGATCCGGTAAATTATACTGTTGTTACGTTTGATGGTGATTATGCGATGCTGAGAAATGAGAGTGAGCCAGATGCGCCTCTGACCCAGGTGGCAGTTGCACTTCTGCCGGAGGGTGTGACAGATGGCAGTCGTGTACAGCGTGTCATGACAGAGTATATGCTGCTATAAGACATATCGGAAGATGCGCCCGCATTTTGACGGTTTGTTATGAAAAGCAATCATAAATTTAATAATCTTGCTATTTTTTTCTTTTTCTCTTTCCATTTCCTTTTAGATGGTGTACATTAAATGAAGAATTTTATACATTCCATGATGAAAAGGAGATGAACAAAGAGAAATATGCTAATCAAAGATAAGAAATTTTATCGCATGTTCCTTGTATTGTGTCTGCCGATTGTCCTGCAAAATGTAATTTCACTGAGTGTCAATCTGACAGATAACCTGATGCTGGGACGATATGCGGAAAGTGCCTTGTCCGGCGTCACTGCGGTCAATCAGATTCAGTTTATTTATCAGAATCTGTTGATTGGTATTGGCGATGGCCTGGTTATCCTGGCGTCACAATACTGGGGCAAAAAAGATACGGAAACTATCCGTAAGGTTGCAAGCATTGCCATGCGTGCGGCACTGATTCTGATGCTGATACTGTTTGTGATTGTATCCCTGTTTCCAGAACAGGTTGTTGGCCTTTTCACCAAAGATCAGGCAATCATTGCAGAGGGCGTAAAATATCTGAATATTGTGCGCTTTACCTATCCCTTCTTCTGCGTGACAACCATTCTGCTCGCAGTTCTGCGGAGTACAGAGATCGTAAAAATTGCATTTTATTTATCTCTGAGTACGCTGGCAATCAATTTTTGCATCAACTGGTGCTTGATTTATGGTCATTTTGGCTTGCCGCGTTTGGGCGTTCAGGGTGCCGCAATCGGTACTTTGACAGCACGTATTGTCGAATTTATTATTATTCTGATTTACATAGCAAAGAAGGAAAATAACCTTCGCATGAAGCTGAAGGATTTTTTGCATATCGATCATTCTATTATGGGCGACTATTTCCGTGTCAGTATACCGATTCTGTTTATATCGGCAATGTGGGGCGTTAATACGGCCATGCAGACAGCAATTCTTGGTCATTTGACCTCGAGTGCCATTGCAGCCAACAGTATGGCGTCTAATCTGTATTTGATTGTCAAGACAGTTGCGGTCGGTGCTGCCTCTACGACAAATGTACTCATTGGCAAGGCAATTGGCCAGGGCGATATGAAGGTGGTCAAGCAGTATGCAAAGACCTTTCAGGTCATGTTTGTTATCATGGGCATTTGCTGCGGATTGATTCTGTTTGCACTGACAGAGCCGATCTTGTCTCTGTATAGTTTCTCAGATGAGAGCCGCCAGCTGGCGCGTACGTTCCTTCACATTCTGTGTGTTGTCATGGTTGGCATGTGTTACCAGATGCCAGTTAACTCCGGTATTATCAAGGGCGGCGGTGCCACCAAATATGCGATGATACTTGACCTTGTCAGTATCTGGTGTATTGTTATCCCGCTGTCATTCTTCATGGCATTCTATGTCAAGGCATCTCCGGTTGTGGTTGTATGGTGCCTGAATCTGGATCAGATGTTTAAGGCAATTCCGGCGTTTATCAAGGTAAACTATGGACATTGGGCGAAAAAGCTGACGAGATAATAAGGAATCAACATATGTCCGCCTGTTCTCCCGCAGAGCAGGCGGATGCTTTGTCTTTGACAAACCTATACAGCCATGCTAAGATAAAGGAAAACAGACAGAAGGACTGATTGCGATAGAAGAGAAGCAGCATAAGCGCCGTGTGCGTTATAAAGGCACACATCCACGGAAATTCAGTGAAAAATATAAAGAGCTGAACCCGGAAAAATATCAGCAGGATGTGGAAAAAATCATTCGGCAGGGCAAAACACCTGCAGGCATGCATATTTCCATCATGGTGGAAGAAATTCTGGATTTTTTACAGATTCAGCCGGGACAGATTGGTTATGACGCAACGTTAGGCTATGGAGGTCATACGAAAAGGATTCTGGAATGCCTGAAGGGCAAGGGGCACATGTATGCTACCGATGTTGACCCAATTGAGTCGGAAAAGACCAAGGAACGTCTGGCTGCACTGGGATACGGAGAGGATATTCTGACCATCAAGCGCATGAATTTTGCAGAGCTGGACAAGGTTGCGCCAGGTGTGAAATTTGATTTCGTATTGGCAGATCTTGGGGTTTCCTCAATGCAGATCGATAACCCGGAACGCGGCTTTACCTTTAAGCATGACGGACCGCTTGATCTGCGGCTTGACCCGTCCTCTGGTGTGACAGCAGCGCAGCGCCTGCGGGAGTTGGATGAGGATGAGCTGATTGGCTTGCTGGTGGAAAATTCCGATGAACCGTATGCAGAGAAGATTGCAGCGGAGATTATGAAAACCTTTTATAAGGGTGAAAAAATTGATACCACCCGCCAGCTGCATGATACCATTGAACGTGCGTTATCCTTCCTGCCAAAGGGAGAACAAAAGGAAGCTGTGAAAAAATCCTGTCAGAGATGCTTTCAGGCACTCCGTATTGATGTCAATAGTGAATTTGAAGTGCTGTATGCTTTTCTGGAAAAGCTGCCGGGTGTACTCAAACCCGGCGGACGTGCTGCGATTTTAACCTTCCATTCCGGTGAAGACCGACTGGTAAAAAAGGCTTTTAAGCAAGGCGTGCGGGAAGGTGTCTATCGTGAAGCTGCACGGGATGTCATCCGTCCATCTGCGGAAGAATGCTATCAGAATCCGCGTGCCCGTTCCACAAAAATGCGCTGGGCAGTCAAAGCATAAAATAACTTTATGAAAAATAAAGATGGATATAGCTGATTTGCTGATTTTCCAGCAATTTGGATACAGTGCTTGACAGAATCCATAAAACATGATATCCTCAAACTTGATAAACATATTAAATCGGTGGGAAATGTTAAAAAATTTCCATATTATCAGGAGAAATGGCATATGATTCGTAAGATTCAGGACGAGATTCTGCGTCTGAAAAAGGAGCAGGATGTATGTATTTTGGCACATAGCTATGTAGCCAGAGAAATTTCAGAAGTTGCCGACTTTGTTGGTGATTCCTATGGCCTCAGTGTTCAGGCTACTACCGCACCGCAGAAGAATGTTATTATGTGCGGCGTTCGTTTCATGGCAGAAACTGTAAAGATTCTTTCCCCGGAGAAAACGGTATACCTTGCAAACCCGATCGCAGGATGTCCAATGGCAGAGCAGATGGACAAGGACCTGATTGGTGCATGGAAGAAGGCAAATCCGGGCTATACTATTGTTGCATATATTAACACCACCGCTGATCTGAAGACGATCTGTGATGTCTGCGTAACATCTTCCTCTGCAGTGAAGATCGTCAACAATATGGATGCGGATAAGATTTTGTTTATTCCGGACTGCAATCTGGGTCAGTATGTTGCAGAGCAGGTTCCGAACAAGGAAATCAAGCTGCTGCAGGGTGGCTGCCCGATTCATGCAGCTGTCCCGAAGAGAGCTGTTGATGAGGCGCGTGCACTGCATCCGGATGCGCTGCTGCTGGTTCATCCGGAATGTGTTCCGGCTGTTGCCAATGAAGCAGACTATATCGGTTCTACCTCCGGCATTATGAATTATGCTAAGGCTTCCGATGCAAAGGAATTTATTATTGGCACCGAAATCAGCATTGCAGAGCATTTGCAGTATGAATGTCCGGACAAGAAGTTCTACCCGCTGAGCAAGCAGCTGATCTGCCCGAACATGAAGGCTACGACTCTGGTTGATGTACTGAATGTACTGCAGGGCCAGGCTGGCGAAGAGATTGTTATGGACGAGGAAACCCGTCTGGCAGCAAAGCATTGCATTGACGAAATGATCCGTCTTGGCGGCTGATTGTGAAAAGAAATAAAACCGGCTCTGCTTTCCCTGCGAAGGTGGAGCCGTTCTTTTTCAGGAGATATTGTTATGAAGGAAAAAATTCTTGCCGCGATGAGCGGCGGTGTAGACAGTTCAGCAAGCGCTGTATTATTGCTGGAACAGGGCTATGACGTCGCCGGTGTCACCATGGCGTTGTATGATCAGGGGGATATCGGAAAGAAAACCCGTTCCTGCTGTTCTGTAGATGATATTGCAGATGCACGCAGTGTATGTAATCGGTTAGGGATTGACCATTATGTGTTTAACATGGGAGATGCCTTCCATAAACAGGTCATTGACCGCTTTATTTCTGGTTATACGTGTGGGTTGACCCCAAATCCGTGCATTGATTGCAATCGCTATATCAAATTTGATGCATTATTGAAGCGGGCGGGGGATATTGGCTGTGAAAAAATTGCCACCGGACATTATGCACGAATTGAATATGATGATACATTGGGGCGGTTTCTGCTAAAAACGGCAGCTGATGAGCATAAGGATCAGACGTATTTTCTGTATTCCATGACACAGGACCAGCTTTCCCGTGTCCTGTTTCCGCTGGGAGGCCTGACAAAGCAGGAAACCCGCAGGCTGGCAGAAAAAGCTATGCTGACCAATGCCCGCAAACCTGACAGTCAGGACATCTGTTTTGTACCGGATGGAGACTACGCCGGATTTATCGAGCGTGCGACAGGAGAAGCGCCGGAGCCAGGGGATTTTCTAGATACAGAAGGCAATGTGCTGGGGCAGCATCGCGGTCTGGTGCATTACACCGTTGGACAGCGCAAAGGGCTTGGCTTTGCGTTTCCAGAGCCGCGTTATGTCTGCAAAAAAGATGCGGCAACCAATACCATTACGATTGGCAAATCAGAATGCCTGTTTGCAAAGCGTCTGTTGGCAGATGACTGCAACTGGATTGCAGTGGAAAAGCTGACAGATCCCATGCGTGTGCGGGCAAAAATCCGCTACGGACAAAAAGCACAGCCGGCAACCCTTATTCCGGATGAAAATGGTACAGTCGTAGAATTTGATGAACCACAGCGTGCCATTTCCCCGGGACAGGCAACGGTTTGGTATCATGAAGATACCGTTGTCGGAGGCGGCACGATTCTAAAGGCACTGTAAATATATGCGGGAGCTTATGTTCATATAAAGAGAGAATCCTCTGTATATCCCGAAAAGGGGGATGTACAGAGGATTTTGTGCGTTAATTGAAGTATTCCATTCTTGCGCTGTTCACGGTATAGCCCATGTCTGTCAGGCAGTTTCGCAGCATCTGCGGTGTTACACCGGTGTCATCAAAATCTACAGAAACCTGACTACCGTTCTTACCGACGGCAACCGACAGTACGCCGTTACATTTCCGGTCCAGTTCTCTTTTGATTCGTTTCACATCCTGCGTGCCGTTTAATGCAGTGACAGAAAAATATGCACTGTTTTTTGACATTGTCATCACCTCAGTACCATTCTGTCCCAATATATGGATTTTATACGTAAGCGGCGCTGCTTGACATTTGCTGGAAGGAATCATACAATAGTTGCAAAGAAATACCGGTTTGGGAGGGATAATTACGATTTTTCCGGGAAATCGGGCGATGAAGCTGCATATTTCAGCTGACAGGCGCAAGAAACGAATACTCATGCTGGTGCTGCTGGTTTTGGCAGTCATCGGCTATGTTCTTGTCGATCAGGATGCCTCCCTGTATCATACGACAATTGTAAAAATTACATCGATTGAAACGCAGCATACGGAAACACAGCAGGCAGTTGTTTCTGGTGAAGAAAACTATTATGTACAGTCCATTACAGGACAAATTTTAAACGGCGAACGAAAAGGGGCTACTGTGTCCCTGTCCAACCAGTATACCGATTCCAATGTGCGCGATGAACGGTATCGCGTTGGCGACAGCCTGCTGGTAGAGCTTGGCAAGGACGGGACTTCCGGCAAAATATTGGAACAGAAGCGGGATACACTGGTTTATCTGCTGGCGGCGGCCCTGCTGCTTGGCATGATTGCTGTAGCAGATTTGTCAGGGCTGCTGGCCATCTGTTCCTTAATGGTGAATATTGTTTTGCTGACGATTGCCTTGTACTGTTATCTGGACGGCTGGAATATTATGGCGTTGACGGCTGTGATGATACTGCTGTTTTCCGTACTGTCCCTGCTGATCGGAAATGGCTGGAACCGCTGTTCTATGCTGGCAATCGTTGTCACACTGCTTTCCCTGGCAGCAACGGCGGGCATTTACCTTGTTGTACGTGCTGTTACGCCTGCACTACAGTATCAGATGCTGGAATATGCCGTTGTACCAGATGACCTCAGCTCGCTGTTTTTTTGTGAGATCATGATTGGCGGTCTAGGTGCTGTGATGGATGTTGCGATTTCGCTGATTTCCACAGCAGATGAGCTTTTGGAACAGAATCCGCATATCTCCTATGCAGAATTGAAGCAATCTATTCATGCGGTTTCCGATGACATCATGGGAACGATGGTAAATGTGCTGTTCTTCACGTATATCTGTGGGGGACTGCCGGAAATGTTGCTGATGCTGCGGAATAATCTGACGATTTCCTTTGTTTGGGAATATGTTCTGTCTTTTGAGCTGGTACGTTTTCTGGTTGGTTCTATTGGTCTGGTACTTGCAGTACCGGTATCACAGCTGGTGCTTCGGGTCTGGATGAAGAGACAGGAGGCCGCAAATGGTTAAGATATTAGCAATTATTTTGCTGGCGCTGATGCTGGTGATCGGACGCGATCGTGGATTACAGTCTTTTCTGACGATCTTGATGAATATGGCAATTCTGGCGGGGGTATTATTTGCCATTACACTGGGTTTCCATCCGTTGGTTACGGGGATCGTTGCAGGCATCCTGCTGACTGTATTGATTTTGTTCTATCAGAACGGCAACAATCTGAAAACACGGGTTGCCTTTGGCGTGATCCTGACAGTACAGATTATCCTGTTCCTGATTGGGATGGTTCTATGCTTTACCGGGCATGCAGGTGGATACAGTGAAGTGAAAATTAACCTGGATGATGGGCTGTTTTTGGATGGAAATGTAAGCCTGTCCATGCTGCAGGTGGAAATTACAGTTATTTTGCTGAGTCTGCTGGGCGCAATCAAGGATGCAGCTGTTGCAGTAACCTCTGCTGTGTATGAAGTACATCGGAACAATCCGGAGCTGCTTCCGGCAGAATTATTTGCATCCGGAATGAAAATCGGACGGGAAATTCTGGCAACAACAATCAATACCCTGTTTTTTGCATGTGTGGGAGAGTCCCTGCTGCTGTTCAATATTATATGCTATTGGGGCTACAGCTTTGCATATATTTTGAACTCCAAAGCATTGTATCAGGTACTTTTGTATTCCGGTATTGCCGGACTGGGCTGTATTGCAGCAATCCCGCTTTCTGCCTTTGCCATGGCAAAGGTATTGAAGCGCCAAGACAGGTAGGGAGGAGTAAGGCATGAGTGAGATGGTTGTTGACGGCGTTTCCGTGACGGTAATCCGCAAGAAAATCCGGTCAATGAATATTTATGTAAAAGCACCGGATGGAGAAGTACGGGTTTCGGTTCCAGAACGGACGAGTGATCGGATGATCCGGCGGTTTGTTGCATCCCATATAGACTGGATTGAAGTCCAAAGGCAGAAAATGCTGGCACGGCATGTGGTACATCATTTTGTAACGGGGGAAAGATATCCTGTTTTTGGTGTGCCATACACGCTCGTTGTACAAAATGCGAAAACCAAGCGTACCTGTGGTGTATACAAAGATGGAAAGCAGCTGATGATGACAGCTATGCCGCAAAGTACAGAGGAAGAACGGAAGGCTCTGCTAAACAAATGGCAGCGTACGCAGCTGCAGGATGTTGCGGCGGTTATGCTGCATAATTGGGCAGATAAGCTAGGCGTTGAAGTAAAGGAATGGCATATCCGACGTATGCGCACCAAATGGGGAACCTGCAATTACTATGCGCATCGCATCTGGCTCAGCCTTGCACTGGCGGAGCAGCCGGTGGAATGTGTGGAATATGTTGTGGTACATGAATTGGTGCATTTGCTGGTTCCAAATCACAGTACACAATTCTGGGCGTTGATGTCACAATACATGCCGGACTGGAAGGAACGGCGGACAAAGCTGAATACACCACAGAAAACGTAAAAACAGAGAGCATTCCGGACTTGATGAAATGCTCTCTGTTTTTCTATCTGAACTTATTCTTGATATTGATAGGCGCGCAGAAAAGTGAGAATCTGCTCTGTTGTGCCTGCAGTGCCAAGCATGCTGCTGTCAATCGAAAAATGATAGCCTGCTGCATGTCCCCATGGGGTGTCCGAACGCTCAGCATAATATGTGGCGCGCTTGCGATCCATCTGTTTAATCATACTTTGTGCTTTGCTGTCGGTGATATGATACAGTTTGGTAATGCGTTCGATACGCCATTCCAACGGTGCATGGATAAAGAAACTGATCCGGTTGGGATGATTTGCAAATACAGCATCTGCTGCACGTCCGATAAAAATGGAAGGCCCTTCCTTGGCAAGGTTACGCATGGTTTCCTCTTCTGCCATGGAAACCTGCTGTTCAAAGGATAACCCGCTTCTGCTCAGCGAATACATATTGGCAGCGATGGAATACAGCAGACTGTTGGTTGGTGTCGGATGATCTTCTGTCATAATACGGGCATACATACCATAATCCTTTGCTGCCTGAGCAATGGAATCTTTATCAAACAATGGAAGATCAAGCGATTGGGAAAGCTGTTCCGCGATCTGATGTCCACTGCTGCCGAATTGGCGGCTGATGGTAATAAGCAAATTGTTTTTCATAACAACTTCCTCCTTTTCCTTATTATACTACATGATATGTCCATATGCAATTATAAGCAGAGAAATCCATACAAATCGACAAAAAGTCTTTTCGTATAAATAAAATAATGGTATAATAAATTCCGTATTGGTCATTGGAGAATATATATTTTGAGTTTTTCATGTAAGGAAGTTTTGATACTTGGATAATATCATCATTCGTCCGGCAACGGAAGCAGATGCAGAGGAAATGCTGGCATTGTATTCGCCGTATGTGATGAACACAACGGTCACAAGTGAATATGATCCGCCGAGCCTGGAGGAGTTCCTGAACCGTATCCGTACGTATACGGCAAAAACGCCATGGCTGTGCTGCGTGATAGACGGACAGATTGTGGGTTATGGATATGCCTCGCCGCATCGGAAGCGTGCGGGCTATCAGTGGTCCTGTGAGACCTCCATTTATACGCGCATGGGCTTCCACCGACGTGGAATTGCTTCGGCATTGTACAGTGCCTTATTTGATATTCTGGCGTATCAGGGATACTATAGCATTTATGTCGGCATTACCTGCCCGAATCCGCGGAGCATGGCATTTCATATGTCCATGGGATTTGAACGTATGGGCGCATATCACAAAAGTATGTATAAATTCGGTGAATGGCGGGATGTTATCTGGATGGGAAAATCCTTGCGCCATCATGAAGGCGAGCCCGCACCCATCATTCCGTATCCGGAAATTCGGGATGGAGAATACTGCTGTCAGGTGCTGCATGATATGGCAGAGCTGGTGCATGATCCACGGACTGTGCAGGTGAGCCATGAGTGAGCTGCTTTATCTCAAGCTGTACCACCAGCTCAAGGAAGAAATTGAAGCAGGGCGGCTGGGACCGGGTACTCGGCTGCCCTCCATTCGCCAGATGACACGTGATTCTGCGGTCAGCCGTACCACTGTGGAAACTGCATATGAGCATCTGTGTGCAGATGGAATCGTTACCTGTATTCCGCAGAGCGGCTATTATGTCAATGAAGTTCCACATCGTTCTCCGGTCAGCCGGACTGTGGAGCCAGAACAGAAGCAGGAACAATGTGAATATGATTTTTCCGGTCACCGGATGGACCCGGTGTTGTTTGATTTTGATATCTGGCGCAAGTTGTCCCGTTCAGTCATGATGGACAGTGCGCCATTTCTCGGTTATGGTGAAAATCAGGGGGAACGTGCACTGCGGGAACAGATTGCGCGGTATTTGTCCGCCGGAAGAGGTGTATATACTACAGCAGAATATGTCGTCATCAGCGCCGGTATACAGAGTCTCCTTGGTGTGCTGTGTGAGATGTTTGATAAATCCACACAGCGGATTGCTTTTGAAGACCCTGGCTTCCGAAAGGGCTGCCGCGTGTTTACAGACCATGGATATCATACTGTGTTCATTCAAGGCAGTGCATCTGGCATTAATTTGAAACAGCTTGAGCAGTCCGGTGCAAATATGTTGTATATTTCGCCATCCCATTCGTTTCCATCCGGTGCAAGCCTGACACATAACAAGCGTGTACAGCTATTGCGCTGGGCACAGAAAAAGGATGCGATTATATTTGAAGATGATTATGATGGGGAACTGCGCTATACAGGAAAACCGCTGGCAACACTTTCTGCGCTCGATTCCGGTGAAAATGTTATTTATCTGGGGGCATTTTCCAAGCTGCTGCCTCCGTCAATTCGAATCAGCTATGCTGTGCTGCCGCCAAGGCTTCTGCCGTTGTACCGTGCCGTTTCCGGGCATT
Source organism: Clostridia bacterium (assembly GCA_021205365.1). Taxonomy (GTDB): domain Bacteria; phylum Bacillota; class Clostridia; order Oscillospirales; family Butyricicoccaceae; genus Butyricicoccus_A. Next base: position 15,785 of record JAJPXP010000048.1, read on the forward strand.
ACAACCAGACCTCCAGTACGATGGAACAGCTGACAATGGCGCGTTTTATAGAGGAGGGACGCTTGGAAAAGCAGGTTCGCCGTCTGCGCAGAATGTATTCCCATAAAAATGCACGGATTATAGAAGCGTTTGCAGAGCATTTTGGCACAAGGGCAGTTGTACGCCCCAATGATACCGGATTGCATGTGGTAGTTTCTATTTCAGGGACAGGGAATGCAGAAGCAATGTGTGCACAGGCGCGAAAAGCCGGTGTGGATATTGTTCCGATGTCATCGTATCAGATGGGACATCAGACGGCGGAAAAAACAGATTTTTATTTATCCAGTGCAGGTATATCGGAGGAAGATATTGAACCTGCAATTGCACGTCTGCGGACTGTATGGATTTAACGTGGAAGGGAGACAATATTATGTCAGGGGAGATACATAAAAACCATCGGGAACGGATGCGGACGCGGTTTGCCGAGTATGGACTGGACAATTTTGCAGATCACGAAATATTGGAGCTCCTGCTGTTTTATGCTATTCCGCGTGGAGATGTCAATCCGCTGGCGCATCGGCTGATAGAAGAGTTTGGATCGCTGGCAAGTGTGCTGGAAGCTTCTTCGCAGGATTTACAGAAAGTAAAAGGCATGGGGCCAAATGCTGCAAATTTTCTACATATGCTGCCTCAGGTATTCCGCCGGTACCAAACCTCCAAGGTGAAGGGTAAAGTATATAATACAACGGACAAAATTGCAGAATATCTGAAAGGATATTATATCGGCAGGGCAAGAGAGCAGCTGACCATCGTATTGCTGGATAACAGTTGTAAAATTATCCGTGTCTGTGATATTGGAGAGGGAAGTGCATCTTCTGTCAAAATTGATATGCGGAAGCTGCTGGAGTGTGTTCTGCAATATAATGCGGCAGAGGTTGTGCTGGCGCACAATCACCCGCGTGGCTGCTGCCTGCCATCCCGGTCTGATATTGTGCAGACAAGAGATGTCAGGGATTTATTGGGCCAGATCGATGTGCGGCTGGTCGACCATATTATCATAGCAGAAGATAAATGGACTTCCCTGGCAGCCACCGCACAGCTGACAATATAAAAACGAACGTTTGTTCTTGAATAAATCTGCCGCATGGTTTATAATAGGGCACACAGGAGGTGCACAGCTGATGCCAAAATTTGAAATCGTATCAGAATACAAGCCGGCGGGCGATCAGCCGGAGGCAATCGAAAAGCTTGCACAGGGGATTCAGCTGGGATTCACTGAGCAGACTCTGTTGGGTGTTACCGGCTCTGGCAAAACCTTTACTATGGCGAATATCATTCAGGAGGTACAGAAGCCGACACTGGTGCTTGCGCACAATAAGACACTGGCCGCACAGCTCTGTTCGGAGCTTCGTGAGTTTTTTCCGAATAATGCTGTGGAGTTTTTTGTCTCCTATTATGATTATTACCAGCCGGAGGCATATATTGCGTCAACAGATACGTATATCGAAAAGGATTCTGCCATCAATGAAGAAATTGAACGCCTCCGCCATTCGGCAACTTCGGCGTTGTTTGAGCGGAGGGATGTTATCATTGTAGCATCGGTATCCTGTATCTATTCCTTGGGAGACCCGATCGATTACAAAAACATGGTTGTATCCCTGCGTCCGGGTATGGAGGTTCCATACGATGTCCTGATGAAACGTCTTACAGAAATCCAGTATGAACGAAATGATATTGCTTTTGAACGAAACCGCTTTCGTGTACGGGGGGATACCGTTGAAATCTGGCCGGTATATACCGATTCGTTTGCGTACCGCGTTGAATTTTTCGGCAATGAAATTGACCGCATCAGTGAAGTAAATCCATTGACCGGAGAACGCTTACGGGAAGTACAGCATGCCGCCATTTATCCGGCATCTCATTATGTTACGCCAAAGGATAAAATGGATGCTGCGCTGAAAGAAATTGAACAGGAAATGCATACGCGTGTTGCATGGTTTGAAGAAAATGAAAAGCTTGTGGAAGCACAGCGTATTGGACAGCGTACGCGCTATGATATGGAAATGATGCAGGAAATCGGCTTTTGCAGCGGTATTGAGAACTATTCCCGCGTATTATCAGGCAGAGAACCGGGATCTGCGCCATATACACTGATGGATTATTTCCCGAAGGATTTTTTGATGATTATCGACGAATCCCATGTGACACTCCCGCAGGTGCGTGCCATGTTCCATGGTGATCAGGCACGTAAAAAAAGCCTGATTGACAACGGGTTCCGTCTGCCTTCAGCGCTGGACAACCGTCCATTGAATTTTGAGGAATTTCAGCAGCGGATCAATCAGGTGATTTATGTCAGTGCAACGCCGGCAGATTTTGAAAAGAGCCGTTCCAGCCAGATTGTAGAGCAGCTGATTCGTCCAACCGGTTTGCTTGACCCGAAAATTGATGTCCGTCCAATAGAAGGACAAATTGATGACCTGATTGGAGAAATCAATGAACGTTCTGCGCGCAAGGAACGTGTTTTGGTAACAACACTGACTGTAAAGATGGCAGAGGATTTAACGGACTATTTGGAAAATGCGGGAATCCGTGTGCGTTATCTGCATCATGATGTCAAAACGATCGAACGAATGGAAATTATCCGCGATCTTCGTCTGGGATTGTTTGATGTGCTGGTGGGTATCAACCTGCTGCGTGAAGGGCTTGACCTGCCGGAGGTATCGCTGGTGGCAATTTTGGATGCGGATAAGGAAGGTTTCCTGCGTTCGGAAACCTCCCTGGTGCAGACCATTGGACGTGCCGCGCGAAATGCCAACGGTGAAGTTGTACTGTATGCAGATACCATCACGCCGTCCATGGACCGTGCCATGAAGGAAACCGAACGGCGCCGTGCAATTCAGTCGAAATTCAATGAAGAGCATGGCATTGTACCAAAGACCATTGTCAAGCAGGTACACGATGTCATTGAAATTTCAGCGCCGAGTACGGAAATCGGTGCCGTTGTCAGCAAACGCAAGCTGACAAAGACACAGCGTATGCAGCAGATTGGCATTCTGCGGAAGCAGATGAAGGAAGCTGCAAAAATGCTGGAGTTTGAGCTGGCAGCAGATTTGCGCGATCAGATTCGCGCGCTGGAAGAACAACAATAAGCAGGAGAAGAAAATCCATGCAGGAAAAATATATACACGTAAAAGGTGCCAGAGAGCACAATTTAAAAAATGTAGAGGTCTGGATTCCGCGTGACAAGCTTGTCGTGCTTACCGGACTTTCCGGCAGCGGTAAATCATCGCTTGCTTTTGATACCATTTATGCTGAAGGACAGAGGCGGTATGTGGAATCGCTGTCTTCCTATGCCCGTCAGTTTTTGGGGCAGATGGATAAACCGGATATGGATTATATCGAGGGATTATCTCCGGCAATTTCCATTGACCAGAAAACTACAAGCCGCAATCCGCGTTCCACAGTAGGGACGGTAACAGAGATTTATGATTATTTGCGTTTGCTTTGGGCGCGTGTGGGTATTCCGCATTGCCCCAAGTGCGGTAAGGAAATCAAACAGCAGACCATTGATCAGATTGTTGACCACCTGATGGGAATGCCGGAGCGTACCCGTGTACAGATTCTGGCTCCGGTTGTCCGCCAGCGAAAGGGCGAGCATCAGAAGGTGTTTAAAGATGCACGTAAGAGCGGCTACGTTCGTGTGCGGGTGGATGGCAATCTGTATGACCTCTCTGAAGAGATTAAACTGGAAAAAAATAAAAAACACAGTATCGAAATTGTCGTAGACCGGTTGGTCGTTAAGCCCGAAATCCGCAGCCGTCTGAATGACTCTGTGGAGACAGCTTGTGCATTGACCGGAGGTCTGGTTCTGGCGGATATTATTGATGGAGAAACGCTGTCTTTTTCACAGAATTATGCCTGTGATGACTGCGGTGTTTCCATTGAAGAGCTGACGCCGCGCATGTTTTCCTTCAATAATCCCTATGGCGCGTGTCCGGTATGCACGGGTCTGGGGATGCAGATGAAGATTGATCCGGACAGCATTCTTCCTAACCGGAAACTGTCCATCCGTCAGGGTGCCATTCAGGCAAGTGGCTGGAATAGCTGTGACAATGGCAGCATTGCGCGGATGTATTATGATGCTCTGGGTAAACGGTTTGGGTTTACGCTGGATACCCCGGTTGAACAAATGCCGAAAGAAGCTGTGGATGCACTGTTGTACGGCACGGGTGAGGAAAAACTGATATTGCGCGTATCCCGTTATTCCGGCGGTAAGATGGAGCAGCCTTTTGAAGGTATCATCAAAAATCTGGAACGCCGCCATAGTGAAACCAATTCTGAATGGGCGCGTGCGGAAATCGAAGAGAGCATGCGTGAAATTCCCTGCCCGGAATGTGGCGGGCGCAGACTAAAAAAAGAACTGCTTGCAGTTACAGTCGGCGGCCTCAACATCATGGAATTTTGTGAAATGCCGGTAGATAAGGAACTTGGATTTATTGAGCATCTGCAGCTGACAAACCAGCAGATGCTGATTGCAGACCGCATTTTGAAGGAAGCGCGTTCCAGACTGGGATTTTTGCAAAATGTCGGATTGGGCTATCTGACACTTGCGCGTGCATCCGCAACACTTTCCGGCGGTGAGAGCCAACGTATCCGTCTGGCCACACAGATTGGTTCGGCATTGATGGGTGTGCTGTATATTCTGGACGAACCATCGATTGGTCTGCATCAGCGGGACAATAACAAGCTTTTGGCAACTCTAAAGAAATTGCGTGATATGGGGAATACACTGATTGTCGTAGAACATGATGAGGATACCATGTGCGCAGCCGACCATATTATCGATGTTGGGCCGGCAGCCGGTACAAACGGCGGCAATATTATCTATTCCGGCGATGTAAAAGGATTGCTGGAATGCAAAGAATCTATTACAGGCGAATATTTGAGCAGAAGACGAAAAATTAAGGTTCCCCAGGCACGAAGAGTGGGAAGCGGAAAGTCTATCACATTTACAGATTGCGTTGTGAATAATCTGCGAAATCAGACTTTTACCATTCCGCTGGGGACGCTGACCTGTATTACGGGTGTGTCAGGAAGCGGAAAGTCTTCTTTTGTCAATGAAATTCTGTATAAAAAGCTTGCTTCTGAACTGAACCGTGCCAAGTGTAAGCCGGGAAAATTCGGCAAAGTCACCGGACTGAAAAATCTGGATAAGGTAATTCAGATTGATCAGGCTCCGATTGGACGCACGCCGCGTTCCAATCCGGCAACGTATACGGGATTGTTCAATGATATCCGTTCGCTGTTTGCGCAGACACAGGATGCTAAAATGCGTGCGTATGGACCGGGACGTTTTTCCTTTAATGTAAAGGGCGGACGCTGTGAGGCCTGCACCGGTGACGGCTTATTGAAAATAGAAATGCATTTTCTGCCCGATCTGTATGTTCCGTGTGAGGTCTGCAAAGGGAAGCGATACAATAAGGAAACGCTGGAAGTGCGGTATAAGGGCAAGAATATTGCAGAAGTACTGGAGATGACGGTGGATGAAGCAGTCGGATTTTTTGAAAATGTACCGAAAATCCATCGCCGTCTGCTGACGCTGCAGGAGGTCGGCCTGGGTTATGTTGCACTTGGGCAGGCTTCGACAACGTTGTCCGGTGGTGAGAGCCAGCGCGTTAAGCTTGCAACAGAGCTTTCCAAGCGGTCAACTGGACGTACGATGTATATTCTGGATGAGCCGACAACCGGCTTGCACGTTGCAGATGTACACCGTCTGATTGATGTCTTGCAGAAGCTGGTAGATGCCGGAAATACTGTCGTTGTCATTGAGCACAATCTGGATGTCATCAAGATTGCAGACCATATTATTGACCTTGGCCCGGAAGGCGGAGATGGCGGTGGACAGATTGTCTGCACGGGAACACCGGAAGAGGTTGCGCAGTGTGCGAAATCCTATACCGGACAATATCTCAAAAAATATCTGGCAGAATGAATATAGCTGCACACAGCCGATGGAGCATGGACTCAGTCGGCTGTTTTCTTTTCTATGAAAATCCGGAATTTTACTGTGAAAAAGTATATAAGGACGTCAAATTCAAGTGGATATCATTGTAATTTTGTCTATAATCTTGTGGGAGTGTAGTTTTTTTGTTATAATAGGAAGCGAATTGAAATAAAAATGAGGAGTTGCAATGAAATCAAAAAAATGGAACATTGCCCGACCGGATATTGATGCAATTCGCAATCTGACAAAACAGTGCGGATATGCACCACTGACGGCGGCAGTTCTGTGTGCCCGTGGACTGGATACGCCGGAAAAAGCTGCAGGTTTCCTCAGCTATGACGTGTCCGGTCTTCACAACCCCTTTTTGCTTCCGGATATGCAGCTTGCAGTGGATACGATTGAGGAATCCATTGCAAAGGGGGAACGTATTGCTGTATTTGGCGATTATGACGTGGACGGCATTACATCAACTTGTGTGCTTGTCCGTTATTTGAAAAGCAGAGGTGCAGTGTGCAGTTATTACATTCCAGATCGCCTGACAGAGGGGTATGGATTAAATAAAACTGCGTTGCGGAAGCTCCGGGCACAAGGAGCTTCACTCGTTATCACAGTGGATTCCGGCATTACAGCGACAGAAGAAATTGCCTATGCAAAACAGATCGGTTTAAAGGTTGTTGTAACAGACCATCATGAATGCAAGGATGCATTGCCGGATGCACTTGCTGTTGTCAATCCAAAGCGTCCAGATAGCAGCTATCCGTTTAAGGAGCTTGCAGGTGTTGGCGTTGTCTTTAAGCTGCTTTGCGCACTCGCGGGGCCGGAGCACCAAAAGGATATTCTGATGGAATATCTTGATCTGGTAGCTGTCGGAACGATTGCAGATGTTATGCTGCTGCGGGGTGAAAACCGTATTATCGTCACGTATGGACTGGTGCTGCTGCAGCAGACACAAAATCCCGGACTCCGTATGCTGATGCAGGAAGCCGGTGTGGAGACACGGAGAATGACATCTTCCGTTGTCAGCTTCACGCTTGCGCCGCGCATCAATGCAGCAGGACGTATGGGCTGCGCCAATCAGGCGGCGGAGCTGTTTTTGACGGACAGTCTGAGCCGGGCACAGGACATTGCAGTTATGCTGTGCTGTCAGAACAAGGAACGGCAGAATGCCGAAAATGTGATCCTCAATCAGGCATTTGAGGTTTTGCAGAAGGAATATGACCCGCAGGAAGACCGTATGATTGTTCTGTGGGGAGAAAATTGGCACCATGGTGTCATTGGAATTGTATCTTCCCGTATTTCAGACCGCTATGGTTGTCCAACGGTACTGATTTCGCTGGATGGAGAACAGGGGAAAGGTTCTGGCCGTTCGGTCAATGGCTTTAACTTATTTGAAGCACTGGAGCACAGTTCATCATTCCTGCAAAAGTTTGGCGGGCATGCATTGGCAGCGGGACTGACGATTTCACGAGAAAATCTTCCGGCATTCAAAGAGAGCATCTGCGCGTATGCAAAGCAAAACATTACCGATGAAGATCTTATGCCAGTGGTCAATATCGATTGCCTGATTTCACCAGATGATATTTCACTGGAGGCGATCCGTGATCTTGGTATCCTGGAACCCTATGGCATGGGAAACCGGGAACCGATCTTTGCGATCCGGGAACTGACTGTAGAGGATATTACACCGATTTCCAGTGACCGGCATTTGAAAATGTCTTTGATTAAGGGCGGAAGGCGGTTTACTGCGATGCTGTTTGGCACTGGGTCGGGCGGATGTCCCGTTGTACAGGGCGATATGGTAGATGCTGCTTTCAGCTTGGAGATCAACCATTTTCGTGGGCGTCAGAATATTCAGCTGATGCTCAAGGATATCCGGCTCAGTGATTGTGAGCTGGAAAAGGATCATTATTTCCTCACCTGTTATTCTAACTTTATCAATGGGCAGGAGCTGACAGATCGGCAGGTCAATATGCTGTATCCAGACCGCGCGGATTTGGTTGCGGTGTGGCGGCATATTATTTCCCGCGCAGAGTCCGGCAAACTGACAGCACCATATAATACATTACCCCGCCGGATTGCCTATGAATCCCGCCGGGTTATCAATATCGGCAAACTGTTTGTTTGCCTAGATGTATTTTCGGAGAGCTGTCTGCTGAGCTATCATTTCAAAAATAACTTGGTACATATCAGGATGCGCCCGTTCAAAGGGAAAGCAGACATCACGAAATCTGTGGTTTTGGCAACCCTGAGGCACAGAAAACAACAAAATGCGGCAGATCAGATGATCTAGCTGGGGAGTAAGCATATGGATATTCAAACAAAAATAGATTTTTTAATTGAGCGCGTGCAGAAGCAGACGCCGAATGCGGATACCAAAAAAATCCGTATAGCGTATGAGTGCGCCAATGCAGCACATGAGGGGCAGAAGCGCAAAAATGGTGATCCGTATATTATTCATCCGGTTTCAGTAGCGGAAATTATCGTTGAGATGGGACTGGATACGGATTCGATCTGTGCCGGATTGCTCCACGACTGTATGGAGGATACTGACTTCCAGTACGATCAAATTGCAGAACAATTCGGCGTATCCGTGGCTGAGCTGGTGGATGGCGTTACCCGCCTGGGACAGCTGCATTATTCCAAGGAGCAGGAGCAGATGGAAGATCTCCGCAAGATGCTGATTGCTATGGCGAAGGATATCCGTGTTATTCTGATTAAGCTGGCTGACCGCCTGCATAACATGCGGACGATCCAGTTTATGACAATAGAAAAGCAGCGTTCCAAGTCTCTGGAAACCATGGAGATTTATGCGCCAATTGCACACCGTCTGGGTATGCAGAAGGTCAAATGGGAACTGGAAGACCTTTCTCTGCAATGTCTGGACCCGGTTGGCTACAAAGAAATTGTAGATGGACTGGAGCGCCAGCGCAGTGAGCATGAGGAGATGCTGGAGCGGATTAAGAAAACCATTGGCACAAAGCTCAATGAAAGCGGCATCCAGAACTCGATTTCTGCCCGGGTAAAGCACATTTACAGCATTTACCGCAAGATGTATGAGCAAAACAAGAGCATTGATGAAATTTATGACATTTGTGCCGTACGCGTTATCGTGGATTCTGTTGCAGATTGTTATAATGTTCTGGGCTATGTGCATGATCTGTATAAGCCGATTCCTGGGCGCTTTAAAGACTATATCTCTACACCAAAACCGAATGGCTATCGTTCGCTGCATACTACGGTTATCGGACGTTCCGGTGTGCCGTTTGAAGTACAGATTCGTACGGAAGAAATGCATAAGATGGCGGAATACGGCGTAGCTGCACACTGGAAGTATAAACAGCACCTGGAAAAGAGCAGCAGCGAGGAAACCTATGCCTGGATTCGCCAGCTGCTGGAATCCCAGCAGGATACGGAAGCGGAAGATTTTATCAAGAATATCAAAGTTGACCTGTTTTCTGATGAAGTATTCGTCTTCACGCCGCGCGGCGATGTTGTCAATCTCCCGGCGGGAGCTACCCCGATTGACTTTGCTTATGGCATTCATTCTGCAGTTGGCAACCGCATGACCGGATGTAAGATCAACGGCCGGATTGCGACGATTGACTATACACTGCAGAACGGTGACATTGTTGAAATTCTGACCTCTAAGGAGACCCGGGGTCCGAAGCGTGACTGGCTGAAGATGATTAAGACATCCGAAGCACGCAACAAGATTAAGCAGTGGTTCAAGAAGGAATGTCGGGAAGAGAATATTGAGCAGGGACGCGCAGACCTTGACCGTGAACTGCGTTCCAGCCTGCTGTACAGCCACTTTATGGAAAAACCGGAAATCCAGCAGAATGTACTGAAAAAGTTTGGATATCCGTCACTTGAGGAGCTGTATGCAGCCATTGGTTATGGTGGAATTACCGTTACAAAGGTGCTCAATAAGGTGCGGGATGAAGTGATCCGCGCCAGAAAGCAGGAGGAAGTCCGGCAGCCGCTGACCCCGAAACGGCCACATGGCAAGTCGGAATCCGGCGTCATTGTTGAGGATATCGGCAACTGTAAGGTAAAGTTTGCACGCTGCTGTACGCCGGTACCGGGCGATGATATCATCGGCTATATTACCCGCGGCTATGGTGTATCTGTGCACCGCAGGGACTGTGTCAATGTCAAGAATACCAGCCCGGAGGACCAGGAACGCTGGGTTAAGGTTTACTGGGATGAAAATCACATTGAAACCAAGGAACGGTTCAGCACAGCACTGCAGATTTCCACCAATGACCGCATGGGCGTCATGAATGATGTGCTGCAGACATTGACCAATAACCATATCAACGTCAAGGACTTTAACGGTAAAACCTTGTCTGAGGGCTACGGTATCATCAATATTGTCATTGAGGTCACTGGCCTGTCCCAGCTGGATGCGCTGAAAAAGAAGCTGCACAGCCTGCGCGGTGTGATTAACGTTGTACGCCAATCGGTGTAAGGAGGGGCAGCGATGAAGGCAGTATTGCAGCGTGTCACACACGCAACGGTGACGATTGATGGAAAAATTTCGGGTGAAATCGGAACGGGATTTCTCGTTCTGCTCGGTGTCGCGCCAGAGGATACGGAGAAGGAAGCATTGTATCTAGCACAGAAATGTGTCGGTTTGCGCGTATTCGAGGATGAAAATGAAAAAATGAATCTCGCACTCGCTGATGTCGGCGGAAAGCTTCTGGTTGTCAGCCAGTTTACGCTGTATGCTGACTGCCGCAAGGGCAAACGTCCGAATTTTACGAAGGCGGCAAAGGGCGAGCAGGCGAATGCATTATATGAATACTTTGTATCGTGCTGTCGTGGTCTTGGTGTGGAAACACAGACCGGCGAATTTGGCGCAGATATGAAGGTGGAGCTGCTCAATGACGGTCCAGTAACGATTCTTCTGGATACGGATGAGCTGATGCGGAAGAAATAAAGGAGAAATTATGCAAATCAAGCAATTTGTTGTTGGTGATGTTGCCACAAACTGCTATCTGGTATACGATGAAAAGACGCTGGAAGGTGCTATCGTCGATCCGGGTGACAACGCAGAAAAGCTGTTAAAGGAGATTGAGAGCATCAAGATCAAACTGAAATATATCCTGCTGACGCATGCACATTTCGACCATATTCTGGCAGTTGGCGCGATCAAGAGGGCAACTGGTGCACAGGTTGTTGTCGGCAAGGAGGATGAATATCTGTTTGATGCACAGTCATCCCTGTCGCCGTTTGGCGCGTATGGCCGCCAGCTGATGGCAAAATTCGATTTTCCGGGTGCAGATATCTGGATTACAGAAGATTTGGAGCTTGCCTTTGGCGGCATGAAGCTGAAATTTTACAGTACACCGGGACATACGCCTGGATCTTATATTATTCAGCTGGATGACAGCATCCTGTTTACTGGTGATACACTGTTCTGCCAGTCCTGTGGACGCACTGACTTGCCGGGCGGCAGTTGGCCGGATATGCTGAAATCTCTGAAGAAGCTGTACAATCTGCCAGGTGATTATCGTGTTCTGCCGGGGCATGAAGGTCTGTCTACGTTGGAGCATGAGCGTACGGCAAATCCATATATGCGTCAGGCTGTGAAAGAATGATTTATACGATTGAAGGATTGGAAAATGACCATCCGGTTCGTGATATGCTGTTCAACCTGTTTCCGGCGGAAGTGACAGAACGTGTGGATACGATCCCGGAGGGGGCAGATGCGCTCGGCGTCATGGTGCAGCAGACAGGTATGGAGAATTGTATCCGTGTCTGCTGCTGCCGCGGTGGCAGACAGATTTGCGCAGAAAAACGTACTGTCATTTCCAATGATGCTGTATTGGCTAAGCGTGCGCTCACCCATGGCGTAAAATCTGCTATTTTTGAGGCTGTGACACCATTTTTAGACAGTGTACCGGAATGGGGCTCCTTGACTGGTGTGCGTCCGGCGAAATTTGCACGAGGTTTTCTGGAGCAGGGCTATACACCGGCACAGGTTGCGAAGGTGATGACAGAGCAGTACCATGTTTCGCCGGCACGCCGTGCACTCGCAATCCGTTCTGCTGGCATTGCATTGGATTGCAAAAATAAGCTGCAGCCAAAGGATATTTCCATTTATATTGGCATTCCGTTTTGTCCGTCACGGTGTAGCTATTGTTCCTTCGTCAGCCATTCGATTGAAAAAGCGGGAAAATTGATGGAAGCGTATCTGGATACGCTGTGCGGTGAAATTGAGCACACAGGAACCATTGTACGGCAGGCCGGACTTCGGATTATATCCATCTATATGGGCGGAGGCACGCCGACAACGCTTTCTGCAGAACAGATGGACAGGCTTCTCAGCACAGTACAGCGGGCATTTGACCTGCATGCGCTGGATGAATTTACCGTAGAAGCGGGAAGGCCAGATACGATTACAAAGGAAAAGTTTCTGGTGTTGAAACAACATGATGTTGACCGCATTTCCATCAATCCACAGTCCATGAATGAAGATGTTCTAGAAGCCATCGGCAGGCATCACAGTGCACAGGATGTACTGGACAGATACCATATGGCAAAAGAAGTCGGTTTTCATGCGATCAATATGGATACGATTGCAGGACTGGATAGGGATACACCCGAAAGCTTTGCCAACACAATAGATACCCTGATTGGATTGAATCCGGAAAATATCACGGTGCATACTCTGGCAGCAAAGCGCGGTGCAGATCAGCATGACCGCGTCCGCAATGCGGAAAAACAACATATCGTGCGTCAGATGCTGGATATTGCATCGAAAAAACTGACAGCAGCCGGATATGCGCCATATTATCTGTATCGGCAGAAATTCATGGCAGGCGGCTTTGAAAATGTCGGCTGGTGCAAACTAGGCTATGAATGTAAATACAACATATATATGATGGAAGAGCTTCAGACCATTGTTTCTCTGGGTGCGGGCGGTGTTACCAAGCTGCTGGGAGCAGACGGAAGAAAAATTCAACGTATCAACAATCCCAAATACCCATATGAATACAATACGTCTTTAGAAAAAATCAACGCAGGAAAACAGGCTATTTTAGAATGGGCACAGTCCTGCGAAGATTCAACAGTGAGGGATTGATATGTTTCATGTTAATTTGCATGATATCAATGAGCGATGCCTGCGTGATCCGGCGGAATTTGTCGGGCAATCGGAGCAGAGCTATACAAATGTAATTGAAAGTATTGCGGAGCGTATCTGTGAAAATCAGTACGATCACACCATTTTGTTGCTGAATGGACCATCCTCCAGCGGCAAAACCACAACAGCACGCCGTATTCGGGATGCGGTCTGGCGCAGGGGAGTCAATTCTCATGCCATATCCATGGATGACTATTATCTAAGCCGGAATACCTATGAAGTGCCGAAGGATGAAAATGGCAATAATGATTTGGAATCTCCCTTGTGCATGGATTTGCCAATGCTCAGTGAGCATCTGGCAGCATTGTGTAAGGGTGAAACCATTGAAGTACCTACCTATGATTTCATGCGGCATATCCGCACGGAGGAAACCAAGGAAGTCCGCCTGAAAAAGGGGGAGATTGCTGTTATTGAAGGCATTCATGCACTCAATGATGTGCTGATGGCAAAGGTGAAAAACTATTCCATTGGCATTTACATGGCAGTGGGAACGCAATTGGTGATTTCAAATAACTGGAGGCTGGCGCCACACGTACTGCGCTTTGTTCGCCGTGCGATCCGGGATAAGAATTTTCGTGATGCTCCGGTGCTGGAGACCATTGATATGTGGCATTCCGTGCGCCGGGGGGAAAAGCTATACATCCATCCGTATATTCCATCGGCAGATTTTATCGTCAATACCTATCTGCCCTATGAAGACTGCGTTTTGATGAACCAGCTGCGATGCGCTGCAGAGCCATACCAGAAGGAAATGACGGATGCTGGCTTGGAAGAGCTTGTGCGTGCGCTGGATTGTTTTGAAGTTTTGGAGGACTTGAGCTTGATTCCGGAAGATTCGATTATGCATGAGTTTATTGGTTGATCGAGAAAAACAAGAATAGTATGATATATAGCATGTGCCGTCGAGCTGCGGCTGTGACGAAAGGAGCTTTCAAATGGATAAGAAGAATTTCTTTGAAAAAGCAATGGTTTCTGCTGAATTGCTGGCAAACCGTACCGGTATTGCTGCAACCAAAGCGGCGGATGCAGCCGGAAGGACCGCGACCAGTGTGGTCGGCGCAACCAAGCTAAACCTGCAAATTTTTGACCTGAATACAGAGATTGAGATATTATATAAAGAAATTGGAAAGATGGTTTACAACGTCCATACCGGACAGGATGAGGATCAGGATTCTCTGAATGCAAAACTGATTTTAATTGACGAGAAGCGGGATAAAATTGAAGAAATACGTGCACAGCTGAATGCTGCTAAGTCCAAGGTCTGCTGCCCGAATTGCGGCAGGGAATGTACAAAGGACGCTGTATTCTGCAGCTGCTGCGGTGCACAGTTGTAACCCAGCGAAAAACAAATAGCTTCTAATCACCTGTGCTGATTCATACCTTGTCTCATAGGAGGCAGGGCATGAATCAAAAAAAAGAAAGCTTTATAGGCGGCGCTATGGCGCTGCTGGTTTCCAGCATCATTGTCAAGCTACTGGGAGCATTATTTAAAATTCCGCTGACCAATCTGATCGGAGACAGCGGCATGGGGCTGTTTGCGTTTGCGATGCAGTTCTTTTCGCTGTTGTTTGTTGTTTCTGCTGCGGGTTTGCCTGTGGCGGAAGCACATCTGGTTTCTGAAGCACTGGCTTTGGGTGAGAGGGAACGTGCGAAGACAATTGTAAAACATGCTGTACAAGTTTTTGGAATCCTGGCCCTTGTGTTATCTGCTGCTTTGGCGGGACTTTCACCCACATTGTGTAACCTGCTTGGAGAGCCAGATGCGGTTTGGTGTGTGACAGCAATTGCACCAGCTGTATTTTTTGTCACTGTGGAAGCTGCACTGCGCGGATGGTATCAGGGTACCGGAAATATGGTTCCTACTGCGGTTTCGCAGGTAGCCGAGGCAGTTGGTAAGCTGGCAGTCGGTCTCGTTCTTGCGAAAAAAATGCTGGATGCGGGCTATGGCATTGTTGGTGCCGCAGTTGGTGCAGTCATTGGCGTTACCTGTGGTGAACTGCTTGCAGTATGTTACCTGCTTTGGAGTGCACGCAGGGGAATCCGGGATGGATTGTTTTACCGGACAAAGTATCCGTCTGCATTGCCACATCTGTTCCAGCTGATGATTCCAGTGACGTTGGGGGCGGCTGTGATGACTGTGTCCGGTTTTCTGGACATGGCAGTGATTTACCGCAGGCTTCCAGCAGCAGGCTTTTCCGCAGAGGAAATTGTTGCAGCATACGGGGCCTATACCGGTATGGCAATGACATTGTTTAATTTGCCGCAGGCATTGTCCAATTCTGTTTCTGTCAGTGTATTGCCGGCGCTATCGGCAGCACATGCCTGCCGGAATGCAAAGCAGGAACGCCGCCTTGTCACCTCGTCTATGCGGTTGACACTGCTTGTCTGTCTGCCCTGCGGCGCAGGTCTGTTTGCATTTGCAGGGCCGCTGCTGCATGTGCTATTTGCATCCCAGCCGCGTGGAATCCAGACGGCGGAGCCACTTCTGCAGCTTTTGGGTATTGCAGAGCCGCTGGTTGGCTTGTCTGCTGTGGCTACTTCCGTTTTACAGTCTTTTGGGCGGCCGGATTTAACGGTTTATTCCATGGCAGTAGCTTGTACGGCAAAGTTCGCTGTAGGATTTTATCTTGCTGGGCAGCCTGAAATCAATATTCTTGCAGCGCCGATTGGGACATTGGTTTGTTATAGCATTATGCTGCTGATGAACCTGATTTCCATCATTCGGTTGATGCATTGGATTCCACCGCTGTTCCGGGCTATATTTCGTCCACTCGCGGCATCTGCGGGCATGGCGGTGATCTCTTTCATGCTGGAACAAAGGCTAGAACAGGAAATGGCTTTGCTTCCAGCAGTTTTTCTGGCAGTTCTTGCAGCGGTGCCAATTTATCTGGTATTATTGCTTGCGTTTCGCGCGTTAAATGCGGAGGACATTCAGCCATTCCCGGGAGGAAAACACATTGCCCGGCTTTTGCGGTTGAAATCATGATTTAGGAAAGGAAATGAACCATTTACAATGGATTTTACAATAAAGGAACGTTATCATTTTGAAGACCTGCTGCAGATTATGCGTATCCTGCGCAGCGAAAACGGCTGTATGTGGGACCGGGCGCAGGATCATCACAGCATCCGCCGTGACTTCATTGAGGAAACCTATGAGGTCTGTGAGGCGATTGATAATGAGGATGTCGCATTGCTGAAAGAAGAACTGGGAGATGTCCTGTTTCAGGTTGTTTTTCATACCTGTATCGAAGAAGAAAATGGACATTTTAATATGGATGATGTGGCGGATGGTATCTGCAAGAAGATGATTTACCGTCATCCGCATGTCTTCAAGCATCTTACTGTGGAATCCACAGAGGAGATCCTGAATAACTGGGATGATCTGAAAAAGACGGAAAAACAGCAGAAAAACACAACAGATACACTCAACAGTGTAGCACGCACACTTCCTGCCCTGATTCGTGCGGAAAAGGTGCAGCACAAGGCTGCAAAAGTCGGCTTCGAGTGGCCGGATATTTCCGGTGCGCTGGCGAAAGTAGATGAGGAACTGGATGAGGTAAAGCGTGCGCTGAACGGTGACGGCGATGTACAGGAGGAAATCGGCGATTTGCTGTTTGCTGCAGTCAAACTTGCGCGTTTTGCTGATACAGATCCGGAAAGCGCTTTAAATGATACAACAGAGAAGTTTATCAGCCGGTTTTCTTATGTAGAACAGGCAGCTGCAAAACAACAAAAAAAGGTAGAGGATCTCACACTGAGAGAAATGACCGAGCTGTGGAATGAAGGAAAGAAGCATGAAAAAAGCTGAATTTATTTCACTGGTTGCAGAACAAGCCGGTATGACAAAGAAGGATACGGAATATGTGATGGATATCGCATTTCGCTGTTTGGGAGATGTACTGGCACAGGGAGAGCGGATTGCGCTGACTGGTTTTGGTACGTTCGACACCAAACAGCGTGCAGCGAGGGAAGTGTGTGTGCCGACTACGGGAGAAAAGGCTATTGTTCCGGCGGCAAGAGTTCCGGTTTTCCGGGCAGCAAAACAATTAAAGGAGAAATTAAATCAATGAGACTGGATAAATATTTAAAGGTGTCCCGTTTGATTAAGCGGAGAACCATTGCAAATGAAGCATGTGACAATGACCGTATTCTGGTAAATGGCAAGCAGGCAAAGGCTTCCTATCAGGTTAAGATCGGTGATGTCATTGAAATATCCTTTGGACAGCGCACAGTAAAGGTAGAGGTTCTCAATATTGCAGAGCATGTATTGAAGAATGATGCTTCTGCCTTATACCGAGAGATTCCATAAGCATAGTTTTTGGCCCGGACGCATAGGTATGTTGTGTTCGGGCTTTTCTTTTTAGGGGGGGGACTGCGTATGGATCGGGAGACAAAGTCAGAAAAACAGGCATTGCCGCATGATCTGTCCCTGCAGGACAGAAAGAAAATGGCAGTGTCCGGCGTAAATGAGGTAGTGAATTTCGACGAAAATCAGGTGATGATTGCTACCACAATGGGGACGCTGATTATCCGGGGAAACAGCCTGCATGTAGACCAGCTCAGCCTGGACAGCGGGGAATTACGGCTGACAGGCAGAATTGATACCATTGAATATGATGACAGTACAGCAGCGGGAGGCGGATTTCTCCGCAGGCTGTTCCAGTGATTACAGTCAATCCGCTGACAGAACAGCTGCTTATTATCCAGTATGCAGCCATTGCCGGGGCAGGGCTTGGCATGCTGTATGATGTGTTCCGTATCCTGCGCTGGAAAAGCGGCAGCCGGCTATTAGAGTTGCTGTTGGATTTCCTGTTTTCAATTTTTTCTGCTGGCGTATTGTTTGTCGTCGCAACCTCTGTAACACAGCTCCGGCTGCGCGGATTTCTGCTGATGTCTTTGGCAGCCGGTTGGATATTATGGAACGCAGTGGCAGGCCGGCTTTTCCGATGGATACTGGAGAAGATATGGAAAATCATACGAAGCGCCGGAGGCATATGTCTGATCCCATTGCGGTGGCATAGAAAAAAAGAAAAAAATTTACATTGATTTTCGGAAAAAATACGAAAAAAACAAAAAAAGTCCTTCCATTTTTATCAATGCTGGTATAAAATAAACTTGTATTGATTTGTGATAGGAGGAGTACGATGAAAAAACGCAAAAAACCGACATTCAGTATCGCTATGAAAATTGTGCTGGCTGTCGTTGTTGCTTTTACTATTTTTAAGCCGATTTCCCTCCAGATTCAAATCAGGGACTTACAGCAGCAAAGTGAAGCACTGGATGAAGCCATTGCACAGAAAAAGGTTGTCAATGAGGACCTGAAAGAATCCCTTGAAGAAGGTGTCACGGATGAATCAATCGCAAAAATTGCACGTGATGTACTGGGATATGCATCTCCTGGAGAGCGTGTATTTATCGACAGTTCAGAGCAGTAACACATGGAGGAAAAATTAAAAGGGTATGGAGTTGGCCATAGGAGAAATCATTTCCGGTAAGGTAACCGGAATCACAAAGTTTGGCGCGTTTGTTTCGCTGCCCGAGGGGAAGTCCGGTCTCGTACATATTTCTGAGGTAGATCAGTCATATGTCAGCAATATTCGGGATCATCTGACAGAAGGACAGGAGGTTAAGGTCAAGGTCATTGCAGTCGATGAGAATGGCCGTATCAATCTGTCTATTAAGAAGGCACAGCCGCGTCCGGCTTCGGATCGCCGGTCTTATAATAACCGCTATAACAATGGCGGCAATGGCAATGGATATCAGCAGCATTCGGGTAATTCCGGTAGCAGGAAGTATCAGCGCCCTGCTGGCAGTACGTATGCTGCACGCCAGACTACAAAAGAAGTGCCGATTTCATTTGAAGATAAGCTCAAGCATTTTATGCAGGACAGTGAAAGCCGTATGGCTGATATCCGCCGCAATACGGATAAGAAAAACGGTTCTCGACGCCGTAAATAAACCATCGGAAAACCTTGCTGTGTTTTCCGGGCATACAAAAGTAAATGTCGCTCTTTCCAAATGCTGTTTGGTTTGGAAAGGCGGCATTCTTATGTTCCTAACTGATTTCATTGTACTTTTGCAGGCAAGTGAAATGCGGCAATCCCTCTGCGGCAAAAAAACACCCTTCGGACAAGCCGAAGGGCAAAATGGATTGTGGGGATAAAGATATGAACGGTGCATGGATAGCAGTTTCCTGCCACCGTGGTTATAGTACCATGATTTCCAGAAATTGTCAATTGATTTTTTCACATGTATAAGGAGCCAAAATGATAATTTGTAACGGAAAAATTGTTCCTATGGAAGGGGAAATCATCGAAAATGGTTTTATTTCCTGGGAAAATGGAAAAATAACCGGAATCGGCTCGATGGAAAATCTGCCAGCTGGAGAGTGTGTGGATGTGCACGGCGGCTGGGTTTTGCCGGGGCTTGTGGATGCGCATACGCATCTCGGCTTGTTTGAGGATTCCCTTGGATTCGAAGGCGAAGACGGCAATGAGGATACAGACCCTGTTACGCCGCAGCTACGTGTGATTGACGGCATCAATCCAATGGAACGCAGCTTTGAGGAAGCGAGAAACGCAGGCGTCACCTGCTGTATTGTTTCACCGGGAAGCAGCAATCCGATTGCAGGGCAGATTGCTGCAATCAAAACGGTTGGACGCAGAATAGATGATATGATCGTAAAAGCTCCCTGTGCAATGAAATTTGCATTAGGAGAAAATCCAAAATCATGCTATAATGACAAAGACGAAACACCTGCCACACGTATGGCAACTGCAGCATTGATTCGTGAGACGCTGTATAAGGCGAAGGAATATGCTGGGCAGAAGCAGCGTGCGGAAGATCCAGCAGATGCACCGGAATATGATGCAAAAATGGAAGCACTGCTTCCGGTATTGGCTGGCACCTGCCAGGCGCACTTTCATGCACACCGTACAGATGATATTTTCACTGCACTGCGCATAGCAAAGGAATTTTCCCTGAAGCCAGTCATTCTGCATGGAACAGAAGCACATCTGGTTGCAGATATTCTGGCGGAGGAACAGGTCCCCATTTGCTCTGGTCCGACTCTGACAGATCGTTCCAAGCCGGAGCTGCATCATTTGACAGAACAGTCACCGGCGTTGCTGACGCAGGCCGGTATCCAAACAGCGATTATTACAGATCACCCTGAAACACCGCTCAAGCATTACATGCGCTGCGCTGTTGCAGCCGTGCAGGCTGGTATGCAGCCAATGGATGCCCTGCGTGCTATCACGATTGTTCCGGCTCAGATTGTCGGGCTGGATGACCGCGTCGGTTCATTGCGCGTGGGCAAAGATGCAGATCTGTTTATCACGGATGGTGATCCATTTGATTACCGGACCAAGGTGACTGCTGTATTTATTGACGGAAAACAGATCGTGTAATATGTATAAGAACGATACAGCCATTACAATTGCAGGAGGATTTTGATATATGAGAACCATCGAAGCCAAAGAAATCACCGCACTGGTACGCGAACTGTGCATGAAAGCAAATTATGTCCTGCCGGAGGATATCCGCCAGTCTTATCTGGATGGGCAGGAGAACGAAAAATCTCCGCTGGGCAAAGATATCTTTGGAAAAATGATTGCAAACTGTGACATTGCCTGTAAAAATTCTGTCCCGATTTGTCAGGACTGCGGCATGGCAATTGTTTTTGTAGAGGTTGGACAGGATGTCCATATTACCGGAGGTCTACTGGAAGATGCTGTGAATGAAGGCGTTCGACAGGGTTATGTAGAGGGTTATCTTCGTCTGTCTGTTGTCCGTGACCCGCTGCTGGATCGAACCAACACCAATACCAATACACCGGCTATCCTGTATACCCGTATTGTTGCAGGCGATCAGATCCATGTCACTGTAGAACCGAAGGGTTTTGGCAGTGAAAATATGAGTTCTATGAAGATGTTTACTCCTGCTGCAAAGCCGGATGATATTATTGATTATGTTGTGGAAGCATGCGACAAGGCAGGTTCCAATCCGTGTCCGCCAATTGTAATTGGTGTCGGTCTGGGTGGTACTGCTGATAAAGCAGGCTATCTTGCAAAGCGTGCGTTGATGCGGCCAGTTGGACAGTTCAATGAAAATCCGGGTTATGCTGAGATGGAAAAGAAAATCATTGAGCGGGTGAATGCGCTGGGTATTGGACCACAGGGTCTTGGCGGAACAGTGACAGCGCTGATGGCTGCAATTGAGACATTTCCGACGCATATTGCAGGTCTGCCCTGTGTTGTCAATATCGGCTGTCATGTTACCCGTCATGCCGAGGGTGTACTCTAAAAAGCTGTGAAAATTTAAGAAATTTCACGAAAAACAGAGGTAAAAAAAGGTTTCTTTTGGTCAATCTGTCTTATGCCTGAATTTACCCGATTTTGGCATGAGACAGGTTTTCTATTCTGTGGTATACTAATTGTAACGAAAGAAGTACATTTTATTCTAGGTTTGTTGTAATTTGGTAACTTTTGCGGCTCGTGCCGTATCGTACTTCTTGACAATTGAATATCGAAATTGGGTTGTTAAACCATAAGGAGTTGATGTTATGAAGATCACCATCGTTGAAAGAAAAATGAAGATTAGCGAGGAACTGCGCGATTATGCTATCAAGAAGGTTACAAAGCTGGATCGCTATTTCCATAAGGATACCTCCGCTACGATTACTTTCAGTGAATTAAAGGGCAGACAGACGTCAGAAGTAACTGTTCGTCACAGTGGAATGGTTTTCCGTGCTGAGGAAACCACAACGGATATGTTTGCCTCTGTGGATGGAATGATTTCGAGCATCGAGAAACAGATCCGCAAGAACAAGACCCGTCTCGAAAAGAAGCTTCGTGAAGGCGCATTTGACAAGGCTGCTGCAAATGAAGCGAGCCTGTCTGAGTACGTAGAAGAAAAATACGATGTTATTCGCCGCAAGCGGTTCGATGTTGAGCCGATGACGATAGAAGAAGCAATTCTGCAGATGAATCTGTTGGGACACCAGTTCTTCTTCTTCAAGAATGCGGAAGAAGACGATACACCTGCTGTTATCTATAAGAGAGCTGCAGGCGGTTATGGTCTCATCGAAAGCAATTGATTTATTGAATAGAGAAAACGTTCTTAACGGATAGTAAAACCCCGCAGCTCCGGCTGCGGGGTTGTTTTTTGCTAAAGAAACAAAGAGAAAAGACGGCTGGTAAGAGCCGTCTTTCGATAAAATGATACTTGCCTCAATGCTTCTGATTGTAGAAAAACATGACAATGGAGGTTCCGCAGATTATGATATAACCGATTACACTCAGTATGTCTGGAATCTGTTGTAGGAAGACAAAACCGAGCAAAGCAGCAAATACGATCTGCGAATAGTCAAAGACAGAAATTTCACGTGCCGGAGCATTGGAATATGCAGCAGTGATGGAGAACTGTCCTCCGGCAGCGGAAAGGCCGGCCAACAGAAGAAAAATGAGCTGCATGAGGGTCATAGGATGATATGCAAATAATAAATATGGCACGCATACCAGGCAGGAAAACGCCGAGAAGAAAAATACGATAAAGGGGCCGCGCTCACCATTCAAGCTGAGCTTACGTACCATTGTATAAGCACTTCCCGCACCGAGCCCACCTAGCGCACCGATCAATGCAGGTACGGTGTTCAGGGAGGATAATCCTGGTTTGATGATGCATAAAGCACCGATAAATGCGATGAAAACTGCTGATGCCTGAAAGGGAGTAATCTTTTCTTTTAAATAGAAATAAGATACAATGATCGCAAAGAATGGTGATAACTTGTTCAGCATGGAAGCATCTGAGAGAACCAGATGGTCAATGGCATAGTAGTTGCAGAGAATACCGATGGTGCCAAAGCTGGCGCGGGCAATGAGCTGAGGCAGGTTTTTGTGATTAAAATGAAATTTATCCTCTGAGCGCAGTAAGACAATGATCGCAAAAACTAGCGCAACTGCATTCCGGAAAAAGCTCTTCTGCATTGGAGGAAGATCACCGGACAGACGGACAAAAAGGTTCATCAGCGCAAAGCAAAAAGCTGACATCATGATAAACAAGATTCCTTTTGTTTTTTTTGACATAATTTCACGTTCCATTCCATATCATTTTTTTTGCAGCAAAAAAGACGAATATTAACATTCGCCTTCTGCTGCGTTTATTCATCGTGATTTTTGGTTAGCGTGGAAAGCAAATCCTGATAGATAGCTTCTGCATGTTTCTTAAAATTGCTTTCCAGCAGGGAAGCTTGAGACTGGCTGACAACATTCATGCGGATTGAAAAGACATCCTGCATATTCAACTCGACAATATAATCCTTATCACCGCATTTTTCGGTTTGTGTGGAAATTTGTGCATCCCGGCGGATTTGGCGAATGACGCGCAGGGCAGATATTTCTGCAGCTTCCCGGACTGTATAGGGCAGGCGGTTTTGGAATGCCTGGGCAGTTTCGCGACCCTTTTGTGTGATGGAAAAGACTTCGGTTTTGCAGTTCAGCGTTTTTTCGATGTGGCTGGAATCTTGTAGTTCGGAAAATGCTTCGGAAAGCTCAAAATATCCAAAGCCTTCGTCACACCAGGTGCAGATATCTACCACTGAATCAAATGATACCGGAAACGGCAGATATGTCATACAGGTTAATATAAGAAACTTGATTTCATCCTTTGTGCGGATAAAGCCGTAACGGATCATACGTACACCTCAAATCTGTTTTGTGTCATCTGTCATCAGATGTATCTATATAAAGTATACCACAAAAGTGAAAAAATGCAACGCGAAAACAATGTGTTCCTGTCATTCCCTGGGTTTCACATGCAGAAATATAACAAGAGTGAAATGTATGATAAATAATTGAGACCCTTTCTCGCCATGTTAACCGCAAGAATTGTTTTGAAATTTATGGTAAATGGAGGTAGCTGATATGCAGATAAAAGCGAAACACCATGCTTGCAAGGCTATGGTGCTGTTTATATGCGGTGCAATTGGATATGCAGGTATAGAGATTCTTTGGCGTGGTTATACACATTGGACGATGGCTGTGCTTGGCGGGGCGCTGTTCCTTTTACTTGGCGGTTTGAATGAATGGTTTTTGTGGGATATGCCGTTGTGGTGGCAATGTATTATTGGTGCAGCTATTGTCACGGATGCCGAATTTATTACCGGTTTCATTCTCAATATCTGGCTCGGCTTGGGCATTTGGGATTATTCTGGTATGTGGGGAAATCTATTTGGGCAGATTTGTCCGCAATATATGCTCGCATGGGTAGGATTGTCTCTGGTTGCCATCATTATTGATGATTGGCTGAGATATCTGTTGTTTGGCGAGGAAAGGCCACACTATCAGATGGTCTGAGCGGATGCAATTTAATTAATAGCTTGCAATGTTCTTTTACACTACTTCGGTTAAGGCCACATATTATGATAGTGTATTTTTATTGCACAGAAAGGAAATTCTGACATGAACGCTACGATTCGTTTCAGTGATGTTACGATAAACTATCTGAACTGTTTCAAAAATATTTTAGAAGAAATGATTCAGGGCATGGATTCGGCTGTACCCACAGAAAGTATTTCACACACCTTTATTGTACAGATGATTCCCCATCATATGGCTGCTATTGAAATGTCCCGCAATCTCCTAAAATACACGACTTGTATCCCGCTTCAGGATATCGCTCAAGGTATTATCACTGCTCAAACCAAAAGCATACAGGATATGCAGCGGGTAGATGCCATATGCCAACAATATTGTAACTCCCAAAAGGAACTTCAATCATTTCTCAAAACTTATAATAAGATCACACAAATAATGTTTTCTCAAATGAGAAATGCCCGTCCCAGCAATAATATTAACATTAGCTTTATGAGGGAAATGATCCCACATCACATGGGTGCGGTGCGTATGTCCAGAAATGCGCTGGCTTACAATATTTGCCCGGAATTAAAACCCATTCTTCAGACAATCATCACATCACAAGAGAGAGGCATCCATCAGATGGAACAGCTTCTTCGCAGAACACATTCAGATGGTTGCTAATTTTTATCATTTAACCAATAATTTTGAGATACCAGTGCTGTCGAAACGGTGCTGGTATTCTTTTTTCTCAAAGCGTTGGATGACATGTTTGCTAATTGAAATATAAAAGAACGGATTTTATTTAGCCCTTTACACAAAGAGTGTTAATATGATAGAATGAATTGAATCAAGTTAGAGCTCTTACGATTTTTCTACATTTGCAATATATCATAGGACATTGTTTATTACATCATTGGAACCGGAAGTTTTCGTTGTTTTTGGAATTTTTATGGAAAACTGGTTGAAATTTAGCGTCAAGAAAAATGATGGAAAATCGGCATTTCTGAGCATTTTAAGCTTTTAAACTGAGATTTTATGCATAATATGAATGGAGGTGCACATTATGAGTATTCAGCTTCCCACTGTATATTTATGGCTGGTTGTACTGATTGCTTGTCTGGTAATTGAGGCATGTACGACACAGCTTCTCACAATCTGGCTTGCAGTCGGTTCTATTGGTGCTATAGTTGCAGCTGCATTGGGACTGAATGAAGCTGTGCAGCTGGGTATCTGTTTGGCTCTTTCATTTATCCTGTTACTTCTGCTGCGGCCAATGGCACGCAGTATCCTGCATACCAGTCAGGATCGTACCAATGCTGACCGCATTATTGATCAAACTGCCATTGTTATTCAAACCATTGATGAAAAGAATAGCAGCGGACAGATCAAGTTGATGGGGCAGGTGTGGACTGCCAGGGCTATGCAGAATGATGAAATCATTTCAGAAGGTGAGGTCGTTGTTGTTCGGAGCATTTCCGGTGTAAAAGCAATAGTAGAACGCAATAAAGTGGACCAATAAGGAGGTAAAAATGAGTAGTTTTATTTGGATTCTGATTTTGGTACTGATCGTTTTGATTGTATTGATTTCCAATATCAAAATCGTACCGCAGGCAAAGGCGTATACAATTGAACGTTTAGGTTCTTATCAGGGAACCTGGCAGACAGGCCTTCATTTTAAAATTCCGCTGATTGAGCGCATTGCACGTAAAGTAACCCTAAAGGAACAGGTTGTTGACTTTGAACCGCAGCCGGTTATCACCAAGGATAATGTTACGATGCAGATCGATACAGTTGTATATTTTCAGATTACTGATCCAAAGCTGTTCACCTATGGTGTAGAAAATCCAATGGCAGCGATTGAAAACCTGACAGCTACGACGTTGAGAAACATTATTGGTGATCTGGAATTGGATGAAACCCTGACATCTCGTGATGTTATCAATACAAAGATGCGCACAATTCTGGATGAAGCAACAGATGCATGGGGCATTAAGGTAAACCGTGTTGAATTGAAGAATATCATTCCGCCAAAGGCAATCCAGGAATCTATGGAGAAACAGATGAAGGCAGAGCGTGAACGTCGTGAAGCAATTCTTGTTGCAGAAGGACAGAAGCAGTCTGCAATTCTTGTAGCACAGGGCGAAAAGGAATCCATGGTATTGCGTGCAGATGCAAAGCGTGAAGCACAGATCAAGGAAGCACAGGGTCAGGCAGAAGCGCTGATGACGGTCCAGAAAGCTTTGGCAGATTCGCTTACACTTCTGAATGAAGCAGCGCCAAACGATCAGGTTATCCGGTTGAAGGCACTGGAAGCGTTTCAGAAGGCTGCTGACGGCAAGGCAACAAAGATTATTATTCCATCCGAAATTCAAAGTATGGCTGGCATTGTAACGTCTATGAAGGAAATATGGCAGGCGGATACTCCAAAAAGCTGAGAAGATCTTGAACGAGTACGCAGATAAGTGAAAAGCTGAAACCACCGAAGGTAAAAAACTTTCGGTGGTTTTTCATGGAAGCAAACAGGTATATTTTTGCATACAAGCACATACGCTAACCACAGGGAATGGAGTGGTTAGAATATGCTTGGAAACAAGAGAGGTAAGCTGGTGCTTATCCTGGCTGTGCTGGTAGCAGTTGCAGCAGTGAGCAGGATATATTGGACATCATCGCTGCCGGAACATGCCCCTGGCGGACTGCAGCTGCAGGAACACACGACAGAAACGACGACATCCGAAGAATCCGGCGCAGAGACAAAAGAGATTGTCATTGGAGAAGACGTCATTCTGTCTATTTTACAGGAAACGCTGGACAATCAGATATCTATATCAGATTTGTCGGCCGAGATTGACGATGGCGCAGGGGTTTCTGTGACGGGAAATGTAAACAAATCCGATATAGCGAAGTTGCTGGAGACGCAGGATGGCAGCATTGCACAGTCGTATAAGGCTGTGCTTGATATGTTTCCGGACTCCCTGCCGTTGGAATTAAAGATTTGGGTGAAGATATCGGAGTCAAAAACAGCTGAGCTAATGCCAGGTGGGTTATCGATTGGTTCAATGGAAATACCGGATTCCATGCTGGAAGAAAACTTTTATGATAAAATAGAAAGCAGTTTCAATCGAGAGTTGCAGAAACAAATAACATCTGTCGATACTGTAGCTGCAAAGGATGGCAATATCGTGATTACCGGAACATAAGGAAAACCCGGCTGGAGAACCAGCCGGGTTTATTTTCATATGTATCAATAGCGGCCTGCGCCGATGTAATGCTGCGTGTAATATGTACTATTCAGACTGTCTGTGCAGACACCGCGGGAAGCGTTTGCTGCGTGAATAATCTGACCATTGCCCATATAGATTGCAACGTGACCAACCGAGCCGCCGGAAGAAGAATTCGAGAAGAATACCAGATCACCTGGCTGCAGGCTGGACTTGGAAATCTTTGTACAGCTTGAATACTGGGCTGCAGAGCTGCGTGGAATGGACTTGCCAAAGTGAGAATATACATACTGGGTGAAACCAGAGCAGTCAAAACAGCTAGGACCAGCAGCGCCGTAAACATACGGGCGACCCAGCAAAGACTTAGCATAAGAAACAATGCTGGAACTGGAAGAAGTGCTCGATGTCGAGGTAGACGAAGATGAAGAAGGGGCAGAGGAAGTGGTATAGGAGCTTCCGATATAACCATAACCGCTGCCGTACTTAATCTTGTACCAGCTACCGGAAGTGCCAACTACAGTTGCCGACTTGCCGGAAGCCAAAACACCAATAACACTGTAGGAAGTACCTGCGCCGGAACGTACATTCAGGGAACAGGTAGTGTAAACAGTCTTAGTAGAGGTCGAAGTAGTGGTAGTAGTGGTAGTAGAACTAGAGGAACTGGATGGTGCAGAAAAAGTGGTATAGGAGCTGCTGATATAGCCATAACCGCTGCCATACTTGATTTTGTACCAGT
>JAJPXP010000038.1 GCA_021205365.1 Clostridia bacterium
CTATGCCCTTCTAGGGCTTACTCAAACCACTAGTTTACTAGTGGTTATGATTTGTTGCATCGAAATTCCAAGTATGATATAATACCTGAAGAATCATTTCAGATCATTTTCTTTCCCACAGATTGGTATATTGGGTAAATGATATCAATTATCTTGGGATTTTTGAATGATAGCAAGGAATAAAGCAAATGTCGATTTTAGTAGGAAATATTCGTTTGCCGCTGGAAGCAACTGAGCACGATGCTTTTGTTGCGGCATGGAAAAAATGCGGGCTGCATGGCAGTGAAGTGCGCAGTTCTCATATGTATCGTGCATCAATTGATGCACGTCGCGGACGTATTGCACGTGTAATTTCGGTCCTGCTGGATTTAGAAGAGGAACAAAAGGAAGAAGCCGTTGTAGCACAGGTCAATAAAAGTGATGTGCGTCTGAAAAAAGCGGTGGCAGCACCGATGCCCACTGGGACAGAACAGCTTGTGCATCGTCCGATCGTGGTTGGATTTGGACCGGGCGGTTTATTTGCAGCATATGTACTGGCGAAGAACGGCTACCGGCCACTGGTCATTGAACGCGGGCAGGCCATACAAAGCCGTGATCGTGCAGTAAAGGAATTTTTTTCCGGAGGTATCTTTGATCCAGTGAGCAATATCCAGTTTGGGGAAGGCGGTGCAGGCGCCTATTCTGACGGCAAGCTGACTTCAAGGATCAACGACCCAATGAGTGAATTTGTGCTCCGCACCCTTGTAGAGCACGGTGCACCGGAGGAAATCCTGTATAAAGCCAAGCCGCATATTGGTACGGATATTTTAAAGCAGGTTGTCCGCCATATGCGGGAAGCGATTATCCGTATGGGTGGGGAAGTGCATTTTGGCTGTACACTGACTGGTTTGGTACACAGCAATGGTATATTGGAAGCCGCTGTTGTCGATGGAGAAGAGATTCCCTGTGAGCGTCTGATTCTTGCCATTGGGCACAGTGCCCGGGATACCTTTTGCAATCTGCATGTACAGGGGATCTTCTTTGAACCCAAGCCGTTTTCTGTTGGTGCACGGATAGAACATCTTCAGAAGGATATTGACCAAAGCCTGTATGGAAAATTTGCCGGACATCCGGCATTGCCGCCTGCGGAATATACATTGTCCCATCGGGAAGGCGGCCGGGGATGTTATTCTTTCTGCATGTGTCCTGGCGGGCAGGTCGTGGCAGCCCAGAGTGAGCCGGATTCTATCGTTACCAATGGTATGAGCTATCATGCGAGAAACGGCAGGAATGCCAATTCTGCAATTGTTGTTTCTGTCAATCCATCTGATTTTCCTACTGGTGATGCGTTGGCTGGTATTGCGTTCCAGCGTCAGATCGAACAGCAGGCTTTCCGTGCAACCGGAAGCTATTTTGCACCCTGCCAGACCGTTGGCGATTTTCTGGAAGGCAGAAAAACAAAAAAACACGGAAGGGTTGCACCAACCTATCCGATTGGTGTACAATATAGTACGTTAGAAGGTATTTTGCCGGATTTTGTTATTATGCAGATGCAGAACGGACTTCGGCAGTTTGGCAGAAAAATCCGCGGCTTCGATATGCCGGATGCGTTGCTGACCGGACCGGAAACCCGTACCAGTTCTCCTGTCCGTATAACCCGTCTGGAAAACAGGCACAGCCGTAACGTTTCAGGTCTGATCCCCTGCGGCGAAGGTGCGGGCTATGCTGGCGGCATTATGAGCGCAGCTGTGGATGGCATTGGCTGTGCACAGGAAATCTTAAAAACATTTCGTCCTCTCGAAGAAAGGAGAGATTGATAGATGCAGCAGACAGCAACTGTAACCAAGCTCCTGCCGGGCAACCAGGCAGAACTGACTGTACACCGTCAGACTGCTTGCGGGCATGACTGCTCCAATTGCGGCGGCTGCGGTGAAATTGTAACCAAGCCAATTATTGTTGTTGCAGACAACTCCATCGGCGCGGACGTCGGTGATTCTGTTATCATTACCGGCAGCTCAAAGCAGGTACTTGGCCTCGCAGCAGTAGTATATCTGGTGCCATTCATTTTATTTTTCGCATTATATGCAGTAGCAGCGGTGGCTTCGCTTCCGATCCCGGAGATATGGGGCTGTGCTGGATTTTTTCTTGGTATTCTTGCAGCTGTTTTGGTAAACAAACGCCAGAAGAATGCGAAGCCGATTTACACTATTTCTAAACTGTAAATTTTCAAGGCTGGCGCTTGTGTCAGCCTTGTATTCTTTGGAAAGATACAGTAAAATGTATCTTGAGGTGAAGAATCAGGATGTTCGGTTTTGTTCGTCCGCTTCGCGGTGAACTGAAGGTCCGCGAATGGGAACGCTTTCAAAGCGTATATTGTGGCCTGTGTCATACCATCCGGCGGCATTATGGTATCCTTCAGACTTCGTTGCTCAGCTATGACTGCACGTATCTTGCGCTTGTTTTGGATTCTGTGGAAAGCGGTGGAGGAGACGTCTGCAGAAAACGCTGTATCATGCACCCGCTGCGCAAAAGAGCCTGTGCCTGCGAGAGTGCAGGCATGATGCGGGCTGCCGCTGTCAGCGTCATCCTCCAGTGGCATAAACTGGGGGATACGATTTCAGATGAGCACGGGTTGAAACGGTTTGCTGCACGTTTCCTGCGCTTTTTTCTGCGCAAAGGATATCGGAAGGCTGCCAGAGATCTGCCGGAATTTGACCGATGCACGTTGCAGTGTCTCACACAATTGAGCGAATTGGAACGACAGAAAACAGCATCACTTGACCGTCCGGCAGATGCGTTTGCGAATATCCTGCGGGCAGCTGTTGCAGGCTATCATACCGACGGCCGCATTCTGGAGGAAATGTTTTATCATACAGGCAGATGGATTTACCTTGTGGATGCCTGTGCTGACATCAAAGATGATTTTGCATCCGGCGGCTACAATCCGGTGATTCTGCGCTGGCAGCTGACACAAGCAGAACTGCTTCCACCGGTAAAGGATGCCATGAATCATACTTTGCTGCAATCGTTAGCAGCATCGTATCATGCATACATTTTAATGCATCCCTATCGTGATGCGGGGATTATAGAGAATATACTGTGCCAGGGATTGCCAGAAGTAACACGGCAGGTTCTGGAAGGCACATTTTCAAATAACGGAGGAAAGAACAGGCATGGATCCTTATAAAGTTCTCGGCGTTTCGCCATCTGATTCGGATGATGATATAAAACGTGCATATCGTGATCTGGCACGTAAGTATCATCCGGACAATTATATCAACAATCCGCTCGCGGATCTGGCAAAAGAAAAAATGCAGGAAATCAATGACGCTTATGATACGATTATGAAAGAGCGTCAGAATGGCGGTTCTGCTGGTGGAAGCTCAACTGGCTATTCCCAACAGGGAAACGGTAGTTATGGCGGTTATCAGGGATATTCCTCCAGCTATCATGGAACAAACGCTGGTGTTTATAATCAGGTGCGCAATGCCATTAATGTAGGCAATGTTGGCATGGCGGAAGAGCTGCTCTCCCGGATTTCTGACCGGGATGCGGAATGGCATTTCCTGCGGTCTAATGTATGTTATCGCAAGGGCTGGTTTGATGAGGCATTGCAGGAAATCAATCAGGCATGCAGCATGGCACCGAATAACATGGAATACCGCCGGATGCAGAGTATCCTGAATAACAGTTCTGCCTATGGCGGATATCGTCCAATGCAGCAGAATGATGCAATGGACTGTTGCACCCAGCTGCTCTGCCTGAATTGCCTGTGTAACTGCTGTGGCGGTGGAACCTGCTGATACAGCTCGGATAAGGATTGCCGGATGGCAGTCCTTTTTTCTCAGGCCGCTGATGAGATTAGAAATGGATTTGATGGCAGGAATCACTTGCAATATCTATAAAAATGGAAGAGATAGGTGGATATTGTGGCTATGAGGTTGTTTTAAACTGTCATAATGAGATTGATGTATTACATTAGTATCTGATATTGTCCAGTTTATCAAACTTACATAAGGATGGGGTTCAACGATGGAACGACGAGATAAAACAAAAAAACTGACCTTCGGCGCCGTCATGACTGCAGTGGGGGTTCTATTACTGTTACTGGGTTCCAGTATGCCCGGGATGCGTATTGCGTGTTCCGCAATTGCTGGTGTGATTATTGCAATCATTGTCATGCGGTGTGGACTGCTCTATGCGCTGCTGGGTGTGATCGCAACAGTGCTGCTGTCTTTCCTGGTGGTGCCTGCAAAAGAAATCGTATTGGTATACAGCGTTTTCTTTGGCCCGTATGCACTGGTGAAAAATTTAATTGAGCGGCTGCATAAACTGCTGCTGGAATGGCTGATCAAGCTGCTGTACTGTGGCGTTGTAGCGGTTCTGCTTCTCCGCTTCTCAGATAAGGTGCTTGCCATGGTTCCGGCTGTGATGGCGGCCCATGTATGGATGTATCTGCCCGCTGTACTGATACTCTTTGCAGTTTATGATATTGTATTCTCTAAGCTGATCGTTTACCTATTTCAACGCTTGCATATCGGATGAGAATGCAAAACAAACAATCTATTTTGGATAAAAAAGAATTATTTGTATAATTTGTATGAAAATAGCCCGTTTCGCTTGAACACAAGTGAGGCGGGCTGTTAAAATAGAAAAGAAGACCCTTTTGAGATAAAGAAAGACGGCAAAAGGGACTTATTAGTTTATCAAATAGGAGGAATTTTCCTTGAGAAGCATGACTGGATACGGAAGAGCCCGCCAGACGCTGCATGACCGCGATATTACGGTAGAGCTTCGTTCCGTCAACCACCGTTATCTGGATGTCAATGTAAAAGCTCCGCGCATTTATGGGTTTCTGGACGAAGCTGCAAAATCCGCTATTGGCAAACTGATTGCCCGCGGCAAGGTAGATGTTTTTATTACCATTGATTCCAGCGCTGCCGGCGATGTTAAGATTTCACTCAACCATAAAATTCTGGAAAGCTATTTGGATGCATTGCATGAAATGCGCGATCAGTACAATCTGGCTGATGATCTCAGTGTGATGCGTCTGGCACGTTTGCCCGATGTGTTTACTTCGGAAAAGCAGGAAGCAGATGCCGATGAACTCACCCAGGATGTATTGGAAGTTCTGGCTGCGGCAAGCACGGATTTTTGCAGCATGCGTGAGCGGGAAGGCGTAAAGCTGAAGGAAGATATTCTGTCCCGCGGGCAGACAATCCTGAAGCTGGTCTCCGAGGTGGAGGAACGCTCTCCAAAAGCTGTTGAGGAATACCGTGCCAAGCTGACTGCGCGTATGAATGAGGTTCTGTCAGACACGACCATTGAGCCACAGCGCATTCTGGCAGAAGCTGCTGTTTATGCTGACCGCACGGCTGTAGATGAGGAAACTGTCCGCCTGCGCAGCCATATGCATCAGATGGAAATCATGGCAGCTGAGGAAAAACCGATTGGGCGCAAGCTGGATTTCCTCGTTCAGGAGATGAACCGTGAAGCCAATACCATCGGTTCCAAAGCAAATGACATAGAACTGGCAAAGATTGTCGTTGAAATTAAGTCGGAGATTGAAAAAATCCGCGAACAGATTCAGAATATCGAATGATGGAAGGTGGATTCCATTGAAACTTATCAATATTGGATTTGGCAACATGATTTCCGCAGACCGTCTGATTGCGATTGTTGCGCCGGATTCCGCGCCAATCAAGCGTGTGATTCAGGAGGCACGTGACCGCGATATGCTGATTGATGCTACCTATGGCAGACGTACCCGTGCTGTGATTATCATGGACAGCGATCATATTGTATTATCTGCCATTATGCCGGAAACTATTTCCGGTCGTATGGAAAACCGTGGAACGGAAAGTGAGGGGAATGCGGATGAATAAAAAGGGGATTTTATTTGTCATCACCGGGCCATCCGGTGTAGGAAAGGGTACTGTGCTGACAGAAGTCCGGAAACAAAAGGAAGTTTATTTTTCCATTTCTGCAACCACACGCAAGCCGCGTGAAGGGGAGCAGGATGGTGTACACTATTTTTTTCTGACCCGTGAGCAGTTTGAGCAGAAGATTGCAGAAAATGGTTTTCTGGAGCATGCTGAATTTAGCGGCAACTGCTATGGTACACCAGCTGCACCGGTTGATGAGCATCTGGAGGCCGGAACCGATGTCATTCTGGAAATTGAAGTACAGGGTTCTATGCAGGTGCACAAAACACGTCCGGATGCCGTCCGTATTTTCCTTGCGCCGCCGAGCTATGCAGAACTGGAAAAACGCTTGACCGGACGAGGTACAGAATCAGAAGAGGCTGTCCGCATGCGTCTGGAAACTGCGAAGCATGAGCTCACACTGGCACCGGAATTTGATTATATTGTTGTCAACAACACAGTTGAGCAGGCAGCTGCCGATGTTCTGGCGATTATGAAAGCGGAATCTTGCCGCGCAGAACGTGTTATATTGGATTAAAAAATTTAACCGGCGGAATGACCCGCCATATTATAGAAGGAGCGTAAAGCATTATGTTAAAGCCATCTATGCAGGACCTGATGAAGAGAGTAAACAACCGCTATCTGCTGGTTAATCTGGCAGCACAGCGTGCACGTGATATCTCTGTAACAGAAGATGAAACAGCGGAAATACACCTGGATGAAAAGCCCGTTAAAGTGGCGCTGGATGAAATTTGTGATGGTATGATCGAATACCGCCAGGGACCAAAGCCGCAGCCGGAACCGGAAATCGATATGCTGGCTGCTGCAATGGACACAGATAACAGTGAGGCGGATGATCTGCTGTCTGATGAGGAAGCTGACAGTGAAGAGGATGAACTGGCCGATGAAGCGCTGGAGGATCTGTAAGCGATGGATTTTTCGGGTAAAACCGTTGTCCTCGGTGTTACCGGGGGAATTGCGGCTTACAAGGCGTGCGATCTCGTAAGCAGGCTGCACAAGAAAAATATCAATCTTCATGTCATTATGACGGCACACGCGTGTGAATTTGTCCAGCCGCTGACGTTTGAAGTCCTGTCTGGTAACCGTGTTGTGACGGATATGTTTAACCGCGATTTTCCGTGGGAAGTGGAGCACATTTCACTGGCAAAGGCTGCCGATGTATTCGCAATTGTTCCGGCAACCGCGAATATTCTGGGCAAGTATGCCCACGGCATTGCAGATGATATGCTGTCTACGACTCTGCTGGCAACCCGTGCACCGGTATTATTTGCACCGGCAATGAATACAGCAATGTACGAAAATCCTGCTGTACAAGACAATATTGCTACATTGAAGGAACGTGGATGTCTGTTTGTGGAACCGGCTTCTGGTCATCTGGCGTGCGGGGATACTGGCAAAGGAAAATTGGCGGATGTGGAATCCATTGAGCAGGCAATTCTAGATGCACTGACGAAAAAGGATATGTCTGGGATGCATGTAACAGTTACCGCAGGCCCAACCCGCGAGGCAATGGACCCGGTACGCTTCCTGTCCAATCATTCCACCGGAAAAATGGGCTATGCCATTGCACGGAGCGCCAAAATGCGCGGTGCTGCGGTTACGCTGGTTTCGGGACCGGTTTCTCTGCCGCCTATTGACGGCGTGACAATGGTTCCGGTTACGTCCGCGCTGGATATGCGTCAGGCGGTAATGGATGCACTGCCGCAGTCTGATTTTATTATCAAAGCTGCTGCTGTAGGTGATTACCGTCCGGTGGAATTTCAAAATGATAAAATCAAAAAACATGACGATGATATGTCCGTTGCCCTGACCCGCAATCCGGATATTTTGGCAGAAATCGGCGAAAAACGCAGGGAAGATCAAGTTATTTGCGGTTTCTCCATGGAAACACGTGATCTGCTGGAAAATTCCGCGAAGAAGCTGCAGAACAAAAATTGCGATGTCATCGTTGCCAATAACCTGAAGGTAAAGGGTGCCGGTTTTGCCGGTGACACCAACGTTGTTACCCTGCTGTATCGTGACGGTGCGACGGAGCCGTTAGAGCTGATGGGAAAGGATAACGTTGCTGATATCCTGTTGGACCGTCTGTTGGCACTGTATCAGGAAAAGCACGCGTGATGCAGACAGAAACGGTTTGCCGTGTTGCGATTTCCGGCGCTGCTTATGCGTTTGACCGGCTGTATGATTATAACATTCCTGCGGATTTGTCAGAGAAAGTGCGGCCAGGTGTGCGTGTGATTGTCCCGTTTGGCCGTGGAAGCCGTACCCGTGAAGCAATTGTTGTGCGTATGGGCTGTGACCCCCATGCTGATTATGACCGTAAGGAAATTGTTCAGGTGCTGGACGCACAGCCTGTGCTGGACAGCCATATGCTGACGCTGGCTGCATACATGTGCTCCAGCCTGTTCTGCACGTTTTATGATTGCGCACATGCCATGCTCCCAGCTGGTCTGTGGTTTCATAAAATCGAACGGTACACACTGGCAAAGGAAATGACAGAGGAAAAACGTGCTGAACTGGCACAACATTCTGCTGTGTTGCAGTTATTTACCAAACGGAAACATACAATTTCTGCAAAGGACATTGAAAAGAAGTTCTCCTCAATTCCTTTGGATGAGCTGGATGCTTTGTGCCAGAATGGGATTCTCATTCAATCCAGTGAGTTTGACCGCCGCATCAATGATAAAACCATCACAATGTATGGTCTGGGCATGCCGGAAGAGGAAGCGATGAGGCTTGCGGAACGAGGTAGAAGCCCTGTCCGTATGGATGTCATCAGTGTATTGTCCCATGAAGGGCAGATGAGCCGGGATGACCTGAAATATATGACTGGTGCGAGTGATGCTGTCATCCGAGCCATGGTACAGAAGGGGCTTTTGCAGAAATGGGAGGAAGAAACCTTTCGGCTGCCGGAACGGATGGAATTGCCTGAAAAGCAGGATTATATACTCAGCCCATCGCAGCAGGATGCATATGATCGTATGGAACCGTTGCTCCTGTCAGAAAAGCCAGAGGCGGCTTTATTATACGGCGTCACAGGCAGCGGCAAAACACAAATTTATTTAAAGTTGATTGAGCGCGTTCTGCAGGAAGGAAAAAGTGCGATTGTTCTGGTACCGGAAATCGGATTGACGCCACAGTTTATCCGTCGGTTTATGGTACAGTTTGGTGACTGTACCGCAGTCCTGCATTCTGCGCTGTCTGTCGGGGAACGGTATGACAGCTGGAAACGCATCAAATCCGGTGCGGCTCGTGTCATTGTCGGCACACGTTCTGCAGTTTTTGCTCCGGCGCAACGGCTTGGGCTGATTGTTCTCGATGAAGAACAGGATGATGCTTATAAATCTGAAAACACCCCGCGTTATCACGCGCGGGATATCGCCAAATACCGTGCGATGCAGGAAAATGCACTGGTTGTATTTGGTTCAGCGACACCGTCAGTAGAGACCTTCTATGGTGCAGAACATGGCAGATACCCGA
Source organism: Clostridia bacterium (assembly GCA_021205365.1). GTDB lineage: Bacteria > Bacillota > Clostridia > Oscillospirales > Butyricicoccaceae > Butyricicoccus_A. The sequence goes on from JAJPXP010000038.1 coordinate 9,405, forward strand.
TGATGACTCTGCGTGACCGCTATGCGGGAACCAGGCTCCCTCAAGTAACCATTGCAGATATGCGCGGGCTGACCCGTCAGGGCTATACCAGCGCAATCGGACCAGTGCTTCGGCAGGCGATGGAGAGCTGCTTTGCGCAGGGACATCAGTGTATTTTGTTTTTGAATAGGCGCGGTGCTGCAAAACAGGTAACCTGCACCGCTTGCGGCTGGACACCCGAATGCCCGTCCTGCAGTGTTTCCATGACATATCATTCTGTAAATCACCGCCTGATGTGTCATTACTGCGGGCACAGTGAATCATTGCCGCATTTGTGTCCCGATTGTGGCAGTACCCATCTGAAAACCGAGGGAATTGGGACACAGCGGCTGGAGACCGAATTGCAGGAGCTGTTTCCCGATAGAAAAGTACTGCGTATGGATGCAGACACAACGGGTACAAAGGGCGCGCATGCAAAGCTGTTAGAGCAGTTTGCACATGGAGAAGCAGATATCCTGCTTGGTACGCAAATGGTTACGAAGGGACTCGACTTTGATCGTGTCACGCTGGTTGGTATCATTGATGCAGACCAGTCCCTGTTTGCACAGGACTACCGTGCGCGGGAGCGTACATTTTCGCTGTTGACACAGGTTGTCGGACGTGCCGGACGGCGTGAAACGCAGGGACATGCTGTCATTCAGACCTATTGCCCGGAACATGCTGTTATCTTGAACGCAGCCCGGCAGGATTATGAACGGTTTTATGAATCGGAAATTGAGTTGAGACATGCATTGCAATGTCCACCCGCAGCACAGATTGTCGTCCTGACAGCTGCTGCGGAAAAAGAACGTGATGTATTGGAAGCTTTGGTGGCAGTCAAAAGCAGGATAGAAGGTCTCATGGCGGGACAATTTGCTGATTTTTGTTATCCTGTACTTGGGCCTGCACCTGCATCGGTTGTACGCGTACAGAACCGCTATCGTTACCATCTTTCTATCCGGTGCCCGGAGGGAAAGCGCAGAAGGGAACTGATTGGCGGGATTCTGCGTGAATTTGCTGCAAATCCAAAATTCCGTGGCGTGACGTTATTTGCCGACATGAATCCGATGCATTTTTAAAGAAAATAGAGTATATTGATAAAAGATAGAGGAGAATAATATGGCTGTTAGAGAAATTATCAAGGATCCAGATCCAATTCTGTATAAAAAGTGCCACGCCGTCACAAAATTTGACAAGAAGCTGGCATCCATTCTCGAAGATATGGCACAGACCATGTTGGCTGCAAACGGTGTAGGCCTTGCTGGCCCGCAGATCGGCTTTATGCGCCGCGTCTGTGTCGTGCTGGATACACTGGACAACGATAAGATCATTGAAATGGTAAACCCGGAGGTTGTTGAAACCGAAGGGGAACAGACAGGCGGGGAAGGCTGCTTGAGTTTCCCGGACAAGTTCGGCCTCGTTACCCGTCCGCGCATCGTTACGGTGCGGGCACAGGATAGAAATGGTGAATGGTTTACCGTGAAGTCTCAGGATCTGACTGCCCGCGCATTTCTGCATGAGATTGATCATCTGGATGGTCATGTTTTTACAGAGAAGGTAACGGAATATATTACCTTAGATGATCAGGCGGAAGAAGAAGGCGAAGAAGCATGAGAATGGTCTTCATGGGAACACCGGATTTTGCAGTCAACTCTCTGGAACGGCTGATTGCAGACGGGCATGAGATTGTCGGCGTATTTACCCAGCCAGATAAGCCGCAGGGACGAAAAATGAAGCTGACTCCACCACCTGTCAAGCAGTTGGCCTTGACACATGATATTCCGGTTTATCAGCCGGAAACCTTCAAAAATGAGAGCCAGCTTGCATTGCTGCAGGAGTTAGATCCGGAAGTTATTGTAGTTGTTGCGTATGGCAAGCTGCTGCCGGGTTATGTGCTGGAACTGCCCCGATACGGCTGCATCAATGTGCACGGTTCGCTGTTGCCGAAATACCGCGGTGCAGCTCCCGTCCAGTGGATGGTACTAAATGGCGAAAAAATTGCCGGCGTGACGACGATGTATATGGATCGTGGTCTGGATACCGGTGATATTCTTCTGGTAAGAAAAACCGAAGTCGGAGATAATGAAACAGCAGGAGAGCTGTTTGACCGTCTGGCTGCCATGGGTGCGGACCTGATTTCTGAAACGATCGGCAGATTGCCAGAGGGTATTGAGCGCAAGCCACAGGATGACAGCCAGTCCACCTATGTGTCTGTTCTCGATAAAAAAATGTCGGTGGTTGATTGGAACAAGCCTGCACAGGAGGTACACAATCTGATTCGCGGGCTTGACCCGTGGCCGGTTGCAGTGACAAACCGCGATGATGTGCGTTTGAAGTTATTTCAGTCCCGGCTGACCGGCAAGACAACGGATATGCCGGCGGGTTCTGTCACCGAGGCAGACCCGAAAAAGGGATTGTTTGTTGCATGTGGTGACGGGCAGGTACTTCAGATTACAGAGATCCAGATGGTTGGCAAAAAACGTATGTCTGCGGGGGATTATCTGCGCGGACATGCAATAGATCCGGGAACTGTTCTCGGCAGCTGAGATATGGAATCAGGGAGGTCTTTTGATTGTATTACGGTTATGGATACGGCTATGGAAATGATGGCTGGTATGTTATCTGGCTCATTTTAATGGTTGCCTGTTTTGCATTTGCAGCCTGGACACAGGCTTCGGTCACCAGTAATTTCAAAAAATACTCCCGGGTTATGACGCGAAGAGGCATTACTGGTATGCAGGCTGCGCAGGCTGTCCTGCGTGCCAATGGCGTTACCGGTGTACAGTTTGCACGCATCAGCGGTAATCTGACGGATCATTACAATCCGCGGAATAATGTCATCAGCCTGTCTGCAGGCGTATATGATTCAAATTCTGTTGCCGCCGTAGGTGTTGCTGCACATGAGGCGGGACATGCTGTACAATATGCGACAGGCTATGGACCGATCCGGTTGCGCAATGCCATTATTCCGGTATGCAATTTCGGGTCCAGACTGGCATGGCCGATGATGGTAATTGGCCTGGTGCTGAACACAGCATCACTGATTGGACTTGGCGTTTTGCTGTTTGCATTGGCTACGTTGTTCCAGGTCATTACGCTTCCAGTAGAAATCAATGCATCCCGAAGGGCGTTGCAGGCATTGGAATCTACTGGGCTGCTGACACGGGATGAACTGCCGATGGCGCGAAAGACGTTGTTTGCAGCGGCTATGACCTATGTTGCAGCGCTGGCAACTTCACTGGTTCAGCTGCTCCGTTTCATTCTGATTTTCCTGTCGAGAAATGGAGGTGGACGCCGCCGTGGCTGAGATTCATACAGCACGCGAAGCGGCTGCACGTACGTTGTTTGCAATCCGTGAGGAGTCTGCATGGAGCGCGCCAGCGCTTCGTAAATATGCTGCTGATCTGTCTTCGCGGGATGCAGCACTGGCAACTACATTAACAGGCGGTGTGCTGCAAAACCAGTCTATGTGTGATTTTTATCTCACACACTTTTCCAAAATCCGGCTGAAAAAGGTTCAGCCGCGTATTCTTGATATTTTACGCCTTGCGGTATACCAGATGGTCTGGCTTGACCGCATTCCAAATTCTGCCGCAGTCAATGAAAGCGTAAAGCTGGCACATTCCCTGTGCCATGCGGATAAACAGACTGTTGGTTATGTCAATGGCCTTCTCCGTGCAATCGCGCGGAATATAGATAAGCTTCCTCAGCCGGACTGCGAGACAAAAGCAGAGTATTATTCTCTGCGGTACAGCCATCCGCAGTGGCTGACGGAGCTGTATCTGGAGCAATTCGGCATTAAACAGACCCGGCTGCTATTGGAAGCAGACAATCAGCCTGCACCCACTGTCCTGCGTGTCAATACCTTGCGTGCAGACATGGAACAGGTTCGGAATGAGCTTACAGGACAGGGGATTGCAGTACGGGCGCATGAAACCATTCCAAACTGCCTGACCGTTTCCGGCACTGGTACGATAGAAAAGCTGCCCACGTTTGCAGAAGGCCGTGTCACAGTTCAAGATGGCGCAAGCCAGATGAGCATATATGCGCTTGATCCGAAGCCGGAGAGTATGGTCCTGGATTGCTGTGCGGCTCCTGGTGGAAAGAGCTTTTTTGCAGCAGAACGCATGAATAATACCGGAAAAGTGATTTCCTGTGATGTATATGAGCACAAGCTGAAAAAGATACAGGAAGGTGCTGCGCGGCTTGGCTTGACGAATATTCGTACAGAGCTGCAGGATGCGTCGGTTTTCCGCCCGGAATGGGAGGGGGAATTTGACGCCGTTCTCTGCGATGTACCGTGTTCTGGCATGGGCATTATCCGCAAAAAACCGGAAATCCGGTATAAAGAGGAAGAACCGCTGCGCACGCTCCCAGGTATACAGCTTGCTATTTTGAACAATGCATGCCGGTATGTAAAAGCAGGCGGGACATTGATATATTCAACGTGTACATTGCTGCGTCGGGAAAATGAAGAAATTGTTGCGCAGTTTCTACAACTGCATCATGATTTTGAGAAAGAGGTTTTTTCGCTTCCAGTCTGTGAAAGTCCGGTGGACGGACACATCACTCTGTTGCCACAGGTTCACAATACGGATGGATTTTTTGTTGCAAAGCTGCGCAAAAGATAGGATGGCATTCGTTCTGTTAAGGTATGATGATACATATTACAGGTATAATTCATGATATTTTTATAACGAATTTATATTGAAAAAATTTGCAAAATGGCTTACTATGGAGATGATAGTATATGCAAGACGCAATTGTGCGGAATTTTGGCATAATACTACCGGAGAATGCATTTATGACAAAACCTGAGATCAAATGCCGGACTTTGCCGGAACTGAAAGAGGAATTGCGGAATATGGGTGAAAAACCATTCCGTGCGGGGCAGATTTTTCAGTGGCTGCATCAGGGTATAGCGTCCTTTGATGAAATGACGAACATATCGAAGCAGCTTCGGGCAAAGCTGTCCGAACAATACCTTCTGACTGCGCCGAAAATCCTGCGCAAACAGGTTTCCAGAGTTGATGGAACGATCAAATACTTATGGGAGCTGTATGACGGCAACTGTATTGAAAGCGTATTTATGCGTTACCACCATGGCAATTCAGCCTGTGTATCCTCTCAGGTTGGCTGCCGGATGGGATGCAAATTCTGTGCTTCCGGCATTGGCGGACTTGTCCGCAGCCTGTCTGCCGGTGAAATTCTGGATCAGATTCTGTTTATGCAGAAGGATACCGGAGAACGGATTTCCAATATTGTTTTGATGGGAACCGGAGAACCTCTGGACAATTATGATAATGTCCTGCGCTTCATTCATCTGGTTGGAGCGGAGGAGGGATTACATATAGGGCAGCGGCATATATCTCTTTCCACATCAGGGCTGGCAACGCAGATTGACCGTCTGGCACAGGAAAAGCTGCAGATCACACTGTCCATTTCCCTGCATTCGCCGGATAATGACAGCCGAAGTGCGATTATGCCGGTGAACAACAGCTTCCCGGTAGAACGTTTGATTGCATCCTGCAAAAATTATTTTGACATGACTGGACGCCGTATTTCGTATGAATATACTATGATTGACGGTGTGAGTGACCGCCCATGGCAGGCAAGGAAGCTTGCAGAACTGCTGCGCGGCCGACCGGCGCATGTAAATTTAATTCCACTGAATCACGTAACGGAGAGCGGATTGCAGACCTCATCCAGAGAGCATGTTGCCGCTTTTCAAAATATTTTGGAAAAGAACGGAGTCACAGCAACCGTCCGGCGTACATTAGGACCGGATATTGATGCATCCTGCGGACAGCTGCGCCGCAGGCACATCGGTGAAACGTTCGGGAAAGAGTGATAGAATGAAAGCATATGGCAAAACCGATAAAGGTCTGATCCGTGCCAATAATCAGGATACTTTCCGGATTGATATTGCAGAAAACGGGCTTGGCTTCCTTGTTCTCTGCGATGGCATGGGCGGTGCGCGTGCAGGAAATATTGCAAGTGACCGTGCGGCAGAGCGTTTTCTCGAGCAGATCAAGACGGCGGACCCTGCACAGACAGATACGGATTCACTGGCCCAAACGGTGGAGCAGGCTGTTGTATGTGCAAACACAGAGGTTTTTCAGCTGTCCCAGTCCTCTCCGGCATACAATGGCATGGGAACAACCCTTGTGGGAGGCATCTGTGTTGATGACCGAGTAATTCTCGCGAATGTCGGCGATTCGCGTGCATACCTCATGGAAGGCGGCAAGATTGCCCAGATGACCTCGGATCATTCTCTGGTAGCGGAAATGGTCCGCTCCGGCCGGCTGACGCCAGAGGAGGCGCAGACCTATCCGGGACGCAATCTGATTACTCGGGCTGTTGGCGTTGATAGTGGGGTAGAGGCTGATCTGTATGAAATTACGATTCATGACGGTCAGACACTGCTGCTGTGTTCCGACGGCCTGAGCGGTTTGGTTCATGATACCGAGATTGCAGTAATTGTTGCAGAAGCAGCATCGCAGGAGGAAGCCTGCAATAAATTGATTTCGCGGGCATGTGAAGCCGGCGGAAATGACAATATTACAGTCGTTTTATACACCAAGTAGGAGACGTTAAAATGGAAAATTTCATTGGACAGACACTTGGGGGCCGATATGAGGTCCGTGAAGTGATCGGAACAGGCGGCATGGCTGTTGTTTATAAAGCATATTGTACTGTTCTGAATCGCTATGTTGCCATTAAGGTTCTCAAAGAAGAATATGTGCAGGATGAGGAATTCCGCAAGCGCTTTTATAACGAGGCGCAGGCTGTTGCTAAGCTCTCGCAGAACAATATTGTTTCGATTTATGATGTATGTCATGAGGAGAACAGCCCGGAATACATTGTTATGGAGCTTTGCGAGGGTGTCACCTTAAAGGATTATCTCCGCAAAAAGCATCATCTCACATGGCAGGAGACGCTTTACTTTGCACAGCAGGTCGCTCGTGCATTGGACCATGCACATAGCCGTGGCATTATCCATCAGGATATCAAGCCGCAGAATATTATGCTGCTGCGTGATGGTACGGCAAAGGTGATGGACTTTGGCATTGCAAGCTTTGCAAACAGCCAGGAGACCCGCAAGGTTTCTTCTGAGGCCATCGGTTCCGTGCATTATATTTCCCCAGAGCAGGCGAAGGGTATCACCGCTGATTTCCGTACAGACCTGTACTCACTGGGCGTTGTTATGTATGAAATGCTCACCGGCACACTGCCGTTCCGTGGTGAAACTGCGGTTGCCGTTGTGATGCAGCACCTGAATACAGTTCCGCCGGTACCCAGTTCTATCGTACCGGAAATCCCGCAGGCCATGGATGAGATCGTTATGCATGCAATGTGCGCTAACGCAAGTCAGCGCTATAGCTCCGCGCTGGATATGTTCCGTGATATGGAGCGCCTGCGTACCAATCCGAATCTGCAGCTGCATTACTCCACACATAACAATGATCTGGATGCAACCCGTGCAATTCAGTATGATGCAGAGGATGCGACCCAGTATATGCCGCGCGTAGAAGCTGCGGATGATGAAGATGCAACCCAGTATGTACCACGTACAGAAGCCGTATCACCTACGGAAAAGCAGCCGGCTTCTGGAAGCAATCGTGTATATAAGCCGGCATACGATGAAGATGACGAGTATGAGCAGGATCAACCTGTGAAACGTGTCCGCACGAAAAAGAAGAAGGGCGGAGGCGGAAAGATTGTTGTCGGCGTTATCATTGTCGCGCTTCTTGCAGCCATTGCCTATATGGCATCCGGCCTGCTGGGAAGTGGAGATTCCGACGCAATAGTAGTTGTTCCGAATTTCGTTGGCAAGAACTATGTGGAAGAAATTCAAAACAACAGCGACTATGAAGACTTTACCTTCAAGATTGTTGAACAGGAAGACACTTCCGGAGAATATGAAGACGGCGAAGTTATAGAGCAGGATCCGGAAGAGGGAACAGAGGTAAAGGAAGGCACGAAGATTACTCTGACTATCGCAGATGTAAATGACGGTGATACAGATGTTTCAACCATGGTTCCAGTTCCGTCTATCATCGGAAAGAGCTATGAGGATGCACAGAGCGCGTTGCGTGCTGCAGGTCTTACTGCAAAGCGTACAGAACAGAGTTCCGAAACGATTGCAGAAGGCTATGTCATCAGCTGCAATCCGGATGTAGGCACTGAGATTGAAACTGGTTCTACGGTGACAGTTGTTGTTTCCACCGGTTCTGCAAACACCAACAAGAGTGTTCCGAACTTAACTGGAATGACACAGGAGCAGGCAAAGTCTGCACTGGAAAAGGCAGGCCTGACACTTGGTTCTGTTGAGGAAGAGGAGAGCTCTTCTACTGCAGGCACTGTTATCAGACAGACTGTACCGTATGGCACAGAGGTTGCTGCCGGCACTGCAGTTGGTATTACCATTGCCAAGGCGGCGGAAGAACAGACAACTACTGAGCCAGAACAGCCTGAGGGCTCCGGCACGGCTTCTGTCGATGTTACCAGCTCTTTGATTACCATCCATCTGCCAACAGACCGTGACACTTGTCGTGTCACGGTCTCCGTTGATGGTTCGACATTGCGCAATGATACAGTTCGTACCAACAATGGTACGACCACCTGCCGTGTTGCCTATAGTGGAACCCATCGCGTTGTTGTAACTGTTGATGGTGAGTCTATTTATGATAAAGATTTTGATTTTGGTTGATAAGGCATGAAAAAAGAGAATGGAACGATTCTCAAGGGGATCGGCGGGTTTTATTATGTCCGTACAGATTCTGGTATTGTAGAATGTAAAGCACGCGGTAAATTCCGCAAATGCGCGGAGAAGCCGGTGATTGGAGACCGTGTTACAATTGAAGTGCAAGAGGACGGCACTGGCTATATGATGTCAATTGAACCGAGAAAGAATAAACTGATGCGTCCTGCGGTCTCCAATGTTGACCAGCTTGTTGTGGTTTGCAGCGCAGCTCCCCCGGTGACGGAGACATTGCTGATTGATAAGGTAACTGCAATTGCAGAATATAAAGAAATGGATACCATTATTGCCATCAATAAATGTGATCTTGACCGTGGAGACCGGCTGTATGAAATTTACACACAGGCGGGTTTTTCTGTATTCCGTGTCAGTGCACAAACAGGCGAGGGGATTGATGCACTGCGAAACCAGATTTCTGGTAAGGTTTCTGCATTTGCTGGGAATTCTGGAGTTGGCAAGTCCAGTCTTCTGAATGCCATTGATCCGCAGTTCCAAATGAAAACTGGAACCATTAGCCCAAAGACAGCACGTGGCCGTCACACAACGCGGCATGTAGAACTGGTAGAGCTATCGGGCGGTGGTTTTATCGCAGATACACCAGGTTTTTCCGCATTTGATACAGAACGTATGGATCTCATTCTCAAGGATGATTTGCAGTATGCTTTCCGGGAATTTGAACCCTACCTGAACCAGTGTCAGTTTACTGGCTGTGCACATGTGAAAGAAAAAGGATGTGTGATTCGTGCTGCTGTCGAAGCAGGAAAAATCGCAAAAGAACGTCACGAAAGCTATTGCCAGCTATATGAGAGTGTAAAGGATATTAAGGAGTGGAAGCTGAAATGAAAGCATTGATTCTTGCATCCGCACCGGAGACAGAATACAATTATGTCAGAGAGCTGGCAAAACAGGCAGATTTCATCATCTGTGCCGATGGAGGAACCCGCCATGCTGCTGCATGCGGTATCCAGCCTGATCTGGTAGTCGGTGATTTCGATTCTGGAAAACGTCCGGAAACAGATACGGAAATCATCACGCTCAAGCCGGAAAAGGATGACAGCGACCTGATGTGCTGCACAAGGGAAGCTTTGAAACGCGGCGCCGATAGGCTTATCTACGCCTGTGCTTCCGGTGGAAGAATCGATCATTTCCTTTCCAACCTGTCTCTGCTGGAATTTTTGTTTGAGCAGGGAAAGGAAGGCGTATTCTGTGACAGCCGCAACCGTGTAACCTTCCATGGCGGCGGCACAGTCTGCTATGCAGCGGACCCGTCATATCAATATGTCGGTATCATTCCACTGGATGCAGAGCTGCAGGGTGTCACACTCTGCGGGCTGAAATATCCGCTGACAGATGCTATGGTATCCCGTGCACAGGTCATTACAATTTCCAATGAGGCGATTGCACCAGAGTACACAATTTCCATTCGAACCGGACGGGCTCTGATTATTGAGAGCAAAGATAGATAAAAATTCAGGAGGATTATGGATATGAATGTTTATAAGACAAGAGGTACATGTTCCAGAGAAATCCGTTACAGTGTCAAGGATGGCATTGTAGAAGATATTCAGGTTATCGGCGGCTGTGCAGGTAATCTGACTGGTATTTGCCAGCTGATTAAGGGTATGCCGGTGGAACAGGTTATTAAGGCATTCAAGGGAGTTGATTGCGGCGGACGCGGAACCTCATGTCCCGATCAGATCGCACGCGCACTGGAACAGGCTGAATAATCCCATTTGATATTCTGCACAAACGGAACTGTATGCACAGTTCCGTTTTTCTTTGCGCAAAAACTGTTTTGCATGATTTTGCAGGGGAAAAATTCATTTTTTCAATTTTCGACTTAAAAATGAAATGCAAGTTGCATCTTAGCAAACTGCATTTTGTGCAAAATGACGCGAAAAAACGAAATGAAGGAATATTTTTGTTCAAAGTATGGAAAATTACGGATATGGCACAAATTGGTCAGGTTTTTTGTTGCAAAAAATTGCTGAAATCTCTATAATATTTACTGTTGAACAGAAAAATATCGCGGCATTACGCAGCCGCGGCGGCGAATCACAGCATATGGACTCGCCCGGAAAGGATGATATAGTATGGTTAAACCGATTTCCAAAATTGCAGCTGCAATCGCTCCATCCGCCACTCTGGCTATCAGCGCTAAGGCAAAGCAGATGAAGGCTTCCGGCATTGATGTTGTCAACTTCGGCGTAGGTGAGCCTGACTTTAACACCCCGGAAAATGTAAAGCAAGCTGGTATCAGAGCTATTGAAGAAAATAAGACCAAGTATACCCCGGCAGCAGGCATCATTGAACTGCGCAAGGCTGTTTGCAAGCGTATGAAGGAAGACCTGGGTCTGGATTATGAGCCGAATCAGGTTGTTGTTGCCTCTGGTGCAAAGCACAGCGTTTACCTTGCTATTATGGTATGCTGTGATCCGGGTGATGAAGTTGTTGTTGCAGCTCCATACTGGCTGAGCTATGCTGAAATGATCCGTATGGCTGGCGCTGTTCCGGTAGAGGTCCATGCACAGGCTTCTGCGAACTTTAAGATCACTGCAGAACAGCTGGAAGCTGCTATTACCGATAAGACCAAGATGTTCATGCTGAATTCTCCGTCTAACCCGACCGGTATGGTTTATACAAGAGAAGAGCTGGAGGCCTTGGCTGCGGTATGTGAGAAGCACGGTATCTATGTTCTGGCTGACGATATTTACTGTAATCTGGTCTACGACGGCATTGAGTACACCTCCATCGCATCGGTATCTCCGGCAATGAAGGAGCAGTGCATCGTTGTAAATGGTGTTTCCAAGTCCTATTCTATGACGGGCTGGCGTGTAGGCTATACGCTGTCCAATGAAACTGTAGCAAAGGCGATGTCCAGCTATGCCAGCCATTCTACCGGTGCACCGGCTACCATGGCACAGTGGGCTGCTGTAGAATCCCTGGAAGGTGAGCAGGATTCTGTTGAACTGATGCGTCAGCAGTTTGAACAGCGCCGCAACCACCTAGTTGAGCGTATGAACAAGATTGAAGGCGTTTCCTGCATCAAGCCGCAGGGTGCTTTCTATGTCATGATGGATATTTCTGGCTTCATTGGCAAGACCATGTATGGCAGAGTGATTGAATCTGATCTTGATTTTGCGGATCTGTTCCTGGAAAAGGCACTGGTTGCAACCGTTCCATGTGCTGCATTTGCTGCACCGAACTATCTCCGCTGGTCCTATGCGACTTCCATGGAAAACATCGACAAGGGCCTGGATCGTCTGGAAAAATTTATTGCAGAGGCTTGACAGTAATTCCTTTCGCATAATACAATAGACTAATAATGATGTGTCGGCGTCGTTCATAGAAGGCGCCGGGAAAGGAATTTAGTTTATGAGCAACGTATACGAAAGCCCATTTTGTTCCCGTTACGCCAGCCCGGAGATGCTGTATGTCTTTTCTCCGGATATGAAGTTTTCTACCTGGCGCCGTCTGTGGGTATCTCTGGCGAAAGCTGAAAAGGAGCTTGGACTGCCGATTACCCAGGAACAGATCGATGAAATGGCAGCGAATATCGACAATATCGATTATGAGGTTGCAAAGAAGCGCGAAAAGGAAGTACGTCATGATGTCATGGCGCATGTTTATACCTTTGGCCAGGTTGCACCGAAGGCTGCAGGTATCATCCATCTGGGTGCTACCAGCGCATATGTTGGCGACAATACCGATATTATCCAGATGCAGGAAGGTCTGAAGATCGTCCGCAAAAAGCTGGTTGCAGTAATCCATCGTCTGTCCGATTTTGCACAGCAGTATAAGGATATGCCGACGCTGGGCTTTACCCATTTCCAGCCGGCGCAGTTGACTACTGTGGGCAAGCGTGCTACACTGTGGATCAATGAGCTGTTGATGGATCTGGATGAACTGGAATTCCGCATTGCCAATATGCGCATGCTGGGCTCTAAGGGTACTACCGGTACACAGGCAAGCTTCATGGAGCTGTTTGACGGAGACCATGAAAAAATCCGCAAGATGGAGCAGATGATTGCAGATGATTTTGGTTTCCCGGGTGTCGTTCCGGTTTCCGGTCAGACATATTCCAGAAAGATTGATGCACAGGTTGTTGCTACGCTGGGCGGTATCGCGCAGTCCGCAAGTAAGTTCGCAACGGATATGCGACTGTTGCAGCATCTGAAGGAATTGGAAGAGCCGTTTGAAGCACATCAGATCGGTTCATCTGCAATGCCGTATAAGCGTAACCCGATGCGTTCGGAGCGTATCTGCTCGCTGGCACGCTATGTATTGATTGATACGTTGAATCCGGCTGTTACCACTGCTACCCAGTGGTTTGAGCGCACGCTGGATGACTCCGCAAATAAGCGTATTTCTGTGCCGGAAGCATTCCTTGGTATTGATGCGATTTTGAATATTATGATCAATATTTCCGAGGGAATTGTAGTTTATCCGAAGTCCATTGAGAAGCGCGTTATGAGCGAACTGCCGTTTATGGCTACTGAAAACATCATGATGAGCGCCGTTAAGCGCGGCGGCAACCGTCAGGAACTGCATGAACGCATCCGCCAGCATTCCATCACCGCAGGCAAGCGTGTGAAGGAAGAGGGCCTGGATAACAACATGGTTGATCTGATTGCTAATGACCCGATATTTGGTCTGACGAAAGAAGAGATTCTGGCAGAAATGGACCCGAAGGCTTATGTTGGTCGCGCTCCGCAGCAGGTTGAAGATTTTATTGCAAATGATGTTATGCCGCGTATTGAAAAATACCTCGGCGAGGATGACATCAAGGTTGAAATCAACCTTTGATTCTGATATTTCATTGATATAGATTTTTCAATACCGCAGAGCACTGCTCTGCGGTATTTTATCATCTGAAGGCAAAAAACGGGCAGGATGTTGGATAACGATTTTACTGCAGTCAGATTTCCTGTCTAAAAAAGATAAATCGTGCTATTTTTTGAATAAAATGATTTGATAAATTTGACTTTAATAGTACTATCATATATAATAAATTTGTTTATTGTCACGTAGGAGGCGAGTGATTTTGAAAAAAAGTATCCTGTCCTTTGTTGCTGTGATTGCAGTCATTGCTTTGCTATGCTGCACAGCTGCATTTGGACTCAATGTAGGGCCGCTATCGATCGCAAGCGTGCTGGATGAAGAAGATGGCATCCGCCGCGGACTTGATCTGGTCGGTGGTTCTTCGATCACATTTGAAGCAATTTTGGACGATGATTATGACACTGCCAATCTGACAAGCGATATGGCATCGGTTCAGGCTATGCTGCAGAAGCGCCTTGACTCCCTGGGCTACACCGAGGCTACAGTTGAGTTAGTCGGTGATAACCGTGTCAAGGTAGACATTCCGGCGATTAATGATCCGGCGGAAGCGGTTTCTGTTCTAGGTGCAACCGCACAGCTGACTTTTGTTGATGCAGACGGTAATGTTGTTTTGGATGGCTCTGGTATCAAGTCTGCAACCTCTGGTTATGGACAGCTTTCCCAGTCCGATATGACCAGCCAGCATTATGTCGAAGTTACATTTAACGAAGATGCTGTGGAAAAATGGACGGAAGCTACTAAGGCCGCAGCCAGTGCTGAAGACGGCAGCAATTACATCAAGATCATGATGGACGATGAGGTTTTGTCCCAGCCGTCTGTCAGCAGCGAATATGCGGAAACTGGTATTACCGGTGATTCCTGCGTTATTTCCGGCAGCTTTACCGCTGAAACAGCAAAGACCCTTGCAGAGCAGATCAACATCGGCCAGCTGCCGTTCTCTCTGGATGAAGTCAGCATGAGCTCTGTTGGCCCGCAGCTGGGTGAAAAGGCACTGTCTACCAGTATCAAGGCAGGCGCTCTGGGCATTCTGCTGGTTATGCTGTTTATGATCCTTTTCTATCGACTGCCGGGCTTTGTATCCTCGATTGCACTGATTTTCTATACCGCACTGGATTTGGTTATTCTGTCTATTGCACATGTAAACCTGTCCCTGCCGGGTATTGCAGGTATTATTTTGTCAATTGGTATGGCGGTTGACGCAAACGTTGTTATTTTCGAACGCATGCGCGATGAACTGAGCAATGGCAAGACCATCCGCGCAGCAATTGATGCAGGCTTTAACCGTGCATTTTCTGCAATTTTGGACTCCAATATTACCACTTTGATTGCAGCGTTTGTTTTGTACTTTATGGGTACCGGCACCGTCAAGGGCTTTGCTCTGACATTGGGCATCGGCGTTGTTTTGTCGATGTTCACTGCAGTCACCGTTACAAAGTTCCTCCTCAAGCGCATGGCAGATTTCCGGATTACCAATCCAAAGCTGTATGGTGTAAGAAAGAGCAAGGAGGTGTGAGACGATGAAGAATAGATTTTCCATTGTAAAGAAATTTCCAATTTTTGTGATTATTTCGCTGATCCTCATTGCTCCGGGCCTGGTAGGTCTGGTAACACTTCCATTCGGTATGAACCTGTTCAATATGGACGTTGATTTTATCGGCGGTACCAGTATGACCTTTGATATTCATGAAGAAGTGACCAGCGAGCTTTCCGGCACGACCATTCCGAATCTCGTGGAGGAAGCAACTGGTGTTGCACCGTCTTCTGTCCAGAAGACCGGAGATGATGGGGAAGAAGTCCTGATTAAGTGCACCAAGCTGGATAATACACAACAGGCTGCTGTCATTGATGCGATGCAGGAGCAGTTCGGCATTACAGATGACGATACGCTGGATTTCTCTGACAACAACGCAACCATCAGTAAGGAAATGCAAAATACAGCAATTCTGGCGGCTGTTGTTGCAGTTATTCTCATGTTGATTTATATCACGTTCCGCTTTGAGCTGACATCTGGCCTTGCGGCTGTTACCTGTCTGGCGCATGACCTTCTGGTTGTCCTTTCCGCATATGTTGTGTTCCAGATTCCGTTTGGTACGACGTTTATTGCAGTTGCATTGACGATTCTGGGTTATTCGATCAACTCCAGTATTATCGTTTTTGACCGCGTCCGCGAAAACCGTAAATTCGCTCGCCGTGAATTGTTTGAAGATACTGTTGAGAAGAGCCTGTGGCAGACCGTTGGACGTACGATCAACACTTCGATTACAACCTTGCTGACGGTTGGTATGATCTTTATCTTTGGTGTTACCAGCCTGCGCCAGTTCACACTTCCAATGATCATTGGTATTATCGCCGGTGCATATTCCTCTCTGTTTCTGGCAGGTTCCCTGTGGGCAAAATATCGCGGCCTGCTTCGCAAGAACCAGCGTGAGAAAGCACGTGCCAAGGTACAGCAGTCCAAGGTTAAGAAGGAGAAGGCTCCTGAAAAAGAAGCAATTGTTGAGGCAGAGGATAAGAAGGAAAGTGCCGAAACTTCTGAACCCGTACAAAAGCCTGCTCAGGTTGTAACTCCGAAAAAGGTTCACAAGAAGAATAAGAAAAAGAAACACTGATTTGCGGGACCAGACAGATTCTCATTCTGTCTGGTCTTTTCTTTTTTGCAAAAATATGGTATCCTGAACATAACAGAGGAGGGAAAACATGTGCAGATAGGAATTTCCACAGCATCATTTTATCCAACACCGATTGAACAGGGGATTGTCTCCGCATCAGAGCTCGGATTTCATCGTGTTGAGCTGTTCATCAATTCGGAAAGCGAATATGTACCGCCTTTTCGGACAGATTTGAAGCAGTCATTGGACGATATGGGTTTGCAGGTTGTCTCTGTCCACCCGTTTACCTCTGCAATGGAAGGGCACTTCCTGTTTTCAGATTATATCCGGCGCACGCAGGATGCATTGGACCAGTATGAACGATATTTTGAAGCTGCAGCTGCTCTGGGCGCTTCTTATTTCATTTTCCATGGAGAGACGCTCCGCTCACGCGGCTTGCCTCCTGCACGAGCGGAGTACCGTCGCATAGAAACGTATCATAAGCTCTGTGAACGGGCTGCTGCGCATGGAATCACGTTTACGCAGGAAAATGTATCCTGGTGTAAGTCGAGTGATCTGGCGTTTCTGAAACAGCTCTATGATAATGTTCCAGAGTTGAGGTATACGTTGGATATCAAACAGGCATACCGAGCTGGACGGAGCTGGCAGGATTATGTAGATGCAGTGGGCGACCGCATTGTAAACCTGCATATCAGTGACTATACTGGAGAATCCGACTGCCTGCTGCCTGGGCAGGGAAGCGTTGACTTTACTAATCTGTTCCGGCAATTGGAAGCACATGGTTATCAGGGTTCTGCGCTGGTAGAGGTATACAGCGATGATTATTCCAGTTTCGATGAATTACGGCAAAGCAGGCTGTTCCTGCAGTCCGTTTGTAAGACAGTATAACAATTTTGACACATGATGAGGGGATAGCCATGAAATGTCCATATTGTAAGCATACAGAGAGCAAGGTCATTGACTCACGCCCGACTGTCGATGGTGAAAGCATCCGTCGCCGACGTACATGCCAGAAATGCGGCAAACGTTTCACCACCTACGAAACCATAGAAACCAGTTCGTTGATGGTAATCAAAAAGGATGGTTCCCGTCAGCAGTATGATCGGGATAAACTGATGCGTGGTATCGTTAAGGCATGCCAGAAGCGGCCTGTCACCAAAGCACAGATGGATGCATTGCTCAGCGATGTGGAACAGAAGCTGTATGGCAGGCTCGAAAATGAAGTTTCCTCCATGACCATCGGTGAAATGGTGGTAGAACGCCTTGTTGATATTGATGAGGTTGCGTATATTCGTTTTGCATCGGTCTATCGTGATTTTCAGGATGTAGATTCTTTTATGGAAGAGCTGAAACGTATTCAACCGCATAAAGAAAATTGACAAAAAATAAAAATCAGCATGAGGTAGTCCGCAGCTTGGGACAGTGACACTCATGCTGATTTTTTTATTATGAATTTTTTTCTGTCAATCGGCGGATTACCTCTGCTGCTGTTGTGATCTCATGGATTTCACCGACACGTCCTCCACAGAAGACCAGGCCGCCATTGCCGTAGGCGGCATCGAACAATGCCTGAGACAGGCAATAGGGGGTAGTTGCAGCATTGCAGATTTCCGGCATGCAGCGGAAACAATGCTTTACGGGAATGCCGCCGTGGTCATATGCCTGCTGGACAAATGCAGTATTGACGGCACGGGCAGCAAAGCCTGTGGGACTTTTAATAATACGGACATCCTCCGGGGCAGCAGCAAGATATGCCTGCTTGTAGTTTTCATCTGCGTCACATTCTTTCGTTGCCACAAAGGCTGTACCAACCTGTACGCCGGATGCTCCCAGTTCTACCATATGGCAGACATCCGTATAGTTCAGAATGCCGCCTGCAGCGATCACTGGAATCGATACACCGTGCTTTTCTTCAAAGGAACGGACATAAGATACGATTTCAGATAATGCCTGTTCCAATGTCTGATTGGTACTGTTTTGCAAATCCTCCAGTTTAAATCCCAGATGCCCGCCGGCAAGCGGTCCCTCAACAACAACTGCATCAGGAAAACGGTTATATTTTCTCAGCCAGCTTGTCAACACAAGCCTACAGGCACGGGCAGAAGAGACAATTGGTACAATTCTTGTGTTACTGCCCGCCACCAGCTTTGGAAGCTGCAAGGGAAGACCAGCGCCGGAAATAATCAAATCCACACCATTTCGCACAGCTTCCGCAACATATTCTGCATAATGGGCATCAATTGACATGAAGTTCATCCCGATAATGCCATCCGGTGCAAGCTGGCGTGCTTTAGAAAGCTCTGAGCCGATGGCACGCAGATTGGCAGCAACAGGGTCCTTTGTAAATTCGGGATCGCGAAAACCGATTTGGACACCGGAAATAATTCCGACGCCGCCTGCATTTGCAACCGCTGCGGCAAGACCGGATAGGGAAATACCGATTCCCATGCCGCCCTGAATGACAGGCTTTGCAGGTTGCAGGCCGCCAATATTAAGTTTGGGTAATTTCAAAATTTTGTTCTCCTTTAATATGAAGAATTTGTTTGTCAATCTAAATAATTTTTTATAGTATAGCATGCCAGGAAAGAAAGTGCAAGTATTTTCATATAAGAAAAAGGGATGTGCAGTAACACACATCCCTTTTGAGCTTTTTATGGTGAATTACATGCGCTGTGCAACAGAAGTAATCTCTTCTCCGGTTGCAAGGCCATGCGTATAGGCAGTTGCACTGCCTGCAGCAATACCTTTGGCAAATCCGTCAACCATACTGCCGCGCTCCATGTATCCTGCAAGGAAACCGGCTACCATGGAATCACCTGCGCCAATGGTGTCAACCAGATCACCGTCAGGGGCCGGAGCAGAGAAGACCTGGCCCTCTTCCGTCACCAGAATCGCACCTTCGCCGCCCATGGAAACCAGAACGTTGCGTGCGCCTTCTTCCTGAAGGTGCTTTGCGCATCCGACGATATCATCATATTCTGTCAGAGCGCGCCCGAACAGCTCGCTCAGTTCGATCAGATTCGGCTTGATCAGGAACGGGCGGTACGGCAATGTGCGGCGCAGCAGGTTGCTGGAAGTATCGACAATAACACAAACCTTATCGGTGTCTACCGTTTCCAAAATTCTCTCGTACATATCCTGCGGCATCGAGCTTGGGATGCTGCCGGAAAGAACGAGAGTATCTCCATCCTTGAGCAAGCGCTTCAGACGCATCATGAACTGCTCACATTCTTCTGGAGAAACGGCAGGTCCCATACCGTTCATTTCAGTCAGCTGGTCGGAACTGCCACTCAGCTTCACGTTGATACGGGAGAAGCCTCTGGGCAGATGGATAAAGTTTGTGGTACAGCCGTGCTGCTGGATGCCGGATTCGATCTGATCGCCAGTAAAGCCTGCAACAAAGCCAAGTGCAACATTTTCAACACCAAGGTCATTCAGAACAATGGATACATTAATACCCTTGCCACCGACACGGACTTCCTCGTAGCTGGTACGGTTCAGCGTACCAGTCTTGAAGTCATCAATACGTATAGAATAGTCCAGCGACGGGTTAAATGTCACAGTATAAATCATGTATTTTCCACCTCATTTGAATAAGTTGACAGGGTTTTAAAACGAAGCCGTTAGAAAACCTTTCCCTCCGATAATACCCTCTATTTTAATGATAAACGAATTTCCCATAAAGTCAATGAATAGCGGGCTGTCGGCACTAAAAAAATAATCTATAAATTTTTGTGCAAAATATCCAAATTTTAATTATTTTTCTTTTTTTTCACTGCAAATTGACGAAATAAACTCTATATATTGATTTCAAAAATATTTACGCAGAGCTGGTATGCGGGAACATATCCTAGCATATTCAGGAAAATCACGACGGATCCGTTGGGCGCATTTTTGACAGAATGCTTCCCGCAGCTGCGGATGCTCAGACATTGCCTGCTTAAAGCCCCAGGTATGTGTAAAATCTTGTTGTTCCCGGGAAAACAGGGCTTCGGTCGTCGATAAAGCATGGATGTGAATGTTACTTGCCTCTGCGCACATGGCGAGCAGACGCTGTTCAGCAAAAACCATATAAATGAGCCCATCACGTCCGCGTACAGCGTCCATGAAATCGAATGCCTGCTTGAGATAAGTAAGCCGGAGTTTTTCATTGCCGAAATAGGTCAGTGCTGTGTTGCAGGCTGGCACATCCCAGTTCCATTCCTTTGGAAAAGAATAGCGGGAGGAAAGTTCAAATTTATCCGGCGAAGGATAAATTTCCGGTGAAAGCATCTCGCGGTGGATAACAGCTAGTTCAGAATATTGTACCCTTTCACGGATGTCTTTCCATACAATAAAATCGGTGTCCATCATCACACAAGGGGCAGAGACCAGAGAGAGTGCATACAGTTTTCCGGCCGCCCAGAACGTGCATGGGTCAATTGTATAGGGAATATTGTCCAGCTCGTGGGAAATACCGCCATCCCAAAGCGATGCAAGGCCCAGAGAACGATAAAACCGTTCTCCAACGCTGTCCGTAATCATGCGAATACTACCGTTGTTTTTTCGCCACATCAACGCAGATAAAATAGTTGTCATTAATTCAAAATCTGCGATAGCATAAGGGCGGCCAGGATTGCTCATGGCATATGGGCGTGTCCAGTTCGAAGCAAATGCCTGCATTAAATCAGATTTAGCCCGTAGCCGCCAATTTCAAAATCCCATGTAAAGCTGCCCATATATGGCTGGGTCACGTCAATTCCTGCGGGCAGATGGAATGAACCGGAGCCGGGATGGAAGGAGCCACTGCTTCGGAAAGAACCACTGGTTCTATAGGAACCGCTTGTAATATAAGAACCGCTGGTTCTGTATGATCCACTGGTGACATAAGAGCCATAAGAACCGGAGCTGAGATACGAGCCCGAGCCACAGCGAATGATACATGGACCACCGAGTACAAAATGAGTTTCTGTTCCGATGCAGGTTTCATCAGTAAATTGTGGAATCATATATGTCACACATTCGGGGCGGTATTCCGCACGGCGGTCCGCTTCTATCTGTTCTGCAGCAATCTGACGCAGGTCCTGTGGTGCAGCGAAAATATCATCCAGCGTTGCAGTCTCGTGCTCCTGATATTCTGCGGCATCTTCCTGTGCCAGAGCAGGAATTTCTGCCTTATGTTTTTCATAACTTTCTGTATCCATGACGGCGCCGTATAACTCATGCAGATTTTCATAGCATTCTGCTACCGACAGGGATTTCTTTTTGATATCGGACATGGCACAACACCTCTCTTTCAAAAAAGAAACAAGATCATTTTTATTATAGTGGAAAATGCCCAAAAGAACAAGGGTTGATTTGACTTTTGTTATATAAAAATGTGTCCGGGAAAAGGAATCCCGGACAAAGGTTAACTATGTTGAAATGATCGTCTGTTAATCGGCATATGGTCGAATATTATTACTTATTATCTGCTCTTTTTTCTGCGTACAGAATTGCGCGTTGGACGATGATGGTGCTCTGAGGCAGCTGTCTTTCCGTGGGAAACGGTGCGCTGCTTGGCCCCGCGAACGATATTCTCGGTATCACGCTTCCCGTTCCGCAAGTGTTCAGCGTTTGCCTTTCTGTTCTGTCCTGCACGGCGGTTGATGGATTTTCCATCCTGTACACGGGACGCATTGCGTGTGGCTGCTTGGGGATTTTTAGAATCATACAAACGCACATCGGTGACATGTCCGCCAATCTTTGTGCCGGATACCTTCTGAATGATGACATTCTTGTACTTGCTTGGTACTTCTACGAGGCTGTACTCGCCATAGCAGTAAATTTTCTGAATCTGCTTGCCCGGAATACGTGTTTCATTTGCAATGGCTGCAACAATATGGTTCGGTGCAACTCGCTGATAACGTCCTACGCTGAAACGCAGACGCACATAGCCTTCCGGTGCAGGAGGCAAGGGGCTGCCACTCTGTTTACCGCTCACGGGCTTCGGGATTGCAAGGACCGGAATATCCACCATTTCACGGCGAAGTAGCATTTCCATCAGACATTCAGCCAGCCATTCTGGGCTGCAGCCTTCTTCAATCAGTTTTACAATGAGTGGATTACAGGAAGATGCCTTTGTGTTTTGCATCTGCTTGCGCACCTCTGCCAGCAGTTCTTCCTGCTTTCGGTCAATAATATCCTGGGTGCAGGGAAGTGGCTTATTTTCAATTTTAGCACCGATAAAGCGTGAAATATCCCGAACCTGAAATACCTGTCGGCGTCCAGCTGCCAAAGTATAAGCCATGCCGCATTTACCTGCACGCCCGGTTCGCCC
Source organism: Clostridia bacterium (assembly GCA_021205365.1). GTDB lineage: Bacteria > Bacillota > Clostridia > Oscillospirales > Butyricicoccaceae > Butyricicoccus_A. The sequence continues at coordinate 31,936 of JAJPXP010000038.1, forward strand.
GATACGATGGATATAATACTCATAATCCTGTGGGATATCAAAATTATACACAGCATCCACGTCATCAACATCAATGCCGCGGGCCGCAACATCCGTGGCAATCAATACAGGTGTACGGCCAGATTTAAAGGACTGCATCACTGCAGTACGTGCTTCCTGCTGCATATCGCCATGGAGCATAGAGCAGTGGAAGCCGTGTTCACTGAGATAACGGTTCAGTTCCTCTACCATCTTCTTGGTATTGCAAAATACGATAGAAAGCTTTGGCTGATGGGTATGCAGCAGCAGGCCCAGTGCGTCTTTCTTATTTCCAAGTGGAACTTCATAATAAAACTGTTCTATGGTATCAATCGTGCGTTCTGGACCGGACTTCGTCTCGATCATGACCGGATCATTTTGGTACTGATCGGTAATATCCAAAATCGCCTGTGGCATGGTGGCAGAAAACAGAAGTGTTTGATGCTCTCCTGGCACAAAAGCGAGAATGCTCTCAATATCCTCGCGGAAGCCCATATTCAGCATTTCATCGGCTTCATCCAATACAACGAGAGACAGGTTATCCAGTTTCAATGTGTGGCGGTGGATATGATCCATCACACGTCCGGGCGTGCCAATGACGATTTCGGCACCGCGGCGCAGCTGCGGTATTTGGTTCTGAATTGGCTGTCCGCCATATAGTGCAACAGCACGGAGGCCCTGTGTATAACGGGTCAGCTTGCGGACCTCATCACATGCCTGCATGGCAAGCTCACGGGTAGGGCAGAGGACCAATACCATAGTATTCCGGCATTCCGGATAGCGCAGGCAGTATTCTACTGCCGGAACGGCAAATGCCATGGTCTTACCAGTACCGGTATGAGAACGTCCAATGATATCCCTGCCGGACATGATAGCCGGAATCGCATGCGCTTGAATTTCAGTCGGCTGCTCAAATTCCATATCATGAATGGCGCGCAGGACAGCGTCTGACAGGCCAAGCTCATCAAAAGTTTCTTTTATTTCGGTTTCGTTTGACAAAAAATATTCCTCCTAAAATCGGAAACGGATATGCTATACAAAAAGAAAAAAGGCGGGAGAGAAATCCCGCCTTTTTCAGTATATCTGCTTTTCTAACGATAGTCAAACAGATTGTCTCATTCAGCTGCAAAAATGACATTTTCCATAGTTTCCACGTTTTTACAGGTGAATTCTTTGGAAATTCTGCGCGAAAAACCGGTCAAAGTTTTACCTGCGCCGATTTCCAGTGCAGCAGTATGTCCATCAGCAATCATATTCTGTACCAGCTGCTTCCAGCGTACAGGAGATACCATATGCTGTTCCAGATGCGCCGGATAATCCGTGACAGAAAGAATTTCTCCGGTGACGTTGGTGTACAGCGGCATGGTTGGTGCAGAGAAGGAAAGTGACTGGGCAAATGTACGCAGCTGCGCTGCAGCTGGTGCCATCAAAGGCGTGTGGAAGCCGCCGGAAACAGCCAGCGGCATTACTCTGCGTGCACCTGCTTCCTTGCATTTTGCAGCTGCTATATCAACTGCGGCGCGTTCGCCGGCAATGACCAGCTGACCGTCACAATTATAATTAACTGGAAGCACAAGGCCATCGGCCTGCGAACAGATTTCCTCGACAATAGCATCTTTTAATCCGAGTACAGCTGCCATACAGCCGTCAGTACGGTCTGCAGCTTCCTGCATCAGCTCGCCGCGCCGGCGGACCAGACGGAGGCCACCCTCCAGTGTAAGGACGCCTGCTGCTGTCAGTGCAGTGTATTCGCCGAGAGAAAAGCCTGCACAGGAATCAAATACCATACCACGCTCCTGCAGCGCTGCAAGCGCTGCCATCGAGCAGGTGAAAATGGCAATCTGGCTGTTTACTGTGCGGGAAAGTTCTTCTTTGCTGCTGGAAAAGCACAATTCAGGAAGAGACTGTCCGGCAATATCGCTTGCACAATCAAAAATCTGCTTGGCAGCTGCACTACTTTCATAAATGGACTGCCCCATGCCCGGGTACTGCGCACCCTGACCGGGGAAGAATGCGGATACTTTCATTTCTTGAACCTCCATCTCAAAAAACATCTAATATTAAACATTTTGGAAAAAAATGATTGACAACTTGGTTGCCATAAATTATAATAGGCATCGTTAAGTTTGTCAATCTAAATATTTTACCGCCATCAGGCAGAATGGAAGTGATAGCAATCAGCAGTATAGTAACAGGTACAGGAAGCTTCCTGCCAGAAACGCGTCTGACCAATCAAATGCTGACAGAAAAGGTAAATACCTCGGATGAATGGATTGTACAGCATACCGGTATCCGGGAACGGCGCATTGCCGTTCATATGTCTGCTTTGGATATTGCGCTTCCGGCTGCAAAGGAAGCATTACATGAAGCTGGAAAATCTCCGGAAGATATTGATCTGATTATTGCGTGTACCGTAACGCCAGATAGTTTTACGCCGTCCCTGAGCTGCAAACTACAAGCTGCCCTGGGGATGTCCCATGCATTTGCGTTCGATCTGTCTGCAGCATGTTCCGGTTTTGTATACGCGTCCGATGTGGCTGACAGCTTCCTGCGCTGCGGCAAGGCGAAATGTGTCCTTATTGTCTGCGCAGAAGTTTTGAGCCATCTGATCGATTACACAGACCGCACGGTTTGCTGCCTGTTTGGAGACGGAGCTGGTGCTGCGATATATGAGTGGAGTGACGCAGAAGAAGGTATCCTTGCCACGTATATGCGTGCGGATGGTACAAAAGGCGATGCGCTGCTTGCAAAGGCATTTCCTGCTGAAGATCCGCTCAAAGAACAGCGCGAAACAAAATACAATCATTATTTATATATGGATGGTCATGCGGTGTTCCGTTTTACAGCACGTGCGGTACCCGATGCTATTGATGGCGTGCTGAAAAAAGCTGGAATGGATATTTCTCAAATTGACTGGATTGTACCGCATCAGGCAAATGCACGTATCCTTGATATGGTGACCCGGCGGTATGGCCTTCCCAAAGAGAAGGTTTTCAGCAATCTGGAGCTGGTTGGCAATACCTCCAGTGCATCCATTCCAATCTGTCTGGATGAGATGCGGCGCAGAAGTCTGCTGCAGCATGGTCAGACAGCAATTTTTGTCGGTTTTGGCGGAGGTCTGACCTATGGCGCAGTCCTCATCCGTATGTAACCGATAGAAAGAGGTTAATTTGATGCAAACGAAAATTACAGAATTATTGCAGATACAGTACCCTGTCTTTCAGGGGGCGATGGCATGGATTGCGGATGGATATCTTGCTGCGGCTGTTTCCAATGCAGGCGGATTGGGTATCATAGCTGGTGGCGCGGCTCCGGTAGAAGTTGTTCGCAAGGAAATCGAGACGGCGAAATCTTTGACGGATCGTCCTTTCGGTGTGAATATTATGCTGCTCAGCCCGAACACAGAGGATCTCGCGCAGCTGGTCATTGACGAAGGCGTGAAGGTTGTCACGACTGGTGCAGGCTCACCGGCAAAGTACATCGAAAAATGGAAAGCCGCAGGTATCAAAGTCATTCCGGTGATTGCCTCTGTTGCATATGCAAAGCGTATGGCACGTATGGGGGCAGATGCTGTGATTGCAGAGGGGATGGAATCCGGCGGACATATCGGCGAGACAACAACGATGGCATTGCTGCCGCAGGTTGTAGATGCTGTTGACATACCGGTGATCGCAGCAGGCGGCATTGCAGATGGACGAGGTCTGGCTGCCGTACGCCTGCTTGGTGCAGAAGGCGTACAGTGTGGAACGGTTTTTCTCTCTGCAGAGGAATGTCGTATTTCTCAGAAATATAAGGATTTGATTTATAAAGCAAGCGATATTTCCACAGTTATTACCGGAAAAGCATCCGGACATCCGGTTCGTTCTTTGAAAACACCGCTTTCCCGCAGGCTGATGGAAATGGAAGGGCATATTGAAACCCGTACGCTGGAAGAAATCGAGGCAATGACTGCAGGTTCGCTGCGAAAAGCTGTAAAGGATGGTAATTTTACAGAGGGAACCTTTATGTCCGGACAGATTGCAGGTCTGGTAAATCATTCTTCTAATTGCCATGAAATTATCAGCACCATGGTACAGGATGCGGAATCGGCGCTTTCTGGTGCTGTCAAACTGGTCTAAAATATGAAGGAGGATAAAACCATGAATCAACTTGCGATTGTAACAGGGGCTTCCCGCGGAATCGGCGCTGCGATTGCAAAAAAGCTGGCCGCTGATGGTTATGATGTGGTCATCAACTATGTTTCCAATGCCGAAAAAGCGGAAGCTGTTGCAGAGGAATGCCGTGCTTTGGGCGTTCATGCATACACAAAGGCATGGGACGTTTCCGACTATGACTGCTGTAAGCAGGCAGTCACAGAGATCAAAAAGGAAATCGGTGTTCCGGCTGTCCTGGTCAATAATGCAGGCATTACGAGAGATGGTTTGATGATCCGGATGAATGCGGAAAAATGGAATGCAGTCATTCAGTCCAATCTCAGCAGTGTGTTTCATATGACCAGCCTTGTCGGCGCACAGATGATTCGTGCAAAATCCGGCAGTATCGTGAATATTACATCCATTTCCGGTCTGGCAGGAAATGCGGGACAGGCAAATTACACAGCAGCAAAAGCAGGTGTGATCGGCCTGACAAAAACGGCAGCCAAGGAATTGGGAACCCGTGGTATCCGCGTCAATGCAGTGGCACCGGGATTTATTCAAACAGACATGACAGATGCTTTGCCGGAAGAAGTCAAGGCAAATGCACTTTCGCGTATCGCATTGGGACGCTTTGGAAAACCGGAAGAAATTGCAGAAGCAGTTGCTTTTCTGGCTTCAGATAAGGCATCCTATATCACCGGACAGGTATTGTCCGTAGATGGCAGCACAGCTCTGTAACTGCAGTCTGCCCATGAAAAAGGAGGAGAACCTATGGAACGTGTTGTGATTACCGGCATTGGTGCTGTGACACCAATTGGCAATACTGTACAGGAATACTGGGATGGTCTGATATCTGGTAAAAATGGCATTGCACTGATTACCCATTTCGATGCAGAAGGATATAAGGCAAGTGTTGCCGGAGAAATTAAGGATTTTGATGCAGCAAAATATATTGAAAAGCGCGATCTGAAGCACATGGATCGTTACTGCCAGTATGCAGTTGCAGCTGCTGCAGAAGCAATGGAACAGGCTGCACTGACAGAAGGTTCCTTTGATGTGTTTCGTGCAGGAACGCTGATTGCATCTGGTATTGGTGGTATTCAAACACTAAGCGAGGAGCAGACCAAGCTGAATGAACGCGGTCCGCGCCGGGTTTCTCCGTTCTGTATTCCTATGATTATTGGCAATATGGCTTCAGCTCTTATCTCCATGAAATACGGTCTGAAGGGCTCCAGCTTTGCTCCAGTCAGTGCCTGTGCATCTGGTACACATGCTGTGGGCGAGGGAATGCGTGCTATCCGTCATGGCTATCTTGATATTGCTGTCGTCGGTGGCGCAGAGGCATCCATCACACCGGTTGCCATTGCAGGCTTTGCCAATATGCATGCACTGAGCACTACGGAAGATCCGGAGCAGGCGTGCTGTCCGTTTGATGCACGCCGCAGTGGTTTTATCATGGGTGAAGGCGCTGGCGTTCTGGTTCTGGAAAGCCTTTCTCATGCGAAAGCCCGCGGAGCAAACATCATTGCAGAGGTTTCCGGATATGGCACCACCAGTGATGCATATCATATCACCAGTCCGGACCCGACAGGCGAAGGTCCGTCCCGCGCCATGCAAATGGCAATTGCAGATGCCGGTCTGATTCCGGCTGACATTGATTATATCAATGCACATGGTACTTCCACACCGATCAATGACAAATGCGAAACCGATGCAATCAAAATTGCATTTGGTGAGTATGCGCACAAGGTGAATATTTCGTCTACTAAGTCCATGACCGGACATCTGCTGGGCGCAGCCGGCGCGATCGAGGCCATTGCCTGTGCGCTGTCTGTGCAGAACGATATTATTCCGCCGACCATTCATTATGAACAGCCGGATGAGGACTGCGACCTGAATTATGTACCAAATCAGGCAGTCAAAACAACAGTAAATGCTGCAATTTCCAATTCACTTGGCTTTGGCGGACACAATGCAACTGTATTGATCCGCAAATATCAGGATTGAGGGAAAACAAATGGACAAGGATTTACAGGAGCTTGCCTTTGCCCTGATGGACAAGGCAGCTGAAAAAAATCTGGCAAAAATCGCAATAAAAACCGGTGATTTTTCTATTACAGTAGAAACACATGCACCAGCTGCCCAGACGGTAGCTCCTGCTCCGGCTGTTGCCAGAACAGAACCGGAAGAGGAACCGGAAACCTACAATGGAACTGTGGTTTCTGCCCCGCTGGTGGGAACCTTTTATGCAGCCAATGCGCCCGAGGAACCGCCGCTGGTATCGGTGGGAGATCATGTAAGCCGTGGACAAACCCTATGTATCATCGAAGCGATGAAAACAATGAACAACATTGAATCCCCCTGCGATGGCAAGGTGACCCGGATACTGGCACATAACGGCGATCTGGTAGAATTTCATCAGCCGTTGATTGTGGTGGAATAAGGAGGTTTGTCATGTTGTTGAATACAGAACAGATTCAGGCAATTATCCCGCACCGTGACCCGATGTTGATGGTGGACAGTATTGAGGAAATGGACATCGAAGCTGGCACTGTCACTGGGATCAAGCACCTGACCGGAGATGAAATGTTCTTTCCAGGGCATTTCCCGGGAAATCCGGTCATGCCAGGTGTGTTTATCATTGAAGCACTGGCGCAAACCGGGGCAGTTGCCATCCTTTCCAGAGAGGAATACAAAGGAAAAACAGGATATTTTGCCTCATGGGATAAAATCAAGTTCCGGCGCAAGGTTCTGCCGGGTGATACACTGATTTTGAAAGTGAAAATGGTAAAGCAGCGCGGGAAAATGGTTGTTGCAGAAGGCATTGCCTATGTCGGAGAAGAAAAAGCTGCACAGGGAACCTTTACCTGCGCCATTGGAGATTAATTCATGTTTACAAAGGTTTTGATTGCAAACCGCGGCGAAATTGCGGTTCGTATCATTCGTGCCTGCCGTGATCTGGGAATCACCAGTGTTGCCGTCTACTCCGAAGCGGATAAAGAAGCCATGCATGCCCAGATTGCAGATGAAGCGTATTGTATTGGTCCGGCACAGCCGCAAGATAGCTATTTGAATATCAATAACATCATCGAAGCTGCCATTGGTGCCGGTGCACAGGCCATTCACCCTGGCTACGGTTTTCTGTCAGAAAATGCAGACTTCGCGCATGCTTGCGCGGAAAATGGACTTGTTTTCATTGGACCATCAGAGCAGTCTATCCGGCTTCTGGGAGATAAAACAGCTGCAAGGAAACTGGCAAAGAAAGCGGACGTACCGCTTGCAGAAGGTTCTGACGGCATTGTTGCTTCCCTGCAGGATGCCGCAGTGTGGGCGAAAAAAATCGGGTATCCTATCATGCTGAAGGCTTCCGCCGGAGGTGGCGGCAAAGGAATCCGTGTTGCGCACAGTGAAGATGAGCTGGCAGAAGCATATAATACAGCTTCCAGCGAGGCCATTGCAAATTTTGGCGATGGACGACTGTATATGGAAAAATATATTGCCAAGCCGCGGCATATCGAAGTACAGATTCTGGCAGATACGCACGGCAATACGGTTCATCTATATGACCGTGAATGCTCCATCCAGCGCCGCCATCAGAAGCTGATCGAAGAAGCTCCATCACCGTTCCTCGGAGAAGATCAAAGGCAGAATATGTGTAAATGTGCAGTTGCTCTTGCAAAACGTGCAGGATATATTGGAGCTGGGACAGTAGAATTTCTGGTGGATGAACAGCAGAATTTTTATTTCTGCGAGATGAATACCCGCATTCAGGTAGAGCATGGTATTTCAGAGGAAATCACGGGAATCGATCTTGTCTCGTGGCAAATACGCATTGCAGCAGGTGAAAAACTGGATTTTGACCAGGAAAATGTGCCAATGCTGGGTCATGCCATTGAATGCCGCATCAATGCGGAGGATGATGATTTTCGTCCGCAGCCGGGTACAATTCAGTCCATGCATCTGGCAGGTGGAATCGGCGTACGTGTGGATACAGCAGTATATCAGGGGTATACAATTCCGCCATTTTATGATAGTATGATAGGGAAGGTAATCACCTTTGGCAGCGATCGGAAGGAAGCATCTGCACGCATGAAGCGTGCACTGTCTGAGATGCTGTTTGAGGGGATTGTGACCAATACGGACTATCAGCTGTCCATCCTGCTTTCCAATGCATTTGAAACGGCGGCATTCAATACCAATTCCATTGAAGATGGTACATTTGCAAAAAGCTGACAGCAGCAGGTGTTGGGAGGAATCATATTGCTGATTGACCTGTTTCAAAAAACACGGGAAAACTCACATCGTATCAAGCCGCAGAAGCCTCAAAATGATGGTTTGACCTGTAAAAAATGTGGTGTAGAGCTTTCACCGGCTAAATATGGAAAAAATTTGTATGTATGTCCGAACTGTGGCGCACATGCCCGTTTGCTGGCGAAGACCCGTATCCGGCAGATCGCAGATAAGGATTCTTTCTCTGAGCTATTTGGTTCTTTGCAGACACTTGATCCGCTTGGTTTTGAAGGGTATCCGGAAAAGATTGCTGTTCTTCGCGAAAAAACCGGTATGAATGACGCTGTTTTAACCGGAACCTGCCGTATTGACGGAATAGAGAGCTGTATCGGCGTAATGGACAGCCATTTTATGATGGCATCTATGGGCAGCGTTGTCGGCGAAAAACTGACTCGGTTGTTTGAATATGCAGCAGAACAGCGGCTTCCGGTGATTCTGTTTACCTGTTCCGGCGGCGCACGCATGCAGGAGGGTATGTTTTCCTTGCTGCAGATGGCTAAGGTGAGCGGTGCTGTGGCTAAGTATTCGGAAGCAGGCGGATTATACATTACGGTCTTGACAGATCCGACAACCGGCGGCGTGACAGCAAGCTTTGCCATGCTGGGTGATATCATTCTTGCGGAACCGGAAGCTACGGTTGGCTTTGCCGGAAGGCGCGTCATTGAAGGGACCATCGGAGAAAAGCTGCCGGATTCTTTCCAATCTTCTGAATTTGTGTTGGAACACGGCTTCTGTGACGCGATTGTCCCACGCAGCCGCATGAAGCAGACCTTATCCAGTTTACTTTCCCTGCATGGTTATACTGCAAAGCGAGGTGGGTAAAATGGATCAGAAAACACTTGCCAGACAGATCGAAATCATACACGATGCCAAACGTCCGAATATTGATGATTTGGTAAAAGAAATCTTTACGGACTTTATTGAACTGCATGGTGATCGTTTTTATGGTGATGATCATGCCATATGCGGCGGTATTGCCCGGTTCAATGGAACTCCGGTCACTGTTATTGGCCAGCGGAAAGGGCATACGACGAAGGAAAATATTGATGCCAATTTTGGCATGGCGCATCCGGAAGGCTATCGCAAAGCGCTTCGTCTTGCAAAACAAGCGGAGAAATTCCATCGTCCGGTGATCTGCTTTGTTGATACTGCAGGTGCATTCTGTGGCGTCGGAGCAGAGGAGCGTGGACAGGGAGAAGCCATTGCCCGTAATCTGTATGAGTTTATGGGGTTACGCATACCAGTGATTTCCGTGATTACCGGTGAGGGCGGAAGCGGCGGTGCGCTTGGTATTGCTGTTGCGAATGAAGTTTTCATGATGCAGAATGCCATGTATTCTGTCATTTCTCCGCGCGGCTGTGCCAGCATTTTATGGAAAGATGCTGCCCGTGAACTGGATGCCGCACAGGCTCTACAGATTACAGCGGATGATCTGCTTCGTTTCGGCATGATCGAAGGTATTATCAAAGAAGGCAAGACACAGATGTCTTATTATAAAAATATGAAAACAGCGCTGACCGCCTCCCTGAAACGGCTGGAGGACATGTCCGGTGAAGCGCTGCAACAACAACGGTATGATAAATTCCGGAAAATCGGAGTTTTCATGGAGAATATACCTGAATAAAGGAGAAATAACTATGTACGAGAAAATTTGTGAACTGCTCGCTGACAGATTTGATGTAGATGCCAGCACCCTGAACATGGACACCAAGATCAAGGAAGATCTGAAGGCTGATTCTCTGGACATCGTTGAACTGATGATGGATCTGGAAGAGGAATGCGGCGTTACCATCGAGGATGAGGAAGCGATGAAGATGAGCACCATCGGTGACCTGATGAAGTATATCGAAGCAAACCAGTAATGGAAAACAAATGATCCCTGACCACGCGTCAGGGATTTTCTTTGGCGCTTTAGCGAAAAAAACCACCAGCTATGCTGGTGGAAGAAAAATCTTTA
>JAJPXP010000024.1:0-3249 GCA_021205365.1 Clostridia bacterium
GATGGCAGAAAAACTTTATTTTTTTCAATTGTCTACTTGACGGGGAGCGGTTCATAGGCTAATGGTTCGGGTTTTGTTTGTTTTACTGCTAAGAAATGAGCGGTTCATATAAGAGCCAGCCTCGTGTCTTTATCGAAGAAATGGACTTTTTCCATATCAAAGGAAAATCGGACTATATCACCGGATGTTACACTTGTGTCAGGGGCAACACGGGCAGTCATCTGTGCGCCAGCATAGTCGAAATATAGAAATACCTCTGCGCCCAGCAGTTCATATACACGGATCTGTGCCTGTATCATATGCTCTGACATCGACGCAATAGAATATGGTTCGGGATGTACATCTTCCGGACGGATTCCCAAGATCACCGATTTGCCGTTATAATCTGCTTCCAAAAGCGGCTTTGCCCTGCTGGGAGGGACCGGAATGACTGCATTACCTACCTGTACCGTGACAGACTGGCCGGAAATTTTGACAGAAGCATCAAGAAAGTTCATCTGTGGAGAACCGATAAAACCTGCAACAAACTGATTGCATGGGCTGCGGTATAGATTCTGTGGTGTATCTACCTGCTGTATGACGCCGTCCTTCATGACAACAATGCGGGTACCCAGCGTCATAGCTTCTGTCTGGTCGTGGGTGACATAAATGATGGTTGCTCCTAACCGTTTATGCAGCTTGGAAATTTCGATCCGCATTTGGACGCGCAGCTTGGCATCCAGATTGGACAGTGGTTCATCCATCAGAAAAACCTTCGGATTGCGGACAATGGCCCGTCCCATCGCAACGCGCTGGCGTTCGCCGCCGGAAAGTGCTTTGGGTTTGCGTTCAAGCATATTTTCCAGGCTAAGAATATGTGCAGCTTCATGCACCAGATGGTCAATTTTATCTTTTGGCACTTTGCGCAGCTTTAAGCCAAATGCCATATTGTCATATACCGACATGTGTGGGTACAGCGCATAATTCTGGAAGACCATTGCGATATCACGGTCCTTCGGCTCTGTTTCATTCATGACTTCCCCGTCAATAGTCAAAATACCACTGCTGATTTCCTCCAATCCGGCGATCATGCGCAGAGTTGTGGACTTGCCGCAGCCAGAAGGCCCGACGAAAATGATAAATTCCCTGTCGGAAATATCCAAATTAAAATCTCTGACAGCTTCGACACCATTGGGATATGTTTTGGAAATATGTTTTAGTGTAATATCAGCCATTACGTTTCCTCCAAACGAATCATTAAAATAGAAACACGGAGATTCGCGGAATCAATGTATGGTTTCATGCTCAGGCAGCGTAATAACAAAGCAGGCACCGCCGCCTGCATGGTCTTCAACCCAGAGACGTCCACCATGTGCAGATACAATTTCTTTTGCAATGCAAAGCCCAAGGCCGAAATGATTTTTATCGGTATGTGATATATCGGAACGATAAAAACGGTCAAATATTGTCTCTTTTTCTTCATCCGGCACGCCACAGCCTGTATCGGAAAAGCGAAATGTAAACAAATGCGGCTGGTACATCAGGGAAAGGGATACCTTTCCATCAGAAGGAGTGTAGCATAGGGCGTTATCCATGAGAATGGAAAACACCTGTGTTATACGCTCCTTGTCGCAGGAGCAGTCAGGCAGAAGTTCTTCCGGAAGTGAAACAGTCATGGCAATGCCACGCTGTCTGGCAAGTGATTCAAACGCCTCGTAAACGTGCAGCAACAGCTCGTCCGGCTGCTGTGGTGCCAAATGGAGTGGAAGCGATTTGGAATCCGCATTTGCAAGCAGCAGCATGTCATCGATTAAATGCTGCATACGATGACCTTCTGTTGTCATTAAATCAATAAAATGCTCACGCTGTTCCGCGCTGTCTGTCTTGGAAACAGATTCCAGACCGGACAACAGGACAGAAAGCGGGGTACGGAGTTCATGGGAAGCAGCTGCAATAAAATGCGTCTGCTTTTTTTGATTTTCCGACAGTGGTGTTAGCAGCCGTCCGGTAAAGTGCCATGCGAAGACTGCCAGCAAAAGGATTGCGCAAAGGTCAGCAGCAATCACGAGCAGGCGCAGAAGCAGCAGCTGATGCTGCAGCCCTGCGTGGGAGGACAGGACAATAAAACTGAGGTATCCGTTTTCATTGGGGATAAAGCCTGCGGATGCTTCATATTCCCGTCCGTCCGCTGTGCGGTAGGTAAATTCCGTATGCGATGAAATGCGCTGATAGGATGGGACAAAGATATCCATATCATAATCATCGCGGGCCTGTGCAATCACATCATTCACCAGCTGCGATTCTTCGTCGGAAAGATGATAGCTTTGATACGCCAGTGGTACGTTGTTGTCGTAGAGGTACAGCTTGAATTTATCACCACGTTGGATCTGGCTCAGCCATTGGTGGGAAATATCATCCTGCTCCTGCAAATACAGGACAGCGGCATTCAGTTCGGTCAGGAAGGATGCGTGGCTGCTCTGCAGCATACTCTTTTGGGCAAAAAGTAAGCAGATACCGGTGAGTAGCAGAAAAATGCTACCGGTAACCAATGTGAAGAACACAGTCAGGCGGACATGCAGCTGCTTAAACATGGCTGCTTTCCATCATATATCCGACACCACGCACGGTTGTGAGGCAGAGAGAACTGCCGACATAGCGCAGCCGCTTACGCAGATAATGGACATAGGTATCCAGATTGCTTTCTTCTACTTCGGCGTCGGAACCCCACACCCGAGCAAGCAGGACAAGCCGCCGCAATACAGTATCCGGACTGCGCAAGAAGACCTCCAGCATCCGCCCTTCCCGTCCGGACAGCTGGATGGTTCCCTTTGGGCCGGAGAGCTGGCGCAGATTGCAGTCATAGCTGACATCACTGACCTGGAGAAGGGCATTATCCTCCCATTTGCCGCTGCGCCTGCCGAGAGAGCGTATTCGTGCCATCAGCTCCTCAAAGGCAAAAGGCTTTGTTATATAATCATCTGCACCACTGTCCAGTCCTTCGATGCGGTCATATAATTCACCGAGTGCTGTTATGACAATAACTGGTGTCATAACGCCGGCTTTTCGAGCCGATTTAAGTACAGAAAGTCCGCTCATTGTAGGGAGCATCCGGTCCAACAGAACGAGATCATAACTGTCCTGCAAAAACAGGTCCAGCCCATCCCCGCCATCCCGGCAAATATCTACAGTGTGCTGTTCCTGTTCCAGCTGAAAACGCAGGGTTTCACAGAGATTTTTGTCATCTTCAATCAGTAATATTTGCATCCAATC
>JAJPXP010000024.1:3259-41153 GCA_021205365.1 Clostridia bacterium
CTTATGTTCTGAAAGAAATTATAGCATAGTTTTCTTAAAATAATCTTTAAGAGTGAAGAAAATTTAAAGGGAAAATAAAGGTTGTTTCAAGGAAGTTTAAAGATTCCTTTGCTACAATAGACAGCGAACACGGAGATTCCTGTGAAAGGAGATTATTTTATGAGAAAAAACAAACGAAAATTTGCGCTGCTTCTGGCGGCTACGATGCTGACCGGTCTTCTGGCTGGCTGCGGCGGCAGTGAAGAAACGCCACAGACAGAGGAAACCGGACGGTTTTCCGAAACGGAAATCGCACTGCCAGAGGGTATCAGCGATATGCAGACCATGGCGAAGCTGGATGACGGAAGCCTAGAAGTAATTGCCTCGAACAGCGATACCTATTGTATTCTGCGCAGCAGCGATATGGGGGAGAACTGGGATGTCACCCCATTAGAAAGCTTGAAAGATTCGTATATTAATCCAGTCGCGATTGCACCGGACGGCACTGCCGCATTGTTTGAGGTTTTATCAAACAAAAAATCTGATGAATCTTATACATTTACGTATAAATTGAAATTGGCCTCACCAGAAGGTGAAATCAAAGAAATAAATTTTCAAATCCCATCCTCAGGTAATGAAGATGCTATGATCAGTGGGGCAGCATATGACAGCGGAGGAAACCTGTTTGTGCAGGATACGGATGCCCGCCTGTTGAAAATAAATACGGAGGACGGAAGCTGTTCCCAGCCGTTTGATACCGATGGCAAGTATATCAGTTATTTCAGCATAGCCGGAAAGACGCTGTGTGCCGTAAATACAGAAGGTATTATGCTGTTTGATACGGAAACAGGGGAAGCGCTGGACGCAGAGTCAACGATGGACGATATTGTAAAGAATACGGATTACGGTTCTGTACCGGGCTATGACAGAGGTGCTCCGATGCTGCTTGCAGAAGGGGACGACGGCAGTATTCTGATTGTCAATCACGAGGGAATCTTCCGGCACACTCTTGGTGGAAGTGTCAACGAACAGCTGGCAAATGGAGAACTCAATTCCCTGAATGATACCAATCTGATTCTTTTGTCTGCTGTCATGATGGATACCAATAATATTGTTGTAGCGGCATTCGCCGACGGCGGAAAAGAAAAGATTCTGCATTACACATATGATGCCAATGCATCAGCAGTTCCGGAGAAGGAGCTTTCCGTGTATGCATTGGAAGATTCCGCACTGCTGCGTCAGGCAGTGACCATTTTTCAGAAAAACAATCCGGACATCTATGTGAAGCTGGAAATTGGCACCTCTGGCGAAGATGGTGTGACAGCTGAGGACGCACTCAAGGTTCTGAATACCAATATCATGGCGGGCAAAGGACCGGATGTACTGATCCTGGACGGCATGCCGATTGACAGCTATATCGAAAAAAATATTTTGGAGGACATCAGTGATATTGTAGACGAGGTGGACAAAGAGGACGGACTGTTTGACAACATTAAGGCGGCTTACCGTCAGGATGATGGCAAACAGTATACGATGCCGATGCGTTTCTATACTTCGATTGTAACCGGTGACGCCGAGTCTGTTGCCGCAGGCAGCAGCCTGAAAAAGCTTGCAGACCGTGCGGAAAGTCTGAAAAAACAGGGCAATACACCGTATGTCCTGATGCCAAGGCGTACAGATGACCTGCTGATAGAGCTATACTGCATGGATTCGGCTTCCTGGAAGAAAGAAGACGGCACGGTAGATACAGACAAATTGAAAGAATACCTCACACAGGCGAAGCGGCTGCATGATGTAGATGAGTTCAGTAAAGAACTTATCCCGGAAACATCCTATTGGGGAGAAGCCCAGATGTACGGTTCAGCAGAAAATATAGGCAACCTGATGGGGATGACGCAGATCGGATTCGGCACATTCGCCGGTATTTCCCAGATGCAAATGTTGTACAGTGTGCAGGCCCAGAACGGCAACACTTTTGGATTAATGGATACGGACAGCGCAAAATCCTTTGCACCATATCTGCTGACGGGTGTGGTATCCGGCGGTGATACCGATACGGCCAAGCAGTTTGTCAAAGCCCTGCTTGGAAAAGAAGCCAACAGTGGCGCGGAAAATGGATTTTCAGTCAACCGCGCAGCGTATGAAGCTGCCTGCAAGGATGACATGGCTGAGACGGATCAATCCATTAGCTCATCGATCCACGGAGGGGACGGTGAACAGAGAGTGGATGTTGATATTCTCCCTCTGACACAGGAAAATATCGATAGCTGCACAGCTATGCTGGAAAGCCTCACAGAACCGTCCATGACGGACCGTGTTGTACAGAATCTCGTGCTGGAACAGGGACAGAAATATCTGGACGGCACACAGGATCTGGATACAACCGTAAAAGAAATTCAGAAGAAAATCAACTTGTATCTGTCAGAGTAAGCGCCTACTGACAGGATATGAAACGTGATAACAAAATCGGATGGCTGTTCGTATTGCCGGAGCTTTGCGGTATGCTGATCTTTTATCTGATTCCTTTTGTCGATGTGGTACGCCGGTCATTTTCACGTACGATGGGTGGATTCAGCGGCTTGGATAATTACGGGCAGGTACTCAGCAATTCTGCATTCCGGCTGGCAGCAGGCAACACACTGCGATTTATTGCGGTGTGCCTGCCGCTGCTGCTGGCACTTTCCCTCGGCATTTCGGTTCTGCTGTACCGCCTGGTCTGGGGAAGTCAGCTGCTCAAGAGCGCTTATCTGCTTCCACTTGCCATCCCGGCAGCGAGTGTTGTGCTGCTGTGGAAGCTGGTGTTTCATGAGCAGGGGCTATTGAATGCATTCTTATCTTTCCTGCATCTGAATGGCGCAGACTGGATGAATACACATGCCGCGTTTGGGGTTCTGGTGTTCACCTACATCTGGAAAAACCTCGGCTATGATATCATTTTATGGACAGCCGGGCTTGCCAGCATACCGGAGAGCATCTACGAAGCGGCGCGTGTAGATGGAGCAGGGGAATGGACGTGTTTCTGGCGCATCACATTGCCCAATCTGCGTCCGGCGGCGTTCACGATTGTTGTGCTGTCCGTATTAAATTCATTCAAGGTGTTCCGCGAAGCATACCTCGTAGCCGGAAGCTATCCGCAGGAAAGTATCTATCTGCTGCAGCATGTATTCAATAACTGGTTTCAGGATCTGTCCGTGGACAAGATGTCTGCCGGATCTGTGCTGCTCGCCCTTGTGATTCTAGTATTTGTATTGCTGCTGCAGCGCAGCTGGGATAGGGAGGATTTGTCATGAAACAGGTGATTTCCGCCATTATTTTGACGATATTTGCTTTTTTAACAGTCGCACCACTGGTGTTTCTTCTGACAGGGACGCTGATGGGAAATCAGGAGATTATTCACTGCATCTCACCTGCATTGGGACAAAATGATGGATATGTCAGCTGGCACCTGCTTGCGCAGTTTCCAACTCTGCGCAATGTAATAGAGCTGCTGCTGGATTCACCGGAATTTTTTCAGATGTTTTGGAATTCGGTAAAAATCAGCTTTGGTATCGTACTCGGACAGATCGTATTCGGCATGCCCGCAGCGTGGGGCCTGGCATGCTATTCCTTCCGGGGAAGAAAGGTACTGTATCTGCTTTGTATTGTCCTGATGATGATGCCGTTTCAGGTGACAATGCTGTCAGAATATTTGGTGCTTGACCGGCTGTATTTGCTGGACAGCCTTGCAGCCATCATTTTACCGGGATTTTTTTCGACCTTTTCGGTATTCTTGATGTATCGCTTCTTCCGTTCGATCCCAAAGAGCATTTTGGAAGCGGCAAGGATTGACGGCGCGGGGGAATGGCAGATTTTTCTTGGTATTGGTGTACCGCTTGGATCATCAGGCATTATTTCCGCAGTCATCCTGTCCTTCCTGGAGTGCTGGAGCATGATTGAACAGCCGCTTACTTTCCTGAAAACGAAAAGCTTATGGCCGCTGTCACTGTTCATGCCGGAAATTCAGGCGGGAAATGCAGGGGTATCGCTGTGTGCGTCCTTTGTGGCGCTGTTGCCAGCGGTATTTATCTTCCTGAGCGGACAGGATTATCTGGAACAGGGTATCGCTGCATCAGCAGTAAAAGAATAGAAAGAGGAATTGTTTTGCATCATTTTTCATTACATCAATCGCGTACATTTTGGCTTAAAGGATTGGGGATTCTTCTGCTTGTCATGGCGGTATGTACTGTGTTGTCGAGAGTTGCAGCGTCTTTTACGGTTGCAAAGGTGACTGTCGGCACTCCTTCTGAACGGGCCATTGAGCATACAGTTGTATCCAGTGGACGTGTGGAAAAGGATCAGGAGCTTGCTGTTATCACACAACCGGATATTTTGGTGAAAAGTGTTCTGGTCAAAGAAGGGCAAAGCGTGAAAAAGGGAGATGTATTAATACAGCTGGATATGGAAAGTTTACAGGAGCAGATTGACGGTATCACACAGGAGATCAATGCATTGGAAACCGGCGTTTCACGTGCAGAGGAAGACTATAATCAAACGGCAGAAAAGAACCGGAAAGCAGTCAATCAGGCGTCATCTAAGCTGAAGGCTGCACAAGATGCGCTTGCTTCTTATAAAAAGAAAGGCGGCGGTGATGAAGCGACGCTGGCGCAGTTGAAAGACGATGTTGCAGCGGCACAAGAGGCTTATGATGCCGCTTGTGCTGCAAAACAGGAAGAAAATAAAACGTCTAAGCGTGCATTGGAAGACGCGCAGAATGCAAATAACGGCGATGGGACATTGGACGATCTCTATGCGCATCGCAAGCAGCTGAATAAAATCAAGGAAAACAGCGGGCATGTCTGTGCTCCGGCCGATGGTGTGGTGACAGGCATTATCACAACAGTGGGGCAGAAGACAACAGATACTGCGGCTGTGACCATGACAGACAACAGCACAGGGCTGCGTTTTGTGGCACAAATCACAAAGGATGCTGCTGCCTATATATCCGCGGGAGATGCGGTCACATTACAGTCTGCGGGAAAAGAAGTGGAGGATGTCAGCGTGGACACCATCGAAGCAGATGAAACCGGCGAGACATTAACAGTTACTGTTCGGCTTCCGGCAGGCAAATTGGCACTCGGACAGAGCGCGGATATGACTGCTACACGCAATTCGGAAAAGTATACCTGCACGATTCCGCTTATGGCGTTGTTTCAGGAAAATAACAAAAATTTTGTCTATATTATAGACGAAAAAGATACTGTATTGGGCACAAGAATGGTAGCAAGAAAGGTTGAAGTGAAGGTTTTGGACAAGAACGATACCTATGCAGCTCTGGACGCAAGTGTCTTGGACACAGACAGCCAGATTATCACAGATATGGATCGCTATGTGGAGGAGGGGGATGAAGTACGGCTGGCAGGAGAATAGGAAAAAAGCAATTGCTGGGTATTATCTGCCTGTCCGTCTGCATCCTTTGCATGTTTCTGTCAGCATACCGATATCGAGATGCACACAGCTTTATGAACAGTATCACCCTGATTGCACAGGACGACAGCTTTGACAATGATGCATTGACATCAATTGTACAGCAAGAGCAGGATGATGACGAAGCATATACCGCGGCGGCATGGAAGGAAAGCAAAAATCAGACCATTGTTGCAGACGAAAACCAGAGAAGCTGCCAGACAGACGTCATTGCGATCTATGGCTCATCTCGCTGTATTCTTCCATACGGGAAAAATCTGCAGCTTGAGCAGGCTGACGGCTGTATCATAAGCGAAACGCTTGCAGAGGAGTTGTTTGCTTCCCATCAGGTGGAAGGACAAAAGATCAGCTATGGCGGATATATATGGCGAATTTGCGGCGTAGTCAGGCAGCCCAAGCGCCTGATGATGATTGAAAGCTCCCGATTGCTTGATGAAATGCATTTCGATCATATCAGCATCATTCTGCCGGAGAAGGCATCCCGGCGTCTGGTCTCAGAGCGGTTTACCAGCCGGTATGGCCTTTCCGCACAGCTTTTGCGGCTGGACTTTTACAGCAATGCATCATGGCTTGCGGAAATGATTCCAACCAAATGGTCAGATTTTGACGGCTGGAAACAAAGCTGGAATGAGAAAAAACAGGAAATGCAGTTTATTGCAGCATCAGAAAAAAGTGCAATCGAGCTGCTGTATCTGCAGTATATCAAAAGCTGTTATCATTTTGCGGGCATATCAGCTGTGCTGCTGATTATTACCTCTTATGCCTGGCAGAAAAATAGGGCGAAGCGGCATAAAAACGGATAGAATGGCAACTGCTTACGTAAAAATAAAGCACTGTACGAAATTAGTTACGTACAGTGCTTTCTCATCATATGTATCACAGTTCCTCAACGGAAATAACACCTTCTGTTGACAGAATATCCTGAAGGAGCCGGTCAACCGGGCAGTTTTTATGTAAGCGGAGTGTAAAGATTGCGCAGGCATTATGTGTTTTTGTTCCATTGGAACGGGTGATTTGTAAATTAAGGATTTTCAAATTCCGTTGTCGGTAAAACTTCAAAACATTATCGAGACAATGCGGATCGGTATATTCCATATACAAATTGATTTCAGGTGCGTTGTCCAGGATGCGAAATTCCAGCTTGGAAAAAAACAGCTCCGCCACCAGAATCATACAAATGGTAAAAAGTGCGCCTTCATAAAAACCAGCACCAAGGGCCAGCCCGACAATGGCAGCAGCCCAAAGGCCGGCTGCTGTAGTCAGACCCTTTACGTGCTCACGGCGGGTCACAATGATGGTACCGGCGCCGATAAAGCCAATACCTGCGATAACCTGTGCGCCGAGGCGCGCCATATCTGTATAATAATGCATATTCAGATACAGGTACTGGCTGGTCAGCGTTGTCATTGCAGCGCCAAGACAGATCAGGATATGGGTACGGAAACCTGCCGGGCGGCGTTTGTATGCACGTTCAATGCCAACCGCACCGCCGCAGAGAACAGCAAGAACCAGGCGGAGTGTCACGGCTGCCAGTGTGACATCCCGGAAATGATCGAATATTACCAGCATATGTGAATCCCTCCTTAGATTTCTTCAATCAGATAAATGCAGTCAAGCTCTGCAATAGAAGACAGTATTTGTGAATGTGGCTGATGCTTGTGTAGATGGAGGGAAAAAATGGCGCGTGGATGCTGGGAATCCTGTTCCCGTCTGCGTTCGATGTCGACGTCAAAAATCTGTACATTTTGTAATTTGATGTGGTTAATGAGCCTCCCCACATCGTTTAATGATTCAAACTCAATATAGAGATTCATAATCGCTGCATTTTCCTGAACAAAATTATCTATAGCAGGGAAAACGCGGATACACAGGAAGATCAAAATAAATGCAAGAATTACGCATTCATAAAACCCGGCTCCGATTGCTATGCCCATGCAGGCCGATGCCCAGAGCCCGGCAGCTGTAGTCAGTCCCTTTATCTGACGGTGTCCGGTTACAAGGATTGTTCCGGCACCAAGAAAGCCAATGCCGTTGATGACCTGCGCGCCGAATCGGGAGATATCTGACCGCAATCCGATTTCCTCCGCTACATCAGCCCAACGGGTGGTAAGCATTGTGTTTTCATATTGGCTGAGCAATACCGTCAGAGCTGCACCAAGAGACACCAGCATATACGTTCGAAAACCTGCCGGGC
This sequence comes from Clostridia bacterium, assembly GCA_021205365.1. Classification (GTDB taxonomy): domain Bacteria; phylum Bacillota; class Clostridia; order Oscillospirales; family Butyricicoccaceae; genus Butyricicoccus_A. The sequence continues at coordinate 10,896 of JAJPXP010000024.1, forward strand.
GCCCTTTCTGACCGCGCTCCAATCCGATCATTCCGCCGCCGAGCATTGCCAGCACAAGCCGCAGGATAACCGATGCAATATTAAATTCACGCAGATAATCCAGTGCTGCAATCATGGCCGGATTCTCCTTTCGATAAGATACCTTTTCATACGGTTGCTATACTGGCTGGGATATTCGGAATCCCGGCAGAAATACCGCCTGACCACTATATGTTATCTTATTCTACACTACACGGACAGGGATTACCAGTACTATTCTAACAATTTTCATCATGGACTGACAAACACCAGCCGATGGTATGCATATCATACCGCCATCGAATGGAAGCATCTGCTATCCATTGACAAAAGTCGTTTTTATGTGTATTATCAAGTGGGTGGAAGTTTTATTTTAGCAAGCATGGATTCCATGTATCCGCCTAAAAATAACAAATATAGTTCATGAAAATGGAGGTCAGGTCACTTGGACAGTGATTCCGGCAAAGCGAAAAGAAAATCAAAGCAAAAGCAGCAGAAACAGAACAGCGGCACGGTTAATGTCCGCTGGATTGCAATTATCAGCATCACCAGCTTTTTTCTGTCTGTTGTGATGTCCTACACATCGAAGCAGGCGCTGGAGCATGTGGGCAATATCATTGCATTTGTCATTCTGTTTGCGTTTATTGCCATCGGTATTATTTTCGATGTCATCGGCGTGGCTGCAACTGTTTCTACGGAGAAACGATTTCACTCCATGGCTGCCAGAAAGGTAAGCGGCGCAAAACAGGCAATCTGGATTGTCCGCAATGCAGAAAAGGTTGGCAGCTTTTGTAATGACGTTGTCGGCGATATTTCGGGCATTATTTCCGGTGCAACCAGTGCGGTTATTATCACCCATTTGACAAATAATGGCACGGATCTGCGTTCTCTTGCACTTTCGCTTGTCATTACGGGCTGCGTTTCTTCGCTGACAATCGGCGGTAAGGCGATCGGAAAAACAATCGGTATTTCACGCAGTGAAGATATTGTTTTTCTGGTGGGACGCCTGCTGGCCGTTTTTTCGTGGAAAAAATAAACTGGTTTTTACCAGAATTTATGATATTATTTTGGATTCGGGGTTTTTTAGATGGGGAAAGAAAATCAAACAAGGTACGGCCTGTTGGATCGGGAAGATATCTCCTCGATACTCGGATCGCTTTCAAAGGATAATCTGGATGAACTCTGCTCGGAGATACGGCAGTTTTTACTGGATCATGTTTCACAAACCGGCGGACATCTGGCATCCAATCTCGGCGCAGTGGAATTGACTGTAGCACTTCACCGCTGTTTTGATACTTCGTGTGACCGTCTGATTTTTGATGTCGGGCATCAGTGCTATACACATAAAATTCTCACTGGAAGAAAAAATCAATTTGACCAGCTGAGGCAGTTCGGCGGCATCAGCGGCTTTTTGAAGCCAGCGGAATCTCCGCATGATGCCTGCATTACCGGACATGCATCCGGTTCGATTTCCGTTGCACAGGGCATGGCACATGCGCGGACCCTACAGCATGAAGACTATTCTGTTGTTGCTGTCATTGGCGACGGTGCGCTGACCGGCGGCATGGCGTATGAAGCATTAAACTCTGCCGGAGCCAGTAAGGAGCCGTTGATTATTGTCCTGAATGACAATAATATGTCTATCGATCAGAATGTCGGCGCCATGAACCGTCATCTGCAGCACCTGCGTATCCGTCCCAAATATCTTCGGATGAAGAAAGATGTCAAGCAGGCGCTCAGCCATGTTCCAGGCGGCGGCAATGCTGTAAATTTCCTCTCCAAGTCCAAGCAGGCAGTAAAATCTGCTGTGCTTCCAAGTTCCATTTCCATGTTTGAACAAATGGGCTTTACATATCTTGGACCTGTAGATGGGCATGATGTTCTGGCAGTCTGTGAGCTGCTGGAAATTGCAAAAGGTATGCGTAAACCGGTTATCATCCATGCGCTGACGCAGAAGGGCAGAGGGTATTCTTTTGCTGAAGAAAAGCCCAATAAGTATCATGGTGTATCCAAATTTGATGTCGCTACTGGACTTTCTTTCCAAAAATCAACACCGAATTTTTCTGCCGAATTTGGCAAAGAAATGGTCCGTCTGGCTGCTGAAAATCCAAAGATCTGTGTAATCACAGCAGCAATGCCCTCTGGCACCGGACTTTCCCAATTTTCTAAAAAATATCCCAAACGCTTTTTTGATGTCGGTATTGCAGAAGAGCATGCCGTTACCATGGCATGTGGTATGGCAAAGCAGGGGCTTCGCCCGGTTTGTGCGTTATATTCTACATTTTTGCAGCGTTCCTATGACCTGCTGATTCATGATGCTGCCATTGACAGCGTGCCGCTGGTGCTCGCCATTGACCGTGCTGGTATTGTCGGCGAAGATGGTGCAACACATAACGGTGTGTTTGATGTCGGATTTCTCCGCCAGATTCCCGGTATGACACTGCTTGCACCATCTAGTTTTGCTGAAATGCGCTCTATGCTGCAAACAGCAGTTTGCCATACTACCGGCCCGATTGCCCTGCGTTATCCGCGTGGCGGGGAGGGGAGCTATCAGGCCGACAACAGTGGCAGTGACTGTGTCTGTCTGCAGCAGGGAACAGATATCGTTCTGGTTTCCTACGGCATCATGATTAATGAAGCAATGGAAGCAGCGGCAATCCTGCGGGAAAACGGCGTTTCTGCTGCTGTATATAAAATCAATAATCTGACCGCTGATTTTTCCAATGAGCTGTTAAGCCAGATTGTCTGCTGCGGCAGGCTGGCAGTTATAGAAGATGTTGTCCATGCTGGCAGCATTGGTCAGTCGCTCGCAGAGGAAATTGGCCGTCAGCACATTGATACCGAATGGATTCGGCTGTTTAATACCGGCAGCAGTTTTGCACCGCATGGTGCTGTGCGCCGGATATATGAATATTACCATCTGGACGGCAAATCTGTTGCCGGAACCTGTTTGGAGGCTATACAAGCATGAAAAAAAGGCTGGATGTTCTTCTGTTTGAGAAGGGGATGGTGCCATCTCGTGAACGCGCAAAAGCCGTGATTATGAGTGGTGTTGTCTATGTCGACAATCAGAAAGCGGACAAGGCGGGGATGAATGTCCCGGAGGATGCCGAAATCGAAATCCGCGGCAAGACCAATTCCTTTGTCAGCCGCGGCGGTTTGAAGATTGAAAAGGCACTGGACTATTTCCAGATCGATCCCAAAGATCTCTGTGTTATGGATATCGGTGCCTCTACCGGCGGATTTACCGACTGCCTGCTGACCCGGGGTGCACGCAAGGTGTATTCCATTGATGTCGGTTATGGACAGTTGGCTTGGAAGCTGCGTCAGGATCCGCGTGTTGTATGCATGGAGCGCACCAACATCCGTTATGTTACGCCGGAGCAGTTAGATGATGTCCCGGATTTTGCGGTGATTGATGTTTCCTTTATCTCTCTCAAGCTGGTTCTTCCGGTGGTTGCAAACCTGTTGCAGGAACATGGGCGTATTGCCTGCCTGATTAAACCTCAGTTTGAGGCAGGTAAGGGCAAGGTTGGCAAGAAAGGGGTTGTCCGTGAACCGGAAATTCATATGGAAGTCCTGCAGTCTTTTGTTCAGAATGCGCATGATGCAGGCTTTCATGTTTACAGCCTGACGTTCTCACCGATTAAGGGTCCGGAAGGAAATATTGAATTTTTGGGATATTTGGGTAAAGACGGTGAAGATGCAGAGCTTGACCCTGCTGCACTTGTCGCTGAAGCACATGGAGCGCTGGCGAAGCATGATGAGTAATTATTTGCATTCCCCGATTAAAAAGGTAATGATCTGGCCCAATACTGGTAAAGAAGGCATGGCATTTGCTGTGCGGCAGACAGCTGATGTTATCCGGGGCTTTGGGGCAGAAGTCATTCTTGCGGAACGTGCTCTCGAAATCGGTATCAAGCCGGAAGGTTTTCTGGTTTATCCTCAGCAAAAGGCGATGGTTGAGGCCGATTTTATTATTGTTCTTGGCGGAGACGGCACAATTCTTGCTATGGCTCAATATGCTGCACCCTATCATGTCCCATTGCTGGGCGTGAATCTAGGTCATGTTGGTTTTATGAGTGAACTGGAATTTCCAGAGCTCCGCCTGGTTGAGCGCATTTTTACTGGTGATTACTCTATTGATGAGCGGATGATGCTGGATGTTGCCGTTGTGCGCGGCGGAGAAATTGTGTCTCGCTCTATGTCGTTGAATGAGGCAATTATTAAAACCGGTTCGATTTTCCATATTAGTAAGCTGGAAATTCTGTGTGACAATGAGCCTGTTTGCATTCTCCACGGGGATGGCGCTATTATTGCCACACCCACCGGAAGTACGGCTTATTCGCTTTCTGCAGGCGGCCCCGTCATTGAACCATCCGTAGAAAATATTTCCATGGTTCCGATTTGTCCGCGTGGCGGACAGGCAAAACCATACATTTTTGCACCGCACCGTGAAATCTGTGTCGTACCGCGCTTCTTTAATGATGCCCCTATTTTTGTATCCTGCGATGGACGAAAGGGGGTTCAGCTGGAGGACGGAGACCGAATCTATATCTGCAGGGCGCCGTTCCGCACCAGCCTGCTCCGGGTTAAGGACAGCAGCTTTTATTCTATCCTGAATGAAAAACTGACGGTTGGGCACAGTTGATCGGCAGAAAGGTATTTTTATGAAATTTCAACGTCAGGCCAAAATCCTTGAACTGATCGAACACAATGAAATTGAAACGCAGGAGGAGCTGTCCACACGTCTGCGCAGCCTTGGCTATGACACGACACAGGCAACGGTTTCCCGCGATATTAAAGATCTCCGGCTGATTAAAATTCTTTCTCCTTCCGGCAAGTATCGCTATGCGACGTCTACACAGGAAGCTGAAACCAGTTTTGTCAGCCGCCTGCAGAATATTTTCCGTGAATGCGTTACCGGTGTGGATGCCGCACAGAATATCGTTGTCATTAAGACGCTTCCGGCGCTTGGCTCTGCAGCGGCAATGGCCATTGACGCCATGCGGATTCCCAATGCAGTGGGCTCTATCAGTGGTGATGATACGGTTTTCATTGCCATGCGTGATAACGAAAGTGCACTCGAATTCTGCGAAGAAACAAAGAATATGCTGAAATAAAGGAGTACAGATCATGCTTAGCCTGCTTCACATTGAGAATATTGCAATTATTGAGCAGGCTGATATTGTCCTGCAGCCTGGATTTACTGTCCTTACCGGTGAAACCGGTGCGGGCAAGTCCATTATTATTGACTCTATCGGTGCAATTATGGGACAGCGTACCAGCCGTGAGCTCATCCGAAATGGTGCGAAAAAAGGCTTTGTCAGCGCTGTTTTCGAGGATATCCCGCTGGCACTCAAAAAACAGCTGGAAGAGCTGGGCCTTGACACGGAGGATGATGGTACCGTCCGAATCCAGCGTGAATTATCTGCGGAAGGACGCAGCGTCTGCCGCATTAATATGCGCCCGGTACCTGCATCTGTACTAAAGACAATCAGCCCATATCTTATCAATATACATGGACAGCATGATGGTCAGAAATTGATGCAGGAGGAATACCACATCGATTTCCTCGACAGCTTCTGCGAATCCGAATCCCTGCTGGAACAGTTCCAGCCAATGTATACCCGTTTGCACACACTGCGGAGTAAAATCCGTGAGTTGGAAAAAAGTGGTCAGCAACGTGAACAGCGTATCGACATGCTGCGCTATCAGTTGGATGAAATTGCAGCAGCAGAACTGAAGCCGGGAGAGGAAGAAGCGTTGACAGAGCGTCGGCAGTTCTTTGAAAATGCGGGCAAGCTTGCGTATTCCTTGCAAACTGCTTCCGTGATGTTGTCTGGAAATGAAGAGGAGGACGGCGCATGTGACCTGCTGTCCCGCGCAGCAGATGAATTGTCCGATATCTCTACGCTTTCTACAGATTTAAGCAGCCTCTCCAAGCAGGCGGATGAACTGCGCTATCAGTTGGATGATCTCGCGGCATCCGTTGCCATGCTGGCATCCAATGTGGATTTTTCTGAAGCCGAGCGGGATAGTGTGGAGGAGCGTCTCGATGTCATCTATCGTCTGCGCCGAAAATATGGTGCAACGGTGGAAGAGGTTCTGGCATATTGTGAAAAGGCATCTTCCGAACTGGAAGAGCTGGAAAATGCAGATGACCGCAAGGAAGAGCTGGTTGCAGAATATCGGCAGACACTCGCTGCAGCCCGTGAAATTGCCGGTGAACTTTCCCGTCGGCGCCGGGAGGCTGCCATGGAGCTGGAAGCAAAAATTGTAGAACAGTTAAAGGATTTGGACATGCCAAAGGTGCGCATCAGTATTCAGGTTTCCTCACAGACGAAACTGAATACCCATGGCATGGATGAAGTCCGTTTTCTGATTTCTACCAATCCAGGCGAACCGGTCAAGCCGCTTTCTAAAATTGCATCTGGTGGTGAGCTGTCAAGAATCATGCTTGCCATCAAAAATGTCTTGACGCAATCGGAAGATGTAGGTACACTTATCTTTGATGAAATTGATACCGGTGTCAGCGGCAGGGCGGCGCAGAAGATTGCTTTGAAGCTTGGCGAAATCTCTCGAAACAAACAGACATTGTGTGTCACACATCTGCCGCAGCTGGCATCCATGGGTGACCACCATCTGCTTATTAAAAAGTCACTTTCCGAGGAATATACCTATACCGATGTATTTTCCCTTGATGAAGAGGAACGTGTGGAAGAGCTTGCACGCATGCTGTCCGGTGACGCCATTACCGAGCTTTCCCTGCGGAATGCGGCAGAATTACTGGAGCGTGCAGCGTCCAATAAAAAACAGTAAAAATTTCGGCATACAGCCGATTTTCATAAAGTGTAAAGAAAGGGTTTCATTACGATGTCTCAAGTTTATGAAGAACTCCAAGCACGTGGCTTAATTGCCCAGTGCACCAATGAAGAAAAGGTACGTGATCTGCTGGATAACCATCAGACTGCATTCTATATTGGATTTGATGCTACAGCCGATTCCCTGCATGTTGGTCATTTCCTGCAGCTGGTTGTTATGGCTCGTCTGCAGCAGGCAGGTCATCATCCGATCGCTCTGATTGGCGGCGGCACCACGATGATCGGTGACCCGACCGGAAAGACAGATATGCGTAAGATGCTGACCAAGGAACAAATCGACCACAATGCAGAATGTTTCCGCCAGCAGATGCGCCGTCTGGTTGATTTTGAAGATGGCAAGGCTACGATGCTGAACAACGCAGACTGGATTCTGAAGTTTAATTACATGGATTTCCTGCGTGAGGTTGGTGTTCACTTCTCCGTTAACCGTATGCTGACCGCAGAATGCTTTAAGACCCGCCTGGAAAAGGGCCTGAGCTTTATTGAGTTTAACTATATGCTGCTGCAGAGCTATGATTTCCTGCACCTGTACCGCAATATGGACTGCCATCTGGAGCTGGGCGGCGATGACCAGTGGTCCAATATCATCAACGGCGCTGACCTGATTCGCCGTGTAGAAGGTAAGGATGATGCATACGGTCTGACCTTTACGCTGCTGACTACCTCTGAAGGCAAGAAGATGGGCAAGACGGAAAAGGGCGCTGTATGGCTCGATCCGGAAAAGACTTCTCCGTATGAATTTTTCCAGTACTGGAGAAATATCAACGATGCTGACGTTATCCGTGTTATGAAGATGCTGACCTTTATGACACTGGATGAAATTGCGGAGTATGAAAAGCTGGAGGGCGCAGGGCTGAACAAGGCAAAGGAGCGCCTGGCTTATGAGATCACATCTATGGTTCATGGCAAGGAAGAAGCAGAAAAGGCGATGAATGCTGCAAAGGCTGCATTCTCCGGTGGCGCTTCTGCAGATATGCCGACTACTGCGCTGACCGCAGATGACCTGACGGACGGACAGATTGGCGCTATGGATCTGCTGGTTAAGACCGGTCTGGTGAAGTCCAAAAGTGAAGCACGCCGTACCATCCAGCAGGGGGGCCTGACCATCAACGATGCCAAGGTAACTGACGTATACGCAATGTATGGGGCAGATGCTTTTGCAGGTGACGGCATGATTATCCGCAAAGGCAAGAAATCCTTCCGCAAGGTAACCTTGTAATGTTATAAGGCAACTACACCGCTTTTCCCGGCTGTATTTCGCTGGGAAAAGCGGTATTCTTATGTCGAATTCGATTTCGCACGTAACTGGTACAAAAAGTTTGGGTTTTGTTGGCTTTTTTTGTGTATTTATCCACAAAACGGAAGTAAATCCACTGCTTGAACCGATATGTCTTTGATGGTATAATAAATAATTAGTAATAAAAATACGCATAAAGCACTCCACAAAGGAGGAATCCCTATGGACAGAATTTCCATTCTTGGCGTGCAGTTTGATGCCATTACCAAAACGGAAGCCGTGCAGCATGCAATGGCAAATATCCGCCAGGGTAGAAAAGGCTATGTGGTAACGCCCAATTCTGAAATTGTATACATGGCACGCAGTGATGCCCAGCTGAAAAAACTGCTGAATGCTGCTTCACTGGTGCTGCCGGATGGTATCGGGGTTGTACATGCTGCGAAAATCCTCAATAAGCCACTAAAGGAAAAGGTTGCCGGCATAGAATTTGCCGCTGACCTGATTGCTGAAATGGCGAAAGAGGGAAGAAGCCTGTTTCTGTTCGGTGCAAAGCCCGGTGTTGCGGAAAAGGCTGCTGAAAATCTCAAGAAAAAGCATCCCGGATTGGTTATCACCGGGTGCCGGGATGGCTACTTCAAGGATGATGCAGAAGCGATCAAGGATATCAATGCTGCCGGACATTCCGATGTCATTCTGGTTTGCCTTGGTGCGCCAAAGCAGGAATTTTTTATGCATACACACTTGAATGAGCTGAACGGCACGCTATTGTGCGGCCTTGGCGGTTCGCTGGATGTATATGCAGGTATTGTAGAACGCGCACCGGATTTCTATGTCGATCATGGATTGGAGTGGTTCTACCGCCTGAAGAAGGAGCCGTGGCGTGCCAAGCGCATGACCGCTTTGCCAAAGTTCCTGCTGACCGTTATGAAATCCAAGATAACTGGTAAGGAACAGTAAAATACAATCAAAGGAAGATTATCATTTATGAATGTTAAGCTGATTGCTTATACGCCGTCTCCGGAACAGTTGATTTCCGCAGCGGCAAAGACCTGCTATTCTGCAGCTACGGTTGATACGCTGCTCGATGGCCTGGATGAGGAAAAAACAAAATCCTATCTGACGATGCTGACTGATATCGGTCATGAAAGCCCGATTGAGCATGCATCCTTTACCTTTGCCATCGAAGGCGTTTCCCGTTCGCTGCTGGCGCAGATCACCCGACACCGCATGGCATCCTTCAGTGTACAATCTCAGCGCTATGTCAGGGAGCATGCATTTGAGTTTGTGCTTCCGCATGAAATTGAGGCAGTGCCGGAGGCCAAAGAAGCATTCCTCAAAGCTATGGAGGATGACCAGAAAACGTATGAGAAGCTGTCTGCAATCCTGCAGGAAAAGCATATGCAGACCTTCCTTGCAGAGGGCTGCTCTGAAAAAGAAGCACGTCGCAAGGCAGAGAAGAAGGCGATTGAAGACGCGCGCTACGTGCTTCCCAATGCCTGTGCGACCAAGATGGTCATGACAGCAAATGCCCGTTCTCTGCACAACTTTTTCCGCCTGCGCTGCTGCAATCGTGCGCAGTGGGAAATCCGTGAGTTGGCAGAGGAAATGTACAGGCAGGTTTGTGCTGTTGCGCCTACATTGTTCCGCAAAGCCGGACCATCCTGCACCTGTGGCGTCTGTTCCGAAGGCAAAATGAGCTGTGGCAGGGCGGCAGAAGTGCGTGAAAAATACGAGCAGATTCGCGGGGAGTGTAATAAATGAGTGGAAAGCTGCTGGTTCTGGAGGGAACCGATGCATCCGGCAAATCCACACAGTTTGAGCGTCTGTGCGGGGCGTTGGATGAACGAAATATTACATACCGCCGCCTGGTTTTTCCGCGCTATCAGGAAGAATCTTCTGCACTCATCCGCATGTATTTAAACGGTCAGTTTGGTTCACATCCGGATGATGTCAGCGCATATACTGCATCGACCTTTTTTGCAGTGGACCGCTATGCATCCTATCAGACAGAATGGAAAGACTATTATGAAAACGGCGGCCTGATTCTGGCTGACCGCTATACGACTTCCAATGCTGTGCATCAGGCATCTAAGCTGGATGGGAAGGAACAGAAAGACTTTCTCGACTGGCTGTTTGATTTTGAATACCGTATTATGGGGATTCCGGCGCCGGACCAGGTATATTTTCTGGATATGCCCACAGAAGCGGTGCAGAATCTGCTGGAGCACCGGCGGGGCAAGACACAGGATATCCATGAGAAGGATATGGGTTACCTGAAAAAATGCTATCAAACTGCTTCTCAGCTGGCAGACCAGTTTAGCTGGCACCGTATCTGCTGCACGAAGGATCATGCGATCCGCACCATCGATGATATCTCATCCGAGCTTGTTGCAGCTGTACTTGATGCAATTGTCTAAAGGAGATCATAATTATATATGCTACCATTTCAACCTGTCAAATTAGAGGATAAGGAGAAGGCAGACGAATGTCTGTCAAAACAAAATTACCGTATTTGTGAACATTGTTTTGCTGATCTTTTTATCTGGAAAGATCATTATGATACACAGCTTTGCTTTTTTGGCGGTTTTTTGATTATCAAAATGGCGACCTTCCCGGAAAAGGTTCCGATGTATCTCGCGCCAATCGGGAAGGGCGATTTGAAGGAAGTATTGCTTGCAATGGAAGACGATGCTCGGGAGCGCGGCATCGATTTTACTCTGTGCAGCATTCCAGAGCCGATGGTTACCGAAATCGAAGCAGCAATGCCCCGACATTATTCGATCAGCGATTTTCCGGATGGTGCAGATTATATCTATTCTGCAGAAAAGCTGATAACCCTTTCCGGCAAGAAGCTGCAGTCCAAACGCAATTTTGTCAACCGGTTTAAAAAGACCTATGAAGGACGATGGTCTTATGAGGAAATGACAGATGAAAATAAGCAGGAAGCTTATGCATTTCATTTGCACTGGTGCGAAACCGGTGATAACTGTCCCAATGGCACCATGTATTCCGGCGAAACCTGTGCAGTATCTCTGGCTCTGGATAACCGGAAAGCCCTCGGCATGAAGGGCGGCATTCTCCGGCTGGATGGAAAGGTAATTGCATTTACCATGGGATGTCCGGTCAGTGAAGATACCTATGTTGTCCAGCTGGAAAAGGCTGAAGCTTCGATTGCCGGTGCCTATCCCATGATTAACCAGCAGTTTGCCCAGCACAATTTTGAAGGCTATACCTATGTCAACCGTGAGGATGACCTGGGGCTGGAGGGCTTGCGCAAGGCAAAACTGTCCTATCATCCTGCGATGATGGGCAAAAAATTTATGGCGGTGAAAGCATGATACGGTTTGCTGAACAATCTGATTTCCATGCGGTTCTTTCTCTTTGGAAGCGCTGTTTTCCCGGAGATGACGCTTTTCGCGACTGGTTTTTTCACCATGCGTATGATCCCGCTGTGACACTGCTCGATGAGGAACATGGCGAAATCTGTGCCATGGTGCAGATGCTGCCGTATATGCTTCGCGATGTACGCGGCATCCGTCCGGTCACTTATATCTATGGAGCCTGTACAGCGCCGGAACATCGCCGGCAGCACCGTATGGATCGTCTGTTGCAGTATTCGTTTGCATGGGACAGAGAGCACGGAAGAGCAGCTTCCATTCTGATTCCGCAGGAGGACTGGCTGTTTGGATTTTACGATCAGTTTGGCTATCGAACTGCTTTTTATCTTGACACAATCACGCGGAAGCGTGAAAATAAAGCTGTTTCCGGTACAGTACGCTGTCTGAATGCAGCAGATATCCCGGTTATGCGGGAATTGTATGAGGATAGTACGGGTATGCGCCTGCTTCGATCCGATGCAGAATGGAATACCCAGCTTGACATGTTTCAGGCACTTGGCATGGGGGCATTTGGCTTGGAAAGTAACGGCAGGCTGCAAAGCTATGCATTTGTCTGGAATGATGGGGCAGAAAAGCTTTGGGCACAGGAATGCTGTGGTACCGATACCGACATGCTTGCCCAAGGGATTTTGCAGGCATGTGATTGCAGTGAAATCCGTATGACTTCCGCTGGAATTGAACACAAGCTGGGCTGTATCCGTTATCACGACGATACATCAGTGCAGCCCGGATATTTTAATCTGTTATTTAACTGAGGAGGAAATTGTTATGGTATATGTTTTCCATGTAGATGGCTATGAAGATACGGAGATGATTGCGCCGCTGGATATGCTGTCCCGTGCAGGCATTCCGATGACCCGTGTGGGTGTAACCGGCAAGACTATCACCAGTAAAATGGGATTTACCATTGATACCGATATCACGCCGGAACAGCTGGATCTATCTGACTGTGAAATGATTTTCCTTCCGGGCGGACCGGGAACCAAGAATTATTTTGACAAGCCGGTCATTGATAAGGCAATTTCCTACTGCATGGAAAATCATTGTTATATGGCTGCAATCTGTGCAGCACCGTCCGTACTGGCTGCAAAGGGTGCGCTGGACGGCAAAAAAGCCGTCTGCCATTTTAGCGTAGATGAGAAAATGGGCAATACACAGCTGCAGAAGGATACGCTTGTTTGTGTGGATGATAATGTGATTACCGGATGTGGCGCTGCTGCATCCATTGAACTGGGGCTGACCATGGTTGAACTGCTTCGCGGCAAGGAAGCTGCTGACAAGGTACGTCATGGAATTGAATACCGTGGATAAATCTGAGCTCCGCAGCACATTGCTGCGGCAGCGGCATGCAATTCCACAGGCAGAACGCGATGCTGTAAATCAGTCGATTTGCCAAAAGGTGGTTGCAAGCACACAGTATCACGAAGCAGAAAACATTTTCATTTACTGGTCTACAGAGGATGAGATTGATACCCATGCCATTATTGCAGATGCATTGCGGCAGGGCAAGCGAGTATGTGTTCCCAAATGCCTGCCGGGACATGTGATGGAACCGAGACAGATTTTGTCCGAAGCTGACCTGACCGAGGAAACCTTTGGCATTCCTGAGCCGGGGGCGCATTGTGAGGTCATATCATCCGATGAAATTCAGCTTTGCATTGTCCCGGCGCTTGCCTGCGATTCTTCGGGCACGCGTCTGGGGTATGGAGGTGGGTTTTATGACCGCTTTTTGCCAAAAACACGTGCATACCGCATGGCACTTTGTGCACAGGCTCGGATATTGGAAACCATTCCGGTACAGCCGCATGATGTCCGCTGTGATTGTATCATGACTGAAACTGAGGTGATGCTGATTCATGAAAGATAAATCAACTCTGCTGCCGGGGCTTATGCTGTTTGCCTGCTTTATTATCCTGACAGTTTGCAGCATTGGCTTTGATTTTGCCTTTTCCAGAATTCCATCTGTTGGAATTATTGTGGTTGAAATGCTGGCATTTATACCGCCGGCTTATTGCCTGTACAAGGCGCAGGATGACAGTTTCCGGTTGAATTTCCGTTTGGAACGGCATAACAAAAAGCTGCCGATTTACTTTGGCTTTACTGTAAAATTTGCTTTGGCTGTTTCTTTTCTGTCTTTTTTGGCAAACCTGATTGTATATGTGATCTGTGGTGCAAATGATATTGATGTCAGCAGCATGATTACGACAAGCGGTGTCGGAAACCAGTATGGATTTATCAGCTTTCTTGGCATTGTGATTCTGTCTCCAATTGTAGAGGAAGTTTTTGTGCGCGGGGCATTGTTTTCCGCCTTTGAACGGGAGGCCGGTACAGTTGTAAGCATTGTTTTGAGTGGTATCTGCTTTGCTATGCTGCATGGTTCATTATTTAACTTTGTAGGGCCGCTGATTGCCGGGTGTGCGTATGCATTCCTGGTATATATGTTTGATTCAATCTGGCCTGCAATCCTTGCACATATGATTAATAACTGTTATTATTATATTATTAACTATCTGATTCACCTGTACAGCTCTTTCGGAATCTGGAAATACTTTACTTATATCAATGTCATTCTTTTCCTGCTGACGTTGTATCTGACACTCCGTTCACTGGAATCTCAGATCCGTCTGCACCGTCTGCGCAGGCTGGCGCCAAACAGTGGTACCGTTTTGTTGTCTGTCCGCGACTGTATAGTGAATCCTGGATTTTTTATTTTTATTTCCAGCTTTGTCGTCAGCATCGCGCTGAAATAGAGAGAAAATGCTAACCCTTTTGCCAAATGGCAAAAGAGAAAGGATACTGATATGAAAGCTAACAAGAAAAAAGCATCAGCCCCTGAACAGCCGGTAAAACGGAAAAAGAAGCGTTCCGGCATCAGCGGAACCCTCCGCTATCTGCTCACCATACTGATTGTTTCAGCTGTGCTGGCAACGACCGGTATTCTATTGTCCAACGATCTGTTTGCTCTTGCAAAACCAGACCGCGATATTACGATTACCATTCCGGAAGATGCCTCTGTTGGCAAGGTTTCGAAGCTGCTGGATAAAAGTGGGGTTGTTAACTACGGTTCCTTCTTCCATTTATTTACTAGCATTGTTTACAGGGATATTGAATTCCGTCCGGGCATGTGGACCTTAAATTCCGATATGGATTACCGTGAAATCGTCAACGAAATACGTTTGACCAGCAAGAGTACTGTAACCGTTACAATTCCTGAGGGTTACACCATCGACGATATCATTGATCTTCTCGTCGAAAATGGACTCAGCTCGGAAACAGAGCTGAAGACAGTTTTGCAGAACAGCGATTTCACGTATGATTTCTTGCCGGACGACATCGGCAATGAAACCAATAGCTTGGAAGGCTACCTGTTCCCGGACACTTATGAATTTTATCTCAGTGACAGTGCGGAAACCATTATCAGCAAGATGCTGGGTAATTTTGAAAACAAGATCAATGATGATTCAGATGGGAAGAGCCTTGCGCAGCTTTGCAAAGAAAAAGACTTGTCTGTTTCTGATATGGTCATCATCGCTTCCATGGTGGAAAAGGAATCTGTGGATGCAGACGATATGTTGAATGTATCCGGTGTCATCTGGAACCGATTGGATCATGCATCAGAATATCCGTATCTGAATATTGATGCCACGATTCAGTATGTAGTTGGACATACAGATCTGACAGATGCTGATATGAAATATGACAGTCCATATAACACTTATACGAGCAAGGGACTGCCGCCTGGACCGATTTGTAATCCGGGCTATGATGCACTGCTGGCAGCTGTACAGCCCGCAGTACACGATTATTATTACTACGTTGCAAATGCCGACCATACCGCACATATCTATGCGAAAACACAGGAAGAACAGACTGCCAATATTGCAGCTGTCCAAAAACAGAAAGAAGCGTCCGGCAATTAAGGGGATATTATGAACAAGCCTGAAATTTTATCGCCCGCAGGCGATATGGAACGTCTGAAATATGCCATTGCCTATGGTGCTGACGCTGTCTATTTGGCGGGAAAGCACTTTGGTATGCGTGCAGCTTCTGACAACTTTTCTGATGATGAACTGCGAGAAGGCATTGCATATGCGCATAAACGCGGTGTAAAAATTTATGTAACAGTCAACATTTCTCCGCGCTCCAATGAGTTTTCCGAGCTGGAGGGCTATCTGAAAAAGCTGTATGAATACGGTGCGGATGCTATTATTGTTTCTGACCTTGGTGTCATTCGTGTTGCAAAACGTGTGGTGCCGAAGCTTCCGCTGCATGTCAGTACGCAGACCAGCATCCTGAACTATGAAGCAGCACAGTTTTGGGTTGATATGGGTGCGGAACGCATCGTGCTGGCACGTGAGCTTACACTGCAGGAAATCAAGACCATCCGTGACGCAATTCCGCCAGAGGTGGAAATTGAATGCTTTGTGCATGGCGCTATGTGCATCTCCTATTCTGGCCGCTGCCTGATTTCTAACTATACTACTGGACGTGACGCCAACCATGGCGCCTGCGCACAGTCCTGCCGCTGGAAGTATGCGCTGATGGAGGAAAAGCGCCCAGGACAGTATTTTCCGGTCGATGAAGATGAACGCGGCACATATCTCTATAATTCCAAGGATATGTGTATGATTGACCACATTCCGGAGCTGGTTGCAGCTGGGATTACTTCTTTCAAGATCGAAGGGCGTGCAAAGACCGCCTATTATACTGCGGGCATTACCGCCGCATATCGCCGCGCATTGGACCTATATCTTGCCAATCCGACGCCGGATTATCAGGTGCCGGAGAATATCCGTGAAGAAATCGGCAAAATCAGCCATCGGGAATACTTTACTGGCTTTTACTTTGGGCGCGATCCAAAGGGACAGTATTATCCAGATGTGATGTACATTCGTGACTGGGAAATCGCTGCGCTGTTTGAAAGCTGCGATGAAGAGGGAAATGCGGTTTTCGTATTGAAAAACAGGTTCTTTGCCGGGGATACATTGGAGCTTATGCAGCCGGGTAAGCCGGTTTATGAGTTCAAAGTGGAAGAAATGCGGAATGATGATGGCGAAGTGCTGGATGCAGCGCGCTCTGCTATGATGCGTCTGCATATAAAATTCCCATTTCAGGTATCGGATTTCTCCATTCTCCGCAAGGAAAAGGCCGCAAATCCAATCAAAAAGGTTGACAACAAAACCTAAATGTGTATAATAAAGATGTTATACAGCTAAAATGGCGATGACGAAATGAGACAGGATTGGATGCCTATCAGAGAGCAGGGGATGGTGGAAGCCCTGCAGTGCAGCAGCCTGTCAGCTGCTTCCGAGCCATCCGGGATAAACCGGATCGTTTGTCCGCGTTAAGGACGCACTGAGATGCCAATACTGGCAAATTAGGGTGGTACCGCGTAGCAAAGCCTTCGCCCCTATATTGGGGCGAAGGCTTTTTGGTTTTCTGGTGAAGAGCTGTTGAAAATATCGTAAAAATTTTTTATTTATATATGGAGGCAAATGACATGCATTACATGGGTTTGAATGAAATCCGTGAGAAGTTCCTTGTGTTCTTTGAGTCAAAAGAGCATCTGAGACTGCCGAGCTTTTCTCTGATCCCGCAGGGCGATAAATCCCTGCTGCTGATTAACTCCGGTATGGCTCCACTGAAGCCGTATTTTACTGGTGAGCAGGAACCGCCACGCCGCCGCGTGACAACCTGCCAGAAATGTATCCGTACTGGCGACATCGAAAATGTCGGCAAGACAGCACGGCATGGCACTTATTTTGAGATGCTGGGTAATTTCTCCTTCGGTGACTATTTTAAGAAGGAAGCAATTGCATGGAGCTGGGAATTCCTGACCGAAGTTATGGAGCTTGATCCGAACCGCCTGTATCCATCCATTTATGAGGATGACGACGAGGCATTTGAAATCTGGAATAAGCAGATTGGTATTGCACCGGAACGCATTTTCCGCTTTGGCAAGGGGGACAACTTCTGGGAGCATGGCTCCGGTCCGTGTGGCCCCTGCTCTGAAATTTATTATGACCGCGGTGAAAAGTACGGCTGCGGCAAGCCGGGATGTACGGTTGGCTGTGAATGTGACCGCTATATGGAGGTATGGAATAACGTATTCTCCCAGTTTAACAACGATGGTCAGGGCAATTATACCGAATTGGTTCAGAAGAATATCGATACCGGTATGGGTCTGGAACGTCTGGCAGTTGTTATGCAGGATGTAGATTCGCTGTTTGATGTTGATACAGTGAAGAACATCACCAACCATGTATCCAGAATTTCCGGCAAGACCTACGGCGAGTCCTATAAGACCGATGTTTCTCTGCGTGTTATTACGGACCATATTCGTTCTACTGTTATGATGATCTGTGATGGTGTTATTCCATCCAATGAAGGCCGTGGTTATGTTCTGCGCCGTCTGCTGCGCCGTGCCGCACGCCATGGTAAGCTCCTTGGCATTGACAAGCCGTTCCTGTATCAGGTTTGTGATACCGTGATTCAGGAGAGTGGTGGCGCTTATCCGGCTCTGGTTGAAAAGCAGGAATATATCCGTAAGGTGATTCAGGTAGAAGAGGAGCGTTTCGACGCTACAGTTGATGCCGGTCTTTCCATTCTGAATGATATGATTGATGCAGCAAAGCAGGCAGGCAGCAAGGAGCTTCCGGCTGCTGATGCATTCAAGCTGCATGATACCTATGGCTTCCCGATTGACTTAACCATTGAAATTCTGGAAGAACAGGGTATGAGCACCAATCGTGATGGCTTTGATGCACTGATTCAGGAGCAGAAAGAGCGCTCCCGTGAAGACCGCAAGCGTATGGGTGACGTAGGCTGGGCTTCTGAGGATCTCGGTCTGGATAAGTCCCTGAAGACCGAATTTTGCGGCTATACTGCACTGGAAGCAACGGGTAATGTCATGGCGCTGATTGCAGAAGGTGAAAGCACTGACGCAGTGCGTGCAGGCTCCAAGGTAACCGTTGTGCTGGACAAGACACCGTTCTATGCGGAAATGGGCGGTCAGGTACCGGACTATGGCACGATTTCTCATGGCGATTGTGAAATTGAGATCAACAATGTACAGAAGAATGGTGATGGCCGTATTTATCTGCATTCTGGTGTTGTCAAGAGCGGTGTCATCAGCCGTGGAGATACCGTAACCTGCAAGGTCGATAAGGAACGCCGTCAGGCAATCTGCCGTTCTCATACCGCTACGCATCTGCTGCAGCAGGCTCTGCGCGAGGTTCTGGGCAGCCATGTAGAACAGGCTGGTTCCTACACTGATGCCGACCATGTACGTTTCGACTTTACCCACTTTGCAGCAATGACCGCAGAGGAAATTGCGCAGGTTGAAGATATTGTTAACAATGCAATTCTGGAGGGCATGGAAGTCCGCACGGATGAAATGCCGATTGAAGAAGCAAAGAAGCTGGGTGCAATGGCTCTGTTTGGTGAGAAATACGGCGATATCGTTCGCGTTGTTCGTGCAGGTGATTTCTCTATTGAGTTCTGTGGCGGTACCCATCTAGATAACACTGCGAAGGCTGGCATGTTTAAGATTGTCAGCGAAGCTTCTGTTGCAGCTGGTGTACGCCGTATTGAGGCGCTGACTGGACGCAGATTCCTGCAGCTGTTTGAGGAGCGTCAGAAGCTTCTGAACGATACTGCTGCTGCGCTCAAGACCTCTCCGAACGATCTGGTACAGCGTGCGGAACAGACTGTAGAGGATGTACGCAATCTGAACCGCAATGTGGACAGCTTGAACGGAAAGATCGCTGAAATGAAGCTGGCCGAGCTGTTTGCTGGTGCACAGGAAGTTAAGGGTGTCGAGGTTCTGGCGGCAAAGCTGGAGGATACACCGGAGGTTATGCGTTCCATCGGCGATATCATCAAGGAGCGCAAGCCAGGTAGTGTTGCTGTGCTGGCGGCTGTTACTGGTGAAAGCAAGATTCAGCTGCTTTGCGTAGCTGGTAAGGATGCTGTCAAGGCTGGTGCACATTCCGGCAAGATCATCAAGGAAGTTGCCAAGCTTTGTGGCGGTGGCGGCGGCGGACGTCCGGATTCCGCTTCTGCAGGCGGCAAGAAGCCGGAGAAGTTGGCGGATGCTTTGGCTGCTGTTACCGGCATCGTAGAGGGCATTTTGAAGTAATTCTATTCCTGAAATATATCAAACATTTGAAAGGAGGATTGTCTTATGTCTGATTGTCTGTTCTGCAATATCATTTCCGGCGATGTTCCATCTACCAAGGTGTATGAAGACGAATATTGCTATGCATTTAATGACATTGATCCGCAGGCACCAACCCATTTTCTGGTCATTCCAAAGCAGCATATCAAATCTGTTGCGGCAGTCACACCGGAAAACAGCATGATTGTTGCCAAATGCTTTGAAGCAATTGCAAAGATTGCAAAGGAGCGCGGCATGGAAAGCTTCCGTGTTGTTTCTAACATCGGTGAGCAGGCACAGCAGAGTGTTTTTCATCTGCATTTCCATGTACTGTCTGGCCGCGATATGACTTGGCCTCCAGGCTGATTACGCAAAATAGTTTGTAAGCTGAGGTGGTACCATCCGGTGCCACCTCGGTTTGTATTTTTTCTATGCTGAAAGGGGAAAAGAAAATGAAACGGCCTTTGATCTGGTTTTCTGCCGCATTCACAGCAGGTACTGCTGTCGCTTTATTTTCTTTTTCACTTCCACTGGCGATGGCAGTGCTTGTTCTTGCGTTGGCGGTTATCTTCGGCTCACGTTTTTCACAGCTTCGCCCTGTCTGTGTTCTGGCTGCAGGGCTGGCCTGTGGGCTAAGCTATACCACAGCATATCATACGTATGTTGTGAACCCGGTTGCTGAGGTTGCTGGAACACCGGCAACAATCACATTTACTGCGACAGACTATGCCGTACAATATGATAATAACCAGCGTGTTGCAGTTCATATCAAGGGTTCTGATGTAGGTTGTTCCAGAAGCTTCCGCACGCTTGTATATCTGCCATTTACTGAAGAAGAAATCCAGCCCGGTGATATCATCACAGCATCTGTGGAATTTTATCTTTCCAATGCGTCTGAGGGTTTTGACCGCGCTGGCTATTACCGCTCTGAAGGCTATTATGTGCTTGCATCGGCAGCAGAAGGCATTCCAATTACCGTAACCCAGCCGGAACACCGTCCACTCATCTATTATCCGAAGAAATTTGCTCATACACTGCAGGCGGTCTTTGCGCAGTGTGGCACAGAAAGGCAGGCCGCATTCTGGAGTGCGCTGGTAACCGGGAATCGGACAAATCTGACGACAAAAGATACCGATCACCTGCGGCGTGCCGGATTGTCCCATGTGATTGCGCTTTCCGGCTTGCATGTCGGATTCTTGATTTCCATGCTGATGTTCTTGTTTGGTAAAAAGCTGGGAACGATGCTCTGCGTTCCGGCGTTGGTTGTATTTTATTTCATGGTCGGTTGGTCGCCATCTGTACTACGTGCCTGCATCATGTATAGCATGATTATACTAGCATTCTGGGTAAGAAAACAAAATAACAGCCTAAACGCACTGTTTGCCGCATTGCTTGTCATTCTGGTGCTGCTGCCGGAAGCCTTGGCTTCTGTCAGTTTGCAGCTTTCCTTCGCATCGTCCTTTGGTATTATCTGTTTTTCCAACCGCGTGCAGAAGCTTTTGCAGCTTCCAAAGAAAGCACCGCACATTCTGAAAAAACTATATCATATTTTTCTGGGCAGCATTATTTGCACCATTTGTTCCTCTGCTCTGACAGTGCCGTTTTTGCTGTATCACTTTGGCTATATTTCGGTATTTTCTATTTTTTCCAATCTGCTGGCATTATGGGTAATTGCCATCTTATTCCCATTACTTGTGATTGGCGGCATTATCGGCACCCAACTTGCAGGAATTTCGGGCCCGATTTTAACCGCTGCGGGCTATCTGACAGATTATATTTATTGGGTGAGTGATACCATTGCCAATATCCCGTATGGTGTGTTATACTGCGAGAGCAGTATAGATTTCGCAATTTCCATTGTTTTGAGTGTTATAACTGTACTCTTGCTATGGCTAGCAGGG
Organism: Clostridia bacterium; assembly: GCA_021205365.1. Taxonomy (GTDB): domain Bacteria; phylum Bacillota; class Clostridia; order Oscillospirales; family Butyricicoccaceae; genus Butyricicoccus_A. The sequence continues at coordinate 32,492 of JAJPXP010000024.1, forward strand.
AAGCGACTGTTGCTTGTTTCCGTTCCTGCGCTTATGGCTGCCATTATTGGTATCAGCCTATGGCGCGGCGCTGCTGCCGCAGATGATCTGAAAATTTCGATTCTTCCAGAGGGCAGTGGTCAGGCAATCATCGTTTCCTGTGGGGAACATGCTGCACTGATTGACTGCAGTGGCTCTGGTCACTACGATGTTGTGCAGGATATTGAACAGTATCTTGATTGGCACGGCATGGATTCACTCGATTTGATGATACTTACCTCAGTTGATTTGACACATGCACGCAATGTATGTGAATTGTTGGAAACTGTTCCGGTGGAACAGGTCATCCTGCCTGAAACTAACCGGGAAACAAATGAAGTATATCCAGTATTGATGGAAACACTGGAAAATCTCAGCATTTCGTATGAAAAGACCGCACCGGACGCTGAAACTCCCATAGGAGATGTTTCTCTCGGCATTTCGGTTCTCGGGGCTGTAGAACGTAAACTGATGGTGCATATTGTGTCTGAGGATCAGGATATTTTGATTGTCCATGCTTTGACACAGAAAATGCTGTTGGATTATACAGAAAATTCGCCACTTTCCTGCGATACACTTGTTGTAGCAGGAGGTTTTGTTGAAGATTCTACCAAAATGAAGGAACTTTTGGACCGCATTCAGCCGGAACAGCTCATTCTGGAAAACGGCTGGACGAGTCCGGATATATATGATAATATCCCAGTGTCCAATCCATATGAAACCGGCGAAATCGATTTTATCACCGTACGAAACGCGAAGGGAGGATAATCAATGCCGCCAAGAAAAACGAATAAACCAGACGGCGCTCAGCGATTGAAAAATGATTTAAAAAACCATACCATTGGCTCCCTGTATCTGATCGGCGGGGAAGAGAGTTATCTGAAACAGCATTACCTCAAGGAATTGGAAAAGGCTGTTGTAGATGAAACCTTCCGGGATTTCAATTATGAGGTGTTTGAAGGTGCAAGCCTATCTGCCAATCAGCTCACTACTGCCATTGACAGCTATCCTGCTATGGCGGAACGCCGCATGGTTGTAGTAAAGGATTTGGATGTTTTCAAGCCGACAGCCGCACTGAAAGAGGATTTACCCAATATTTTAAGTGATCTGCCGGATTATGTATGCCTTGTATTTTATTATGACACGATTGACCTTAAGCCGGATAAACGCACGAAACTATATGCATCTATTAATAAAATTGGCTGTATTGCAGATTTTTCCCAATTGGAACGCCATGACCTGATTCCATGGGTCAAACGGCATGTCCGGGATGCCGGAAAACATATTGACAACGATACCTGTGATTATCTGCTGTTTATTTGCGGTACATCCATGACTAACCTGTCGCTGGAAATTGAAAAAGCATGTGCCCACAGTGTAACAGATTCTGTCAAACGCAGCGATATTGATGCAGTCTGTACCAAGGTTTTGGATGCTGTTACATTTGACCTGACAGATGCTATTACTGCTCAGCGCTTTGACCGCGCACTTGGTCTGGTGAATGATCTGATTGCGCAGAAAAATGAACCGATTGTATTGCTTTCGGCTATCGCAAGGCATATCCAGCGTTTGTATGCAGCCAAGCTTGCCATGCAGTCCCATGTCAGCGATAAGGAACTGATGGAGCTTTTGGGCAGCAAATCGTCATACTATGCACGGAAAATGCGTGATTCTGCAGTACAGCTGGAAACAAAATGGCTGCGCCGGACGCTGCTGCTGTGTGGTGAAAGTGATGTTGCCATGAAATCTGCGGGTTCCGACCGTCAGAAGGTACTGGAACTGATGCTGCTGGAAATGGCAGCGAATTTTGGACAAAAGAAAGGAATCCGATGATTCATATTAAGGAAGCAATTATCGTCGAAGGACGGTATGATGTCAACAAAATCAAACAGCTGGTGGATACGGTCGTCATTGAAACCGGCGGTTTTGCTATTTTTAACAACAAGGAAAAGCTGGCATTGATTCGGCGCATTGCGTCTGAACGTGGCATTTTGGTACTGACTGACAGCGATGGCGCAGGCTTTGTCATTCGAAACTATTTGCGTGGTGCTATCCCAAAGGAACAAATACGCCATGCATATATTCCGCAGATTGCCGGAAAGGAAAAACGGAAAGCAAAAGGCTCTAAGGAAGGTACGCTGGGGGTGGAAGGTGTTCCCAACGATGTCATTCTGGACGCATTGCAAAACGCGGGTATTGAATGCCTGCCGGAAGACCACAGCAGACCGAAAATTACCAAAGCAGATTTCTTTGCATGGGGGCTGACAGGTGTTCCGGGAAGCAATGAAAAGCGCAAAAGGCTGTTAAAGGTTCTGGACTTGCCTTCGCATATGACTGCCAATGCATTGCTGTAATTTATCAATGCTGTGGCAGATTATGAACAGGTTAAACAGGAAATTGATAAATTGTAATATTTTTAAGCATTACAAAAGCCGCAGGAATCTCCTGCGGCTTTTTAGCAGCTTTATATCAGGCTATGATTGGTCATTGCTTTCCTTTTTCTGTTTTTTTCGGTAAGAGGCAAGGGGATTTCGCGCAGCGGCCTCTTGCATATTGGCATCATTGATATGTGTATAAACCATGGTTGTATTCAGGTTCTCATGCCCTAAAACATCCTGTAACGTTCGGATATCGACGCCGTTTTTATACATCATAGTGGCTGCAGTATGCCGAAGCTTATGAGCAGAAAATTTGCTTGCATCCAGACCGGCCTGAGAAAGATATTTTTTTACCAGTGCTTCTACTGAAGTCTTCCGAATACGGTTTCGCTGTCTGCTGACAAACAGTGCGCCAGCATTCCCGGAATTGTTATTCGGTTTCACGCGGCAGGGAAGATAATTGTTGATTGCATCGATGCAGGCATCATTTAAATACAGCATACGCTCTTTATTTCCCTTACCCAGCACGCGAATTTGATTTTCTTTGATGTCAGAAATATTTAGACCACAAAGCTCTGAAACTCGAAGGCCACATGTCAAAAATAACATTAGGATACAATAATCACGTTCCTTAAACTGTCCGTCAACGGCTTCCAGCAAAGCGATACTTTCATCCACTGTTAAATATTTCGGCAGGGAACGGCGGACGGAAGGATATTCCAGATTCTGCAGCGGATTATGATCCAGCAGATGAGCCTTGTCTGTCAGATATTTAAAAAAGGAACGCAGAGCAGAAACCTTCCGGGCGCGCGACGGTGCAGTCAGGCCGATTTCGCTATTATCTGAATTTCCATGCTTGGGTCGTTCCTGAACAGTATACATTAAAAAATCATAGGCATCAGATAGTGTAATGGACTTTACAAACGCAATATCAATGTCATTGATGGGGATCTCATCAAATGGAATATCGTCCACAAGTCCACGCTTTTGCTTGAGATATCGGAAGAAAACACGAAGATCTAAGTAATATTCATGAACAGTTTTGGGAGATTTTCCTTTAATTGTTGATAAATAGGCAAGAAAATCATTTAAAATCTGGCAGGATTGGCTATCAGTTCTCATAGGTATATTCCTTGCGAATCGCAGATACTCCTTTCAATTTATATTATATATTATATCATGAATACTATCATTGGTAAAGCAAGGTTGTTGCTGAAAAACAATCCCGGTTCCTGCTTTAAAAGGAATTTACCTTCCTATGAAAACTCTATATACTATAAAAGAATTAGTGATAACTAACTAATGCTTGAATGAGGTGACAGGATGGGTTGGACGAAAAACTTTGGAAAGCCAGAAGGCAGACTGGGACAAATCAAGCGGAACATTTATGGCTGTTTGTGAAATGTCAGATTCTCACTGCATTTGGAGCAAAATAGTTGAAGATATAAAAGTCTATACGCCGCAGCAGCTAAAAGAATTTTTTGTAGAAGCCGGGTTCCAGAATATCAACATAGACCAGGCAAAGAAGGTGTGGGTTTGTGTTACAGGAAAGAAGGCATAGCATGGGGTATATTTCTTTGTTGCGGTGTCTTGGTCAGATCAATTTTGAGCATATTTGAGTGTGTTTTTTGGCAATTTAATTGTTTTACTGTAACTTTAAAGAAACCATATTGACATTTGAAAGAAATCTGTTATACTAAAACTGCGAGTTAACGATAGCTAATTTTTCTATTGCTCGTTACGGAAAACAATCCTAAGTTAACTGCAACATGTCGTTTTCTATTGCTCGTTACAGAAAACGATGTATTACTTTCCACTTGAAACAGAAAAAAGACAATTGCAAAGGAGAAGTTACATGGATTATAATTGCATCGAAAAAGTAATCGGACGTGAGATCATGGATTCCCGCGGCAATCCAACTGTAGAAGCTGAGGTTATACTTGCAGATGGCACCGTCGGAAGAGGTACTGCACCCAGCGGCGCTTCTACTGGCGAATTCGAAGCTTTGGAACTGCGTGACGGTGACAAGAGCCGCTATCTTGGAAAAGGTGTCACAAAGGCTGTTGAAAATATCAACACTATTATCAATGACGCTGTTATTGGCCTGGATGCTTCCGATATTTATGCAGTTGACAAGGCTATGATCGAGGCTGATGGTACAAAAGATAAGTCCAATCTGGGAGCAAATGCAATCTTGGCTGTATCCATTGCAGCAGCAAGAGCTGCTTCTATTTCCTTGGGGCTTCCGCTGTATCGGTTCCTCGGCGGATTGTCTGGCAATCGTCTCCCGGTTCCGATGATGAATATTCTGAACGGCGGTGCACATGCTGCCAATACTGTTGATGTGCAGGAATTTATGATTATGCCGATTGGCGCACCGAGTTTCCGTGAAGCGCTCCGTTGGTGTGCTGAAGTTTTCCATGCACTGGCTGCTTTGCTGAAATCTGAAGGATTGGCTACTTCTGTTGGCGACGAAGGCGGCTTCGCTCCGAATCTGGCAAGCGACGAAGAAGCAATCCAGTATATTTTGAAGGCAATTGAAAAAGCAGGCTATATTCCGGGAAAAGACTTTATGCTTGCAATGGATGCTGCATCCAGCGAATGGAAGGGCGAAAAGAAGGGCGAATATGTTCTGCCGAAGGCTGGCACGAAGTTCACCTCTGAGACCCTTATCCAGCATTGGAAGCAGCTGGTTGAAAAGTATCCTATCATTTCCATTGAAGATGCCCTTGATGAAGAGGACTGGGAAGGCTGGCAGTTGCTGACAAAGGAATTGGGTGATAAGGTTCAGCTGGTTGGCGACGACCTGTTTGTAACCAACACAGAACGCCTGAAAAAGGGCATTGATAACGGCTGTGGCAACTCCATCCTGATTAAACTAAACCAGATTGGCTCTGTTTCGGAAACACTGGAAGCTATTAAGATGGCTCACAAGGCTGGCTACACTGCAATTTCTTCTCATCGTTCCGGCGAAACCGAAGATACCACCATTGCTGACCTTGCTGTTGCTTTGAATACCTGCCAGATTAAGACCGGTGCTCCGAGCCGTACAGAGCGTGTTGCAAAGTACAATCAGCTCCTGCGTATCGAAGAAGACCTGGGAAGCAGTGCGGTTTATCCGGGAATCGGCGCTTTCAATGTAAATAACTAACCGATCTCAACACTTTAGTACATTCCATAAAAAACTCCACCCTGCCGGTTTGAATGAAGTTCAGGCCGACAGAGTGGAATTTTTATTTTTATCAGTTGCTTGCACAGAGCAAAATGAGTCAGGTGCTAACGGAGCATGATATTGTAGATAGACGGATTTTCTACATAGATTCATGTTGGAACAAAAGAAAAAGTACGAACGATCTTGTATTGACCGTTCGTACTATCATGGTCGAGGTGGCGGGACTTGAACCCACGGCCTCTGCGTCCCGAACGCAGCGCTCTACCAAACTGAGCCACACCTCGTTATTTTATTCTATCGCAGTTGTTATTCTTACTGCAACGATGGTTATTATATCAGATCTTTTTTATAATGTCAACATTTTTTTTGATTATGTTAGAAATTGTTGGAAGAACTATTTTGGTGTCTTGACACGTACGGAATGATCCGACTCGGTAGTCTTTTTATAATGCTTGTATATCTTAAATAGAGCTGTACCCCTTGATGCAGTTTCATTATCCTGCATCAAGGGGTCTTTTCTTGTGGTTTTATTTGTTCCGTTTATTTTTAGATAAGCATATGTTTGAAAACGAATTATTTGCAGTATTTTGCTACATGGGCCTTGGTAACTTCAGCAGACTTCTTTATATTTTCTTCCTGAGACATTTCATAGTATTCTGGACGGAAAATTTCAATGGTACAGCAGTCACCATCAAAGCCAATTTTCTTGAGGGTATCTGCATAGCGGGCATGCGGCAGACAATCGCCTTCGGCATCTGGCCACATACGTTTCTCATCATTATTATAGTAGGAGCCGCACGGCATATCCTCAGTACCGTTTAGATGCCATACGAAGATCTTCTTGCCGTCAGCCTTTTCCAGCGTTTCCCAGCTGGAACCCATTGCATAGAAATGATACTGGTCAAGGGTAACGCCGACTAGCGGGGAATCAACAGCTTCAACGATTGCGTATGCATCTTCAAAACGGTTGATTGTCATATCTGGTGCACCGCAAAAATCCAGGGACAGTTTGATGCCATATGGTTCAACCTTCTTTACCATTTCCTTCAGAACAGCAACGGCATCCTCGCGGATTTCCTTGCGGGTTGGCTGTAAGCCGCGTTCCTTCATGTCCTGAGACGGAACGACAACAATCATTTTACAGCCCAGAATATTGCAACGGCGGATGATCTCATCAAGCTCTGTCATAACAGCTGCTTTTTCCTCTTCTGTCTGCTTCATATTGAAGAAGCACAGAGCATTATAGGACAGAATGGACAGATGATGGGTTTTAAACCACTCACCGAGATCTTCCAACGTAACAATGCCATTATCGAGGTCACGATTCAAACATTCAGATTGAATATCAATACAGTCAAAGCCATACTTTTCGCACAGCTCCAGGTCCTGCATGACGGTGTGACCTGCACAGAAACGGTCATTTGCTTCATTAAATCCGATTCTCATAATATGCTCCTTTTCATAACATCACAATTGGTTTTTGTTGTATTTCATTTCTTCCGGCGTATTCGCTTGTGATATGAGTATGCTGCAACCAGAAAAGTCCGCAGAAAACAGAAATTCAGTTTCTTTCTTACTGTATTTTTACGATAACATTTTCGTGCATTTGTTTCAATAGGCTTATGAAACTATCTTTTTCACGTGCGCAATTCCGTAAAATTGTCTAATAAAACGCATTAAAAATTAGAAGTATTCAATAAAAAACGACTAATCTTCGTATTGATCGAGTATAAAAGGAACGAATTTCCGTGCATTTGTACTATCTGTTCAAAATAGATTCTGTATGGTATGATAATAACAAAAGGAGTTGTGAGCGTATGATAACGATGCAGCAGATTGCAGAAGCCTGTGGTGTGTCCCGTGGCACTGTTGATCGTGCTTTACATAATAAATCCGGAATCCGTCCGGAAGTTGCAGCGAAAATTCAGGAAAAGGCACGTGAAATGGGGTATATCTCGCCGCGTTTGATGCCTTCTTTGATGAAAACATGGAAAATTGGTGTGGTACTGCATTCTGCGAACTCCGGTTTTGTGCGTTCACTGGCATACCTATTTCAACATCTGCCAGATAATGATTTGCTTCCTATTAAGGTCATACTTCGAACTATGAATGGTATAGATATTCAACATCAGCTTGCTTTGATTGATGAACTGGTTGAAATAGAACATATTGACGGACTGGCGTTGATGCCGTTGGCAAATTCTTGGGTTCGAGAAAGGGTTAATGCATTATCTGAAAAAAGAGGGATTCCAGTTGTGACACTGAATACTGATATCAGTGATGCGAACCGACTTGCATATGTTGGCCCGGATAACATTGCTTCTGGGCGTTCTGCTGCGGCTTTAATGGGCCTTGTAACGGGTGGAAAAGGGCATATTCTTCCACTATTGGGGCAGCAGAGCGGGCATTACGCTGACAGCCAGCGTTTAACAGGTTTTCTTGCTGAAATAGCGGATAGCTTTCCTGAATTGGAAATTTTGCAGCCACAATGCTGTTTTTTAGATACCCAGCTTGCAGAGCGCATTATCAGCCGGGCGATTCAGGCGGATTCTGATTTGAGTGGAATTTACATCGCATCGGTTGGACGGCATGGCGTTGCAAATGCCCTGCGTCAGAATGGTCAGGTAGGAAAGATACATGTTATTATGCATGATATTACACCGACAAATCTACAACTGATTCGAGAAGGCATTGTGGATTTTGTCATTGGTCAGGATGTGGAAGCACAAGGAACCAAACCGATTCATATTTTATATGATTACTTATCCAAACATCATATGCCTGAAAAACGTATACAAATTACAGATATATCGGTTAAATTCCGATGCAATATTGGAGAATATTAAATTATAGGAAACAGGATCATCGATAAGCTATTATGACATATACCAATATGGAAATTAACGGTTTTTGAGTTGAAAATTTGCTAATTTCATATATAATTTATGCTTTTCCTTGTAAAATGGAGTGTAAGATGATAGTATAAGCAATAGCGATTGGATTTCCACAACGATTGATAGAGGAATCGGGAGTTCGTATTATTTATACAGGTGCATTTAAGTATTTTATAGCAAAATTTCCAAAATATATAAAT
>JAJPXP010000026.1:0-27363 GCA_021205365.1 Clostridia bacterium
TTATGAAACAAATTCTTTCCACAAACCATTCCCAATTCACTCAAATCTTCCTTTATCTTAGCTGATTCTTCTTCAAATTGATTAATAGCTCTTTCTACATCATCCTGAAATGCAAACTCTGCTGCAGGCAATCTCCGCAGATTTCCTTCGTATTCTGCAAGTAAATTTGTTTTGTCAGCAGCCGGGCTATTTTGCAACGCAACTTCTGTAATTTTTTGTCCTGCCATAGTTTGTCTTTCCTTTCTTATCTTAGAGCAATCCCACGTAATAATATGTGGTATTGCCATTTAGCTGATTAGCCGGATGACTCTCTGTGCTGTTGTAATACCAGCTAAGTGTCGTTCCATCTGTCGATACACATATCTCATTCGTGTTCACACTTGATTCTCCTGCCAGAATGACTTGTCCTTTGCTGCACGACGTATGAATAATTCCTATTCTGGAGTTATCACTTTGAAAAATGAACACAATGCTTGGAATTTTTCCTGAAAATGTGATGCTATTTTTATTTTCGCTTCCGGAAGTGTTCGTCCCGATATAACTACCGCTCTGAAACAGTGGTGTCCAAAATGGTGCACCAGACAAATTTTGCATCAAGACAGAATTTATAACAGTAGGAAACGGGAGTTGTGTAAATGCAGTTGATCCTGATGGATATATCATTCGGTTTGCTGACCAACTGCCTTTTCCTGTACCGCCTCTGGTAACACCAAGTATACCGCTGTTGATATCTGATGTAGCGTGCGTGTGCGTGCCTGCAGCTTTATCGTTCCAGCCTTCTCTCTCTTCTTTTGTGACATGAATCACCGTGTTTTGCAAATGAGATATTAGGGAACTCACTGCAAAGGCCAGTTTTGAAAATGACTGTTTCAAGGTCTCGCCACTTACCAGATTTGCTAAACTGGTTCTTAGACTGTAATTAACCTTCATATCGCTCGGCGCTACATTTTCTACATTTCCCAGACCTACCTGTTCTGCCGTTACCTTGTGCGGGTTGTTTGTATCGTCAATATGTTCCTTCAAATTTGCTTTTGTGGCGTATTGCGCTGACTCGGAAAGAATAGCAGATACATTCTCGGCCTCTCCAATATAAATAAAATAATTTAGCGTAAGTTCTAACACGGATTCTCCCGCCGCAGGAATATAAATTTCTGTATCCGAACTCATCTTGCAGTGACCGTAGGCATATAGAATATCGTCTCCGCCATCTGAATCTGTACAGAACACACCTACCTCTGTCCAATAAAATGCAGAGCTTATATCAGCGTTAGATATTGTTCCATTAAGCTCAACATATTGGTTCCCTTCTGTCGCGCTGGTTATCCCAATCTCTGCAACCGAATTGACCATGTTAGTTAGGTTTGTGTAGTCGTCCGGCAATCCTCCATTGCCAATGACGATTTTGGTAAACGTCAATCCCGCCCCATTCAGTGCTTTGATGATTGCACTGTATCCGGCATTTGTTATTTTAGGTGTCATGTAGTTACCTCTTTATCGATCGTTAATACATTTCCATCCTGGTCCAGCAGGAGATTTTCATTTTCATCCAGCAGCCATACGATATCGTCTAACGTAAAACTGTCCATTTTTTCCGCAATTTTTAACTGTATCTGTGATGCAATTCCAGTGACAATCTGTGTCTCTAGCATGGAGTGTGCGACAACCTTGTCAAGATGCGCACGAACCGGCTTGTATATTTTTATCGCCTGCAACAGTTTAAAAAATAACTGTTGCTCTATGATATCGTCCGCATTTACTAAAACCCGAAAGTAATACGGTTCTCCGCCATACTGGAACCACTCTTCCAGTTCTGCAGTTCCCATAACACTTTCAATAACTGTTTTCAGTCCAGCAACAGTACCCATTTTCCTGTGGATTGCAACATTGTTTTTTATGACTGCCCGTTTCTGTTCTATGGAGCCGTCATAGTCGTACCAGTCCGCATGAAGATCCGCAGCTAAAATATCCAGCATGGTTTCGTCTAATTCTTCAATCCTGTAATAGATTCCGATTGTCCAAGTCAGTATATCTGCGTGATTCTGCAGCATTGCCGAGATTGCTGTGGATAATGCAACGACCCTTGTATCAAATTGCAGAGCTGGAGGAAGCGTTTGATTCAGAGGGACGTCATAAATGCTGCCAGTTTGTGTGATCTGCTTCATTCATCCGTTCCTCCATATATCAGCGTTGGTTCCGCATTCAGTACAGCGCACTGTGTTGATATTAATTTTTTGACAGTCGGTTCCGTAACTTCGCAGTAGGTTGCACCTGCTGATATCACCATGGCAATCAGTTTACCCGGATTGATTTTCCTTCCAAGTTTGGAAGTCTGCCACTCTATATATTCATTTACCGCTGTTTCTACCAAATTTGCCAATAGTTCATTTCCCGGTTCAATTGTTTCGCTGCCGTAGTAGGTCAGATTTACGTCGAATCCTACTCCTTCAGGTGCAGATACAATCACCTGATCTGTGACCGGTCTAATGTCATCGCTGGACAGATAAGCTTGCATGTCGGCAATATCTGCTTCAGATGGTATACCGCTGTCCATCAAAACCGTTATTCCGGTCTGTCCGGGATCCAGTTCCTGCACAACAACATCCGCGACAGCACTGTTATGCTGCTGTGCATGGTACTGATATGCTCCCTCCGTTCCCGCCGTGCTGTATCCCTCGTAGCTGCCGCGTAGGCGGCTATATAGTTCATCATCTGATTCTATATCCGTTCCGTTTACGCTAATTGTTACGTTCTCTACCGACGCAACATATGCCAGTTGATCTACAAGACGGTTGATTTGTCCCGGCTCATATCCATTGCCAGATATTCCTCCTTCTGTGCATTCTGCATCTACAATTCCGGTTAGTTCACCTGTCTTTATGACAAGTTCTTCTGTTGTGGCAAAATATATTTCTCCGTTTGGTGTAGCTTCTGTTCCTTCCGGAACAGTAATATTTTCATTCAAAATTTCCGGCAAGGTGAATTTCAGTACAGTTTTAGCCGGCTGTGCCTCCATTCTGGTTACGCCGTAGAAAATCTCTGCCAAACTGTCCAGATATTCACCAGTTGCATATCTCGGCAGATTGCGTTTGGCTGCAATGTTCATCATGCTCCGTTCCTGTGACAGAATGGACGCAAACCATAATATCAGTTGCCGTACCGGGTCTGCTGGATATAGTGTTCGTCCAAATTCCTGCTCATATTTTTGTATCAGTTCATTGACTATTCCTTCTGTGTCTGTTTCAACAAATTCTACATCTGGAAACTCGTAATCACTGCCCGCCATTTCTCGTCACCTCCACAGTCGGCATGATCCGTCCGCCGGTATCATCCATTTCTATCGTTACATTCTCCACGTTTACCCGGCTCTCGAATGTGTCAACAATCTGCCGAAACTCAGCTTCAAAAGCTATAGCAGACAGTGTGATCGGCTTGTCTTTATAGTCCATCGGCATTCCCATATCCGCTGCGAGCGGTACACCTCCAAGCGGTGTAACTGCCAATGCTGCAATATTTTGCGATATCTCAACGGCTTCATCCGCTGGGTTTAATTCGATTTCGCGAAGTTGTTCTTCTGTTGCCCTGATATACAATTCATCAGCCCCTTATTTTTCATAGGCTTTTAGAGAAACATTTACCGTTGCTTCTGTCCAGTCTCCGTCAGAGTCTGTTGCCGTTCCGTTAAATGCCAATGACTCAATAACCCACCTGTAAAATCCATATACCTTTGTCCCGATCTTCAGCGGTACTGCTGTTCCATTCCTCTGATAGGTCAACAGTTTTACATATTCCTCCATAGGTTTGGAGCCCAAATATGCAGACAAAACAATATTAAATGCAATAATGTCTGCATTTGTTCCGGTGTACTCTACCATGCTGCGCTGCAGGTGTCTGGCATGCTCCGCATAGTTCGCACTGCTGCTCCACTTAAAACTGTTCAACGTCTGAACAGTTTTAGTAGATACAGTAAAAAGTACAAGCCCAAGATAACCGATTTGTCCTGGTACTGTAGTCGTTGGGGTTACATCTGATGCTGTGACTGTCGTAGTTGTTGGCGTTGTGGTCTTCGATGTTGTCGGCGTCGTGGTGGTAGATGTTGTTGTCGTAGAACCTATCGCAGCAATAGAGTTTGTATTAACCCATCCTGTTACATACGTTCCTGCTGGTGCTCTTCCGGCATTAGCAGCTTTATCTGTAATTCGAATTCTGCTGTTGATAACTGTTGCAGACCAGATATAGAATGTTCCTGTTTTGGTTGTGGCAGCAGCCTTTGCATCAGATGATACATAAATTGCTGTTTTATTCAGCGTAACTTTTTGCCCTTTTGTAAACGCCATATCCGCCCGCCTCTCATGAAAGACTTCCAAGCACCCAGCCGTCCCCGCTGGTTTTATGTATGCTGACAACTTTCTCACCAACATCCGGCAGCCACCCTGTCCCGTTTTGCAGAACCTTCATGTCCCCAGACTGATTTCCGTCTGACCATGATACACGAACAGTTTTTCTCTCCGTGTCTATACTCAATATGGTTCCAATCCGGATACTGTTTTCAAGCTGTCTTGTGTTTTTTCCCAGTTCTTCTATTCGCTGCTCGTTTGTTTGTGTCATATCAATACCCTGTGATAACCTGTCTTAGGTTGATTGTTGTTTTATAACCTGTACTCTTGCTGATCGTATGCGTTGTTTTTTCGATGTAGTAATTTCCGCTCAATGCGCCAAAGCCTCTAACCGCCACGGTAAGACCTGCACATAATGTAATGTCTCCCGGCATATTAAACGTGATGGTGATTTTACCCTTGTTCGCTTCTCGTAGTCTCGCCATGGCGAGTTGTTTGGCTTCCGCATTAGAGGATACCTTTTCATTGGTTATAGTCAGTGTCGCAGTATCCGAACCAGAGCTTGAACTGCTTGAAGAACTCGAGCTGTTCAAATTACTGTAATTCGGCACGCCATAACCTGTGATCTTAACATTTGTCAGTGCATACGAATTTCGCTTTACCATGTTAGACGCGTTGCCTTCTACAGTGTGTACCGTATTTCCAGATACATATTCAACGATTCCAGCATGGCTGGCTCCGGATGACTTCTGATACATAATATCACCGCGACCTGGCGTGTAAGTGCCTTTTGCTTTAAAGCGCCCCTTGTCTTTGAACCACTGCATGCCGGATGCCACACTTGCCGTTTTCGGAATCACACTTGTAGGAACGCCAGCCTGATTCGCACACCATGCAACAAATGCATGACACCATGCCAGACCATTTGTGCCCGTATACTCACCGTATTTTGTTCGATTGTTGCCGGATTCCTTGTATCCAATTTCGGCTATTGCAACATCCACAATATCCTTTGAACTGGAAGATGTTGTCCCAGATTTCGTTGTGGATGTTCCGGAACTAGCCGATGTTGTCCCTGAATTTGTGCTACTCGTTCCGCTGATAATCAGAGCCTTGCCGGATCTTCTGCCCCAACTGTTGCATTCCGCCTTAGTTGCCATCAGCAGGTCAAAGTGGTATACACCGTTCACAACCTTGATTGCACCGCCTCTGTCTGTGACGGTATAAACCTTTCCATCTCTTGAAGTGCCTGTGCCGCTGATTTGAATCTGCTTTCCGAACGCAATGCTTTTCGGCGCTGCGCAAGTGTTTTTAGACGGATTTAGCTTATTTCCCTGTGCATCATATAGACCGCCCTCCATAGAGTTGTTTGCCGGATAGTATGCCGTAAACAGTGCATTGACTGTCTGTCCGGTATATTTCTTTGTGCTACTGGAACTGGATGTACTGCCGGTTCCCGTTTTGGTGCCGAGATTGTAAGTTCCCGTATATGTTGTTCCTGTAATCGGATCTTCATAGGTTACAGTACACTCATCGTAATATGTATCAGAAAGTTCCGCGTTAAATGCGTAGCTTTCGTAACTGCCGTCACCCTTTGTAATCGTTCGGGTAGCGGTTTTATTCTCGTAAATGGATTGCTCAAATATCACCAATGTCGAGCTTGTTGTCTTTAGGCTCATTCCTGCTGCCGTACACAGTCTTTGCAAGAATGCTGCATCTGTCACATTGTTCTGTTCAACGCGGCTATAGCTTATTGTCTTGTCTGAAAGATACATTACGGAGTAACCGCAATTTTTTCCGATTGCCAGTGCAATCTTCTGCAGAGTTGTTTTTTCCCACGCTTTGGTTCTCTTTGCCGAACGGCTGCTGTCTCCGTAACCTAACCCGGTTCCGATCATGGTTACAGTTTGCGGAGGACCATCCATTGTCACCTTATCCAGCACAAAGTTACCGCAGCACAGAGAAATATTTTTTCCGTTTCCATTCCAGTTCTGTTGCGTAATCGTCGGTACAATGATAGCCTTGGATCCGTTGTTTTTTTTCAGGTTTTCCGCTGCCCGTTTTCCAATCTCGCTCATCAGCCATGATCCAATAACGATGTTGTCACGGTCCGCCAGAACAATTTCAATATCATCATCCTGACCATCTGCAGCGTCAGTGAACGTCATAGAAATAAGGCGATTCTGAATTTCTGACGTAACATCTGCATTATTGATCGTCATGCCAAGCGCTGTTCTTCTTGCCTTGTCAATATCAGCCATTCATACCGCCTCCTGTTTGATTTATCCTGCATACCATGGTGGATTTGTTGTACTTGTTGTTTCCTGCATTGCTGGTATCTGTAATTCTATCCCAGCCGGAAAGATAAAGATTTCACAATGTTCTGGGTTTGCTGCAATCATCTTATCCATCAGCATTCCGTCTCCCAGAGCCTTATATGCAATGATATCCCAGGTATCTCCGCTGATCGTCCTGTAAATAGATGCCATTTTAGCGAACCCTCCTTCTGTTCCGCTCTTCCCGTTGCTGTAGGTATCGCTCTATTACGCTGTACATTTCGCCCGCCTGTTCCTGCAACTGTTGCTTGATTTCCTCGACAGTTATACCACTGTTTCCCGATACGGTAATATTCGGCGAGAATATCAATTGTACCGGTTCTTTGGTTTCCGAGGAAACCGTACTGTAGGTTGTAGTAGTGAGCGGACGAACTGCTTCTTCATGTCTGCTGCTATATTGATTCAGCAGACCCATTGCAAGCGGATCAATCATGATAGTTTCTGCCCGCGTATCAATATATCCATCGGAATATGCAGCCGATGCCGCCTGCGCCAATTCAGCATAAGCCGCGCTCACGCGACCCTGATTTTCGTCCGCTGCCTGTATGCTGCCCTCTGCCGACATTTCGCCAAACCAGTGGAATACTTTCGACGGAGAGTTAATATCAAGTGCGCTGGCATATGCATTGGATGCAGCCTGTGCCAGTGCCGTATAAGTATCAATAAGATTTTTCTTTTTTTCGGTCGCACCATCAATAGCGCCTTGAATCGCATTGCTACCGTACGATTTAAAGGTTTCGTATTTCAGTTTGTCCGTAAAACCATCGATTGCAGCATCGGAAATATCCTCCGCCATTTGATTGATTGCTTCCTTCTTTTCTTCCATGCCGTCAATCAAACCTTGATCAACATCTTGACCGATTTCGGTTGTAATGGTTGATGCGCTATGTGTGCCAGCTGCTATGCGGATCGCCTCAATCATGTCATCGGTAGCTTGTTTTGCACTTCCGTTCACCTCGGTGCCGCCCTCTTCGATTCCAGCAGCAAGACCACTGATAACATTTCCGCCAATAGTGATCGCCTGTTCCCGCAGTTCTTCTCCATCAAAATCGATAGTTTCAACAACTCCATCCAGTGCTGTTTGCACATCTTCGAGTGTATTCGCTGCTGTTCCAGATGTGGTTTCTACAAGGGACGCAACTTCGTTCCACTTATTGATAACGGATTCTACTGCCGATGTGTTATTGTCTTTAACATCTTTTGCCAAAGCCGCTACTGCGCCCTGCGCTTCCGAACTTCCGTCAGTCAGTTGAGCCCACATTCCTTCTGGGAAGGTAATTCCTGCGTCAGCCAGCGTCTGTAGATTTTCCTGATAGTTTTTTAACTGCTCATACTGACTTTCCAGATTTCCAAATAGTTCATCCGTCGATGTTTTTGTTACTTCATTCGCCTCAGAAAACAGGTCAATCTGTCCCTGTAGGGCTTCGTATACTGTATTGTATGCCTCGCCCCAAACCTTTTCGTATTCGGTGACAGCATCCGTCAGAGCAGTCTGCTGTGCAGCTGTCAGTCCGCTAGCGTCTGCAGCCTCGTACTGTTCCTGAACATACTCTGAAGTTTTATCTTTTGCTTCAGTTACTGCCGCTGATAAATTATCGTACTGTTCTTGAAGGTCTGCTACTGACAAGACCGCTTGCTGTACATCCTTCGCTGCACTCATGGCCTCTGGCGTATATGGGTTGCCGCCTGCTTCGCTCTGGTGGGATAATGCTTTTTCGTATTCTGCCTTGGCTTCCGCCAGTTTCTGTTCTACTTCTGCCTGTTGTGCTTCCAAGGAAGCAAGTTGCGCCAATGCATCGTTTACCTCATCATCAGTTACAGCATTTGCAAATTCTCGCATTTCATCTGTCGTAGAACTCAGCGTTCCGGACAGTGCGTCATATTCCAGATTCAGGTTTGGCAACAGTTCATTCAGCTGTTCTACAACTGCCGCTGTTTCTTTCTGCGTAAGTATATCGTCCTGATTCTGTCCTTGCAGATTTTCCAGCGTACTGATCAGACCGCTTGCCTTATCCCTCTGCTCATCATAGGTTGAGCCTGTTTCTTCCCAACTTTCAATGGCAGAGTCAGTGGACTCTTGCAAACTGTCTACATCAGTTTTTAATTCAAGGATAGAATCAGAAACACCTTCAATGCTTGTTGCGCTGTTATAAATTCCAACAGCAAGCATGCCAATTCCTGCCGCTGCTATGCCAATCCATCCAGCTGCCGCCACAAGTGGAGCCATTTCAATTGACATGGTTTGCAGCGCAAATCTCGCTGCCTGTGCAGCAGTTCCAATTACAGTGATTCCTGCTGCCACTGCGCCGAACGTCGTGATACCCGCCGACATTGCGACAATCAGATCTTGATGCTCTGATGCAAGATCATTCATTTTATTCGTTAAATCTGTAAGTACTTCCGCAGAATCTGTTGCAACCGGAAGAAATGCTTCGCCCACTGTTGTTTTCAGTGCATCCCAAGCGGATTCCAACAGATAGATTTGTCCGGTATAATTATCCAAACGAATGTCAGAAATAGTGCTTGCCGCTCCATCATAGGCATATATCTCTTCCGTAAGTTTTTGCCATTCTTCATCGGATGCCTGTACGATGGACAGCAGACCACGCATGCCGCGCTGTCCGGCAAGTTTATATGCCGCAACCTGCGCTGCCTGTGCATCGTCTCCGAACCCTTGAAACGCAGTTCGAAGTTCATCTAAAAATACTGAAAGTTCCTTTGCGCTGCCGTCTGCATTGTACATGGACAAATTAAGCGCATCCATTTCATCCGCTGCAGTGCTGTTCGCCCCAGACATTCTGGTCAGCATGGTATTCAGGGCTGAACCGGAGACGGATCCTTTCAGCGCATTGTTTGCCATCTGCGCAAGTGCAACAGATACATCCTGAATGCTATATCCTAAATTTGCTGCTGTACCTTCAACATAACTCAAGGATTCACCCAGCACAGAAACCGTAGTATTAGAGCTGGTTGCAGCTTTTGCCAGCGTGTCCGCAAACTCATTTACTGCTTTCGTTCCGGATAGGCCGAATGCATTCAACGCATCCGAAACGATAGAGCACATCTGCGTCAGGTCTTCACCGCTGGCTGCTGCCAGACTTACTACGGCCGGCAGACCGGACATCATTTCAGAAGCATCCATTCCGGCAAGGCCCATGGTTTCCAGTGCTTGTGCCGCCTGCTCTGCTGTGTAGATCGTGGTTGCACCGGTCTCCTTTGCCAGTACAGTTAATGCTACTGCTTCCTCTTCTGTCGCACCGGAGATCGCAGTGACCGCAGACATGGTGTATTGCAGTTGTGCCGCAGAATCAATGCAGGACATGATTGCACTATCAATGCCCTTAACTGCGTTTACAATGGTATCTGCAACCGGCATCATCGCCGCAAATGTATTGGCAAAATCCGTGACCGTATTTTGCAGACCCGCCCACTTTTCCATTTCCTCTGTGGTTTCCTGCGCTGCCTGTTTTAGTTTCTGCTCTTCTTCTGCCAGATTTTCAGTGCTGACACCAGCCTTATCTAGTGCTTCTGCAGTTTCGGCAAGCTTTTGTTTCTTTTTCTCCAGCAGTTCATCTATTTCAGTAATAGACTTTCCTTCACTTTGGTATTTTTGCGTCAGTTCTTCAATCTTCTGTGTCTGCGCCTGGTATGCTGAAATATCCCGCAGGGTTTGGTTGTAATCTTTTAGTTTCCCCTGCAAGCCAGCAACATACTTCTGCACCCCTGTGAAACTGCTTCCGAGAGCGCTGTCCATTTGAGCTTTGAGCAGGAAAAGCAATTCGTACTGTTTTGCTGTCGCCATATTGTTTTCCCTCCTCAAAGCTTAATAAAATATAGGGGCAGGGTGTTTATCCCCCACCCCTTTTTCTGTATTCTTTTTCTTTCTCAACAACCTGATTGAATGCTTTTATATACTGGAAAAGTCGTTCCATTGTCAGGCTCTCCCAGTAAAAAACTGGTGTGTGTGTATTCTTGGCCAAGATGATGTACTGTTCGCGCAAAAATGCCGCCGGTCTGTCATCCGTCAGACCGTAACGACCAAAAAACGTTGTGCCGCTGTCGTGATCTGGTAGTAAATATCAATCGGCAACTTCGGAAGCATATCTGCCGGAACGCCCGACGCACGTGCTGCCAGATATCGTTGGTACTTCTTGTTGGATATCGGTTGTGATGTATCAATTCCCAAGGCAGTCAGTTCCTCTTCCAGGGCCTCAATATTTTCGCCTGTCATATGCTGAAAATCCATATTGATTTCGTCGTACTTCACGCCGCACCATTCAAACGGTTCTTCCAGTTTTACTGTCACGATGCCTACAGCTTCTTTTAACTCTTTCTGTCCGTCTTTTTTCCGTGCCTCTTCCTCTCTCTTGATAATATCGAGATAATTTTCCGGGTTTTGAATTGCCATAGTTTGTCCCTCCATTTTTAGTTTGGCTTTCACCTATGCTGTAATTTTAAAAAAGCAAATCGGCAATGGCTGGCAATTGTCCCATAACACAAAAAACTTCCCGACACAAATGTCGGGAAGTTGCTTTTCACATGATATTCAATTACTTTCCAAGTGCTTTTCTTACTGTTTCAAGGTAATCCTTTCCGTTAATGTAACAAATATTGTTCAGTGGATCCAGTTCCATTACTTTCTTACCGTCTCTGTACTCTGCCCAATATTGTACGGATGCAGCCGTCTCAGGGTCGGATGTACTCTGCGGTTTGAGAGTTCCGCCGCCCATTGACTTTGGTGTTGCCTTGATAACATGCTTTACGCCCGTGATTTTCAGCGTACCGGTATTCTCGATGCTCTGTTGTACCTCACGAAGTTCCCACGTATGAGTCTCCGGCGTACTCAGATTGATCGCATTGGAGGTCAGCATTGTATGCTTTAGTGTCATGCTCATAGCTTTCATCTGTCCCAGCAGAGCTACTTCAAGTTCGCCTGCAATACCAGCACCAGTAATCGTCGACGTGATAAATTCAAGGCTCGGCAGGTCAGCCTGCGTGATGCCAACGTATTCTGTATTGTTCTCATAGAGAGCATAGTTGATTACACCAACATCAGTCGTTGTCTTCCCCATTCACTTTTTCCTCCCTTCTCAGCCCACGGACAGCGCAGTGTCTACATACGTGGCGTCGTATTCGAGCAGGAAATCAACCTCTTGTGTCAGGCTCGGCGGTGCCATGTAGATATGGATTCTCACAATTCCGGCCATCAAATCTTCTGCCGGATTCTCTTCTTCATTCATTGCGCATCTTGCCCCGTAAAGATCTCCGGAGCTTGTCAGATTGTTCAGCCACATATTCAGTTCATCGACAATGGATTCCATCAGCCGGGATGTCAGGGGCTTGTCAACCTGATTCCATACGGTCAGGATTGCGGTGTTTGCGATGTAATCAAACATTCTGCCGATGTTAATAAGTGCTTCCTTCGGGTTTTCCTCCTTCGGATAGCAAGCATAATAGGTACCCCATGCCGTAATTCCGTTGACAAAACTGTATGCCGTACACATGCCGTTGTATCGCATATAATTTGCCTGCGTAAGATCGAGCAGTACTTCTGTGCCATCCGTCAGCACCGCGCCGTCCGCCTGCAGTGTATTATTGCTGGCAACCCTCGACGGGATGTTCTCATTTTTTATATCCACTGTGCACTGCAAACCCGCAAGTTGGGTGGACATGTGGAAAATCCTTTCTCCCTGCTGCAGCATCGGCCAGCACGTAATCTGCCGTGGGTTCTGGAATGCAGCTTCACTTTCTTTTAATTTTACAGCATCCAGATAATTTTTCGCCTGTTCTGTGTCGGTATCACAAATACACGTCGCGGCAAATACACTGGAAAACTCTGTCTTGGCCGCCATAACCGCTGCAACCTCCGGCAGATGGGAAAATCCTGGTGCAATCATAATTCCTGGCAGAATTCGGTTTTTGTAGTACGCTGCGTCCATCAGTTCCAGACCGGTACTTGTGCCGGTGGTGACATCATAGCCACCAATCAGGTCTTCAACCAGATCATCCAGTTCAAAATCAACCTCAGAATATGCAATTGTCACTGATGTCAATTCATCCGCTTCTATTGCGCCGCCCGCCAGAACCTCCACGATACAGTTTCCAGCATTATAAAATACATCGTAATCCTGTCCAGCAATGTAGGTGGTAGTGTCGTTTGATACTGTGATCGTATCCGCGATTGCATCTCCGGATAACATGACTTGTCCGTTGTTGATGTTGTAACTCTGTGCAGCTACTGCTTTCTTGTGCTCTTCAGGGTTAAGCACATTTACCAGCAGTAGCGGCCCCACACCATACAATTTGAAGTGGCTGTAAATCACTTCACACAGAGTGTATTTTGCCCAGTCATCAGAGTAGCCCACCGCAGATACAGCTTCATCGTAAGTTGATGCAGATACTACTGTATTTGCTTTACCGTCTACCTGATGCACCGGCGCGGTGCCAAATGCAATCGTAATGCCACTTGTCGCAACACTGGGCGTTGCAACAGTTTCTTCCTGCTTAATTGCACGGGCACCGTAAAATTTTGTTGCCATTATCTTTTACTCCTTTCCGCGACGGTTTGCTTTCACTTTGGCCGCCATGTCTCTATAGTACTTCGTAAGGATGTTTCCTTTTCGTCTCATTTTCCTCTTGGCATCGGACAACTTATCGACCGGCACCAGCAGATACTTGATTTCCGGATACCGTTCCAAAAGTGGCTTTGTAAATGCTTCAATTTCTCCCTCTGTCCCAGTCAACACCATTGCATTGCGCAAACTGAAATGTGGGATAGATGGACCAATATATGCCAGTTTGATCTTCTCACCGCTGTCAGCAGTAGTTGTTTCTTCTACCACGTTGTCTTCTGTCCAATTTTCTTCTACTGGGTTTTCTGTAAGTTCTTCTGTCATGCTTTCTCCTTTCAGTTAAAACTTCAGAAACGGAATTTGCTGCTGCACCGCAGGTACTTGCCACACAGTGGATATCTCAGCGATATGATAATTCTCGGTCTCCTCCTCATAGAACAGGAACTCAAACGGTTTTTTCAAAATAAACCGGTCTCCTACCTGTCCGCGACTTTGCAAATCAAATCGTAGTTTCTCAACGATATGCATAAGAGTTAGAGCACCTTCATCGGGTTTTTCATCGTATATCACGATTCCCATTCGGACATTAATCGTATTTTCATCCGATCCATCATTCGTCCGGTCATCCTTGCCGTTCGCAATGACAAGTTGTATATACGGTTCTAATGGTTCTTCCCCCCGTATAGGCGTTCGTTGTTTATACACAATAATAGGGCGTTCCTTAACCGCCTGATTCCGCGGCAAATCTTCCGCATCTTCATATTCTGGTGGTACTTTCAAAATAAGTTCTTTTAAGTCGTCCTCAATGAACTGTTTCAGTGCTTCCAGTAACCCATTCAGCGTCATAAGTTACCTCCGTCACAGTGAGCTCAGTACGCGGTACAACTCCTGATCCAGCCGCTTTGCAACCATCTCGGAAGCGCGGTTCTGCACTGATTCCCGCGCCTCCGGATAATCCAGCATATCCGCAACAGCAGGACCCCAGTACTCCTTGAGCTTTGTCTTTCCAGTGCTGGTTTTACCGCTTGTTCTTCTAAAGATTCCGGTATGTCCGGATTGGAAGGTTGCGATAAAACCCTTTGGACGTTGGACCATTCCTTTTTCCCGGATATCTGCGGCGCTGACGGCCGTAGTAACCCTCCAACCCGATACACCATTAACATATCTGTTCGTATACCGTCGTGCTGATGGTGATGGATGGAATTTGTATAATGGAATCTTCGTGCCGGAGAAACTGATTTCTCCCACAATATCCGATCCGGTCTGTTCGGCACGTTTCAAACGTATTGTCTGATTTGCCTTTACATTTCCGGTCTTGATGTCATACCGTTCGCGGATTTCCTTGGCCGCCTGTGTTCTGGCAGCCACCAATCCACGGTTGATCGAATTTCGGAAAACCGCCTTTGCCTGATTCGGCAGGGTGTATAACATCTTGTTTACATGATCAATCTGCGATTGATTAATTTCAATCTGGATTCCCGGCATAGCATATCATCCCTTCAGCCTGTGCATGTTGATCTGCAGTATTCCGGTATTGGTGGATACTGATGATATTTCATAATTTTTTCCATTGATTTCAATCCTTCTGCCCCTTTTGGGAATCGGTTGAAAGTCAGCTTGCGCTGTAAAAATTGATATATTTTCTTCCTTGATTGTTTTAACATTAGATGAAATCTGGTATGCTTTCTCCGAATTCCATGTTTTATCCATATCTCCGTCAGAATCGATAAGTATGTCAATATGAAGTTCATCCGGAGGCGCAGCATTTCCATGTCGATAGTATTTGATTACTGCTGGTTCCGCGAAATCATTGCAATTCAAGAAGACTTTTTTATTGTCTTCCTGAATCTGTGATTTTAAGTTCCTCCCCATATCAAGTAGTTAATACATCACGGCATGCACGCCACGGGCTCTTGATCTTCGGTGCAGCAATCGGACGAGATGTTACGATAGTTTCTTCATTGTTACTCTGTTCAGATACCATATGCTTTGTAATACGAGTACCAGTACGAGTATGGAACTGTTTGTCCATTTCAACCTGTGTTACTGCACCATAGCGCATTATTCCGGTATTGGCTGCTGCCAGTACAACGGCAGATTTCGGCATGTACGGCGTAGTAGTAAGGGTCTGTTTCTCGGCCTTCTTGTTGATAGTGTGATTCTGATACGTACCGCGATAGGTGAACACATCGAGTTCAACGCCTCCAAAATTCAGGCGTGCCAGATTGGTAATGCCATTCGGCTGCCATCTGGGATCAATGGTACCCAGTTCGATTCTGCGGTTGTCCATCATCTTGATAACCCAAGGGTCAGTCAGCATGATCTCTGCCACATCTGCGCCGACAATTACATCGGTAACCGATCTGCCGGCCTCTGACAGAGATTCGATCTGCTTGCAAATGTCATCATACCAATTTCCGCGCTTAGTTTCTGTACCAGTCATCCACGCTGCAGTCGGTTTGAATACGCCAGTGTTTGTGCCATCATAGTATTTTGCAGTCAGGTCAATACCTTTTTCGCCGTTGTTTCCAATATGGGTCATGGTGCAAGCATTATCCAGCATGGTCTGCATACACATCCACTCCTCGCGGCGCGTAATCATATCATCCAGCATTGAAAGGTCATCTAATAGGTATTGACGCTCTCTCTGCTCTGGTGTCATGGTAGACAGGATGCTTTCGCCTGCTCTGCGAGTGCGGAGCACATCTGCATCGATCTCGCGAGATGGTGCGATGTATGCCGGGGTCAATCTCTTTGTTTCATAACCAGAACGCAGCACTGGGACCTTACCAATGCGCGGAATAACAAACGGTGCAATCAGGTTGCCTTCTCCATCATCATAGTCAACAATGACTTCTTCTGTCTGAAACAGCAGCGGTGTTCCGCCGAAATATCTATCTCTGATAAAGGTGTAAATCTGTCCCTTTTCCTTGATAGCTGCATCCATGTAATAGGTGCTGTAAATATCAAATGCCATAATAATCCCTCTTCTCTCAGATTCCGTTGGTCAGAACAATGCCCGCCAGTCGTAGGTTGTTTTCGTCCACAGCAGTCAGTTCATAGTCCTCTTTGGTTGTAGATGCATCATCTTCCTCGCCTGTCGTATTGACAGTCCCACAAATTAGCGCGTCTCGGAAAAAGCATCCGGAACGATATGCAACCGCGGCGACATCATCCTCTTGGGTTGTGTCTGCAATGATACAGGAAGCCGTTCCGGAGCCGGTACCCAGAACCGCATAAGTTCCGTCGTCCTCGAACGACATAACGGTGCCGCGCTCAATTACGCCGCTTTCCTTCAGATCAATATTGAATGCCTGTACCGGAGGGTATGTGCCGGCAATCAAGTTGTCCGGCTTAAAAGTGCCAATGTTATCGCCTGTCATTCTTGCCATTATTACTTATGCTCCTTCCAGTATGCTACGTCTGCAGCAGCTGCTGCCTTTGCTTCCTGTTCCAGGGTCATTTCCTGTTCTCCCGCCGATCTTGCCGCCGTTACATCATTTACTTTTGACTCCATGACATCCTTTTCGGTAGCGGTCAGAAAATTTACTCCCTGCTTCTTCTGCTGTGCAATGATTTCCTGCGCAACGTCGCCTGCTGTTTTAGATGGGTCAGCCTTTGCATCTGCAATGATTTTTTCAAATCCCGGCATTGCTACTGCATCAATGGCTGTGATCCGGTTTCGTTCGGCTGTCTGTGCTTCTGCGATGATCTGTTTGGTCAAATCCGGAAGCGCTGCTTTCAGTTCTTCCGTAGTCTTGATATCTGTGATTTCCATTTTTTCACGCTCCTCTGCGTCATTATTTTCAACAGCAGAGGTATTTCCCTCGCTGTCAATTTCGGTTTCCAGTCGTTTCAAGTCTTCGATCGGTGGCAGATTTGCCGCCGTTGCCAGTGCTTTCGACAGTACCTGCGGCAAACCTCCCATACAGGCTACTGCCAGTGTTGGGTCTGTTGTTCCACTGCCTGCATCCAGTATTCCATCCGCAAGTCCGCAGTCGATTGCCTCCTGTGCAGTCAGGAAGGTTTCGTTTTTCATCATGTGTCGCAATGTCGTCCTATCGGTTTTGTCGCCAACCTTTTCACAGTACGCATTCAAAATGCTTTCATCCATCGTATTCAGCATCTGTGCATCCTGTTCCAGCGATTCCGCATTCCCGCTTGCGTAGGGAATGGACGATCTGTGAATCATGATATTTGCGACTGGTGACATCAAAACATTACTGCATGCTGATACAATTACGCTCATTGCAGAACCTGCCAGACTTTGCACCTCTGCTGTAACATTTTTCCCTGAATTACGAATCAGGCTATACATTTCAAAACCTGCATAAACGCCCCCGCCGGGGGAATTTACCTCCAAGATTAAATCTTCATCTTCTGAGCATGCCTCCAACATTGCCCGGATATCATTCGGGCAGCATATGTCCTTGTATCCCCATCGACGATACATGTCAGCATAATCATTGCTCACCACTATTCCGTTTAACTGTGCCCTCATTATCGCCTCTTGCCTCCTTTAACAACTGTTCTTCCTGTTTCATAACACGTACATTCTCCACAAAATCTGTACCGGTCAGTTCCATGGCTTCCTTCGCCCGTGTAGAGAACCCATTTGTAATCCTGTCAGCTGCAGCTTGTACTTCCTTTACTGGGTCAAGCTGCCCCTGTGTCGGACCATACCACTGTGCATTCATGTACGCTTTTCGGATTGCAGGATCGGCAAAATATCCCGGTGCCGTGATTCTGTTTTTTGCCACAGCTTCCGAAAACCATTCTTCATAGATTGGCTGGCAGAACTCTTCAATCATCCAATCCCGCCACATATCAAAGCTCTTCCACGCTTCCAGCAAGGCTGCACGGGAAGCGCTATAGTTCGAGCTAAATTGCTTGACCAGTATCTCATATGGCAGTTCCAACGCTGCACCAATTTGTTTACAAATGCTGACAACAAAACCGTCAAAATTGGCATTTGGCCGCCCCGGTGTTACAGCATTTGCTTTTTCGCCTGGTGCAAGGTCGATTATAGAGCCGGGACCAATCTCAATGCTATTGGGATCGCCCTTATCTACAAGGGCTTCTGCCGGGGCGTCATTCTCACCGATTGGAACAACGGACAACGGTGCTTCGGATTGAATGAATACGGAGAAAAAACCATTCACGACAGCTGCGCTTAACTCTGCATCCGTATACCGTCCCAGTTGTTTCATACTTTCAATAACCGGTGCCAGCATCGGCACGCCACGTCGCTGGCCAATACGCTCCTTGGTTATGACATGCAGGATGTTTCGCCTACCAGTGGTCTTGCCGTATGCCTCCACTCTTACCCAATCTTCTTTTTTCGTAGATCGATAACTCAGCGGATGCCGTTTGGATATGTAATAAGCTATAATCTCGCCAGTATCGTCAACTTCAACGCCTCCTATAATCCTTTCATCTGCATCGGGTCCAAAGTAATTTCCGGGTGTGCAAACTCTGTCTGCCTCAATTAATAAGACACAGAGATCGTACACGCTCCCGGTCCTCTTCTTCATCTGTAATGCTGCAAATACATCACCGGACATTTGCCAGTTCAAAAAAGCAAGCTGCTGCAGTCCGTAAAACGTCGATGTTCTTTCCGCATCGCAGTTTCGGCTGTCAGCCCAGAGGGCGAACTCTCTGGATATCTGTTTTTCGATTTCCGCTGTCTGTCCCTCAGTCAAGCCAATTGCATCACCGTTAACCATCGGCTTCGGTGTCAATCCCGAACCGACCACATTGGTGCGATAGGTGCGGAGAGCGCCTGTTGCCAGTGGCACGCCCATGTAAAGATCGCGGCTTCGCGTGCGGAGTGTGTTGAGATTATCATGGATATCTTCCAGAGCGCTGCCGCCGCCATCAATCCAGCCCTTCAAGGATTTCTTTGTGCGGCTGGCTCCATAGTTTCCATATCCAGAATTTTGAACAATGTCTAATTTAAATTTGGCATACTCACGCTGCAAGGCTTTTTGAGGGTTGACGTATGCAATTACCCTGTCGAGCAAATTTCTTTTCTGTCCCATATCTCTAAATCTCCGTAAGTTCTTGTTTTAATTTTAAAAATTCAAATCGGCAATGGCTGGCAATCCTATCACTGCCATTTTCGTTTCGTCGCGAAAAAGACAGGGCACCAATCTGGCGCCCTGTTTCTCAAAAGTCTCTCGGCACAGCACGGTACATCCGGTTTCTCCCTCCGGATGTCTCTTGTGCTTTCAATTCTTCGACTTTGTCGGACCAATATTGGATTGTACTCCTGATGGATGACAAATCTGCCCTCGTTAGATTTTTACCGCTGATCTGATAGCTTTGATGAGTAGTCACCGCAAGTTCCGCTTGCAGCCATTCCTCCAAATGGTGCTGTGCTATGTCTAATGTGATTCCATATACTTTTTTGCGTTTCTTTTTATTACTCATGTGTCAATAGGTCCTCTCCGTTGTCTGCGTCGTTTTGTTTGTTTCTTCCTTGTTTCTCTCGGTTCAAGAGGGATGTTTGCGATTTCCACCGCAGCTTGCGCATAATCGCGCATATCCAGAGGTTCATTGCGCCGGAAGCCTTGCTCTTTCAAAACCCATTCATATGTTGCATGACCCTTTTTATAGGTCATGACTTTCTTTTCCGCCGTCAATCCTTTGAAATACATTTCGTTGTATCCCAGTTCTTCCCCTTTCGGGAAATGGCAGTATCCGGGACCGGGATGTTTAATTTTTAGTCTGTCATATACCAGACATTTTCCCGTATCAACGCCAAGTGTAAATAAAGGAACCTTTACGCGGTTATTTTTGCTCGGTGGGCTGATATACGGTGTATCCATCCCATGTCCACCCTTGATTGCCCAGACATTACGTCCCCATCTTGCCAGGCAGAACCGATAAACTTCATTGGTGAAATGTCCGCCGGAATCCATGCAAGCCGCTGTCAGCGTTAGTCTTGTTCCGTCTGCCTTTGTCCACGACTTTAGCAGTATCTGGTCAAGACGCTCCCATACTTCCTTCTGTTTGAGATCACCATATACCTTTCCGGTTTCAATCCCCCAACTTTCCTTTCCAACTCCCCAGCCAACGATTTCATATTCAAATCTGTCATCCTGTGTATCTATTCCAGCGGTCAGTGCTATTACCCCATCCGGCACCTGTGCACCGTAATCTTCTAAGCGTGTAATCAGATCGTCATCGTCTAACTGTACACCGTCATCATCCCACGTCTGTGCCATGACCGTATTTGTCCACGTCTTCATAGGGTTGATATTTCCTTTTTTACTTTCATCGTAAGCCACAATGAAATCATTCACGATCTCCCGCCATTCGGTAAATGCATTTGCAAGACCATTTGCATAAAAGCCTCTCGCCTTTCGCTTTGGATGTTCCGCAATATATTTGCCTTGTCCGAACAGTTTTTTCCATTCGTGTTCGCTGGACACCACGCCACAATGTTCGCATTCGCAAAATACTTCCTGATCGTTTCCCTCCCGAAATCTTTCTTCATCAAATTTGATTTTCGCCCATGTAAGCTGCTGATATTCTCCGCAAGCAGGACATGGAACATTCCAGACTTCTTTTGTCGAATGCTCATACTCGGTTTCAATCCGGCTTGCTCCTTTAATCGTCGGCGTTGATGTACATACTTCTTTGGCGTTCCAAAATGCCGTCATTCGTTTCTGTGCCAGCAGCAACGGATCTCCCTCATTGCCTGCAGAGGGTGGATATCGGTCTATTTCGTCTGCACATAAAATACGAATTGGTCTGGATGCCAATGCAGCAGGGCTATTTGCTCCCTGCAGAACAATGTACCCGCCGGGATATTGTTTTTCTTGAATGGTGTTATTTTTGTCACGCGATTTGTTTTTTGTCAGTTCCGCCAGAACCGGTGTATCTCTTAGCATAGGTGATAGCCGGTTTTTTGATGTTGTCTCCGCCATCTCAACCGTCGGCTGCAGGATCATGATTGGCGCCGGTTCGCGGTGCATATAGTATCCTACGGTATTCAGTATCGCACAGTCTGTTTTCCCCATCTGTGACGCCCACATAAGGATAACCTTCTTTGTATGTGGGTCAGCGATTGCGTCCATAGGTTCTCGCTGATATGGTGCTCTGTCCGTTCTCCATTTCCCCGGTTCTGCTGCAGATTCGCTGCTGAGATATCTGTATTTATCAGCCCATTCGGAGAGTGTCATTCTCTCCGGTGGCTTTAATTTTAAGAATATTTTTTCAAACAGTTTCTTTGTTTGGTTGCTGACATTGTGCAGATCATTCTCCATTGTTTTCATTCTCCAATAGCTTACCGAAGTCACTTAGTTCTGTAAGTGCTTCATCCACAAGGTCTTTTAGCAAATCAAAAATGTCCGCAATATCCTTCATCTTCGCTACTTGCGGTGCAGCGCGTGACGGGATAGCGGATAATCGGGCTTTGAACGATACCATCATTTTGGACAGAATCATTTCCACCTCTTCCGATTGGTGGAGTTCCCCTTTTCGAAGTTGCAGGCTGTATTCTGCATCCTTTCGCTTAATTCGCATAAGTTTTGCTCGTTCTGTCGTATAGTCAACATTCTCTCGTTCCTCTTCTGGTTTCCGATAGTTTTCAAGAATTTCACGCGCCGTTTCTCCGAGATCGTATAGTCCTTTATCTGTGATTCCCTTTCGGATCACACCCGTTTTTGTCAGAGCTTTAATTTCTTTCTCTGTGATTCCCAGCGTTCGGGCAATCGCAGCACAAGTATAGAGTTGTTTCATTGCGACGCCCTCCCGCCTGCAAATTTCAGAAGAGCCCGGTGCTTCCCCGGTCTTAAACGGAAGGAGATGGAACCGTCATGCCTTTAAGCCTTCTGAATATTGCCATTTTAAAGCAAAAATACGGCAATAACTGGCAATAACGTCTCACGTTTTCTCTAGGTCATTTCAGCATTTTGTTTTAATCCCCCGTACCCCTAAAAAAATTTCCAGCTGTCTCAGGCAAAAAATTATTAACACCTAGAAAACCCGCGGGGCGCTCTGCACCCGCAAACGGCGCAGAGTTTCCACAGTACCTTGACAGGGCCTAGCATTTTGCAATAGATCCGAAACAATGCACCGTGAACTGGATCCACTGCCGATCGGCTTATTACTTAGTGTGCGACGGCATGCCCTGCCCTGCTTGCGTGCATCGTTGGCTGCTGTGGCGGTGTGTGCTGCTGTGGTGCCTAGTCTGTGGTGCGTGTTCCTGCTGCTGCGGTGGTGTATGGTGGTGTGGTGTGTTGCTGTAGTACACATTCTGCAGTGTCTATTTTTTTCTGAAGGGATGGCTGAGATTGCTGTCCTGCGGTTGTGATTGCCTGCAGCTGCAGGCAACAACGCAAAACAAAACAATATCTGTTGTATTAGCATCACAGGCTTGTACTATGTCATATATACACATAGTAATGGTTGCCTTGTCCCATGCTGCTGTGGTGGTGTGTGCTCTGCCGTGGTGTCTGGTCCGTGGTGCATGTGACTGGTGCTGTGAAGGTGTATGCTGCTGCGGCACCTAATGTGTGGCGCGTGTATCTGGTGCTGTGGTAATGTGTGTTGCCGTGGCGCCTGGTGTGTGGCGCGTGTGCCTGCTACTGTGGTGGTGTGTGCTGCCGTAGCGCCTAATGCGGGTCCATATCAGGCAAAGAAAAACGCAGGCGAAAAGCCTGCGTAAATCTTATAGCAAATTATCCCGTTGTATTTTTTCATCCAGCGCTTGCAATATAAACTGCCGGAGCGGAACGCCTGCAGCAGCAGCGGCAGCGTTATATTTATCCCTCTGTTCCGGTTGCACCTTGATTGCAATACCGGCAAGCTTCCGCTGATACTTTAGGCTTGCTTTTTTTTGCGCTTCCGTCGTTTTTTTTGGCATAATAATACCTCCTCAATTTTATTATACTATTCGCAACCTGCACTAGCTATATATATTTTTCACAAAAACTAGCTATATATTTTGTTGAAATCTGCCCTTGATATATAGCTTGCTATATATTTATAATTTATTTATCGACAAACAAACACCGAAAACGAGGAGGGCAAACACCATGACAAAGCAAATTATCATCGGAGCTGCTACCATTGTTGCAACTGCAGCAATAACCGCAGGAGTATATAACACAGCATACAACGCTGGTAATAACGCAGGTCAAAATTATCAGGCTCGTATTGATACAGAGCAACTTGCAGTTGAGCGGGAGTATACCCAGAGTAAGGCCGACGCTACATATGATGACGGATGTATTTACACCATCGACAATCTGCACGTGTACGAAGATATAGAAAATCCCGGCTGTATGTATATTTCTGTTGACTACAACGATGGTACAGCTTTGGAGCGATTCGGCGTCCCCGTTGAGCATCTGTACAATTAATACCCGCAAGGCCCGCGCTCAGCGTGATCGGTGCAAGCCCGATGCCCCAGCAATGGGGCGGTGCTCATGGGTTAACCCGTCCGGACAAGATCAACTATCAACCCACCGTTTACAGGAGGCTTTTATAATGGAAAAGAAGAATTTTGACATCAATGAAATGATTACCGACCGCATGATTGAGCAGCTGGAGCAGGGTGTTATTCCGTGGCGCAAGCCCTGGACCGGCGCATATGACGGCGCATACAACCGAGAAACCGGCCGTGCTTATAGCCTGATTAACCAGATGCTTCTGAAGCATCCCGGCGAGTACGCAACCTTTAACCAGTGGAAGGCGGCGGGCGGCACCATCAAGAAGGGTTCTAAATCCGAAGTCGTGGTTTTCTGGAAGGTTTATGAACGTGAGACCACCAACGCCGACGGTAAAAAGGAAATCAAGCGCTTTCCGTGTCTGCGGTATTATCGTGTATTCCACATTTCCCAGGTGGATGGTGTTGAGCCGAAATCGCGTGAGGAATTTCAGCTGAAAACCGTTTCTGATGCTGACGCGCTGATCTCTGGTTATGTGCATCATGAAGGAATTCGATTTGTTGAGGAAATCAGTAACAGAGCTTGTTATTCCCCATCTTCTGACAAGGTTATTGTGCCGCAGAAATCTCAGTTTGACGAAACCGTAGAATGGTATTCTACCGCATTCCATGAGCTGACCCATTCCACCGGCCATGAAAGTCGCCTGAATCGTGATACCCTGACAAAAGCTGCTGCATTCGGTTCCGAAGAATATAGCAAAGAAGAACTGATTGCAGAAATGGGTGCAGCTTCTCTCATGCATTTGCATGGAATCGAAACCCCAGATACCTTTGAGAACAGCGCCGCATATCTGCAAAGCTGGCTGGACGCACTGAAAGCAGACAGCAAAATGATCGTCAGCGCTGCAGGTAAAGCAGAAAAGGCGGTTGAATATATCTGTGAAAATGTGGACGAAATCGAAGCTGCAGCAGTTGATGATACTGAAGAAATTCCGGCAGTAAGCGAAATCGGGTCCGCTGAACAGCTGAGCCTGTTTGCTGATGATTCTGTACCGGAAACCGTTCCGGCTGAAAAGCCGGAGACGGAAGCCGCAGAGCCGGAGAAAAATCCGCTGTATTATTCCATTGATGAAACCCTTGCACGTGCCGCACACAATGCTATGAGTTTTTCGGATTATGTTGCAAGTTCCGCAACGACCGAATATCGCGGATATGTGGACAAAGCCGCCGCGCTAGTTGCGAAACAGAAACAGAAGGTTTCTCCGTTCTATCATGAAAAACTCGACAATCTTCTGAACAGATATGCCCGCCGCCTGGCTGACTGGACCAACGCCCACAACCGAAATGTTGCTTCCTGTCCGTCTATTCTGATCGCTGGCGGCTCCAATTTCCCCGTGAATAAGAAGCGCCGACAGAATAACCGTGAGAATCGTTTGTGGCAGGAGTACAAGGAAATTGAAAGTCTGCTGGATAATATCCGCAGCATCGGCACCGGTCCGATTGATTTGAATGATCCGCATGCAAGAGAGCTGCTGACAGAACGTCTACAGAAACTACAGTCGGAACACGAAACCGGCAAACACATGAATGCCTATTGGAAAAAGCACGGCAATTTCTCTGGCTTCCCCGGAATGACCAAGCAGGAAGCAGCCGCACAGACCGCAAAACTATTGGAAATCATGGAAAGATTTCCGCCATATAACCGCCCATATCCGGCATTTCATCAAGCAAGCGTACGCGGAAAGATTGAGCGCGTAAAAGCCCGTCTTGCAGAACTGGATAAACTGGAAGCAGCTAAAGCACAGCCACAGCAGGAAAGTGCGTTTTCTGGCGGTCATATTGTCAGAAATGCAGAATTAAACCGCCTGCAAATCATCTTTGATGGCAAACCGGAGGCAGAAACCCGTACTGCATTGAAATCTGAAGGTTTCCGCTGGTCCCCGAAAAATAAGGCGTGGCAGCGTCAGCTGACTAAGAATGCAGAACATGCGCTGAATCGCCTGCTTGAAATCATTGACTATGCGCCATTCTGAAATCTTACTGTGACCTTCATTCTGTCCGCCGCCAAAACTGTCTGACGGGCAGAAATGAGGGCCACACCCTGAAATATTACTCCATGGACAGGGCTTTGATTCAGCAAATCCTGCAAAAATATAAATCTTATACCATATGCTGAAAATTAACAGAATTTAGATGAGTGACAAAATGCATGTACGCGTTGCTATCACCCGCTGGCTGCAAGCCTGGGCGAACAGAAAGCAATACTGTTCTCCTGAAACGCAAAAGAGGAAACCCAAGGTTCCCTCTTTTTTTATTCAATAATTTTATCTTCTAAATTATCCTCTGGCTCATCTACAGCATTTCCGTCACTATCTGTGTTGAAGATGCCGAGCGCTTTTTGTTTTCCAAATTCAAACCGCTGTTGTTCCAGCCGTAGCCGTTGCCGTTCCATTTCCATAGATTTCATGCTGTCCAGCAACTTCAAAATGCGGCCATGAACCTTGTTTATCTCATTTTCTATCTGCATCCGGCGAGAGAACGTGGTGCTTTCTGACCGATATTTCATAGTTCCTCCCTCCGGCATTGTCATAGTCATTTGCCTATCAAAATGTAATTTATCCGTCGGCTCCCCACTCAGATTTGCCAGTAACTGTTCCAAATCCATTTCCTTTGCTTTTAACTGCCGGTACTGGTCTAAAGCGTTGCTGTCGAAATCCAGTCGCAGAGAATTGATCTCCGCCCGTCTGTCCGCGTCCCATGTCTCGATACGTGGCACTCGGAATGCTCCATGTGTTTGTGCATTGAGATTTCCCGCTGGTGCGCCGCCGGAATTTCCAATTGCATTTTTATTTCCCGGCTGCCCGCCGCGTTTCCGTTTTGATCTCGATTTCGGAAAACGTTCTTCCCATTTATCCTGACATTTCCACTTGCGGACCGTCGCAGCGGAAATACTCAGCTGTTCCGCTATCTCTTTTGGTGTAATTTTCCCCTTTTTTGAAATGAAAATCTGTAAAGCCTGATCTCGTTCCGGTTTCCGTTTTGGCATTTTCATCTCACCTCATTTGTGTTGTTCTGATGGTTTTCATTTTCTGGATTTTGGAAATGCATCATGTATGGCAAATCCCATCGGCTAAAAACCATTTTGCCGATGTCCGCAAAATGGTCTGTGCTCCCGAATTTTTCTCTTTCGCTTATAATGTATCAATCCTTTGTGTATTCCAAAAATGCTTTGATAATATCATTTCTTTCGAATACTTTTCCAAGCTCTTCTAATCCTTCATCCGCAATATATCTTAATTGCCTTTCTGAATAGTAATATACAAACCGTAGGCGTTGCCAATATTCACCCTTCACAAAATGATCCCATAACACCGCCCGCTGAATGTATTTCAGTGCATCGAGAGAAACTAAGATTTCCTCCTTTGCACGTTCCAGCCGTTCAATTTCCTTCTGATGTTTCGCAATCGCTACACGCAATTGTCT
Organism: Clostridia bacterium; assembly: GCA_021205365.1. Taxonomy (GTDB): domain Bacteria; phylum Bacillota; class Clostridia; order Oscillospirales; family Butyricicoccaceae; genus Butyricicoccus_A. Next base: position 27,125 of record JAJPXP010000026.1, read on the forward strand.
CCCCGTTTTGATCGATGGTTCTTGCTGGATGATCTCTTCTTCTTTCCGTATGTATCCATCGATCTTCATGATCTCCTTCAGGATACGAACCACATGGCTTCTTTTCATTGTTGTTTTCCTCCATGCGTTTCAGAATATCTTCCAGCTCATCACCGGCAACCAGCGCCCGTCCAATCTGCATCAATGTTTGTGCTCGTTCCTCTATTTTTTTATAAATCTTTTTCTGTTCTTTATAATAC
>JAJPXP010000026.1:27373-40622 GCA_021205365.1 Clostridia bacterium
GTGCGGACATAAGAAATACTCAACCGTATAATCTCCCGCCATTAGTTTTGCCGTCTTTACTCCTGGCATGGAAATTGGCTTTCCACAGCCGTTGCAAGTCACCAGCGCATTGCTCATTTATTCTCCTCCTGTTCTTCTGCATCAGCTTCAATTTCCCGCTTAACTTCGTACCAGAAACTCCTCAGTTCATCGGCGGTATTTTGGAATCCTACATTCGCCTTGCATTTGACGGGCATAATAATAGCACCCGGCTCCATTTCCTCACGAATGTACAGATATGGCGTGCCATTTTTCATATGGCGCACCTCATATTCGACTGCTTCATCCGGACTCTTCCCAAATGGTTTCAGGTATCTTTCATCCACAAACATCAATTTGTCGTCATAGGTAATGCCCCGCAGCACTTTTCTGCCAGTTCCAACAGTAATCTGTGTCGGTTCCGCTGCAATTCCGTCATCTATCCATGGACTGAAATCAACGTTCGTCGGATATCTATTCTGTGTAAACAAACAGTTTTCCTTCTGTTTGTCTGTCATATCATACTGCCGAAAAATTCGTCCTCCGTTTCAATCCGCGGAGTACCAGACATGCAGTAAAATGCTGCTCCATTGCCAATCCACTGCGTGCCGCTATAACGTATTTCCTCTGTTCCATCAGCAAACTTCTTTGTTTCGGCATTTTTGTTGTAGATTTCTACACGTTTTGTCGCCTTGCAAATTTTGATTACATCTGCAATTTTCACGCTTCTTTCCTCCTTTTTCTCAATTATCCTGTTTCTTGTAACGCTATTTTCATTTTCGTTCTGGTTTCCCGGCTTTTTGTTCCAGATTTACGGTTTATTGGTACAATCTTCCGCAACTTTGCATACACCCGCCAGTTTCCATTCATTTCATCTGGTGCATCTGCCTCAATTGCAGTTTCCGCAGCTCCTGCCAACGTAAAACTCGGATATTTTTTCTCCCAGTATGTACGATCATAAACCTCTCCGGATTCACAAAGCTTCCGCAGCTTACGGTTAGAATACTTGTGATCGTTCGTTGTCCTTTCCGGTTTGGTCAGGTTCTTCGACGGTCTCCATCTGCGGCTGCCTCTTGGAGCCTTGGAAAGATATTTGGTCAGGATTTCCAGCCCGTTTTCGCCTGGCTTTAGACGATCTGCATTGGCAAATCCTAATGATACCGCTTTTTTACCTTTTCCCGTCTTCCAGAGGCTTTCAACTAGGTCACGGTCTAAGCCTCCGGACATAATTATATGGTGATGATATTTCGTTTTCTTTCCCGTCCGTTTTGATATTGTGCCTCCCTCTGGTATCCAGATTCTTTTCATGGGTGGTAAACCAGCTTTCTTTCTTGCATAATTTACGCGGCGAAGGAAATTCTCTACATTCCGAATATCCTCTTCTTCTATTTTTGGCATAAATTTCGGATCATAGGTTGGGTGAATGACAATATCCTCTTCTGTAAAATTCGCATTCACCAATTCTGTAAAATATCGCTTCTGATTTCTGTCATTCAGATTCATCTGTTTGGGCGGTGTCAGCTTCTCCCTACGTTTCCTCTTCTTTCGGCATGCGCTCTGTTGCTCTTCTGTGTACTGAAACAGGTTTACCGTCATGAATTCCGTTCCGCAGTATGTCCGATTTTCCCGGATAAACGGTAGACTGTTTTTCATGATGGTTTTCTCCTTTCTTCCAGCATTTTCTGAGAGTCTCGTCGGTTTGTTAATACCCATTACAAGCCCGTTCCCCCGGCTCCCGCCGGGGGAAATTTTCCCATGTTACGTTTGCCTATCTGGTGGCTCAAACTGGCTGCACTGTTTCATGCAGCCACATTCGCCTCTGCACTCGTTTCGGCAATACCACTCTGTATTGCCCTCCATTGTTCCACAGAATTCTCTATATCCACATTTCGCACACGAACATTCCTTGCAAAATTCACCCAAGTTCAGCATCATTCAGTCCTCCTGTTCCACGATCTCCCGCGCTGCTTTTGTAATCTTCAAATTTTGGACAACTTCCAAAAATCCTTTTGTTATTTACCCAGCGTTGTAATTTCCGCACCTCTCTTGGTGCTTTTGGTTTATCATAAATCATAATGTACGGGTCATAGCCTAAATCTCGTAGTGTATATACACGATACAGATTTTCTTCCATTGCGCTTCCAAAATTGGTTAGAACATACACCATCTTCCCGGATGGATTTTTACGTTTGTACAGCGCTGTGAATTTCTCAAAATATGGCACCAAATCTTCCGCTGGGTTATCCCACGCAAAGTGCAGCCGCTTGATACATATCTGATTTAGCAAATCAATATTTTCCGGTGTAGTCAGCCGGATATCCAGTCCCTGTGTGAAATCTACATAAGCTCTGCTATCGACTAACTGCTGAAGCAATTCCATATGTTTCTGGCACGCCAATAAATTTGGATCAAGCAGTTTAATGTTTTTCTGTCCATTCCAAAACTCCGTCAGATTGGCAACCTTCCTGCTTTTCAAGCCTTCTTTATCTCCAACAATACAGAAATTGCAATGCCGCGGACATCCTCGCGTTAGAAAGCCATAGGCCGTGTCGGCGGTCAATTCTGGATACAGGCTGTAATCCGGATAGATATGTTCGATCTCATCCAGCAGTTGATTGTCCAGTCCATAACCAGTGCCGCCTTTGATAATTTCGTCAGCTTGTGGAATCCAATCAATATCTTTGCTATATGTATCATCAAATACACGTGATTGATATACGCGGTCATAGTGCATAATCGGCACGCACCATTCAACGTGATCGCCTTTTGATTTATGCCATGCTGATATTTTCATCAGCGCGAGATTAGGAAAATGATGCCCATCAACATCAATCAATCCAATATACATGCCTCCTTCATCCTTGATTTTCAGATATCGCATGGCGCATTTCTCTAGCAAAATCTTCACACGCCTGAATATATCCATCCTTGTACGCTGTTGCTGTTTCGATTTTCTTTGTGCAAATCTGATTCGCTCTATCTTCCAAATACTTTTGTAGCAAGCATGTCAACGCATCTGCATCAATCAGTCTCATTGTTTAGTCCTCGTTTTCTCCTGTTCAATGTTGCTTATGTTTTCTCCATCTTGTTTACATATATTCCAGTAATTGAATGGCAGAGGCGGCAGGAATCGAACCTGCGATGCCAGAGTCAAAGTCTGGTGCCTTTACCGCTTGGCTACGCCTCTATATTGGAGCCGGTCTATTCCCGGCAGTCAACCCGTCTTTCCGGATCGTCAAATTGTTTGGATTCCGGTTTTCGGCTTATCTGGCTGCCTGAAATATATTGATACAGATTTCTCCGGTATCATGCATTTGCACCCAATAGGTCAAACATGGTGATTGCATTCAACTTGTCATCTTCCGCTTTCAGATATCCAACAGCATCACGGAAATACCCATCATTTAATTCGATAGTATATCCTTTCCGTCCCATCTGAACAGCTTTCAATGCTACGGTACCCAGTCCACCAAACGGATCCAGTACCAAATCCCCTGAATTGGAGTATCGGTTGATAATTCTTTCCACGATGTCCAATTGCAATGGACACACATGCATTGTCTTTCGACGTTGGCTCTGCGTTGTATTCAGGGTTTTCATGCGGTTGATATCGTCCCATACATCTGGGGACCATGAACCATTGGAAACCACTGCAAATGTTGCAGGCAGATGGCCGTCTTCATCCAGTTTCTTTGCAATTTCTACATGCGCCGCATAATCGTACACAGTTTCCCTACTGTACTTTCGGTATACAGCCTGCAGCCGACTGACCGGTGTTTTCATAATTTCCTCTTTAGTCATTAATCGATTTCCGCTGCTTCTCCAAAATCCTGAAGCATCAATTTGCCACTGTGCACGGGTGTATTCCTCTTTGCTTTTGCGTACCGGTTCGTCGGCATAGGCTTTGCTCCGGTCAGTGGGCAATTTCCGGAATAGTAGTATATATTCCGGGCATCCAACACCCATTTTCGTACCATCCTTACACTGTTCTGTCCATCCGAGTCGATATGTCTGATTATTCTCTCTTACGACATCCGTCAGGACTGTAATCATTCCAAAATATGCAAAGCCATGCTTCATATAATGTGCAATACACTGTGCATGAAAAGGTTCCATTGTCGGCATTCCCATGCCGGTTACATTGCCAAACAGCACACGATCTTTGACATGTATAGCTGCTACCCTGCCCGGCTTCAAAATGCGTAATAGTTGCGGTGTCAAATAATCCATCTGCTGAAAGAACCGTTCTGTATCCTCATTGTGTCCGAAATCGTTATAGGATGGAGTGTATTCATAATGATTGGAAAACGGAATGCTGGTATGGATCAGATCAATACTGTTTTCCTTCATCCGTGCTGTTTCCTCAACGCAGTCATTGTTGACCGCCGTCCAGCTATTTCCTTTGATTTCCACACGCTTCACCCCTATATTTCGTTTCATCCTGGCAATCTGTTCTTTTCCCGATACTCCATACTCTTTGACAATTCCCCTCATCTTCTCCTGCAGATAATCATGCTGCTTCCACTTTGTTTCAAGTGCTTGCCAGATAACATCCTCCGATTCCGTATAGATGATGTCGATAATAACCTGTTCTGTCTGCAGGAAACGATATATACGGTGGATTGCCTGAATGAAATCATTAAACTCGTAATCAATACCAACAAATATAGCTCGATGGCAATGACGCTGGAAATTGCAGCCGGAACCACTCAATGATTTCTTTGTGGCAAATATCCGTGTCCGTCCCTCCGAAAAATCAATGACGCGCTTTTCACGTTCGTCATAGTCCATAGATCCGTAGATATCTACCGCCTCCGGGATTTTTTTCTTGATCGCATGTCTTTCTGCTTCCAAATCATGCCACAAAATAAAGTGCGCTTCAGGATCACTGTCTATAATTTCTTTTGCCTTCTCCATTCGGATATCAATGCTTTCACGTTTTTCCCGTGCTGCATCCATCAGGGATTTTGCAACCTGATTGGTAAACTGTAGCTGTCCGGTCTTTTGATCTATCGCTTTTCCGTAGTCATCCGAAACAACATGCTTCCGGATCTCAAACGGCGGCATCGCATATCCTACATCGTCATAGCCGAGATCTGAAGGTTTTTGAATGAACAGTGCCCAACTAGATACCCAAAGCCAGAACTCTTCTTCCTTGTGTGGATACAGCGTCAGTTTGTTCGCCTTGGTGCTGTCTCGCTGAAAAAAACGTGTCAGCGCCTGACCGGTGTCCATAATTTCCAGATACCCAGCGTAATGGATGAGTTCTTTGTACTTATTCGGGGACGGCGTAGCCGTACTGACCAACTTGTACCTCACACCCTGAAACAGATTCATGAAGGTTTGAAAGGTCTTGCTTCCGTAGCTCCGCAGCACTGACGCTTCATCCAGCGCGGTCGCTGTAAATGCTTTGGGATCAATATCCCCGTCCCTGATGCGCTCATAATTCGTCATCAATATTGTTCCGTCCGGTATGTCTTGCGCCTGCTTTGCGTTTGTTATGTACTGTGGCGGTGAGATATGCAGCAGTTCAACGGCATCTCGTGTGAACTCTTGACGGACACCCAACGGCAAAACAATCAAGGCTTTTCCGCCCTCGTGTTGGATGACCTGCGTGCACCATTCGAGTTCCTGTACAGTTTTACCCAAGCCAAATGACTCGAATAACGCCCGCCTGCCGCCTTTCAATGCCCAGCGTACAGCGTCCCGCTGATGTGGCTTCAATGCCGAATTGATTTCATTCTCCGCCACTTCAAATCCACTTTCCTGCGCATGTATGATCTTTGTATGTAAAAATAAATTGTAGTTCATTTGATCCTCCGTATTCTAGCTCTCATCTGAGCAGCTCTTCTCTCTATGGTAGCTTTTCGCTCTTCAACAAAGGACTGAGACATAACAAATTTAGGGCATTCTTGAATATAGTCTTTTTTCCCACCATATTCTATGCAGTCATCACAGCGGAAGCAATAGCGTTCCTCTGGTGTTTCGGCGGTATTCCGTCCCTGTTCACAGTTATTTTCACAACGATAACAAATACAGACCGCGCATCTGCATACCCAATCATTTTTGTTACCTGTAACTCGGTATCCACTCATTTGATTTCTTTCAGCAATTTAAAGCGGTATTTCTGCTTTGCATTCGGATATTTCTCCCTGTCCACTTTGCTTGTAAACATATGAACTGGTCGTGCAAAAATGGCGTTATCGTCCATTCTGCGGTATACTACAAGCATTTCTCCGGTTTCGGTATGTTGAACCGGGTACTGCATTACCATGTAAAGTTTTCCTTTGAAATGACGATAAAGGTCGCCTGTGGTTACTATATTTTTCTCCATCAGCCAATCACCCTTCTTTCTCATTTTTTTAGTATATTCATGGTGCCTCAAGGGGGACTCGAACCCGCAGCCGACCGGTTATGAGCCGGTTGCTATTTATAAGGAGGATATTTAGAGGTTGCCGAGGACATCACTACCATAACCTTGCGCGGCAACGCAAGGCTTCATGGCGGCACGGCAAATGATGCCGCAGCAGGGATTTGAACCCTGACAGCGATAAAATATACAGGTATGTTTTGTGCAAAATTTGTTCTTTCAGGAATGATATTATCATGTACTGCATAGGGGGAAGTATAGTAAAGACAGTTTTGTGCTGTGCTCCTACAGCCTGCGGCATATGCATACCTGCATTGATTTCAAGTTACTTAACAGTCTTCCATTTCATTTATATTTCTTCTTTGTATCATCAAACCTTATCGCCGTAACAGCCATTGGAAATTCTTCAATCTCAGATGCCCACAGGCATGTGCCTTTTCCGTTCAGTTGTTCCCACAACAGTGGAAAACCTCCGATTCCATCAAATAGACTTGCCATGGTTGCATCCCGTTCGTATTGTGCGCAGAGTCGTTTCAAAACCCATTTCCATGGTGGCAGGGCAATACTGTTTCCAAGTGCTTTATATCGTGCAGAATCGCTAGTCTTTCGCTTTTTGCCTTTACTGTCTGTCCAATCTCCAATGTTCGTCCAACCATCAGGGTAGCCTTGCAGCCGTTCGCATTCCAGCGGCGTCAAACGACGAACACTTTTGTTTACTTGTATAGGGTTTATGTAATTCAAACTATAGCCACCGCTGTTTTTTGCTTGTATTGTTGCAGAAAGCGTTTCATTTACCATTAAATTACGGCAATCCAATGCATAAACAACCAAATCTGAATTGTCCTTTCGATCATGTGCTTTCAGTGTTCCAGCGATATTGCTTTGCGTGTAATCACCAAACCCACGTTGGCGCATGACGATGTCGGAATAGGCTGATACCCTTCGGGCGTGATCCCCTGTCAATGTTGGTGCAATAGTCCCATTACCATTTCCACGACCATCATAAACCGCATGTCTATCAATGGTGTTCAAGGTGTAGCTTTTATCACATCTCCATCCTTTGCCGTTACAGTCAGCTGTGTCCGCTCGATCGATACAATTTCCTTGAATACAAATTGTAGGTGCCTGATTCGTTCCACTGCCAGCAGCTGTTAAACAAGGTGCCGTTTCTGTCGACAGACTCAGTCCGGCTTTTGCTCCGTTTCCGCCTTTGAATATGTACATGCCTGTGCTTTCAGCGCTTTTTCCAGTTCTTCCGGCAGTTTCTTTCCCCTGCGTTCTGCCCGTCTGAGTATTCCCAAACAGGCTTTTGCGCTCAAATAATATTTCGGGTGCGGTGTATCCTCCAAAATCTGCGACAAGTGCGATTCTACGACGACGCTGGGGGACTCCCCAAAACTGTGCATCGAGTACGCGCCAGGCAACGGACCACCCGTCTCCCACGACGGCTCCGCTGTTGCTCCACTTTCCTTTCGGAGGTTCAGGAACAATGGCATTTTCGTCTTGGATTTTGCAGAACTCTTCAAGGGCAATTCGGAAGTCTTCCCCTTTGTTGCTGCTGAGTGCTCCGGGGACGTTTTCCCAGACAGCAAATTGAGGTCTGGGAATTCCAATTGTTCGTTCACTGTGCTCCCTCATTTCTTTGATGATCCGGATCTGATCCATGAACAGTCCAGACCTTTCGCCGGACAACCCTGCCCGTTTCCCGGCAATACTCAAGTCCTGACACGGGCTGCCGCCGATGATGCAATCTACCACTGGCACAGTTCTGCCGGAAATCTTCGTGATATCACCAAAGTGCTTCATTCCTTCCATGCTCCGACAATCCGGTTTGCGAACTGTCCTCTGCGCAATCCCATCATGACACATTCACGAATTGTCCTGCCGAACGGTGCTTCGCGTTCCGCCAGCAGATATCTTTTTTTCGGATGAATATATGTAACCGTACCGTATACTGACGTTCCGTCAGGCAATGTGCCGATTAATGTAGTGTCTCCGATATTAACCATTTGTTACCTCCTATGTTTACTCTAAAAATGCCAAATATCCAGGTGGTTTAAACGAGACTGCCTTGAACGCCCGTTGTGTATCCTCAGCAGCGATGTACTTTCTTCCGAAATAATCCTTCATATTCCGCCACACCTTCCATGGTACGCGGATAAAAACCATATCATTAAAACAACACAACACGAACACCTCTACACCCATCCGGTAAGCACGTTCCAGCCGTTCCGTCTGGTTCTTCGTCACACGATCCTGTGTGATTCTATCTGTCATCGTCGCTTTCGCCTCAAAGTATACTGCTTTGCCGTCCTGCAGGTATCCTTTATAGTCAGCCTGCGCCTTATCGGTATAAACAGCGATAAACTTCCCACCACCAATGGATTTTATCGGCTTCATGGGTTCCGGAGTCTTCTCTATATCTGCAATTCCCTCCCGCCGGTAATAATTACAAGCGCTGTCAATTAGCTTCTCAAAGTTAGCTCCGGTGTTTCGTAACTTCATGCCCATATATCGGTGTGCAGCAGTTCTGCGCTCTTTCTCAGTCATTCATAATCTCCCGCAATGTTGCCGCAGTTTCCGCATCAATCGGAAGATTCATTGCTGCAATCACGTATGCATTCAGTAACTGTTGAGTCTTTTTCTGTCCTACCTGATTCTGTATCCGTACAAGCAAAGCATTCAGGCCCAACAGTGCATCCAGTATCAGGTTTCTTGCATCTGTTCTATCTGTTTCAATGATTACCTTGTCGATATCTGTTTTTATCATCAACATATTGTCTGTATCCTCCTATGATAGATAGTCCATATCAACTGCCAAACTCCGAATCTTCTGGATAGTCTGTTTGCTCAACTTCTTCCCTGGAGTATTGATTTCTTCTAGTTGATTGATAAAAGCTTCAATGACAACACTCGGCTCCACCTCCGGTGTTTTCGGCACAGATGAAATGATATCATCAATATATTTACACAACTGTTCGTCTGTCATTTTGCGGATAGCAACAGCACGTTCATGCTGCTGCTTTTCCCGTGCTGTTTTTCGGCAATTTCGCTTTTTCATGTTGCTCCTTTATTTGCATCATATACATGATCGTGTTCATGTTCTGCGCTGCCGCAGACCAACAAAACGGAGCCGAACCCGCGTATCCGATTCCAAAGCCCGATGTGGTTCCCCATAAGGAGCTGGTTTTTCACTTCCTTTTCTTTGTAAATTTTTTCGCATTTTGTTGTTGATCTGCTGCAGCGCAGGTAATATTTGTGATATAATAATTGTGGTTTGAAAAGCATTATGCTTTGAGTGCCCGCTGGAGTTTCGGCTTTTGCGGGCACTTTTTCTTTTGTGCTCGACCTTCTAATGCACTTCGTTCATGTATCCAGCTTTCTACTGTTCGCCATGATGCCTTTTCGATCTCTGCATCATAACGTTTCAGTTCCTCCAATTCTGCAGCCGTGAACTTTGCTACTCCGGCGCAACTCATATATGCACCTGCTTCGTCTGGCGTCTGGTCTTCGCCTGATGTCTGCGATATGCCTGCCAGACATCAACCCGAACGCCATCACTGCGCTTTGGAATGAAGTTTTTCTCTCCGCGTCTCCGTGCAGTTTCTTTTTCAATATGATTTTTGGGGTCACGATCGCCCCAATAAGCTGCATTCCTCATATTGCATATTTGTGCAACTCTGGCAATTTCCCGATCCTTTGCATACCTTCCGATCATTGTGAACCTACCTCAATAGGTCATGATGACCGCAATCACTCCGATTCCATATATTCCCGCCATCGACACCGCAATCATTGCCAGTATCACTGTGCCTGCAACAATAGCAGCTGCAATATCCTTTGCAGTTTCCTTCATTTCATTTTTCATGTTTTCACCTCGTTTTTTTATTTTAAATAAAGATAAATCGTTTCGTCACACGGTCTATAAATTGCCTGTTGAATTCCCTTTATGCTGGCATCATCAGGATAATTTCGCAGGGCTTTAATTTCTACGCCGTCCGCCGAGTCCGGCAGCTCATTGAGAAACTTATGCAGTTCTGTGACGTTCACTTAGTATCCCTCCAGCCGCAAACGTTCCGCAATGTTGGAAATAAATAAGCTATTCGTCGGTTTCCCCTTTTGCGGAGATATACTCTCTCCAAAATATTCGTACAATGTTGCGGGCTCACACCGATCCACAGCCGTTTCAATAGCATGTCGGATGGCTCGCTCAACACGTGTTGCTTTCGTTTTGTACTTCTTAGCGATATCTGTGTATAGTCCCTTCGTGATCTGACGAAGTATCTCTGGATTTTCAGTTGCCATGACACACGCATCTTTAAGATACTTAAATCCCAGCAGATTTGCCTGTACTCCAATTCCCATCAAGGTTTTTGTCGTTGCCTTCTCTAGTCCTTCCGAATTGACTGCTTCCTGATGGTCCAGCAGCTTGATAACATTTTCCATTTGCCTCTGGACTTCTATCAGCCGATTTTCTAAGTCTGTAATGCGTTGTTCTTCTGTTTTTTTCATAACATTATCTCCTCACGTGAAATTCATGTTGCGCATTTTAATCCGGATAATTCGGGTGCTCACGCAGGTACCGGTCCCATATCCTTTGTGCTGTAGCTTTCGCTTTCTCGACGCGTTTTTTCATTTCCTCTGGGGGTACATCCCGGATGTACGTATCCATGATATATCCATGGATTCCATTGACTACGTATTCCGCTACTACATTACCTTCTGGATGATCCATACAATATCACCTCAAATCAGACTATGCGGTTATAGGTTGTCATAATTAGTCTGCACAGCAGTTCCCGCCCCGCGGGACGGGAATATTACTGCGTTTCTTTCGCGCTGCTTTTCTCGGCCTGCATATTCTTAATGGCGCTCATGCCTTCTACATAGCCGAGAACTCTCTCCTTTTCCATTTCATTCAGTTTGGGGATAACGCTTGCGAATACATCAAAAAGCTCGCGTTCTTTATTTGTCAGTGTGGTATTTGTCAGTGTGGTTTTCATGATTATCACCTCCTGTCCTTGTGTTTGTTCCTCCCTCCCGCCTGTGGTATAATAGTCGCAGAAAGGAGGGATTTTGTGCGTTTAAATATGGACTGCGTGCGCGATATATTATTGTGCGTCGAGGAAAACACAGGTCTTCGTCAAACCTGCTATTTTGTCGATGACAGTTTGAATGATGTAGCTTCTTTTCTTGGGAACAAACAGCGGCCACAAGAATATCAAACCACTCTGGGCAAAACATACGACAACGATACCCTAATTTATCACGTTAATTACTGCGTTGAAGCTAACCTAATTTCCCGGTTAGAACATGCCGGTTCCTGTGTGATCTGCATTTCTGATCTTACGCCTGCCGGTCATGAGTTGATTGGTAATATCCGTAAACCGGAAAATTGGGAGAAACTAAAAAATGCAGGTGCCCGTGCTGGCGCATTTGGACTAAATGTAGTAAAAAGCGCTGCGGAAGGTTTTGGCGCATCCTTGGTTATGTCTTATCTCCATTTATAACTTCTCTGACGTAAGCTCTCACTTTGCCTTTGGTCGGTAGCTTGCATTCTCTCTTGATATATTCCGCCATCGCAGTTGCCGCCATATGATCTCCAAACCACCCAATGGCGCACACAATGGTCGTTATCGCAAGCACTAAGTTCAAAACCATCATATCTTCCTCACCTCCTCCGTTTGTTTCAATAATTACTTTGTACTTATATATTATCTCTTAGTACAAAAAATGTCAATACTTTTCCACAAAAATAATTGCTAAGTAATTTTTTTTGTGATAGAATGTCCATAGGAGGTGATGAAATGGATGCCAAAGAACGGATAAAGGCCGTCAGAAAAGCTTTAGGGCTAAATCAACAAGAATTCGCCGAAAAAATAAAGATATCACAGTCTCTGTTGGCAGGAATAGAAACCGGTAGAAAAGTAATACAGGATCGGCACATACAACTCATAAGTATGACATTCCGTGTTAGTGAAAACTGGTTACGCACCGGTGAAGGCGAGATGTTTGTGCAGTTGTCCCGTGACGGAGAAATTGCGGCTTTCGTCGGAAAAGCGCTATCCGACGAATCCGACACATTCAAAAAAAGATTCATCGCAGCACTTTCGCAGCTGGATGAACCCGAATGGGAACTGTTAGAAAAGATGGTTATGAAAATAGTTGAAACCAAAAAGGACCAGGCTTAATCGCCTGGTCCCAATACTGCTTTTATGAAATCGCGTATGATCCAGATTTGTCGGTAATTTGATATCCGGATCATATCGCGCACTTCTCGCAATAATTCATTGTACGTCGGAGCCTCGCGCTCTGGCGTTTTCTTTTCCTGTTCTTTTTTCATAGTATGTATCTCCTCTCCCATTTCCTTATATTCAGTCCTGTTTTTCATATGTATTTCCTCCTCGTGTGGTATATCTGTTCCATTGTATAGTTTCCTTTTACTCTTTTGGGTCCTTTACCTTAATATGTCTGGAACAGGACAAAAACGGAAATTTTTCCGGTAAACCGGAATCCGGTTTACCGGAAGAGAAAATTATACCAGCCAAAGGCATTCTACCTGGGTTCCAAGGGCTCTTGCCAAACGGATCGCAGTAATCACCCTGGGTTCCGCCCCTTGTTCAATATCTCCGATTGTGCTTGTCGGCACACCGCTGACTGCCGATAATCCTTCAAGAGTCATTTTTTGAATCAGCCGTACTTCTTTTACCCTGTTAATCAATGAAATACCTCCATCATTTGATAGATAAAAGGTAGGATATCCATTGCCATAGATTTTATGTGGATATATTTTTAATATCAATGAAACAATTTCAAAATACTATGTTATTAGTTGCAAAATTGTGAAAAATATGTCATAAT
>JAJPXP010000029.1 GCA_021205365.1 Clostridia bacterium
GTCCTATGCCCTTCTAGGGCTTACTCAAACCACTAGTTTACTAGTGGTTATGATTGCAACAAAGAGAAGATGGCCGGAATGCATGCAGCTCCATGTTATACGGCGTAATTGTATAATGTGTTCATAAAAAAACGAAAGATTTGACATATGTTGCAAAAAGGTTTAAGATATTTTTTCAGTACAAAGCAAAAAGAGTTGTACACGTATGGATAAAAGTAAAATACTGTATTGTATGGTATTATTGCAGTATAGAAAAGAAAGCAGGATAGAATGGATATAGTAGATACCTTTGGACACTATGTGGAGCAGTTTAGCGAAACCAGTCCGGCACGCGCCCGCTGGCTGCTGAGAAAGGGCTGGGAAGTACAGAAGTTGCGCCAGAAAGCAACAACAGATAAAAAGCTGATTCCTGCAGACCGATATCTGGCAGCGCTTATGATGGATACTATGATTGCACCGTTAAAGGACCCGAAAAATTCCGCCATTGTCAGCATCTTCACACCGTGTGAAATGCTGCAGGAGGTCGGTTTGAATCCATATAATGTGGAGGGCTTTTCCTGTTATCTGGCGGCGTCACACACTGAGCGCAGCTGTATCCAACAAGCGGAAAACAGCGGACTTTCTGAAACCCTTTGCAGCTATCATAAAACCTTTATCGGCGCGGCAGAAAAAGGTCTGCTGCCCAAGCCGAAGTGCATTGTGTATACCAATCTGGTATGTGATGCCAATCTGGTGACATTCCGCAGGCTGGCAGAGCTGTTTGATGTCCCGTGCTTTGCCATTGATGTGCCGATGCAGCAAAATGAAGAAAATGTTGCTTATGTTGCGGGCCAGCTGCGTGACCTTGCAGTTTATCTGGAAAACCAGACCGGAAGAAAAATCAATATAAATAAGCTGAAAGAACGTGTTGCACGTACCCGGCAAACCATGCGGAATTATGAAGCATTCCAGCGCAAGCGTGCAGATAAATACATTCCGGCTGATTTGGTATCTCCCTTGTATGCAGGTATGACGGGCAATATTCTGCTTGGAACAAAGGAAGAGCATCGTTATACGCAGATGCTGTTGCATGATGTGGAAAAAGCACCAGCAGCGAAGGGCAAACGGATTTACTGGATGCATACCATCCCATACTGGTCCGCCGCAGTTGCACAGCAGCTGCGTTTTCAGGAGGATGCACAGATTGTCGGCTGTGAATTGGCACATAATTATCCGCCAGATCTGGAATTTGATCCGGAGCATCCGTTTGAAGCCATGGCAAAACGTATGGTGTACCATTCCCTGAATGGCAGCATCAGCCGGCGTATAGAAGCCGGGATTTGTCATGCGAAAACTGCAAAAGCAGATGGTGCAGTATGGTTTGCACACTGGGGCTGTAAACATACGCTTGGCGGTGCACAGCTGGCAAAGAAACGGTTTGAGGAAGCTGGTATTCCGCTGCTGATTCTGGATGGTGACGGCTGTGACCGAAGCCATGGCGGCGAAGGCCAGACCGCTACCCGTCTCGGTGCGTTTCTTGAAATGCTGGGAGGTACGGAATTTGAATAACAAGACATCTTATGTATGCAAATATACCCCAATAGAACTGCTGCAGGCATTTGGTGGTGTATGCGAAAATCTGAACAGCATGCCGGAAGGCTTTGAACTGGCAGATCAGATTGCACATCCCAATATCTGCGGCTTTGGCAAGGCATTGCTGGAAGCGGTTATGGGTGGCAAGGTAAAGGAGCTGGTGCTGGTCAACTGCTGTGATACCATTCGCAGTGTATATGATGTGCTGGAAGCCTCCGGCAAGTTGGATTTCCTATATATCATTGATATGCTGCATTGCAGTGATGCCTGCAGCCGGGAACGTACTGCGGTACAGCTCAAAGGGCTGGCAAGGGCATATGGCGCATATAAAGGAAAGGCATTTGATGAAGCAAAATTCCGTGCGGCATTTATACCGCCCAAAAGGCTCCATGAGCCGTATCTGACTGTACTTGGTGCCCGTATGGGTACTGAACTGTTTGAAATGGTACAGAAATCAATGCCGCTGCCTGTGGAAAACAACAGCTGCGTCAATAACCGTTCTGTGGGTACATTACAGCCGCCGGAGGGCGCAGATTTTCATGAGCTGATGGACTGGTATGCAGGGGAGCTGCTGCATCAGGTTCCCTGTATGCGTATGATGGATAACACTGGAAGAAAGCAGCTGTATCATGATCCGAATTTAAAGGGAATCATTTATCACACGGTGAAATTCTGTGATTTCTACAGCTTTGAATATGCGGATATCAAGCATCATTCGAATTTGCCGCTGCTGAAGATTGAATCGGACTATACGGTACAGAGCAGCGGACAGCTGCTGACACGTCTGGAAGCGTTTGCCGAGAGTATTGATCCGGCACAGTTTGAAGGAAAGGAAAAGAAAATGGGCAAGGGCTATGTTGCAGGCATTGACAGCGGTTCCACCAGTACGGATGTTGTCATTTTAAATAAGAAAAAGGAAATCATAACCGGAATTATCCTGCCGACAGGCGCAGGTGCTGCAATTGGTGCAGAACGCGCATTGGAAGAAGCATTGAAGGCTGCAAAGCTGGAGCGTGAGGATATTGATGCACTGGTTACCACAGGTTATGGTCGTACAGCCATTGAGGATGGCGACAGGAGTATTACGGAAATCACCTGCCATGCTCGTGGCGCACACTATCTGGACCCGGAAGTGCGTACAGTTGTAGATATCGGCGGACAGGACAGCAAAGTAATCCGTTTGGATGAAAACGGCGCCGTGGTCAATTTTGTCATGAATGACAAGTGTGCGGCAGGTACGGGACGGTTTCTGGAAATGATGGCAAGAACCATGGAGATGAGTCTGGACAAAATGAGTGTTACCGGGTTACAATATGACGAGGATATCACTATTTCCAGCATGTGCACGGTATTTGCAGAATCCGAAGTTGTTTCCTTGATTGCACAGAACAAGAAGACCGACGATATTGTCCATGGACTGAACAAAGCAGTTGCTTCCAAAACGGCTTCTCTGGCAAAGAGAGTCGGCGGCGAAGAGAAATATATGATGACCGGCGGTGTTTCTAAAAATCAGGGACTTGTTAAGACCTTGGAAGAAAAGCTTGGTACAAAGCTTTTCATCAGTGATAAGGCACAGCTGTGCGGCGCGCTGGGTGCGGCATTGTTTGCTGCAGATATGGTAGTTGAATAAAATACATCATCCAGAGGAAAAGCTATGGGACATTTTTACTTTGTACGCCACGGACAGACTGTGTGGAACGTAGAAAACAAAATCTGTGGCGCAACAGATATTGAACTGACAGAAAACGGCCATCAGCAGGCAATGGATACCGGAAAGGAAATCCTGCGGCAGGGGATTCATGTGGATGAAATTTTGTATTCCCCACTGGTGCGTGCAGCAGAAACCGCACGGCATATTTCCGAAATGACTGGTATTCCCATGCGTGCAGAACCACGTCTGATAGAGCAGTGCTTTGGCAAATGGGAAGCCACACCAAGAGACGGCGCGGATTTCCATGAGGCAAAGAAGGCATTTGCATCCCGCTATGAAGGCGGGGAATCCATGCTGCATGTGGCACAGCGCATATATAATCTGCTGGATGATATCAAGGCGGAATCCGAGCAGAAAACGTACCTTCTAGTAGCCCATAACGGTATTGCACGTGTGGTGGAATCTTATTTCTACGATATGACCAATGAAGAATATTCCTGTTTTGGCGTGAAGAACTGCGAAATCCGTCGCTATGACTTTTAAGATTATTTTAAGATAAAATAGCTATAATTTTTAAGAATAAATCGATAAAATTTGGTTATGAGCTGAAAGGAGAATCCTATATCGAAGGAGAGCAAGTAGTATAGATATGAAGTGAATGGAGGAGATTGCATGAAGCAGGCTATCGATGAACCCTATAGGTGTTTTAATCGTGATGTTGTAAAATATATTGCTATGTTTACAATGCTGCTGAATCATATTGCTACGATTTTCTTGCAGTCAGGTACATGGCTGTGTGAGATATTTTTGGCAATCGGCTATTTCACAGCTGTTGTAATGATTTATTTTTTAGTGGAAGGCTTCTACCATACTCACTCGAAAAAAGCTTATATTTCACGATTGTTCTTGTTTGCTGTAATTTCTGAAATCCCATATTGCTTAGCTTTTACAGAAAAAGGGATTATTACATTTTGCGGACTAAATATGCTTTTTACGCTGTGTCTGTGTTTTGGTTGGATTTGGATTACAGATACTGTCAAAAGTAAAAAGTTAAAAGTATGTTTGGCATTGGGAATTATTTTATTGAGCGTTCTGTGCAGCTGGGCAATATTGGCGCCAATCTATACCGGATTGTTTGTTTGGGCGAGAAACTCTGATAAAAAGACTAAAATTGCTTTTGGAATCGCTGTGCTGCTGTTTGGTATTATTAACCTTTTGGGTGGAATTGGCAGATTTCCCTTGACCACGAATATACTGTATGCTGTTCTGGCTGTGATTGGAATCGGCTTAGCAGGTATTTGTATTGTATTCTTGTATAATGGAAAAAGAATGAAAACAGGACGCACTTTCTCCAAATGGTTTTTCTATACATTTTATCCTGCTCATTTACTGATCTTGGGAATCATCCGGATTGCAATGCAAATGCATTAAGTTTTAGTCTATAGGGCTGAAGAATCAAAATGGAATCCACGACAGCAAAAAAGGGGAAAACCGGATGGTTTTCCCCTTACTGATATGTTATAGCTATTTTATACCAAACATTCCTCGGACTGCTCGAACTGGATGCTGACGCCATTGACTTCTACACTATCTTCTGCACGGATTAAAATATATTTCATGCCATCAATGATTTTGGTTTGTACCAAATCACGTGCTTCCGGCTTTACTTTAATTGTAATTTCCGGCAGCTTGACGTCAAAATGCTGGTTGTCAATGATATTTTTAGGGCTGACAGCCTGGTTCGCGCCAAATTCTGCGTCAAATTGTTCGCGGAAAGCTTCCCTATGCGGTTCAGATACACCGCATTCATCCAGGATATCTTCCACGATTTCACGATGAATCATCAATGGCTCGGGCACCTTGCTTTCCTTGTGCATGTCGATCAGATTGCTGAGCTGCTCATGGACGGCCTGTACCACTTCCATACTGCATTCCTCTTCCAGGGAATTGGAGAGAACCGCTTCGAAGCTGCTTTTCTGTTCCGCAGCAGGCTTTGGAACATCGGTATGAAAAATGGTTTCAATAAATGGCGTGGCTGTGTCATCGGTGTTTTTGGTATAACACAGTGCATTGTACAGGTTGGTACTCCGGTCATCAAAAGCAGGGAACAGGAATCCGAGCTGGGGAGGAGATACCAGCCAGTCGCCTGCAAAGGTATGGAACTGCTGTTCGTTGTAGTCATAACCCAATCCCGGTTTGGTTTTCTTTACCGGAGCGATACTGCAGATAATATGGGAATAGACTTCAGAGCTGTCCTCCAGCTCTACATCATCCTTGGCCTTATAAGGTACGTCATAGGAATTATGTGCCAGAAGAATCAGGTAATTTTCTTCAAAAGAAACGCAGGAAATGACTTTATCATAGAAGCTTTGCAGTATATCACTGTCCTCAAGCCTGGTTTCCCGCAGCTTCATCAGAAGCCCGTGTTCTTCACTGTCCAGAACCTGTTGGTTGCTGAACGCGATATCAACCAGATTTTTTCCCAGTGTACCGGATAGGGATTTTTTCAGCAGATTTAAATATGCTTCGGCTTCTTCCTGTGTAGCAAGCCCAAGGGACTGGGAAAAGGTGGAAACAATGGAACGGTTTTCATTGACATAACAGCCATAAACTCTGGTAATGTTATTTCGGTCAGGGCGGAGCTGGCGGCGCAGCTCTGCAATTTCCTTTTCATTCATAGAACTATCTCCTGTATGTAAAATCAAACGAGCGGTATTATTGTACAGCGTGGCAATAGAAGTTGTCCACACATGATATGCATGTAAAAGAAAACCCTGCACAGGCGTACAGGGTTATTTTTATTCTGGTTCAGCAGAACCTGCAGGTAACGTTTCCGGTGAAAGACCAGCGATGTCAAATGTCCGGATCAAAGCATCTGCGGTACTATCACGCAGATCGTGAACCTTCAGATAAACAGGAAGTTCTGTGGACTCCAGTTTATAATACCCTGCACAGGTAATTGTTTCGCCAGGCTTAATTAACGTCAGCATAGCAGAATATGCTGCATCGGATTTTTCAGGAGTTGTATATGCAAGTGGTTCATCATATGTTCCTGTTTCATCCTGATAAGCATTGGGAATCACTGTTGTGCTGAATGAAGCAGCAGATTTTGATTTATTTTCAAACAAATATTCTATACGCAGAGCTGGATCACCATTGATATCCTGTGTAAGGCTGTAGCCGATTACTGTAATGGTGCAGTCGCGATAAGTACGGACATTTGGATCGGCGTTTTCCGCTGCAGAGCCTGAGCCCTGTGATGATCCGGGTTCGGGAATTTCGGGTTTTATCACAGCTGAGCCGCTGCCGGTATCCGGCTGAACGGCAGAGCCCTGTGGGGCCGCTGTTGTGCTGCTACAGGCAGTCAGAGTAAGACCAAGAAAACAGGTCACAAGAAATGCGCCCAGCTTTTTCATAACAGATTCCTCCATATGTGTTGAACGTCGCAATATATCATAACATTTTTTTAACATAGTTACAAGTATAAATTCAACGCAAATCGCAAATTTGTAAAGAAAACAACAAAAAAGAATCATGATATGCATAATTTCCTTTCCAAATAGAACAACCATGATCCAGCAAACGGGATATGTAGCCGCTTATGCGGCGGGGATTACATGATATGCTCTTCTGCACAATTATCCAGTACGCGCACGCCCATTTCTTTTCTGGAAGCAACCGGAAATTTCGCAATGCTTACATCATCAAATTTAGCGCACAGACGCTGCTGCGGATTGAGCCGCAGATCATCCGGCATATTCGGCTTCTTTTGCTCTGACATAAAATCACCCCAAAAACAGTATGCCGCAGTGAGGCCTGTATATCCATGGAAAGTGTTGGGTTTTTGTGTATGCGAAAAGATTTTCTGTAATTTTGAGAATTTCCATTGAAAATATAGAAATCCTAGTGTATAATAGGGAATAGGAGGGAACCAACATGAGAGTTTCGACAAAAGGCAGATATGCACTTCGCCTGATGCTTGATCTGGCGATTCACGATACAGGAGAAAACATTGCATTGAAGACAATCGCGAAGCGGCAGAATATCAGTGGAAAATATTTGGAACAGATTATTGGTATTCTGGCAAAGTCTGGATTTGTAAAGAGTGTACGCGGTTCATCCGGTGGATACCGCCTTGCAAGATCACCGGAAGAATACACAGTTGGTGATATCCTTCGTTTGACCGAAGGTTCGCTGGCTCCGGTTGCCTGTGTCGAAGAAGGCGTGGAAAATTGCGCCAAAGCGGACAGCTGTGTTACGATGACAGTTTGGCGTGAATTAAACGATGCGATCAATGGTGTCGTCGATCATATCACATTGGCAGACCTTGTAGAACGCAGTCAGGCACTAGGCGATTTTTATTCCATCTAAATCGGTCAAAAACGAAAAAATTAGCCGGAGCAGTTAGACTGTTCCGGCTTTCGTATTGTTATCGGATTTATGCATTTCCGCTGGCTTCATATGCTCTTTCCCCGAAATCATCTACTGTCAGTTCGGGATTTTTGACGCTGACACGGGAAAATGGAGGGATGGACGAGGTAATAAAAGCACTGCCTCCGATCGTTGAGCCGCGGCCAATGACTGTATTGCCGCCAAGGATAGATGCATTGGAATAAATGGTGACATCATCTTCAATGGTCGGATGGCGCTTCTTACCGGCAAGCTTTAAGCCTGCGCGGGTAGAAAGTGCGCCCAATGTGACACCCTGATAAATTTTGACATTATTGCCGATATTGGTGGTTTCGCCAATTACAACACCAGTGCCATGGTCAATAAAGAAATATTCGCCGATTGTAGCACCGGAGTTGATATCAATTCCAGTACGGCTGTGCGCATGTTCTGTCATGATACGCGGAATATATGGAATATTGCGGATATACAGCTCGTGCGCGATGCGGTAAATAAAAATGGCACGCAGACCAGGATAAGAAAGAATAATTTGTTCTCTGCTGCCTGCAGCAGGATCGCCATTAAGCGCGGCTTCCACATCGATCAGCAGCAGCTTCTGCAGCCGCGGAAGCTCCAGCATCATCTCAGTCGCAGCTTCCTGTGCGCGGATATCGACAGAAGAAGTCAGACTGCCTTCCTGGTAGGCAAGGGCAATCTTAATCTGCGGGTACAGGCGTTCATAAATATGCGTCAGCATCTGCCCGGCAAAGTACGGTGCAGAGATACGGGTAGGCTGTTCTGGTCCAAAATAGCCTGGAAACAGAAGCTTACGGAAATCGTCAAGGATATCGATAATGGTGGCACGGTTTGGACGTTCCAACCCTTTTTTGTTAAAGAATAATTCGCTGGACTGATAGCCTGCCTGCAGCTGGCGAACAATATCATCCAGGCGGTCATTGAATTGAGACATAGTATTTTCTCCTTACCATGGTGACTGCAATACTTGCAGTGAATCCTACCAAGTTAGTATAACAATATTTACCGGATAATGCAATACACAAACAACGTTGACAAGAAACAGAATGACAAGATATACTGGAACAAATACATATGAAGGAGCAGCAATATGGAGGAATTTGTACGCACAGAAGCTGTCTTAGGTGCGGAAGCCATGCAGAAACTGGGAAATGCACGTGTGGCAGTTTTTGGTATTGGCGGTGTCGGCGGACATGCCGCAGATGCATTGGCACGCAGCGGTGTCGGTGCACTGGATCTGTATGACGATGATACTGTATCCATGTCAAATATCAACCGGCAGATCGTAGCGAAGCATTCGACACTGGGCAGACAGAAAATTGAAGTTATGCGAGAGCATATTTTGGACATCAATCCGGCATGTAAGGTAACAGTACACCGGATGTTTTACTTGCCGCAGACTGCAGACAGCATTGATCTGAGCGTATATGACTATATTATTGATGCCGTGGACACGGTTTCGGCGAAGCTGGAGCTTGTCTGCCGGGCGGAAAAGGCAAACGTTCCGGTTATCAGCGCTATGGGGGCTGGGAATAAGCTGGACCCGACACGTTTTGAGGTGACCGATATCAGCAAAACCACAATGGACCCGTTGGCGCGTGTCATGCGGAAAGAATTGAAAAAACGTGGTATTTACCGGCTAAAAGTAGTATATTCCAAAGAAGAGCCAGCTGTGCTCAAACACGAAATTTCGAATGCAAAGGTAGCAGGCCGTCCCGGTGAAAGCAAAAAACAGGCGCCGGGCAGCCTTGCCTTTGTACCGTCTGTTATGGGATTGATTCTGGCGGGAGAGGCCGTGAAGGACTTGGCAGGAGTAAACGAATGAACGAATATATCACATATCTTGAACGTTTCATTCCGGAAAAAGACAGTTTGAAAATTGTAAAAACAGAAGCAAAAAACTATCATAGGGAACATTTGCCGGAACAATGCTTCCATATGATTTCGGAACTGTATCAGTCGGACAATTTTCAGATACAGGAAGTTGGCGTTCTTCTTGCGGGCTATGTGGCAGATATATATCCTGAAGCCCTTGCGTTTCTGCGGGATACGGTCAGCCAGCATGATAGCTGGAAGGTACAGGAAGTGCTGGCAATGTCTTTTGACAATTATTGTGCGAAAATTGGTTATGAGACGGCCATGCCCGTAATTCGGGACTGGTTTGCAGATGAACGTGCGAATGTACGCCGGGCTGCATCAGAAGGGTTACGAGTGTGGACGAGCCGTCCATATTTTAAAGATCATCCAGAATTTGCTGTTGAACTGCTGGCATCACATAAGGATGATGAAAGCGAATATGTCCGGAAATCAGCTGGGAACAGCCTGCGGGATATCAGCAAAAAGAATCCAAAGATTGTAGAGCATGAGCTGCAGACATGGGATTTGTCATCGAAGCGTGTGAAGCAGGTGTACAAGCTTGCAAGTAAATTTATATTGAATCACGAACCGGTTTGACCAATGTCAATGATGTAGTATCAAAGAGAGGAACAGTAGAATTTTGAATCTTGACGGACTTCAAATTATCTGCTATACTTTTCGTGCAAAGGGAGTAGCTGGCACGATATGTTCGTGTTTACATTGCCGTCAGTACAATTCACCATGAATTCGGTTTGTAAATAATTAGCGAGACTTTGCTGCAAGATATTTTTGCAGCATGGTCTCGTTTTTTGTTTGCAGTTCAGGACGAGACTGCTGCAAAGCATTTTAAGGAGGATGCATGATGAGCATTGTACTGCAAATATTACTTTTGGTGATTGGCTTTTGTATGCTGATCAAAGGTGCTGATTTTTTTGTAGAAGGTACAAGTGGAATTGCAAGGAAATTTGGCATACCACAATTGGTGATTGGGCTTACGATTGTAGCCATGGGAACAAGTGCTCCGGAGGCTGCTGTCAGCATTACAGCGGCAATGAAGGGGAGCGCAGATATTACGATAGGAAATATTGTGGGAAGCAATATTCTAAATGTACTGATTATTCTGGGCATCACCGCTGTCATTACTACGCTGACTGTGGCACATTCTACCGTGCGGATAGAAATCCCATTTATGATCGGTATCTCAATCCTTCTTCTTGTTTTAGGGCTGGATCATACGGTTCATTTCTGGGATGGCGTGATATTGGTTATCCTGTTTATTCTGTATTTGACATATCTGTTCCGGATGGCGAAAAAGAATCCGGAGGAAGAAAACGCCACCAACCGTGAATTGCCGATTTGGAAGGCGGTTGCCGGTGCAGTCATTGGCCTGATTCTCATCGTTGTTGGAAGTGATGTCACAGTGGATGCAGCAACTGCAATTGCAGCGTTCTGTGGCATGAGTGATAGATTTATCGGTTTGACAATTGTGGCGTTGGGAACTTCTCTGCCGGAGCTGTTTACTTCTGTCACAGCTGCACGAAAGGGAAATGCCGCTATTGCCATTGGCAATATTGTAGGCAGTAACATATTCAATATCCTTTTTGTTGTTGGTCTGTCAGCTCTCATTGTTCCCATTCCATTTGCAGCAGCATTCCGATTCGATATGCTAGTTGCAATCGGCGCTGGAATCCTTTTGTTCCTATGTTGCCTGAGAAATCATAAACTAGGCCGATGGGCAGGATTGCTCATGCTTGGAAGTTATGCAGCATATTTTTGTGCTATTTTATAAGATCAACATATTGGAGTAAATTATATACATGAAATAAGACGGACTGTCAGCGTTTTCTGAAACAGTCCGTTTTTTATATGTTATATTCCATTTCCGTTATCCGTTGCATTAATCATCAATGTATAGAAGCCAAAGTCGTTCAGCTGAAGTTCGACAGAAGCAGTAGCTACGTTGGCAATACCACAGCCTTGCATACAGATAGGATAGAACGGCACACGGACCGAATTTGGTGGTTTCTTATTATGTCAAAAGAAGTTGAAATTTTTACAATATATTGTGGCTTTTAGGGGTTTTAAGGTATCTTAAAATATGGTACAATATCACCAACAAAACATCTGGAGTAAAGGAGGGGAATCTTTTGCAGACTGATTTTGTAAAAATTTTGACGGAAGATACCGTCGAAATGGTCACGGATGATACACTGCGCGAAATGAAAAGCCATGGCACAGCGGCATTCCCGTTTCAGTATTACAGTGAAAGGTTCGATTGGAGCCGCCTCGAATCCATCGAATGGCATTGGCATAATGAGGTGGAAATTGTTCAGATTTTGAGTGGTTCCATGGAATGCAAAATTGGTGAACAGGAAATCGGTTTGCAGAAGGGGGATGCTTTGTTTATTAACAGCGGTGTGATTCATCGGTATCAGCCACCAAAGGGGAGGAAACAGTCACAATGCAAATTTTCGGACATCGTTTTTGCACCGGAATTGATTGCGCCCAGTAGATCGACAATATACCGCAAGTATATCCAGCCTAATATTACGCATGGACAGCCGTTTCTTCTTATGAAGAGAGAGAAAGATTGGGAAAAACAGACTTTAGATTGTTATGAGAGGATAGAACATCTTTGCAGATCGGAAGCAGATATGACAGAGCTTCGCATCCAGATTGGCATTTCAGATCTTTGGCTGCATCTGGCGCCGCATCTGGAAAGACCAGATACAGGACAGCAGAATAATAAAAATATTCTGATACAGGCACGCCTTCGTAAGATGATGCAGTTTATCTGGGATCATTACACAGAACGTATTTCTTTAGATGATATCGCTGGCGCGGCGAATATCAGTAAGAGTGCAGCACTCCGCTGTTTCCGTATAGGTGTGCAGATGTCACCAGTTGGCTATTTGAATGATTACCGATTAAACCGTGCAAAGGAGCTGCTGGTGTCTTCCCATCATACAGTTTCAGAGGTAGCATTGGCAGTTGGCTTTGACAACGTCGGTTATTTTGACCGTGTTTTCAAGCGGGCTTTCAATTTGACACCAAAACAGTTTGCAAAA
The DNA here is from genome assembly GCA_021205365.1 of Clostridia bacterium. GTDB lineage: Bacteria > Bacillota > Clostridia > Oscillospirales > Butyricicoccaceae > Butyricicoccus_A. The sequence goes on from JAJPXP010000029.1 coordinate 12,574, forward strand.
CAAAATATGATTCTTTAAACTATGTGGCATAAAAAGCAGATTTCCCGTTGACAAGAATCGTTTGTCCTGATATAATAATCCTCACAGTTGAGGAATGGACACTTAGCTCAGTTGGTAGAGCATCCGCTTGACGTGCGGAAGGTCAGCGGTTCGAGACCGTTAGTGTCCACCAGTTATGAAGTCCCCTGAATCGTAAGGATTTAGGGGATTTTTTATGTTATTTTGTGTTTGGATTGAAATTAAGTTGCAAAATTAACATATTTGTTTTCGTTCGTCCTCGTTTATATTTGACACATGGTGCACACATATTTAAAAAACAGGGGTCAAATATGGGTCATTTTCATTTTTCCTATCTCCAGTTTGGCGATACGTTCAGCATCTGATTTGTCGAAGTGTGAATAAATATTAGCCGTTGTCCGGATATCCGCATGTCCGGCAAGATACTGAACTGTTTTGAGATCATATCCTGAACGGATCTGGTTAGTCACGTATGTATGCCGGAGATAATGGGGAGTAATGGATTGATCTATTGCGTGCTCAACAATCTTATTTCTGTATAGCTTTGCTCCAGCTTGAATATCCCAGGCACGCATGAAGCTTTGCCACATCCGGCGGATTTTAGTTTCTGTCATGCGTTTCCCATTGTTGTTGTGGAAAATATAATTGTTTCCATGAATATGCTTGGGCTTAAAATTCAATAGATCAGTCAGCAGATCATCTGGAATAGGAACATACCGGGTGCCGGCTTCGGTCTTAGGGCTTTTCTCTTTTCCTTGGTTTCCACTGGCGAACTCGACAGCCTTATCAACCCGCAGAAGTTTGCTATCCTTATCAATATCGCCCCAGCGCAAAGGAATTGTTTCCCCTCGACGTAAGCCACATTGCAGCATCAATCGAACCCAGAGACCGGCTCTGTGATGCTTTGCAGTCTCTATGAAGGTTGTTTCCTCTTCGGCTGTTAAAGCTCTCCTGTGGTGGCTCTCAGCTGGATGAGCAACCAATCCAGCGGCAGGATTATATTCAATTAACCCATTTATCAGTGCGCGAGAAAAGATCTGATTCATTGACCCGATTAGTTTATCCATTTCAGATTTACTTCTGGCAGCAGATTGATCAACAACTTGCTGTGCATGGAAAGAACGAACGGAACGAAGATCCATAAATCCAATCACGGGAGAAATTCTCAGCCGGATTTGTCTCTCATAGTTTTTGTACTGTGATGGGCCAATTCGGTCTTTTTTGTATGTGTTCAGCCATTGCCACGCCCATTGCTCAACGGTCAAACCTTTACCAACAACCTGAACGCCTTTGGCATAGAGGTTTTGTACAGCACGGCATTTTTGGTCAAATTCTTTCCGATTGTTGCTTCGGACAATTTTTCGGATAGGAGTACCATCGGGCTTGTGTCCAACGGTAAATGATCGGCGGTATTTGTATGTTGCCATAGAATCACTCCTTTTTCGAGAACATACGTTCGATTTCGCGGGTAAAGATTTACCGCCCCGCAGGGCGGCAAACACTTATTGGATTCAATTATTATTAGTTATGCTAATCGCGATACTTCCAGCAGTATCCTCCAGCATGTTTTTGCACACCATTTGCAGCATCTCTAATGCATTTAGAATTCACACCAATCTCTCTTGATGCAGATGCGATAGTATCAAATTCTTTTATAATAGTGCCATCATCGGTCATTTGGATAATTGCTCGTCCTTGCTGCTGCTTAGGTCCAGCATGTAGGCGTTCTTTTTTCCTATTTTTGCGCAGTTCTTTATTTTGTGCTTTTTCCTGAGACTTTCTCTCGTGTTCTTGCCGCGCAAATAATAATGCTATTGCTTTATCTCTCCGGGCTTCAAAAACAGCACAATCTATATTTGTCATACGTTCTATACCTTCTTCAAGAATTACAATTTCATTATCATAATCCTTGATTTTTCGATATGCTTTGGCATATGAGTCATATAAAGCTGGTGCATTATAACCAAAATATCGTGCCTTATCGAAGAAGGTAATCGCTTTTCCAATCTGGTCATTTTTGCGAGCTATCTCGCCTTGTTCCCAGTATGGATAGCCCATACTAAACCCCTTGTCCCAATCGTTACGATTACAAATTTCGCTCAAAGGAACACGATTATGGATTGCATTGATGATTACATCCTTTCGTGAGATTGCTTGTTTTACCTGTATATTCGGTGGTGCGACATCATGCTTGTGATTTTCAGCATAGGCAAGCAATGCCTCCACTTCATCGTGAGATATGCTTATGGTCAATCGAATACTTTCTTCTGCTTCATGTCGGGCATAATCGCTCATGCTAATATACTCTTGCATGGATTTATAACATTTAGAGAAAGTATCGAAAATATATTTTGATAATGGTTTCAAATCAAATGGGCTATGGAAATAAACACGGCAATATGCAGTTCCACCTTCACTTGCAGTACAAGGCTCTATTGGTAAATCGATTCCGTCCAAAGAGATTTTTTCGATAATAATATAACGCCCCTTTTTTGCAAACTTGAATTTCAGGAATGTATATAGGCAGGTTATAGAAACATAATTACTGCTATTCTTTCGGTATCTGATCCAGTCAGCATCTCCACCATTTTCTTCTATAATATTTTGAATGTATGCACAAACACAAAGTTCTTCTTTCCCCGGTGTGGCTTGTACAATCTGTTGTTTTTCTTCTGCAAATGTTTTATCAATGTTTTTCAAAATACCGCAAAGAATCTTTCCACAGTTTTCTGCATCGGAGCTTGCCCTATGAGCAGTGTTATTTGTTAAATTAAAATAATTCTCTAAAGTACATTGCTTATAGTTTTTAAGCCCTTTGATATATTTCCGTGAAAGACTGAGTGTATCGACATATTGGATATTTGCATCATATCCAAGTCTGGAGAGGGTGTTGCATAAAAAATTAAAGTCAAATTGTGCGTTATGCGCGCACATAATAATATTTCCATTTACAGCTTCTTCCAAAAACTCTATAAGTTTCGGATACACGTCTTCTTCCTGTGGTGCTGACTGCAACATTGTGTTAGTAATATTGTTTACAGCACTTGCGGATGCAGGAATGCTAATATTTGGATTAACTAATGTTGAAAATCTTTTTGTGGGATTTCCTTCGATAAAAAGCACAGCTCCAATTTCAACAATTCTATCTGACATAGGATTGAGACCAGTGGTTTCCAGATCAAATGCAATAAACTTTTTTTGCAAAAGTTTTATATTTGAACTTGTCGCTGCGACTTTTTCTGCAATAGCGTTCCCTGCTATAGGGACCTCTTTAGTTTTGGGCATTGGCGTTGTTTCAGACGAATAGGATTTTGGGGCTTCAGATAATTTAGACGAGGAGTTAGAAAAAGGCTCAACAGCGGTTTCAGCAGGCAAAGAGTCCTTAAGCACGGAATTCGTGTGTTGCTTCCGTGATGTGACTAAGCGTCCGTGTTTATCACGGAACTTGTTAAAAATAATAAGTAAAACATCAATAATCCAACCAAATCCGAAGATTCCAGCAGTAAAGAACCATAGGAAACCTGTGGCATATTTTCCTACATAAAAGCGATGCGCGCCAAAACCGCCAAGAAAGATTGACAAAACAAGTGTCAGTGTTTTGCTTTTAGGCGATTCTTTGTATTGCCGTGTATTCATAAATATTTTTATCCCCCTGTGTCCAATTTGGACACGCTTTTTTATTTTAGAATCTATTTTTACCGCGCAACTCAACAACTTTGCCAATGATCTGCACGGGAAGCGTCATAATTTCTTCTGGTGTATAAAACATAGGATCAAATGCCGGATTGTTCGGAATTAACGTCAATCCCGCTTTGGTCTTTTTGATTTTTTTGACAGTGGCTTCCGAACCGTTCACCAGCACAATAGCAGTATCACCAGTGTCGACATCGCTTTGCTTCCGCACGATGACAACATCTCCTTCTAGTATGCGAGGCTCCATCGACCGACCACGAACACGTAGGCCGAAATGGTCTCCTGTTGCTGCCATTTCCGGAGAGATTTCTTCATAATCAAGAATTTCTTCGATGGCATCAAATGGGATACCAGCTTGAACTCTACCGAGTACAGGAATTTTAACGCCTTTTCGTTTGGGTATAAGGTCAGATTCCTGACCCAATAGAAAATCAGTAGACACATTAAAAATATCTGCAATTTTAACTAAAGTATCATTATCCGGCTGGCTTTCATCTATTTCCCACATTGAGATAGTGCTTCTAGAAACTCCGAGCATTTCTGCAAGCTTAGCTTGGGTAATTTTTTTATTTTTTCGTAATTCCTTTAATACTTTCATGCCATCACCACGATTAAATTATACGTCAATAATATTGACATTTCAATAAATGCAAAAGGAAAATATGCCATTTATATTGACATAATTGAAGCGAAGTGTTATGATAATGCCAAGTAAATTGGCAAATAGAGGTGAGATAATGCTTAAAATAGGAATTGCTCGGAAAGAAGCTGGGATTACGCAGTTGGAATTGTCAAAAATATTGAACATTTCAAGATCAACGATATCCATGTGGGAATCTGGAGCGTCAAATCCTACTGTAGAAATGTTGCCTGAATTGGCTAAAGCCTTGCACTGCACTATTGACGAATTGTTCCCCCAGAAGAAAGGAGGAAATCCTTGAGAAAGACAAAACTCTTGATAGTATTCAAAAATGGAAAACATCTCCGTATTCGAGGAGATTATTCTGCAAGCCCTTCGGGATCACCAGTAATAATTACTGTGCATCATGGACGAAGGTTGACAACTTATCAGTTTCAGGCAGAAGAGGTGCTTTACATCCGGAGATTCGAACATAAAGCACCTCTTGATTGAAATGAGATTTAGAACTCCCACTTTACAGTCTGAGATTTCAATATCTTTAAAATTGATTGATATTCTTCCTTATATTTCGCAATCAATTCTTCAGTAGAAAGATCAGAACCTGACAGTTTGGTTATTGCTAAATCATGTGCAATCTGTTCATTTGTCATATTACCACCCCCTTTCTGCGGCTAGTATATCATAGAAAGGGAGGGGCGATAAGAACGGTTCCCCTAACTCCAGAATAGCAGATTTTACAGGGGAATACCATGCACGCAGCGTACCGGTTTTTCTGGAAAATCGGTATAGAAAAAGCCGCCCGAAGGCGGCAGGGAGGCGAATCTATTGAACATTTACCAACAGGCACGCGCAGCAGCTGGTCTAACCCAGGAGCGTGCAGCTGAGGCTCTGGCTATCAGTGTTGAAAGCTTACGGCTGTATGAAACAGATCGGCGTATACCGCCAAACTGTATCGTTTCCCGGATGTCTGATCTATACAACACACAGTATCTGATTATCCAGCATGTACGTCAGGCAGATGATCTGGCACGTTCACTGCTTCCGGATCCGCAGCTGCGGCCTTTGGAGCAGACCAGTATTCGGATGTATCGCCTTGTACGTGACTTCGTGCAGAACCATCGTACAGACGATTTGATCGATATTGCGGAAGATGGAATAATTGATGAATCCGAAAGACCAAAGTTTTATGCAATTATGAAAGAACTGGAAGAAATTACTGCGGCTTTTTATGAGCTGCGTATGAATGGAGGAAAGGAGGAATAATCATGCCTGATATGGAGAAGGCATACCTGAAGCCGGATGAAGTGGCAGAACGCTGGGGAGTATCAAAAGGGCTTGTATGTAAGCTGCTGCGTGAAAATGAATTGGTTGGATCTAAGTTTGGTACGTCATGGCGTATTCGTCCTTGTGATATTTACGATTACGAAAAACGTACCCGTAATATACAGCGGAAGTCTATGGGACGTACAGCAATATGAAAGTATTAACATTTAATGCGAGAATATCGAAAAAAAGTGCCCTGCGGGACTGCCATCCCAACAAGGCACAAACTAAAGAAATCACTTTTATAATAGTCGGAGAAAGAGGAAAAGTCAATGAAAATGAGAATAATTGACCAGATTATTTATTGTGTCATTTTTACTGCAATCGGTGTAGTAATGGGATGCGCTGCTATTGCAATGGTTATTGTGTGATGAGGTGATCTGCATGGATAAAAAATATATTGGTGTAGTAGGTTTTCTGGAACTGCAGAAGGAACAGTTGGTTAACTTTCTTGTGGGTGCAGATTTGGATTACACAGTAGAAGAAATTTATCGGCTTAGCGGCAGTGGATACACTGCTGCCTGCGCATTAAATCTGATGGGCCTGTGTACGGATAATGAGCTGCAGGCTATAGGAAAGATGCTTACATATGTTATGGAGAAAATTTAGCCATGGGTATGCAGTATTATTTCGATGTCGGGCTGGCAGAGAGGTACAGCGTAGATGAAGCCATATTTGTTCACAACATTGCCTATTGGTGCTGGAAGAATGAATGCAATGGAAAGAACATCCATGAAGGGACAGCTTGGACATATAACACCACAGCTGCACTTGTTAAGCTCTTTCCGTTTTGGACAAAGAGCCAGATTGAACGCATCATCAAAAAATGTGTAGAACATGGACTTTTGCTAGTTTGTATTAACAACCAAAAAGCGATGGACAGAACACGCTCTTTTGCAATTACCGAAATCGTGAAATGCATTTATCGAAATCGTGAAATGGATTTCTCGGAATCAGGAAAACCATTTAACGAAAACGAGAAATGTTATAAGGAAACAAATAATAAACCAAATAGTAACACAGATAGTACCGAACCATTTGCTGTGCTACCGCAGGCATTGAAGCCAAAGCTGATAAAATTTATCGGGGATAATCAGGAATTAGCAGACGCCTTTGATGGATTTTTGCAGATGCGTCAAGGCAAGAAAAAGCCTATCAAAACTGACAGAGCATTGACACTGACTTTGAACCGGCTGACAGAGTACAGCGGTGGTGACAAGCATGTCATGGCACAGATGCTGGATAACAGCACTGAAGCTTGTTGGGACAAGGTATATCCGCTGAAGGATACTGCGGTACCGGCAACTGATTCTACGGTGATTGTAGATCGAGGTGAAGACGAATGGTAGAGATGAAAAAACCGGAACTGGATGCCCAGTGTGCCGTACTTGGCTCAGTCTTGATTGAGCCGGATATCATCGGCGAGGTGCTCCAGACAGTACGGGAAGAGGATTTCGGAGATTCCACCTGTAAGACTATCTTTGCGGCTATCCGTGATCTGTACATAGCTGGCAGTAGAATTGATGCAGTTGTTGTACTGCATGCCGTAGGCGATCAGTACCGGGATTATTTGTCACAACTCATGGATGTTACCCCGACAGCAGCGGGCTGGAAGTCCTATGCGGCCATCATGAAGGAACAGGCGAAATTATATCGGATACGCACCTTGGCTGCTGAACTGGAAGCAAGCATGTCCGTTGCTGATGCACAAAGCATAATTAGCAGGCTGCATGATGAATTGTCCGACAGATCACGGAGAGTTGTTACGCTGTCAGATGGCTTTAAAATGTTCCTTCATGCACAGGAAACCAATCCGGCATATTTGGAATTTGGTATTGATCCGCTTGATGATGGCAGATTGTTTGCTGCCAAAGGTGATTTTATTGTCATTGGCGCACGTCCTTCTGTTGGCAAAACCGCATTGGCAATCCAGATGGCAAGACATATAGGGAAAACACAGAAGGTGGGCTTCTTCTCATTGGAAACCGGTGCTGAAAAGTTCTTTGACCGATATGTGTCAAACGCAACAGGCACATTTTTCGGGCGCATCAAACGGCGTGAGTTGGATGAACAGGACTGGCCATATATCAGCAAAGCCATCCGTGATGATGTGAAAGATATCCGGCTGGAAATGATTGATGCATCCGGCATGTCAGTGGATGATATCCGAGCAATGACACTTGCACGACGGTTTGATGTTATTTTTGTAGATTATCTGCAATTAATATCCGGCAGAGAACGGGATAGTTACTCGCGTGTAACGAACATTAGCATGGGGCTGCATAACCTTGCGCAGCAGGCGAATGTTGCAGTCATTGCTCTTGCGCAGCTGCGCAGAGCAGAACGTCAAAAGGATAAAAAAACTGGAAAGTCTGTAGAGTATGCGCCGACACTTTCTGATTTGCGCGAGTCGGGCCAGATTGAACAGGATGCCGATGTTGTCATGTTGATGTACCTTTCGGATCCAGATCGACCGGCTAGTGACCGTATCCTCCGTGTGGCGAAAAACAAAGAAGGCCAGCGTGGAAAAGTGACGCTGATGTTTGATGGAAGCCGTCAGAGGTTTGATATCCGGGAGGAAGAGGCTCCGTCGAAGAATAGACAAGCTGAAACGCAGCGTCCGAAGATTGCAGATGCAAAACAAATTGCAATGCCTGGGCTTATGGCAGGAAGAAGGATTTATTGATTAATCTATCACATAGTACACAGCGGAGGATAATGTTACAGAGATGGAGGATGACGGCGAAGAGTCGTTTTTAATGCTATGAAAAAACTTGATCGTTTGCGTAAACTCAAAGCGTTGGCTGAACGTGGAATCGAGGGTGAACGTGAAAATGCGCAGAAAATCTTAGATCGTCTGATGAAAAAGTATGATATAGATCATATTGATTCGGCAGAAGAAAATCGTGAAATTCGGTATTTTCGATACAGCCAAAAGATTGAGATAGAATTGTTGGGCCAGATAATCTATATGGTCACAGGGCAGCAAGCCTGTTATTGTAAAAGCCCTCTTACGGGACGAAAAATAAAAGAGCTTGGAGTCCTTTGCTCTGAGGCAGAAGCAGTGGAAATTGAAGCTGCGTATGCATTTTATAAAGATGCACTGGAAGATGAATTGGAGATATTCATGCGTGCATTTGTAAGTCGAAATGATCTTTTCCCTGATACTACAGAAGAAATTCCGCAAGCTCCACTTGATTCAACATCAATGAAAGTTGCGGCTATGATGATGGCAATGGATCATCATATATTTGATGGAAAGAGATTGTTAGAATGAAAGGAAAATTCTTATGAAGACGATATCAATTATTAATCTAAAAGGCGGTGTCGGTAAAACTACAACCGCAGTAAACCTTGCTTATGCGCTGGCAGAAGAAATGAATTATCATGTCCTGCTAATAGACAACGATAAGCAGGGAAACTGCAGCCAACATTATGGGGTACATAGCTACGATCTCCCAAGCATTGCTGATGTGTTTGCGGATGATTTGAGCGTTGATAAGGCAATTGTTCAGACTGGCTATGACCAGATTGATATGATTCCAGCCAATATGGATTTATTGGATGCTAACCTGCATCTGATATACGAGAAAACACAGCAGCATTACATTCTGCGTGACGCGCTGGTTCCGATATCTCGAAACTATGATTTCTGCATCATTGACAATGCTCCGGATATCAACCTAACAACCATCAATGCGTTGGCAGCATCGGATTATGTTGTGATTCCGGTTAACAGTGATGCCTATGCAACTGATGGCATTGATCGTATGCTTGAAATCATTGATGATGCCAGAGGTTTCAATGATAAGATTCAGTTGGCAGGCTGTCTACAGTGCAAATACCAAAACAATCCCGCGAATCTGCAAATGCAGAATTTCCTGAGGAGAAATAAAGAGTATGCTGCCTTTGATACAACAATCCGGTTCACACCGAAGATTGATGAATCAACATTCTACCGAGCACCTGTGTTCGATTATTCCCCGCGTTCAGCAGCATCAGCGGATTACAGAGAATTTACAGCGGAGCTGCTGTGCCGGATTGCTGAAGGAGCTGGCAGCCATGGCTAAGAAGGATTTTATGGCAACCTTCCTGAAAGAACGGGAAGAACAGGCTGTGTCCAAATTGGACACAGCGCAAATTGTTTTCCGTTCGGCACGATCACTAAAATCGAATGCTGAGAACTTTTACGACGTTTCGCAGATTGATGATCTGGTTGAGTCTATCCGCGAGTTCGGTGTCCTGTCACCGTTGGGTATTTCTGCCGATGGCGTGGTGTTCTCTGGTCATCGGCGTTTGGCAGCGGATTTGAGATTGCTAGAAGAAACAGGAGATGCGAAATATGAAAACGTTCCGTGCATCGAACGTGAATTTGCTGATCCACTGGATGAGAAACTGGCGTTGATTGATTCCAACAGCACTGCACGGATATTGACACCGTATGAACTGATGGAACAGGCGAAACAGTATGATGCATTACTGGTTGAAGCCAAAAAGCAAGGGCGCATATATTCCGGTCGCCGTCGGGATCTGATTGCAAAGAAAATGAATGTCAGTCCGGCAAAGCTGGGTAGGCTTTCTGCAATAGATAAAAATTTGCACACAGGATGGAAGGAAATTTTCCGAGATGGACGTATATCGGAATCTGTTGCATATGAGATTTCCAAGCTTGAAATCGCAGCGCAGGAAGAATTTTTGCGTTACACGGAGCAGTACGAGAACATTGACTATATAATGCTGTGTGAAGTTGAAGCTTTTGCGGAGGAATGTCAGCAATCTTTGCAGGAGATTGCTCCTGAACAGACGGAACCTGCTACGCCTGAACCAGAATCTCCAGTAAACGATCAACAGGAGACACCAGATCAGGGATATAACATGTACGCCCCAGATGGCAAACCGGCAATCGTTGGACTTCCGCCACGGGAATTGGAATCGAACGAGCCTGTACAGCATGATACGGAATCTAATCAGGAATCGGAGCATGAGAAAACGCTGGATCAGTGGCGTAAGATGGCGGAAGAACAGGAGATGAATGAGGAAGAATCAACCAGCGACCATATGGAGAATCGTGTCATGGATTTGCGTAACAGCTTAGGTTTGTCTAAAGCTGAAATGGCAGAGAAATTAGGATGGTTTCAAGCTGCATATTCTGCTGTAGAAACATCGGACTCTCCTGCGAGTTGGAGATTGTATGAGATTGCAGTATGTTTTAAAGTTTCTATGGACTGGTTGGTAGGCCTGAGTGATACTAAGCAGCCGAAGATCAATATCAGTAAAGGCAGGGAACGTCTGACGCACGAACGTTGTGCTTTCGGTTCTTCAGGTTATTGGTCACCGGCAAAGAAGGAAGAACTTATTAATCGATTAGCCGAGTATGAAAATGAGGAATACAGGAGGCGGTGATATTGACAATTCAAGATAAAATCCGTATCGGGAAAGATTCCGAAGGAAATGAAATTTATGCGACTGTGATTTTTGTCCATCCGAAAAAACGGTTTATCACAATTGAGATTCCTGCTCCGTATGGTGCGAAAATCCGAGAAACGCGGTATATTGGCATTCGGCGCGGTAACAGGCAGCCGAGTGGACGCTGGATAAGTAAAAAGCAATAATTCAAGAAAGGAAGGCGGTGCTTCGGCACCGCCTTTTCATGTTGGAGGTTATTTATGAATTCAAATGAAATAAATGAAGTAATTGATAAACTTTGCGAGAAGTTAGGAATTGCAGCAAGTCGTATTTCAGATATTGTTCCATCAATTGTAAAGATGAAAATAACTGATTCAATTGGCTGTGTAATAATTTTTCTGATCTTGAGTGTAGTATTGTTCTGCATTCATTGCAAGATGGAGAAGCCGGAGGATTTATTTAAAACCAATTGGAAACGTATTGCAGGAATAGCAAGTCTATTATTTTTTATAATTGCAATGTTTTTTGCGGTTGATACAGTTGAGTGGATTGTAGCTCCGGAAGCTAAAGCAATTGAATATGTTGTAAATATGATACAGAGATCATGATTGGTTAATATGAAAGAAGAACTGTTATGAGTAGAGCATTGACAAGGGAGCAGCTGATGCAACGGATTGGTCAACCGATCAGGGTGATTGATTTATGGTCAGGAAGAAATTACGAGAAGGTTTTCCGAGGTGATCTGCGTGGATATCATTGCACATGGATCGCGTTTGATACATAGGAGGGGTATGGATGAGACGTTGTCTAGTAAACTGCCCAATGTATGATTATGAGGAACGTCGCTGTATGCAGTGCGGGCGGTATATAAGATTTTTGAATATCTGTCCAGCGCGGCGCACTGAGCAGCGTCTGGCAGAAAAATGCTTGACAAATTGCGAGAGATAGCTGTATTATGGGAGGCAAAGGAAATGAATTATCAATGGGTATGTTGTCCGCAGTGCGGAAAGAAACTGATACGACGATATGCTGATACGCATGTGCAGTTCCTGCGTTTACACTGTAAGCATTGCAAGTCGGAATCCGTATTTAATTTTTAATAGTTGAGCCTGAGCCTGTGAGCCTGAGCCGTATCTGATGCAATCTATGCGTCAGGTGCGGCTTTTTTGTTTTTCTGGAGGTGCGACAGCATGGGAACACTGTGGGATTTAGCACAGGAATATAGAGCAAACCAACCGCCTATTGAACGGCGGTTGGAAGACTTGCGGAATGAATTATCACGTACAGCATCTGTGGAAGCACGGCGTCGGCTACGTCATAGGATCAACGTGCTAGAAAAGATGCTGGCAGATTCCAGACGGTGTGTATTTGAGATGGAACATTATTATGACAAGGAGTAAGCTGCTATGGCAAAGCGGAAGAAAATGATACACGCTGGGCGTTTGGTGCTTGGTATTATCTACTCAGCACCTAGTCCGCGCGATCCGGAACATGTCAGGGCCGCAAAGTCTAAAGCGTCAACTGCTGCACGTCAGCGGATGAATATAAAAACATCCGTCAGAAAGTTAGAGTTGCTGCTGGCAGCAAACTTTGATACATCTGATATTGTTGTAACGCTTACATATCGAGATGAGGATTTGCCAAAGGATAAAGCCGAAGCTGTCCGGCGGATACGCCGTTTCATCCGAAAACTGAGAGATGCCCGATTTGTGTTAAAGGAGACACTGCGATACATCTATGTTTCAGAGCATCTCCATTCACATGGGCGCTGGCATCATCATATGGTACTGAATGGTACAGGAAGGGATATTGACTTGATCCGAAGCCTTTGGCGATGGGGCGATGATATCGAACTGAAAACGATTGATGCGTATGGATACGAAGCACTTGCGCAATATCTCACCAAGGAGCCGCGCGAGGAACGCAAGGTTCTCGGTGAGCGCATGTGGTCGCAGTCAAAGGGATTGAAGCGTCCGGAAGTGGAAACTGGATGGGCAAAGGATTATGAAACCCTTGTTCCACCATCGGGAGTTATTGTGCTGGCAAACGAAACGCAGCAGAATGAATTCGGAAGCTATGCATATATCAAGTATCTGATTCCAAACTATAAGCCACGAAAGGCAAGGCCAAGTCGGAGGAAAAAGGAATAGCTTATTTTTTCTGACTTGAAACCATAGTATAACTTATTGTCGTCAGCAAAATAGACGGTTGACAATTTTTGAATCATCCACTATTATGGAAATCAGAGTTGAATAATTTCTTGAGCCTGAGCCTGAGAGCCTGAGCCATCACATCATCAGCACATTGCGTGCCGGTGGTGTGGTGGCTCTTTTTGTTTTTCCGGAGGTGAACATGAAAAAACTGAACGATCTTCGCTATGTTGCAAGCCATGATTTCCTCGTGAGCAAGGCGTGGCTGCGGAAGCGTGAAGCGATCCTGCGCAGGGACAAGTACCTGTGCCAGCACTGTCTGCGGTATGGTCGTCGCCGGGAAGCAGAGATGGTACACCACATTCGGGCAAGATCAGTTGCACCAGAACTGGCGCTCACAGATTCCAATCTCGTTTCGTTGTGCAATTCATGTCATACTGCGATCGAAAAGCAGACGAAATATCGCACAAAGCGACGTAAATACCCCGCCCCATACGGGTAAATCCGTTGGAGTGGGCTGACCGATGCCTGAGGAGGCTTTCCAACTCTGCGGTATATCCGCAATGGAGGGATAACGCGCGTATATGCGCAGAAACAATATATGCGCAAATGAAAAATCACTTGCAATTTTCCGGGCAAAAAGGCAGAAAAATCATGCAAAGGAGGTGGATTTTATGTCGGTAAAAAGAAACAGAGAAAAGCTCATTGCGGCTATGCAGACGCTCGGTGTCTACCGGCAGGAATTTGCCGAGGCGATTGAACTGACCGCAAAGCTTATGGAAGATTGTGCCAAAGCTGAGAAGCAGACAAAGGCGAAGGATTACCAGCCGATTGTCACGAAAGTCAACAAGACCGGGCAGGAGTACCAGGCGAAGAATGTCTGGACCACGATGGTCGAGCAATACCGCAAGGATATCATTGCGAACCTTGCGCAGCTGGGGCTGACACCTGCCGGATTGAAGAAGCTGAACGATGAGCTGTCAAAGAAACCGCCAAAGCCCAGCGGCATTGCTGCCCATGTCGCGCATCTCAATGGGAAGTAACTACCAGATTGTCCTGGACTATGCCCACAGCATCGTTTCCGGCGACAAGATTGCGTGCGTAGAGCTTCAGCAGGCGTGTCAGCGGTTTCTCAATGACCTAGATGATCCGCGTTGGGATTTTCGGGTTGATCGCGCTGAGAATGTCGTGCAGCTGATAGAAACGCGGTTGTGCCATGTCAAAGCCGAGCTGCGAAGGAAACCGTTTTTGCTGGAGCCGTGGGAAAAGTTCATCGTCTACAACATCGCGGGTTTCTTTCTCGCTGGTACAGATATTCGACGTTTTAATCAGGCGTTTATCTTTGTGCCGCGTAAGAATGGCAAGACATCTCTGTCGGCAGCCATTTGTTTCGCTATCGCGCTGGAGTATGTCATGTATGCCAGCACGATCACGATTGTTGCAAACCGTCTGGATCGTGCTTTGGAATCGTGGAATTTCATCCGGAAGAACTTGGATTTTCTGGATGAAGCGGAGTACTGGAGAATTATTGACAACAACAATGAGCACTCCATGTCGTTGACTTTCTACGATGATGATGAGCGGGAAATCGGCAGCATTCGTGTGGAAGCCCTCGCGCAGAACGAAGACAAAGCGGACGGTATTAACTCCAATGTGATCCTCCTCGATGAGGTTCACAGCTATAAAAACGCAGAGCAGTATCATGTTTACGAAAAGGCATTGAAGGCATATCAGCATAAGCTGCTGCTGGCCTGCACGACTGCCGGCAAGAATATGGCATCGTTTGGTTACAGCCGCATGAAGTATTGCATGAAGATTTTGCAGGGTACTATCCCCGCAGATCGATACTTCATTTTCCTAGCGAAGGCGGATCATCCGGAGAATTACACTGATCCGGTAGAACATGAAAAAGCAAACCCAAACTATGGCGTGACCATCCTGCCGGAAGACATCATGGGCGAAGCGCTAGAAGCACAAAACGATCCGTCCAGCCGCGCATCGTTCCTGAATAAATCTCTCAACATTTACACGAACGTCGTTAACGCTTACTTTGACGTTGCTGCCGTTGTGGACAGTGATGCACAGTACAACTGGACGCTGGAGGAACTGGCGAAGCTGCCGATCACGTGGACAGGTGGCGCGGATCTGTCGAAGCAGCACGACCTGACAGCAGGCGCACTGTACGGCGAATATGAGGGCGTTTCCATCATCATCGCGCATGGCTTTATTCCGATCACCGCCGCACAGCAGAAGGCAGAAGAGGATGATATTCCCTTCATGTGGTGGGAGGAGAAAGGCTGGCTGACACTCTGCAACAGCAAGATCGTGGACTACGATCAGGTTGTCAGATGGTTCGTGTCTATGCGGGACATGGGTTTCAAGATTCAGCAGGTCGGCTTCGACCGACAGTACAGTCGCGATTTTGTCCGTGCTATGAAAAAGGCTAATTTCAAGATGATGGACAGCTCACAGCTTTACTGGAAAAAATCAGAGGCTTTCCGTGAGCAGGAACGCCATATCATTGATGGCAAATATTATTACTGCCATAATCGTGCCTTTGAATACTGCATCGGCAATGTTAAGGCTGTAGAAGATGCTGAAGAACGTGTGAAATATTCCAAGGTTGATGATAACCAGAGAATTGACCTGTTTGATGCCGCCAACATGGCATGCAAAGAAGCAATTATTTTGAAGGATAAGGATATTACTGCTGACAACTGGTTTTAGGAGGTCAGAATGTCAAAGAAAAGAAGAAGATCAAGAGATGCTCCGGCAGCTCGCCGGGATGACGCAGATAACAAGAATATCGCTATTTGGATTCAGTCCGATGATGCGAAAAATCTGCTTTGTCCAAGCGGTTACACGCCACTGGATCGTGTTCCGGCAGTCAGACAATGCACCCATATTATTGCTGACCTGGTCAGCAGCATGACGCTGCAGCTGATGGAAAACGGGGACAAGGGTGATTTCAGGGTATGGAATGATCTGAGTTACACATTGGATATTGCGCCGAGCAAAACAATGCCGCGTAAAAATTTCTATTACAGGATTGCCAGCGACATGGTGCTCTATGGAAATTCAGTCGGATTTCCGATTTATGGAAGATCTTCTCAGCTGGAGGAGATTCAGCTGCTGCCGGCATCTTCGGTTTCGTTCGAGCGATCGGAATTTGGTTATTCGGCGCGGATCGGCGGGAAGCTGTATCCATCGGATACCATTTTGCATTTCCCATTTATTCCGGATGACACATATCCATTTTGGGGTGTTGGGTTGAGCCTGGATATTGCAGATGCTGTCCAGACACTTGTTCAGGCAAATACCACTAAAAAGGGCTTTATGTCTGAGAAATGGAAACCATCCTTGATTATTTCCGTCCCATCTGATTCTGAGAAATTGCAAACCCGCGAGGGTCGTAAGGCTGTTCTTGGCTCCTATATCGACGATACACAAGCTGGTGAGCCATGGGTTATCCCGGCGGGACAGATCGACGTCAAAACGCTGCGGCCGTTGACGCTGAATGACTTGGCAGTTCAGTCCAGTATAGAGTTGGACTTGAAAACTATTGCTTCTGCGTTCGGTATTCCGGCATTCATGCTTGGTCTGGGAACCTTTAACAAGGATGAGTACAACAATTTTATTTCCAGCCGGATCATGGGTATTGCGTCCATTATTCATCAGGTTTTGACACAGGGACTTGTGGAAAATCCGCGGCAGTATTTTGAATTCAAAGCCCGGAGTCTGATGCAGTATGACCTTCCAGCGCTTACGTCGTTTATTGACACCGCTACCAAAGGTGGCTGGATGTCCAGAAATGAAGGACGGGCAGAGATTGGATTGCCGCCGATGGAAGGTCTTGATGAAATTATTTTGCTGGAAAACTATATTCCGATTAGTAAAATCGGTGAACAGAAAAAGCTGAATGGAGGTGATTGATTGGCAGAAAAACAGAAAAGAACGGCTTATTTTGCGGGCAATCTGAAAACCCGTGACGATACAGATAATCAACCGGTGATTGAAGGTTATTTTGCCGTTTTCAATCAGGAAACGGAGCTTTGGCCGGGTGTATTTGAATCAATTGCCTATGGTGCATTTTCTAATAGTCTGCAGAACAATGATATCCGATGTCTTTTTAACCATGACAGTGCCAATGTTCTTGGCCGCAGCAGCGCAACAACGCTGCAGTTACGGGAAGATTCTCATGGCTTGTATGGGGTCCTGCTTATTAATCCAGATGACCGCATGGCCATGGATGTTTATGCCAGGGTAAAACGCGGCGATATCACCGGCTGTAGCTTTGGATTTTACCCGATGTCGGAACACTGGGAGGACCGCGACGATGGAACTCATTATGTTGTCGAGGAAGCAGACACCATTGAGGTGAGTATCTGCACATTCCCTGCGTATCCTCAGACTGAAATTGATGCCCGCATGGCTGGAAATAACCGTCGTAGGCGGGATGTGCAGAAAAAGAGACTGGAGGAATTGAAACAGTGCTTGCACAACTGAGACTGCGGAGAACACTCCGTGAAAAAGAAGAACTGCTGAACCAGAAGCGCAGCAAGATGGAAGAAATCAAAGTCCGCGCTACAGAACTGGAAAAAGCAATTGAAGAAGCTGAGACTGAAGAAGATCAGCACACCATTGATGAAGCGTTGGATGCGCTGCCATCCAATGAAGAAATTGAGCATCTTCAGTCTGATATTGATTCCCTTTCTGGTGAGGTCGACGAACTTACCCGTCAGATTGCGGAACTTGACGAAAAGCCTGAACAGGGCAGAAGGGGAGGTACTAGAGGAATGGAACATTCCGATATTGTAACTCGTGAGCGTGTGCGTGAGCTTGTCCGCACAGGAGAATATTATGAGCGGTCTGACGTTAAAGACTTCTACTCCAAGATTGGCAGCATTCGTGCTGTGTCCGGCGGTGAACTGACAATCCCACAGGTCATTGTTACCCGAATTGAAGACCTGATTGGTGATTATGCCACTGTTTTCCCTCTTTGTGAGATGATCCCTGTCGGCGGTACCGCAAGAATTCTGGTGGATACCGATGATACCGCTGCAAGCTGGATGGAAGATATGGAATCCACTCCGGATCCTTCCGATGTCGGTAAACTGGGCAATATTGATCTTGACGGTTATTTGTTGGGCAAGATTGTCCGTGTTCCGAATTATCTGCTGCAGGATTCCATGGTTAATTTGGATGATTATATTGTGAAAAAGATTGCTCGTGCCATGGCGATTGCGCTGGATACTGGCGTTCTGAATGGAAAAGGTACCAAGAGTATGACCGGCATCATCCCGTCACTGGAAGCTGCACGCAAGAAAACTGTTTTAGCATTGTCTAACACATTCCTTGCAGATCTGGTATCTACGATTGCACTGATTGATGACGGCAATAATAACGCAGGAACCATCACCGCAGTTATGCGCCGTACCGATTACTACAATTACATTTTCCCGAAATCTATCCAGAGCAATTCTGCAGGGCAGCTTGTTGCATCTATTCCGGCACAGGGTTCTCGTGATCTGCTGGGTATCCCCGTTGCATTCAATAATGAGATTGAAGCAGGTAATGTGCTGTTCGGTGATTTTTACCGCTATAAGATTGCTCAGCGTCAGGGCATGACGCTGGCTGCATCGGATCAGCCGCTGTTTGAGAAGAACATGACCGCATACCGCGGCATTGGTCGTTATGACGGTAAGCCGTCTCTGGCCTCTGCATTTGCTCTGGCAACGATCAACGAATCAACCACCGATACGCAGACTGCAAGCACACCATCTGAAGGTTCGTAAGGAGATAAATCATGGAGTATGTTCTGGAGTTGCTGAAATTTGACCTCTCGCTGCGCAATACTGCAAGGGATACCTATCTCATGGAACTGTTAAAAAGTTCTCAGGAGCAGCTTCAGAGCTATGGCATCATCTTGGATTTGCAAAAATCGGCAGATGCAATGTTTTTGTCTGATTGGGCTGCATTTGCATATCGAAACCGGTTGGAGGGAGAAGAGCTGCCTATGAATCTGCGTCTGCGGCTGAATGATCGTATTGTTGAGAAAAGGAGTCGGTATGGATCGGAAGATTCAGGCTAAGCAGATCCCCAGCCTCGATGATCTTGTGACGCTGCGCCTGAAAAAGAAGATGGGCACAGATGCCATTGGCAATCCGGTTGTGTCCAATTTGGACACAGAAGTCTGGTGTGCGGACACGCCTGCAAGCCAGAGCGAGTTCTATCAAGCCGCGCAGCAGCATATCAGACCAGAGTATGTGCTGGTTGTGAATTCGGATGAATACAACGGCGAGGAAACAGCGGTATTCTATGGCACCCAGCTGACAATTTACCGCAGCTATCCTCGTCCGGATGGCTTCACGGAGCTGTACTGTAAACGGGAGGTGTCCGATATTGGGAAGCAAAATTGACATTTCACATTTATCGGAGGAAATCGCCGAAACGCTGAACGAGTTTAATGATGACTTCAATGAAGAGGTAATGGAACTAACGAATACAGTTGCGAAAAAGACAGTTGTTATGCTGAAAGCATCAAGCCCGAAGAAAACCGGAAGCTATGGTAAGGGCTGGGGGGTGATCCGGAAATTTCAGTATAAACGGGGCGTTTCACGTGTGTATACCGTCGTAGTTCATAACAAGACAGATCCTCAGCTGACACACCTGTTGGAAAAGGGACATGCGGATATCCGGCACGGTGGTCGAGTAGCTCCGATTGTGCACATTGAGCCTGCTGAAGAACTGGCAGAGATTGAGATGCTTGCGGGAATCAGGAAGCTGGGTATGAAATGAGACTTTCAGAATTTAAAACACAACTGGAATCACTGGAATATCCGGTTGCGTATGACCACTTTGATACCCCGCAATCAACACCTTGCATCGTGTATCATTTGCCAGGCAGTGATAATTTCGCTGCTGATGGTAAGGTGTACTGCAAGGTAACTCAGTTGGATGTGGAACTATACACGGATCAGAAGGATCCGGAACTGGAAACGAAGCTGGAAAACATCCTCGATAGCTGCGAATTGTTCTACGAACGGACAGAAGCGTACCATGAATCTGAAAAGTTATATGAAGTTCTTTATGAAATGGAGGTATTGATTGATGGGTAAAAACAAAATCAAATACAATCTGAAAAATGTATATGCAGCAAAACTGATAGAAACAATCGGCGAAGATGGTGCAGCTGTATATACCTATGATACACCGAAAGCGATTCCCGGTGCAGTGAGCATCAGTTTGGATGCAGAGGGAGAAACCAGTCCGTTCTATGCTGATGGTATTGTATATTTCCGTTCCAGCACGAACAACGGTTACAGCGGTGATTTGGAAATCGCGCTCGTACCGGAATGGTTCCGTACGGAAATCCTGCAGGAAATGCTGGACTCAAATAAGGTGCTGATAGAGAAGAGCACTGTTACTGAGAGCGTCAAGTTTGCGCTGCTATTTGAATTTGATGGTGATGTGAATGCAATTCGCCATGTTATGTATGCCTGCTCAGCGGCTCGTCCATCTGTAGCATCACAAACGAAGGAAGATACCATCGAGCCGGGTACCGAGACGCTGTCTCTGACTGCTGATCCGCGCAGTGATGGGCTGGTCAAGGCTCGCACCGGTGATGATACAGCGCAAGAGACCTATAACAGCTGGTATCAGTCTGTTTATGTTCCGGTCGAAACATCTGAGGCGGGATAATGGAGGTATAGAATATGCTGAAACGAGAAATTGAGATTGATGGCAAGCTGGTGCCGTTTCGTTCGTCTGCAACAATTCCGCGATTGTATCGCGTGAAATTCAAGCGTGATATCTTCAAGGATTTGGCAAAGCTGGAGCAAGCTTATACGCGTAGTCAGCCGGATAAACAGTTATTTGCTGATGACGAGGTTGTCAGCGATGGATCATTTGAGATCGATGATCTGGAAATCTTCGAGAATGTTGCCTATATCATGGCGTATCATGCGGATAATGCAATCCCGCAGAACATCAACGACTGGCTTGACCAGTTTGACATGTTCTCAATTTATGAAGTGCTGCCACAGATTTTGGAGCTCTGGGGTGAAAATATCATGACAGAGGTAAGGGCAAAAAAAGAATTGGCAGGAGTGAACGGGAGATAACCACGCCGCTGTTCCTTCTGCGATGTGTTGAACTTGGCATTCCTGTCCGCGATCTGGGGCTGCTCACGATTGGGCTTGTCATAGATATGTGGATAGAAAAAGCCAATGACGGCGTGAAATATAAGCAGATTGCGACACAGGAAGATTTTGATAAATTTTAAGAATGAGATGCACCCAGAAACGGGTGCATCTTTTTTATAAACGGGAGGTGTAAGAGTGGCAAGCAGCCGAATCAAGGGCATTACTGTTGAAATTGGCGGTGATACTACAGGTCTGGACAAAGCCTTGAAAAATGTCAACTCGACAATTACGAAGACACAGGGAGCGTTGAACGATGTTACACGTTTGCTGAAGCTTGACCCATCTAACACTACGCTGGTAGCACAGAAACAGAAGCTCCTTGCACAGGCAGTTGAGCAGACAAAGGAAAAGTTGTCGCAGCTGGAATCTGTGCAGGAACAGGTGAAGGATTCTGTAAAGAATTATGGTGCTTGGAAAGCTGCATATGATCCGATTCAGAAGGAGATTTCTGAAACACAGAAAAAATTAGAAAAACTGCGGGAAGAGCAGCAAAAAATGGAAGATATCGGAGAGATTGACACCATGGAGTATGCTGCTATTCAAGAAGAGATCGAAGAAACAACCGACTGCTTAAAAGACTTAAAAGCCAAAGCGAAGGAAGTTTCTGATGAATTTGGAAATCCCATTAGTCCGGAGGCGTATGATGCCTTTGAACGTGAGATCGAAGCAACCCGCGGCACACTGAATAAGTATCAAAGCGATTTGTCCGATCTGGAGACAGAGCAGTCCCGGCTTGCAACCAACACAGAACGGTTGAAC
Organism: Clostridia bacterium; assembly: GCA_021205365.1. Classification (GTDB taxonomy): domain Bacteria; phylum Bacillota; class Clostridia; order Oscillospirales; family Butyricicoccaceae; genus Butyricicoccus_A. The sequence goes on from JAJPXP010000029.1 coordinate 34,767, forward strand.
AAGCTGTTTTCTGCCACAGGAACAAATGTGGATGATTATGCTGATGTGCTTGGAAGCCGCTTGACCAGTGCGATTAAAAACAGCACAGCAAATTCCGACCAGTTGAAAACTGCCATCGAAAAGGTTGGCAAATCCGCGACCAGTGGCAAATCTGATATTAAGCAGTTGACGGATGCGCTGGACACCGTGGATGACGGGCAAGCAATCCAAAGCCTGATTCAAGAATTGAACGATGCAGGAGATGCTGCACAGGACACCGCTGACGACATTTCTGATATTGCAGAAATGACAAAGGGCGCAGTGATGATGCAGGCAGCCGATCAATTGTCGGCGGTTGGGGATAAGCTTGAAGAACTGGGAGGTAAGGCGGTGGAAGCATTCTCGGAAGCTGAGAATGCCACGTCAAAGGTCAGTGCATATTTCAATGAAACCGGATCCGCTGCCGAACAGTCAGCAAAGGTCATCCAGACTGTTTATGAAGCGGGTGTCGGTGAGAGCATGGACAGTGTAGCGGATGCTGTCTTGATGGTAAAACGCAACTTGGGCGATCTAGACGATGTCCAACTGACGAATATCACTGAGCAGGCGATCACGCTGGACGAACTGTATGGCATTGACATGAATGAGACGCTTCGTGGCGCCCGATCACTGATGGAACAGTTTGGAATGTCTGCACAGGAAGCAATGGATTACATTGTCAAAGGTACACAGAATGGATTGGATAAGACGGATGAGCTGGGTGACAATCTCAGCGAGTATGCGGGCAAATTTTCGCAGGCGGGTTATTCTGCACAGGAATATTTTCAGTTGCTCCAGAACGGTCTGGAGGGCGGTGCGTACAATCTGGACAAGGTCAACGATGCCATCAACGAAGTTACTACCCGGCTGGCAGACGGAACGATTGGGGATGCTATCGGTTCCTATTCTACCAAGACGCAGGAGCTGTTCACAGCTTGGCAGAATGGCAGGGCGACACAGAAAGATGTCATCGATTCTATTGTTGCAGATATCACAGGCTGTGAAAACCAACAGGATGCTCTGAACATGGCGGCGCAGGCTTTCGGAACGATGGCCGAGGACGGAAACCTGAAATTCATTTCTTCGCTGACTTCTGTCGGTGATACATATGACGATGTGAGCGGATCAGCGCAGAATCTGTTTGACCAGACCACCACTCCGATGCAGGAGATGGAATCCAATACCAGAAAGCTGCAGCAGTCGTTGGCACCGCTGGGAGAGAAGCTGGCTGAGTTAGCGAATGCCATTCTGCCACCGTTGGCTGCCATTATCTCTGCAATCGGTGCATGGTTCGGCAAGCTGCCAGCACCAGTGCAGAATTTTGCTGTGATATTGGGTGTATTGATGACGGCATTCACTGTACTAATTCCAATAATAGCAGCGGCTGTAGTTGCTGTTGGAAATTTGGAAATTTCTTTGTTGCCGATTATTGCTGTTATTGTTGCCGTGACAGCCGCTATTGCAGTTATTATTGCGATTATACAAAATTGGGGAACGATTACAGAGGCTGCCGGAAACATTTTCCATACGGTGATTGATGCAATAGGGCAGAAAATTGAGGCATTGAAAGGTTTCTTTTCTGGAATGGTTGATCAGACTTCATCCTCTTGGGAGGCGTTCAAATCCAAAACAATGGAAATCTTTCAATCGGTTACAGATTGGCTTGGTCAAAAAATTGAAGCAATCAAGGCTTTTTTCACAGGGCTTTGGACATCATTGAAGTCCATTTGGAACACTATCTGTAATGTCGTTCAGGTCGCGATAATGCTGATTGGTGAAATCATCAGCGCTGCATTCCAGATTATCACTCTGCCGTTCCAACTGATCTGGCAAAATTGTAAGGATATCATCATAGGTGCATGGGATACCATCAGTAACAAGATCTCTGCCGCACTTTCTGTAATCGGCTCTGTTGTGCAAAGCGTGATGTCGGTGATTCATGGCATTATCAGCACCATCTGGAGTGCGATTTCTAGTAAGGTATCGTCTGCGGTCAATGCAATAAAGTCCGTTGTATTCTCTGTATTTAACGCAGTTGAGTCTGTCGCGTCATTCATCTGGAACAGCGTTAAATCAGTCATCTCCACGGTTGTAGATGGCATTAAATCCAAGGTATCCAGTGTATTCAATGCAATCAAAAATACGGTGACTTCGGTATTTAATGCTATCAAAAGCACTGCGTCATCCATCTGGAACAGCGTTAAATCAGTGATTTCTACGGTTGTAGATGGCATCAAATCCAAAGTGTCCAGCGTATTCAATTCTGTAAAAAATACTGTGTCATCAGTATTTAACGGAATTAAATCAACTGCTACATCAGTTTGGAACAGCATTAAGACCGCAATCACAACTCCGATTGAAGCGGCGAAAAGTGCGGTAAAGTCCGCAATTGATAAGATGAAAAGCTTTTTCAATTTTACATGGTCGCTGCCAAAAATCAAACTCCCACATTTCAGCATCAGTGGTTCGTTTTCGCTTAATCCGCCAAGCGTTCCGCATTTTAGTATTAGTTGGTATAAAAAAGCTATGAATGGAGCCTTGCTGCTGACGAATCCAACGCTGTTCGGTATGGCTGGAGGTAATCTTCTCGGTGGAGGAGACGCAGGAAATGAATACGTCGTTGGACAGCGTAGCTTGGAAGCTTCTATCAGAGAACAGGTTGATGCTGTTATGTCCAGCAGAATGGAAAGTATTTCGTCGCAGTTGGATACCCTGATTGCTCAGGTAGCAGCTGGAAAGAATCTCTATCTGGATAAAAATAAATGGGTTGGTGCAACTGCTGGTGCGTACAATTCAGCCTTGGGAGAAGAAGTCGACAGGTCTAATTGGGGGTATTAAGTATGAGATTGATGGGTATTACATTCAATAACGAAAAGCATACTTATGATGATTGGGGGCTGAGTCTCTCAGACCCTCTAATCATTCCTCAGCCTGACCCGAATATCACACTTGTTTCTGTGCCGGGAGGAAATGGATTCCTCAATTTGACGACTGCCATGACAGGAGAGGTCACTTATTCCCAACGCAAACCGACGTTTACATTTACGACAATCGCAAAGCGCAGGGAATGGCAATCTTTGTACAGTGAAATTGCGAATTATCTGCATGGAAAAGAAATGTCTATCGTATTAGATGAAGACCCGTGGCATTATTACACTGGTGTATTTCAACTGAATGAATTTAAATCCAGTGAAATTACAGGAACGATTACGATTGAGGCAACCTTAGATCCTTTTAAATACGAACTGGAAGAAACGCAAATCAGCGTTCCTTTCGAACCATTGAATGTAACATCCGATGGTATTGATTTGTCTATGCTTGGTAAGGAAGCAAAAGATACATGGAATACAGATTATCGGTTCGGAAGCTCTGCCATCCCGACACTGGATTTATCTGCATATGCCAATATCGCCATTGGTTGGGAAGGGCAGAAAACATATTATCAGCATGGTGGTACTAGCCATGTGATTCAAATTGTGGATGGAAATGGAAATTTCTATGAAATAGAAGAAGATACTGCGGCTCTTCACAATACAATTAAGGTTTCTGACATCTCAGCTGCAGGGGTTGATGTTTCAAACATTTATCGTATTTTGGTTCAGAGTGTAAAAACTGCAATAGTTAAAGCGAATGCGGAAGCTTGTATGGTTGTTCATGTGGAAGGGTCAAAATTTCCGTCAGTTCCGATAATTGAAATTTTCTATGAAGATGTTACGCTTGCTGTAAATGGCAAAACGTTTGAGGTGTCGAAAGGAATTTACAACTCTGATGACATTATCATCACAGAATCTGGTGCTGATTTCTTATTCTTCTCTCCGCTGTTTGAAGATCCTGAGATGCCTATAGGATCAAATGTTGCAACGATTACGTATCAGAAGGGATGGCTGTAGGTGTGTACATTATCAAAACTGGAGACGGCAAAACACTGCATAATCCACTGCTGAAAGCATCTGCTATAATCGTTGATGCACCGCAGATGGAGGAAGAAGTAAATACAATCGGAAGTTTGACATTTACCATGCTGCCGAATCATCCGTATTATGACAGCATTAAAAAGCTGATTACCTTGATTTATGTTTATGACGATGACGGAGAGATCTTCCGGGGAAGAGTCTATAACACGACAGGTGATTTTTACAAACAAAAAAAGGTCGTGTGTCAGTCAGAGATGGGATTCTTTGGTGATTCTATAGTTCGACCGTTCGGCTATTCCGGAACCGTAAGAGGGTTTATTCAGAAGCTGGTTGATAATCACAATGCTCAAGTGGATGGCTATAAACAATTTGTACTTGGTAATGTCACTGTGACTGATATAAATGATTATATTACGAGAAGCAATACATCTGCGGAAACCACATGGGCAACGATGAAAGATAGATGCATTGATCTGCTTGGCGGTTATTTTCAGATTCGGTACGAGGGCGGTATTAGATATCTGGACTACTTAGCAGATTATTCTGTGAAAAATAGCCAGACAATACGTTTTGGTACGAATCTATTGGATTTAGAAGAATATGTGGATGCATCGAATGTAAAAACGGTTGTTATTCCATATGGGGTACAACTTGATAGCAGCAGTCCATATTATAAATCGGAACCACCTGAGAATGCAGAATACTCCGGCAACCGCATTACAATTAATTCAATCACCCCGGATAATCGAGATTACATTGAAAGCGAAGTTGGAATTGCATTATATGGAAAGGTCTGGTGTAATCAAATCTGGGATGACGTAACAGAAAGAAGCAATCTGTTGACTAAGGCAACCGCTTGGCTGGAGAATCAAATTTTGTTAAGTACAACATTGACGATCACCGCGCTGGATTTACACCTCATTGATGTAAATGTAAAAAAACTGCAATTGGCACAATTGAATGAATTGAAAAGTATCCCGCACGATATATCCATTTGGCTGCCAGTAACTAAGATTTCCAGAAGTCTGAGTAACCCAGCTGATCTGAAAGTGACATTGGGAAAAACAAAATCAACATTGACAGGGAAATTATAGGAGGAGATGAATGGGATGGCTACAATTAAAATTAATGTGACAGGTGAAAACTGTACTGTTGCACAGAAAGTTACGTTTACGGCAGGGAGTTACGGCGTGCATACTGCAGAAGTAACTGCGGATGCATCGTGGAATAACTTAGTGCTTGTGCTTTGTGTTATCTCTGTTCCTCCGGGATATCCAAGGATGCCTAATAGTGGTTCATGTGTTAAACGTTCTGTTCCTATTTCAGATGGCAAAGCAGAACTGGACGAGACGATCCAGCCCTGCATGATAAGCGACAATGCAATACTTGTTGGATTGCTCGGATGCGATGCAGATGGGAAAATTCTCAGATATTCCACAGTATCTGCAGTAGGAAGAGTATGTGGTTCTGCCTGCATTGCTGGCGCTGAATTAAACGAATCTCGGTGGGGAGAACTGATTTCGTATATTAACGCAACGATTAAGGCTCAAATTGGCCTTCCAACTGATGAGCAGGTTTATATTGCATTAGCACAGCTTACTGATGAAGGTAAAATTATAACCGGAGCGACTGCCGAGGAAGCAGCACAGATCGAGCAGAACGCGGAGGATATAAGTGGTTTAAAGGAAGATTTGAGTGAATTGGGAATGGTTTGTGGAAAGAATTTGTTTCATAA
>JAJPXP010000062.1 GCA_021205365.1 Clostridia bacterium
AGATCGGCGCAGGCACTGTCCGTCCGCCGATGGAATGCTTCGAAAAGGCAATCAAAGCTTATGCCGAGAAGCTGGGCTATCAGGGCTGATATCAAATATTAAGTATTACATAATCCAAACACCTCTTTCTATACCGATTCCCGGCTTTTCCGCTTCTTTATGAGGCGGGAAGGCTGTGGAATCAAAAAACAGACGTAAATTTACAGCATGGGAGGCGAACAGAGTGAATAAGAGAGTGGTTATCGCATTGGGCGGAAATGCGTTGGGAAAGGACATTGACGAACAGAAAGTTGCTGTGGCAAAAACTGCGCAGGTTATTGTTGATCTGGTGGAGCAGGGGCTGGAAATTGTCATTACACACGGCAACGGCCCGCAGGTCGGCATGATCCAGGATGCGATGGACAATGTAGTTGTCCGGTACAAAATTTATAAGCAGGTTCCGCTTCCAAGCAGTATCGCCATGAGTCAGGGCTATATCGGAATCGATCTGCAGAATGCGATCAAGTATGAGCTGCGCCGCCGCGGAATGGATACGAAGGTTTCCACAATTCTGTCACAGGTTGAGGTTGATAAAAATGATCCGGCATTCCAGCGCCCGACAAAGCCAATTGGCCGTTTTATGACCAAGGAAGAAGCCGAAATCAATGAAGCGCATGGCATTCCGTGCATGGAGGATGCAGGAAGAGGCTACCGCATTGTTGTAGCGTCTCCGATGCCGAAGCGCATTCGTGAATTGGAGACCATTAAAACCCTGCTCACAGCCGGACATATTGTCATTGCCTGCGGCGGTGGCGGCATGCCGGTGATAGAAGAGGATGGAAAACTGACAGGTGTCAATGCGGTTGTAGATAAAGATAATGTCAGCTGTCTGCTCGCACAAAATCTGGATGCTGACCGGCTGATTATTCTGACTGCTGTAGAACATGCAGCGCTGAATTACCGCAAGGAAAATCAGGTGTGGCTGTCCGATATTTCTGTTGAAGAAGCCAAAAAATACGTTGCAGAAGGCCATTTTGCACCTGGTTCCATGCTTCCAAAGGTGGAGGCATCCATTCGTTTTGCAGAATCCAAGCCGGGACGGCGTTCGCTGATTACCCTGCTGGATAAGGCATCAGACGGTCTTGCAGGTAAGACCGGCACGGTTATTACACTGTAAGAAATATCTCCGTCTGAGCTGTAGGAGTTACGAAATTATGAATATACCGGTTAATATTTTTATGTGGGTCATGGCATTTTTGCCGATTGCCGTATTGCTGGTATTGATGATCAAATTCCAGTGGGGCGCGACAGAAGCTGCCCCCATTGGACTTTTGATTACCATTATCACAGGAATTTTCTTTTATAAGGCGGACCTCACACTCATCGCGGCGGAAAGCGCCAAGGCTATCTGGAATGCCTTGATTATCCTGTTGATTGTCTGGACGGCAATTCTGATGTATCAGGTCGGTGATGAAGCCAAAGCCTTCCTGGTTATCCGGAACGGTATGCGTAAGCTGCTGCCGAATGAACTGCTGCTGGTGCTGGCAATGGGCTGGATTTTTGAGAGCTTTTTGCAGGGTATCACTGGCTTTGGTGTGCCGGTTGCAGTTGGCGCACCGCTGCTGATTGGCATCGGCGTACAGCCGATGTGGGCCGTTATCATTCCGCTGTTTGGACAGGCTTGGGGCAATACCTTTGGTACCTTGGGCGCCGCATGGGATTCCCTTGCCATGAGTGCAGGGCTTGCTGTGGGCAGTGCGGAATATATTTCCACTGCTGCATGGACGGCGATCTTTATCTGGATCTGGAATGTCATCGGCGGCATTGCCGTCTGTTGGTTCTATGGCAAGGGTAAGGCGGTCAAAAAAGGATTGCTGGCCGTCATCGTCATGGCAGTCATTCAAGGCGGCGGCGAGCTGCTGCTGGTTTACGTCAATACGACAATTTCGTGTTTTGTTCCAGCGACCATTTCCCTGATTGTCATTCTGCTGCTGGGCAGAAGCAAGCTGTACCGCGAGGAGTGGTCCATTGAGGACAGCCCGATTATGAACCGTAAATTTACCGCACAGGGCGGTGATGAAGCGCCGAAGGATATGACACTCGTACAGGCCTTTGTGCCGTACTTCCTGCTGTCTATCATCACGCTGGTTGTACTGGTGGTCAGCCCGATCAATGCATTCCTCGGACAGTTCAAGATCGGATTTGCCTTTCCGGAAACTGCAACAGGCTACGGCTATGTAAATGCGGCAAGTGAATGTTTCTCACCGCTGGCAATTTTTACCCATGCAAGCATGTTCCTGTTTGTTTCGTCGATCATTGGGCTGGTTTTTTACAAAAAGCACGGATGGATTCGGGAGGGAGGCGTCAAGCGCGTCTTTGTCAAATCCATTTCCATGACGATGCCGTCCGGCATTGCTGTCATTGGCCTGGTTATCATGTCCAAGATTATGGACGGCACGGGACAGACGGTGGTACTGGCAAATGGCATTGCAGATGTATTGGGCATTGCATATGTAGTCTTTGCTCCGTTTGTCGGATTGTTGGGTACATTTATGACTGGCAGCAATATGAGCTCCAATATTCTGTTTGGCGGCTTCCAGCAGACCACGGCAAATCTGCTCGGGGTTAATTCGTCTGTTGTTCTGGGTGCGCAGTCCGCAGGCGGTGCAATCGGCAGTGCGGTCAGCCCAAGCAAGATTATCCTCGGCACGACGACAGCCAATATTCTTGGAAGCGAAGGCAAGGTTTTGAAGAAGATCATGTCCATTACCATTCCGGCAACGATCCTAATTGGCATTATCGTATTTGCGTTGGTGGGATTATAAGCAGGAGGTGTGCAATATGGAACAGAAAGGCTTTTTTCAGACAAAGGCAGGCGGCCTGACCATTGCATTTATTGTGATTATGATTGCATTTGCAATGATTTTGGCCGGTTTAAATACAGGAATGCAGGCGCTGTGTACCGTTGGCTTTATTGCAATTGTGATTGCAATGCTGTATTCCCCGGTTAAGGTTTACATTTATGACCGTTTGAAGCAGAAAAAGTAATCACCCAGAAGGAGGAACAAGGAATGGCAATTGAAGACGTTGTTGCAAGAATTGCATGTGATCTGGAACATCTGAAACAGTATACAGCAACTCCGGGAGCTGGCTGTACCCGTCTTCCGTTCACACCGGAAGCCCGTCAGGCAGTTGATTATTTGAAGAAGATTATGGCGGAAGCCGGGCTTGAGGTAAAGGAAGATACCGCCGGAAATGTATTCGGAACCCTGAAGGGAAGCAATCCGGAGCTGCCATGCGTTATGATGGGGTCTCATTATGATTCTGTTATCAATGGCGGCGATTTTGATGGTATTGCCGGCGTAATCTGTGCAATTGAGGTCGCAAGGCAGCTGAAAGAAGACGGAATCCAGCCAAAACGTAATTTTGTTGCGGTTGGTTTTTGTGATGAAGAGGGCATGCGGTTTGGCACAGGCTATTTTGGCTCCGGTGCAATGCTGGGCAAGCGCGATGTAAACTACTGCAAGCATTTTAAGGATACCGATGGTATTTCCATCTATGAAGCGATGCGAAGCTATGGACTTGATCCGCACCGCATTGAAGAAGCAAAGTGGCCGGAAGGCTCTATTGGCTGCTTTATTGAGGCACATATTGAGCAGGGGCCGGTGCTGGATGCAGGGAATATTGAGCTTGGTCTGGTGGACTGCATTGTTGGTATCCAGCGGTACATGATTACCGTGAACGGGCGTGCAGATCATGCTGGCACAACACCGATGGACATGCGTATGGATGCAGTCGATGCTGCAACCAAGGTTATTTCCAAGATTCCGGACTGGGCCAGGGAAAAGGCGGACGGCACGGTCGCAACAGTTGGCTATATTAAGACAGTTCCGGGCGGCATGAATATTGTTGCCGAGCAATGTGAGTTCACCGTCGATATCCGTTCGAGGAACAACGACAATATCAATGATATTGTCCGCCGTATTTGTGCTGCGCTTGACCGTGAAACTGCGGAGATTGGCGGAAGCTATGAGATGGACAACAAACTGACCATCACACCGGTGAATCTGTCACAGGATATGCTGTCCGTTATGGAAGAGAGCTGCAAGGAGCATGCATTCAGCTATCAGTACTTGCCAAGTGGCGCCGGACATGATGCGCTGGAAATTGGACAGGTATTGCCGACAGTGATGCTGTTTGTACCGAGCAAGGACGGCAGAAGCCATTGCCCGGTAGAATTTACCAAGTACAGTGATTTTGCAAAGGCAGCTGTCGTTCTGAAGGAGCTGACGGTAAAGCTGCTGTCAGAGTAAAAAGCAGAATATAACATAAAAGGGGAAATGATATCATCTAAATCCGGTATGGTATTATCCGCCCCTTTTTGTTATACTATAAGTGTTAGCTGATGATTTTATAAGGACGGGCGGCATGCATGCAAAGGTGGAACCATGGGACTGACAGTAGAAGATTTGCTGGAGATCGAACAGGCGAACCAAATTTCGCTGATCTGCGGTGCAAAAGGGTTAAAAAATGAGATAAAAGGTGTTACAATTATTGAAGCGCCGGATATCGTGCATTTTATTACTGGCGGAGAATTGTTGTTGACAGGACTGTATGCGTTTCAGTCCTGCAGCATTAGCGAGTATAAAAAATATATTTATGAACTGCATAAAAAAAAGGTCAGCGGCATTATCCTGAAGCCGGGGCGTGTTGTAGAGGATGCGGAAATTAAAATCGCATGGCTCAAGAAATTCGCTGAGGAAAACTCCATTCCCTTGATGGAAATGCCTTTTGAGATGTCTTTCCAGATTATTCTGTCTACTGTTATGGAACGGCTGTTTAATGAGGAAGTCACACAGCTGAAATATTATAAGACAACCCATGACAACTTTATGGCATTGTCTTTTTCCGACAAGGGCACGGGACACAGGATAGAAGATATTTTAAATATGCTGGAAAAGCTGATAGGAAATCCGGTGGCATTGTTTCAGCAGAATATGCACTGCTATGCCTGTTCTGGGGATACGCCCCACGAATTTCAGTTTTCCCACAAGGTAAGGAAGTATAATCCGGGGATTCTGACCAATTATGAATATCTGGTGCAGCAGGGCCAACAGACACAATACATCGTACAGCTGGATTTGAACGTCGGCACAAAAATGTATCTGGTTATTACGGAAGTGACATCGGAATTTAATCCGATGAACTGTATTGCGGTGGAGAATGCCATTGTCTCTCTGCAGTATGAATTTGCAAGGGATTTTGCCGTATCCGAACTGGAGAAGAAATTCCAAAATGATATCCTGTACAGTATTCTGCACGGAAAGAACATGCCAATGGAGGAGCTGCAGAAGAATACGGCACTGATCGGTATGGATCTGGATAGCAGCTATCGTGTCATTGTGTTTGGCACTACCAGTGATATCTGGCGGAAGCGGAATATCAATGAGCGCATTTTCTATCTGAATATTCTGGAGGAAGCGGTACGGCACTGGATTCCGGAATGCAAAATCCATCGGGAAACGGACCGGATTGTGGCAGTCCGAAAGGAAAATCCGGATGCAGCGCAGAGTGAATGCCGCCAGGATTTGCGGAAGAAGCTGGAGCGGATCCAGGCAGCTGTTTTACAGCAGCATCGGAATCTGCATGTCAAAGCGGGTGGTGGCAAGCTGGTAAAGGGTCTGACGAATCTGCCGGAAACCTATCATGAGGCCAATGATGCATATATGTTTGTGGATATTGCAGGGGATGCTGTAGGCGATGTCGTTGGCGAAAACAAGGCGCAGATGGTGCTGTTTTCCGATCTCGGTATTTTCAAGCTGCTGTGTCAGATCGAAGATCCCGATGCCCTGATGGAATATGTGCCGGAATCCCTGCAGAAACTGTTTGATTATAAAAAACCACAGCGGGATGATCTGATTGTCACGTTGAAAACCTATCTGGATCACAATCAGAATCTGTCAAAAACAGCGCAGGATTTATTTGTGCATTATAAAACAGCCGCCTACCGCATGGAGAAAATCGCAAAAATTACTGGCATTGACTTTGACAATGCCAATGAAATATTAGCTGTCCGCATTGGTCTGGTTGTTTATCAGATGATCGGAAATTATCGTAAAAATTCAGAAAATGAATAGAAAGGATGTTTCATCATGAAGTTAGTTATTCTGGAGCCGCTTGGCATCGCGGATGAAAAGCTGGTAGCCATGGCGCAGGAGGCCTGCGGCGATCAGATGGAGCTGGTTTACTATAATACCCGTAAGGAAGATACAGAGACCCTCATTGAACGCAGTAAGGACGCGGATGCTGTTGTCCTGTCCAACTTCAAGTATGGGCGTGATGTTATGGAGCATTGCCCGAACCTGAAGTATATCTGTGTTGCATTTACCGGCTATGACCATGTTGATATGGAATACTGCCGTGAAAAGGGCATTCAGGTTTCCAACTGTGCAGGCTATTCCACGGTTGCAGTGGCTGATCTGGTATTTGGTTTTATCATTGACCTGTACCGCAGCATCATTCCGTGCAATGAGGTTGTGCGCAAGGGCGGCACCAAGGCTGGCCTGATTGGCCCGGAAATGGAGGGCAAAAAGTTTGGCATCATCGGTGCCGGGGCAATTGGCCTGCGTGTAGCGAAGATCGCACAGGCATTTGGCTGTGAGGTTTATGCATATAGCCGCACGAAAAAGGATATTCCGGGCGTTGCTTTTGTTGACATGGATACCCTGCTGTCTACCTGCGATATCGTATCTCTGCATGTTCCGCAGACACCGGATACTGTCGGGCTGATCGGTAAGGAGGAGCTGGCTAAGATGAAATCCTCTGCCATCCTGATCAACACCGCGCGCGGCCCGATTGTTGACAGCCAGGCGCTGGCAGACGCTCTGAACAATGGTGACATTGCGGGTGCAGCTGTTGACGTATTTGAAAAGGAACCGCCAATTCCGGAGGATCATCCGCTGCTGCATGCAAAGAACTGCATTGCAACGCCGCACGTTGCATTTGCTTCGAATGAAGCGATGTACAAGCGCGCTGTCATCGTGTGTGATAATATCAAGGCATATCTGGCAGGAGCGCCAATCAATCTGGTTTAACTCCGGAAACGAAAATACATATGAATAACGTATAGCAAAAGAATCCCTTCGCCAATAGCAGCCCATGTATACTGCTGGCGGGGGATTTCTGATGCAGGTAAAAAATTATCGAAAAAAGTTGGAAATTTTTCTTGACAATTCAGGAGTCCTGCGGTATACTAATCAAGCACTGAAAAGTGCGGTGTTTTTTACGCCAAACACCTAAAACAAGGCTTTTGATACTCTTTTTGTTGCGATGAACAGCAGAAAGACCATTTGCCTCTGTAGCTCAGTTGGTAGAGCAGGGGACTGAAAATCCCCGTGTCGGTGGTTCGATTCCGCCCGGAGGCACCAAATATGCGGATGTAGCTCATCTGGTAGAGCGCCACCTTGCCAAGGTGGAGGTAGCGAGTTCGAGCCTCGTCATCCGCTCCATATAAGCAACCGATTTTCTCGGTTGCTTTTTCTTTTGCCTGAAAGCGTAAGAGGAGTTGGAACGATCTTCCGGCTTCTTTTTTTATTCCGGTTCTGTTATACTGGACACAGAATAGAAACTGGTGGTGAAATGATTTGAAGCTGATGATCGGACGTGCAGGCACAGGCAAGACAACAGAGATCCTGCAGAGAATTGCAGCACGGGCGGACAGTGGTAAACGGCAAATTTTAATTGTGCCGGAGCTGGCATCCCATGAATATGAACGCATGCTGGCAAAAGTAACGGAAAATCAGGGCGCACGATATGCAGAGGTATTGACCTTCCGGCGGATTGCAAACCGTGTCTTTTCAGAGGCTGGCGGACTCGCAGATACTGTCCTGACTCCGGCAGGACGATTGCTGGTATTATATGAAGCTGTCCGGCGTTCTTCGGATGCTTTGACATTATATGGCGGTGCAATCCGCAAGCCCGATGTCCTGCGGGATTTGCTGCAGGTATTGGATGAAATGAAATGCAGCCAGATTGCACCGGAAATGATGCTGCGGGCATCTGCGGAAGCAGATGGACATCTGGGGGCAAAGCTGCGTGATTTGGGCCAGATCAGTACCGTGTACGAAACATTGACGGAAGAGGAATTGCCCGACCCGCGGGACCAGATGACAAAAATTGCACAGCGGTTGCCGGATAGTTCGCTGTTTGACGATGCTGAAGTATACCTCGATCGTTTTGACAGCTTCAATAAACAGGAGCTGGAAATTTTAACGGTTTTGCTGAAAAAGCATGTACCAGTTACGATAGCATTGACAGGCGACCATACCCGGCCGCAATTATTCCCTGAAGCTGTACAGGCAGAGGCAAAGCTGTGCGCGTTGGCAAACCGCTGTGGAGAAACGGTGGAACGGGAATTGTTTGACCAAATGAAGCTGTCACGTCCCCATGACCTTTGCGTATTGGAACAGCATGGACTGGAAACCACTGCGGAACAGTTTGCGGCGGAAGGAGAAAGCGTCCGGCTGCATGCTGCTGGGGATTTGTTCTCCGAATGTGAATTTGCTGCGGCATATATCCGGCGTTTGCTGCGTGAAACGGATGCGAGACGGCGAGATATTGTGGTGACAGCACGCAATTTTGAACAGTATGCCCCCATACTGGAGCTGGTTTTTGAACGGTATGACATACCGGTATTTTTGAGTGAAAAGCATGATATCCTGCAAAAGCCGGTGCTGGCGCTGGCTGGCGCTGCCTTACATACCGTTACCGGCGGCTGGCGGTATGAGGATATGTTTTCGTATCTGAAAACAGGCTTTGCCGGCTTGACAGCAGAGGAATGTGATGAGCTGGAAAATTATGCGTTGTTCTGGCGTATTCGCGGCAGTATGTGGAGCAGGCCCTTTACCAGACATCCGGACAGCTTCAGCGGTGAAATGGATGAAAAGGCCCAGGGACAGCTGGAACATTTGAACGCATTGCGCGAAAAAGCGGTTCAGCCATTGCTGGACTTACAGGAAGGTTTAGAAGAAGCAAAGACTGCAACACAGTATGTACAGGTATTGTATGATTTCCTGGAAAGGATCGGCGCACCGGAGAATATTGCAGCGCGTGCGGCGTTACATGAAGAAGCGGGGCGGCTGCAGACGGCAGAGGAATACCGCCAGCTGTGGGAAATCTTCATGCAGGCGATGGAGCAGTTTGCATGGGTGCAGGGAGATGCACCGATGGAAACCGACGCGTTTGTCACACTGTTGGGACTTGTATTGACAGAATATGATGTCGGCACCATTCCGGTATCACTGGACCGCGTGACCTGTGGTTCGATTGACCGTGTCTGCAAAACAGGAATCCCGCATTTGATAGTCCTCGGGGTCAATGATGGGATTTTACCGTCAACTGGTGAAAACAGCGGCATTTTAACAGATCATGACCGTGATTTGCTGCTGGGATTGGAAGTGGAACTGGAAACCAGTGAGGACCGTATGGCAAGGGAGCAGGCGGCCATGTACCGTGTATTGGCATCAGCGTCACAATCGCTGCTGCTGTCATGGAGTACGGTCAGCGCCGAGGGTGAAATGCGTCCTTCGTTCCTGGTTGGCGCCGTGCGTCATTTGCTGGATGGTGTGCAGGAAACCAGCGAAAGCAGTATGCAGCAGCGATACCGTCTGGAAGCGGAACGTCCGCGCTTTGATCTTGCCTGCCGCGGCGCTGCAAGGGACAGCTCTCCGGCGGCCCAGGCTGCATGGGCGGAAGAGGACATTCCAATTATCCCAATGGAGAAATCTGTGCGCGGCCCACTGCGGAATACAGAGGTAGTGCATGAATTGTATGGTGCAAAGGTGCGTGTGACAGCTTCCCGTGTGGATGCGTTCTATCGCTGCCAGTATGCGTATTTCCTGCGGTATGGCCTCAAAGCAAAGGAACGCAGGCGGGCTTCTTTTGATGCTCCAGAAACGGGCACCTTTTTGCATTTTGTACTGGAACATACGTTGGAGGATATGCGGGAGCAATATGGTGATACCATTCCTGAGCATCAAGTGGTATATAAGCTGGCAAAACGCTGGACAGCCATCTATGTGGAAACACAGCTGGGCGGATTGGAGCAGCATTCTGCCCGCTTCCGGCATTTGTTCCGCCGTCTGGTGGACATGCTGGATGGTATGCTGGACAATCTTCTGGATGAAATGGCATGCTCCGACTTCACACCCGTGGATTTTGAACTGAATTTCTCCTATGGCGGGGATTTACCTCCGATTTCCATTGACAGTCTGGATGGCACATTGGAAATGAATGGAAAGGTAGACCGTGTGGATGGTTATATGCACGATGGAACCTTATACATCCGCGTAGTGGACTACAAGAGCGGACAAAAGAAATTTGAGCTGTCTGATCTGTGGTATGGATTGAATGTCCAGCTGTTGCTGTATCTGTTTGCGATTGAAAAGCATGGCTTGAACCGCTATCGTGCGCGGTTGGCAGAGGATATTGACCAAATTGTTCCGGCAGGCGCATTGTATGTGCCTGCACGCGACGTTATTGTCAATGCCAAACGGGATACGGATGAAGAAGAGCTGGACAGGTTGCGGAAAAAACAGCTGCGGCGTTCCGGCTTGCTGTTAGATGAACGTGCTGTTATTGATGCGATGGAACACGGCATCACAAAGGAAGGAACATATCTGCCAGTTGGATTTCTTGCAAAGACAGGAGAACCCAGCAAAGCAAGCTTGTCCAGCCTGGCAGATATGGAAAAGATGGGTAAGCTCAGCGGACATATCCGGAAAATATTGCAGGAGATGGGAAAAGAGCTGCTGCATGGCAGCATGGAAGCCAATCCAGTGCGCAGAGGGCCGGTGGAGGATGCCTGCACCTGGTGTCCATATCGTGCGGTATGCCGGTTTGATACCACATTGGGCGATAAACCGCATAACATTGCAAAAATCAAGCCGGAAGAATTCTGGCGCAGCATAGACGAAGAACTGGAAGGAGGCGGAAAACATGGGCGTTAACTGGACAGAGGAACAGCAGTCAGCCATTGACAACCGGGGCGGCACACTGCTGGTTTCCGCAGCAGCCGGTTCCGGCAAGACAGCGGTTCTGGTGCAGCGTGTACTGGAGCGCGTTACAGACCCGGAAAATCCCTGTGACATCGATTCCTTTCTCATTGTGACCTTTACCAAGGCCGCAGCCAGTGAAATGCGCGGAAAAATTGCAGATGCACTGACAAAACTGGCAGCAGAAAATCCGCAGAATTTGCGCCTGCGCAGGCAGCTCATGCTGGTACACCGCGCCAAGATCACAACTGTGCATGCCTTCTGTATGGGGTTATTAAAGGAGCATTTCCATGAATTGGGCTTGCCGCCGGAATTTCGTACGGCAGAAGAAAGCGAACAGACAAGTATGCAGGCAGAAGTGCTCGAAGATGTACTGGAAGCGCAGTATGAAAAAGAGGACGCCGGGTTTGCTACCCTTGTGGATGCAGTCAGCGGCGGACGGGATGACCGCCAGCTGACCAATGTCATCCTCGAGACGTTTGGAAATTTGCAGGCTTCTCCAAAGCCAAAAAAGGTACTGGAAAGCTACAAACAACAGTTCATCAAACCCTTTGACCGTCTGGCGGATACCGATTGGGGAAAGGAGCTGCTGGATACGGCAAAGGACCGCATTGCATATGCAATTGCAGCACTGCGCGATGCACTGGATGAAATGCAGGGTGCAGATGGCGTGCAGGAAAAATATGAACCGGTATTTCTGGATGATCTCCATCAGGCGCAGAATCTGATGGCATTGGCAGAAGACGGCAGCTGGGATGAAGCGGTGCGGCAATGCCTTGCTGTGCGGACACAGCGGAAGCGTTTACCCGCAATCCGTGGCTATGAGGACAAGGATTTCTTAAAACGATTGCAGAATGGGCGTGCGGTCTGGAAAGAAATTTCCGATGGTCTGGCAGACAGCGTGCTGTGTGTCAGTGAAGCAGAGGTACGTGCGGACATGCTGCTGATGGCTCCGGCTGTCGGCGCATTATGTGATACGGTGCAGGCGTTTATGGACGCCTATCAGGCGGAAAAGCTGCGGCGCGGTGTTGTGGATTTCAATGATCTGGAACATTTTGCTGTGGAACTGCTGACAGATGACGATGACCAGCCCACACAGCTGGCAAAGGAAATGCATTTTTCCGAAATCATGGTAGATGAATATCAGGACACCAATGCCGTACAGGATGCGATTTTTCGGGCAGTCAGCGATGAGGAAAAAAATATCTTCATGGTGGGTGATGTCAAACAGAGCATTTACCGGTTCCGGCTGGCAAATCCGGGAATATTTTTGCACAAGTACCAGCACTATACCGATGCAGAGGCGGTGATGGACGATGCACCGAGAAGAGTTGTACTGTCCAAAAATTTCCGGTCCCGTCCGGAGGTGCTGGATAGCGTCAATTACTTGTTTTCCTCTTTGATGAGCGAACGTCTGGGTGATCTGGACTACACAGACCGGGAAGCTTTGCATGCAGGCGCGGCTTTCCCGGAGGGGCGGGATGATTACCGCACGGAATTTTGTGTGCTGGAAACCAAATCGGAAGAGGAGGACGCGCCGGAATCCATCCGGCAGGAAGCAGTCTACTGTGCCGGAAGAATACGGGATATGCTGGACAGCGGTTTTCAGGTTACAGATAAGAAGACCGGACAGCTGAGAACATGCAGGCCGGAGGATTTTGTGATCTTATTGCGTTCGGTGAAAAACAAAGCGCCGGTTTTCCAGCGGGAATTAATGGCGCTGGGTATTCCGGCGGGGGCAGATACGCCGGACGATATGATGGATACGCCGGAAATCCTGACGTTGGTTTCCTGGCTGGAAATGGTGGATAATCCCCGGCAGGACGTCCCGCTTCTGGCAGCATTAAATTCTCCGATTGGAGGATTTACAGAAGAGGAACTGGCAGAAATCCGGTTATATGACCGGGAAAATGACTATTATTGTGCCCTGAAAGCGGCAGCAGAGGACATGCCGAAGGCAGAAGCGTTTCTGGAACAGTTGCAGGAGCTGCGTCTGCTGTCCGTTGATCTGCCGGTACGGCAGATATTGTGGCATATTGTGGATATTACTGGCGCCATGGGGATTTTTGGCGCGATGTCGAATGGACGTGTCCGTCAGCATCATATTACTGCACTGATCGAACTGGCAGGCAGTTTTGAACGCGGTGGAAGCCGGGGATTGTTTGCCTTTGTCCGTTATCTGCGGGAATTGCGGGAATCCGGAAGCGGCATGACAGCGGCTGGTAATGAAGAAGTGAGCGGCATGGTGCGTATTATGACCATCCACAAGTCAAAGGGATTGGAATTTCCCATTGTCATTGTGGCTAACTGCACCAAGCGGTTTAATGAACAGGATTTGAGCAAGGCAGTATTGCTGCATGAACGCATGGGAATCAGTATGCGCTGCCGTGACACCGAACGGGGATTACAGTATGATGGGCTGGACCGCCGGGCGATGGCTTCTGCACTGCGGCGGGAAATGGTGAGCGAAGAACTTCGTGTTTTATATGTTGCGCTGACCCGTGCGAAGGAAAAACTGATCTGTGTTGCAGCGATGAAGGACGTGGAAAAGCAGGTAGAAAAATGGGCGGCTATTGCTGTACTTGACCCGATTCCGCCGTATGCCTTGTCTGGCGCCAACCAGTATGGCTTGTGGCTTGGCGTGCCGGTACTGCATCATCCGAAGGCTATGGAGTTGCGGAAATTGTGTGCCCGGCTACCGGAACTGGATATTGATGCACCGGATTGCTTTACAATACGGGTTGTACCGTATCAGCGGCAGGAAGACAGGGAAATGACAGTGGAACGCGGACATGTGGAGGAACAGCGGAGGCTGGAGGCACCGGTTTTGAAGCCATATGCTGCCGACGCCCTGCGTGACCTGCCATCCAAGCTGACAGCTACAGCTGTGACGGAATCCTTCCGTGCCGCAGAAGCCCAGGAAGAAACAAAGCCACCGAAACAGGATGCCAGTCTGAGAAGGCCGTTCTTTGAGCGGGATGCAAGAGGGCTGACACCATCGGAAATTGGCACAGCACATCATCTGTTTTTACAGTTCTGTGATTTTACTTTGTGCGAATCCGCAGAGGGAAGGGAAGCTGAATGGAACCGCCTGCGCGAAAAGCATATTTTGAGCGATGCACAGGCGAATGTCATCCAGATGGACAATATTGCAGCGTTCTTTGCTTCTGATCTGTATCACAGGCTGAAGACGGCAAAGACGGTACATCGGGAATTTAAATTTTCCATTCTGGTTCCAGCAAAGGATTATTATACGGAGGCGGAAAATTTTGCCGCAGAGGAAGTCCTGATGCAGGGTGTCATTGACTGCCTGCTAGAAACAGAGAATGGCATGGTTGTTGTGGACTTCAAGACAGACCGTGTGTCAGCGCGATGGGCCGAGCAGCGTGCAGAGCAATACCGCGGGCAGCTTGCTGCCTATCGGCGTGCGGCTGAAACGGTATTCCATAGGCCGGTTACAGGCTGCGCACTGTTTTTCCTGCACTGCGGGAAAACGGTCTGGCTGGAGCAGGCAAAATAACTGCGCCTGTAAGATAGAAAAATCTTGCAGTGCTTCTGTGTTTTGTGGTATACTGTTGGATGGAAATACGGTTGGTATCGTATTTCAGCGTAATTTTTACAAAAACGACGCGAAATAAAAAATAATTCTTGCATTTGACCTTCTGTTGTGATAGTATATCTCTATGACTGTAAGGCTTATGCGGAAAGAGGTGAAACGAAGATGAAGGAAGGAATCCATCCGAATTACAAGCCGACTACCATTCGCTGTGCTTGTGGTGCTGTATATGAGACCGCTTCCACCAAGGAGAATATCTCTGTAGAAATCTGCTCCAAGTGCCACCCGTTCTTTACCGGTAAGCAGAAGCTCGTTGATACCGGCGGACGTGTTGACCGCTTCAAGAGAAGATTCAACCTGGACAAGTAATTGTCGGGAAGTGAATTTCTGCGGGCGAGCGAAAAAGCAGTTGCCCGGAAAACATGAAACAAAAATGCCGCTGTTTTCACGTTGTGTTGAAAAGGCGGCATTCTTACATTTAAAAAAAGAAAAAACTCCGTTGAGGTTACAAATTGTGGAGGGATAGGAATATGTTGAAGGAACGTGCGGCAGAATATTATAAGCAGAGCTATAACTGTGCGGAGACGATTATCCGTGCGGCAAATGATGAATATAACCTCGGGCTGTCTGAAGAGGCAATGCGTATGTGCGGCGGCTTCGGCGGCGGCATGGGCTGCGGCAAGGCATGCGGCGCACTGTGCGGGGGTATCTGTGCAATCAGCTCCCAGTTGATTGAAACCAGCGCACATCAGACACCGGAGCTGCGCAAAAAATGTCAGAAGCTGGTTTCCGCATTCAACCGTATCCTCGGAGATACCGAATGTAAGAACCTGATGATAAAGTATAAGAAGCCGGACATCGGATGTCTGGATACCGTCCTGATGGGCTGCGAGGCGCTGGAAAGCGTCATGGAAGAATAATATCCTTCTGTCAGATGCGCAGGACATCTAAGCGGAAAATGGTTATGGAAGGATTCGAAGCTGAGAGGAGGGACACGCTGTGGAAGAATGGATGATGGATGAAATAGAGGAAGACCGTGCGGTGCTGGTCGGCCTGCATGCTTCCGTATTTACAGCAGAAGAGGATGCAAGCTGGGAGTCGCTGGACGAGCTGGAAGCTTTATTGGAAACTGCGGGCGGCGAATGTGTCGCAAAAATACTGCAGACAAGGAATGCGCCGGATGCGCATACCTTTATCGGTGAAGGCAAGACGCAGGAACTGGTGGAGCTTGCACGGAACAACGACGCCACGCTGATCGTATTTGACAACGAGCTTTCCCCATCCCAGATGCGTGTATTGGAGGAAGCCACGGGAAGGCCGGTGCTGGACCGCAGTGCATTGATTCTGGATATTTTTGCCCAGCGTGCCCGTACAGGGGAAGGCAAGCTGCAGGTTGAACTGGCACAGTACCAGTATATCCTGCCGCGTTTGACTGGCATGGGCAAAAGTATGTCCCGCCTGGGCGGCGGCATTGGTACCAGAGGCCCTGGCGAAACCAAGCTGGAAACAGACCGCCGCCATATCCGTCACCGCATTGACCGGCTGCGCAAGGACTTGGAGGATGTGCGCAAGGTGCGTGCTGTCCAGCGCAGGCAGCGCAAAAAGGCCGAGCTTCCGTTGGTTGCCATTGTTGGCTATACCAATGCAGGCAAATCAACGCTGCTCAATACACTGACAGATGCCGGAATTGAAGCAAATGACCGTCTGTTTGATACGCTTGATCCCACAACACGCAAGCTCCGTATATCGGAAACGCAGGAAGTCCTGCTGTCAGATACTGTAGGCTTTATTCGCAAGCTTCCCCATCACCTGGTATCTGCGTTTAAGGCAACGCTGGAAGAGCTTGCTTATGCCGATTTACTGCTGCATGTGGTGGACATTTCCAAAGAGGATTGGCGGGAACAGGTGGAAACTGTCGATAAGGTTGTCAGACAGCTGGGGGCGGAACAGATTCCACAGCTGCTGGTATGCAACAAAGCAGACTTGTGTGAAAACCCTGATCTCATCCCGTCCGGTGAAAATATCGTTGCGATTTCTGCCAAGCAGGGACGCGGCATGGATGCGCTGATGACAGCCATGGAAAAGGCGCTAGGCAGGGGCAAGCATCGCGTCCGACTGTGCATTCCGTATGCAGACGGCTACCTGCTTGATGTTATTCATAAGGAAGCTGCTGTTTTCTCTACAGATTATCATGAAAAGGGAACGGTATTGGAAATCGAATGCGATGACAAGCTGTATGGGCAGCTGCAGGAATATGAGGTAGCTGCTGATGCGTGAAAGCTATCTGGTACCGGCAGGCTATGGGGAAGGACGCTATGAAGACCGCAAATCGAAATTTATCGGTGAAATCTTCCCTGTGGAGACGCCGGAAGAAGCGGTTCAAAAGCTGAATGAGGTCAAAGCAAAATATCGGGATGCGCGGCATCACTGCTATGCGTATATTATCCGGGAAGGAAACTATATGCGCTATTCCGATGATGGCGAGCCGCAGGGAACTGCCGGCATGCCGATTCTGGACGTCCTGCGCCGGGAAAATATCACGAACGTCTGCTGTGTGGTAACACGTTATTTCGGCGGTGTTTTGCTGGGGACCGGCGGCCTGGTGCGTGCGTATACCAAGAGCGCACAGCTAGGGCTGGAAAAAGCCGGAATCAATCAGATGAGCAGCTATTCCGTGCTGCTGATTACCTGCCCCTATTCCCTGCTGGGTGTTGTACAGAATATCCTGCCGGAGCACGACTGCAGGATTGAGGAAACCGATTATGCAGCAGATGTCACGCTGACCGTCACACTGCCAGAGGGCGGAGAGGACGCGCTGGAACAGGCGTTAAAGGATGCCACCAGCGCGGGCGTGGATGTGGAATGCATGGATACGCAGTTCATGGGACGCCGGGTACGCTGACAAAAAATACATAATACCGGATGATTTTGCCCTGCAGCAGGACAGCTTTCTATAAAGAGGCTTTGCTGGGAAAATTTTTTCAAAAAATTTTGTGAAAAAAAGAGGGATTTATGAAAATCGTTCGGTATTTACTTATGTACAGATTTTTCGCAGCGGATAGCAGGAGGTGTATGCCATGCGGGAGGATCAGGAAAAGCTGGAAAAGCTGACACTGGCCGACTGGGCAACACATGCAGAAAACAGCCGGGGGAGAATCTATCCCATTGAGGAGTGCCCGCGGAGGACTTGCTTTCAGCGTGACCGTGACCGCATTGTACACTGTAAGGCATTTCGCCGGCTGGGGCATAAAACACAGGTGTTTATCTCGCCGGAAGGGGATCATTACCGTGACCGGTTAACACATACGTTGGAAGTGGCACAAATTGCCCGCACGATTGCACGGAGCCTGCGGTTAAATGAAGATTTGACAGAGGCCATTGCGCTGGGACATGATCTGGGGCATACACCCTTCGGGCATGCCGGAGAACGGACATTAAACCGTTTGTGTGAAAAAATCGGCGGATTCCGGCACAATGAGCAGAGCCTGCGTGTGGCAGACCTTCTGGAACGTGACGGGGAGGGATTAAACCTGACACGGGAAGTGCGGGATGGTATTGTATGCCATACGGGAGCCAAACATGCGGACACACCGGAAGGCAGGATTGTCCATTTTGCAGACCGGATTGCCTATGTCAATCATGATATTGATGATGCTGTGCGTGCAGGAATTATCTGTCCGGAGGATTTGCCAAAGGAAGCGGTTGCTGTTTTGGGGACAACCCATGGCGACCGCATTGATACCATGGTTGCAGATATGGTGTCGTACGGTGAAACGAAACGGAAAATCGGCATGCACCATACGGTGCATGATGCCATGATGGAACTGCGAAGCTTTCTGTTCCGTACCGTTTATGACGGGCGTTCCCAGCAGGAGGAACATAAGGTTGACGGCCTGCTGACAGCGCTGTATGAATATTTTCTACAGTATATGGAACAGCTGCCGGAATTTTATAAAAAACATATCATTCCCGATGGGAAAGAGCGTGTCGCCTGTGATTACATTGCAGGCATGACAGACCGGTTTGCCATTGAAAAGTATACGGAATTATTCATTCCCAAAAGCTGGAATATTAAGTAAGCGCTCTGTGTGGAAAGGCGGCGTTGGATGGCGATTGATGAACGGTTCCTCGATGAATTAAACGCAAGATGTGATATTGTTGATATCGTTTCCCGCTATGTAAAGCTCAAAAAAAGCGGAAGCAATTATTTTGGCTTGTGTCCGTTCCACAACGAAAAAACCGCATCGTTTTCCGTTGCACCGGACAAGCAGATTTTTTATTGCTTTGGCTGCGGCGCTGGCGGCGGGCCGGTTCGGTTTATCATGAATGTCGAAGGGCTGGAATTTCAGGATGCAGTCCGTTTCCTTGCAAAGGAATATAACATGACCGTACCGGAAACCGAAGGGAATCCGAGGGTACGGCATCAGCGGGAACGTACGCTGGAATTATTAAAGGAATCCGCACGGTTCTTCTATGCGCAGCTGCACAGCCCTGTGGGAGCACAGGCACTGGCATATTTTCAGCACAGACGGCTGAGCAAAAAGACGATGAATAACTTCGGGCTTGGCTTTGCGCCGGATTCCTTTCATGCTTTGCTGGACACCATGACAGCAAAGGGGTATACCAAACAGGAACTGGAAAAGGCCGGATTGATTGCAAAAGGCAAAAACGGTACATATTATGATAAGTTCCGAAACCGTGTGATGTTTCCGATTATTGATATCCGCGGTGATGTCATCGGCTTTGGCGGACGTGTCATGGATGACAGCAAGCCAAAGTATTTAAATTCGCCGGAAACCATGGTCTTTAATAAACGGCGAAATTTATTTGCCATGAATGTGGCAAAAAAGACGAAAAGTGAGTATTTCCTGCTCGCAGAAGGCTACATGGATGTCATTGCACTGCATCAGGCAGGCTTCGATTGTGCCGTTGCCTCCCTGGGAACTTCTCTGACGGATGAACAGGCGCGGCTGCTGTCGCGCTATACCAAAACAGTCATTGTATGCTATGATGCCGATACTGCCGGACAGTCTGCTTCCCAGAGGGCAATCGATATTTTGAAAAAAGCCGGTCTGCGGGTTAAAATCCTAAAAATTCCCGGCGCAAAAGATCCGGATGAATTTATCAAGGCAAAAGGGCCGGAAGCGTTCCGAAAGCTGATTGAACGGTCAGATAATGATGTCCGGTATCGCATTGAATCCGCACGGGATAAATATGATTTTACAGAGGATGACCAGCGGATTTTATTTTTACGAGAAGCTGCAGACATCATTGCGGCGCTGGAAAGCTCTGTGGAGCGGGATGTTTATACGGCATCAACAGCAAAGTTGGCGGGCGTGACGCCGTCGGCTCTAGCGCAGGAGGTTAAGCAGGCCCGGACACGACAGTCCCGGCAGGTGAAGCGGCAATTGCACCGTGAAGTGCGTGCGCCTGCACAGGCGGCGCAGCCCAAAGAACGGAACATGCATTATGACAATGTAAAATCCGCACGGGCAGAAGAAGGTATTTTGTCTCTGCTGTTCTCGGATGCTTCCCTGATGGAAGAAATGCGGGAATATCTCAAACCACAGGATTTTTCTTCCCCTGAACTGGGCAAAATTTATGGATATGCATCCGCATTATACAGCAGCGGGAGAAACATCACAGTATCTGCGCTGGAGCATATTCTGGAGCCCGCAGAGCTGGATTTGCTGGTTTCCGCTGTGCAGACACAAATTCCCGCGGATACGCGGCGGAAAGCCATGGAAGACTATATCAGGGTTATCACGGAACAGAAAATTTCACGAAATAATCCAAAGGATTCCGGAGAAGACCCGCTGCTCCGCAAAGCGCAAATGCAGCGGAAAAACAAGGGCTTCGATGCAGCAACATAAGTTTAACGGCATAACAGCAGCAAACAGCTGTTTTATGAAGATACATTTGATTACACATTTTTTGGAGGCTTAAAGAATGACACAGGACATGGATGTAAAAAAGCAGACAGCCATTAAGGAGCTTATTGCGCTGGGCAAAAAGAAGGGCAAGCTCACACTGAAGGAAATGTCTGATGCGCTGGAGTCCATCGACATGGAGTCGGATGAGCTGGATAGACTGTATGAGGAGCTGGAAAAGGCTGGCATCGAGATGCAGGGCGCCGAGGTTCTGGCAGCTCCGACGGAAGTAGAGGAAGAATTTTCCGAAGATGCAGTGGAGGAAGTTACCAAGGAAGAGCTGGAAGATACCGAATCCCTGGCAGAAGGCTTTGCGATTGATGACCCGGTACGCATGTACCTGAAGGAAATCGGCAAGGTTGACCTGCTGACTCCGGAGGAAGAAGTTGAACTGGCACAGAAAATGCAGGCTGGTATGGAAGCCAAGGAGAAAATGGCAGAGCTGGAGCTGAGGGAAAAGAACGGCGAAACCATTGATGAGAAGGAATATCAGGCACTGCGCAAGGCAATCCGCGGAGGCGATAATGCCAAGAAGCGCCTGTCAGAAGCAAACCTGCGTCTGGTTGTATCCATTGCCAAGCGTTATGTTGGCCGTGGTATGCTGTTCCTTGATCTGATTCAGGAGGGCAATCTGGGCCTGCTGAAGGCAGTTGAGAAGTTTGACTGCACCAAGGGCTTTAAATTCTCTACCTATGCCACCTGGTGGATTCGTCAGGCGATTACCCGTGCCATTGCCGATCAGGCACGCACCATCCGCATCCCGGTACACATGGTGGAAACCATCAATAAGGTTATCCGTGTGTCACGCCAGCTGCTGCAGGAGCTGGGCCATGACCCGCAGCCGGAGGAAATTGCGGAAGAGATGAATATGCCGGTAGAGCGTGTACGTGAAATCCTGAAGATTGCACAGGAGCCGGTTTCGCTCGAAACACCGATTGGTGAAGAGGAGGACAGCCATCTGGGCGATTTCATCCCGGATGATGATGCACTGGAGCCAGCGGAAGCAGCATCCTTTACGCTGCTGAAGGAACAGCTGGTAGAGGTGCTGAAAACCCTGACGCCGCGGGAAGAAAAGGTACTGCGCCTGCGCTTCGGCATTGAGGACGGACGCACCCGTACCCTCGAAGAGGTCGGCAAGGAGTTCAATGTAACCCGTGAACGTATCCGCCAGATTGAGGCAAAGGCACTGCGCAAGCTGCGCCATCCGAGCCGTTCCAAGAAGCTGAAGGACTTTTTGAACTAACTTCTGTTTACAAAAGTTAGGCAAAAGAAATGTCTGGCGCGTTTTAC
Source organism: Clostridia bacterium (assembly GCA_021205365.1). GTDB lineage: Bacteria > Bacillota > Clostridia > Oscillospirales > Butyricicoccaceae > Butyricicoccus_A. The sequence goes on from JAJPXP010000062.1 coordinate 21,807, forward strand.
GCGCAGCAGACGCGCCGGTCGGAAGATGACCGGCAGTCTGCCCCGATTGCTACATATATAAAGGAGGCCAAGGATGGTTCGGCGCGATAAACAGAATTATTATCTCGATATGGCGGAGGTCGCTTTGGAACGTGGCACCTGCCTGCGACGCAACTTTGGCGCAGTTATCGTGAAAAATGATGTGATTATTTCTACCGGCTATACCGGCGCACCGCGTGGCCGCGCTAACTGCATTGATATCAATTATTGTATCCGGGAGCAGCGGAATATTCCGCGCGGCACACAGTATGAATTTTGCCGGTCGGTACATGCGGAGGCAAATGCCATTATTGCCGCTTCACGTGAGGAAATGCTTGGCGCGACGCTGTATTTGGTAGGCCGCGATGCCAAGAGCGGAGAAATCATGAACGATGCCAATTCGTGCACCATGTGTAAACGCATGATTATCAATGCGGGCATCAGCCGCGTGGTCATCCGGCGCGATCATGACAACTATGATGTTGTTGAGGTGCAGGAGTGGGTCGATCACGATGACCTGCTGGACGGCAAGACAGGTTACTGATCTTTCTGGTTTTTTAAATAATATTGTTTTCAGGACAGGATTCTGGCGCACAGTGTGTGCCGGAATCCTGTCCTCTTTCTTTACAATGTGGACATAAATAATTAACAATTTCAACAGTTGACTAACTCAACTGTTGGTGGTAATATATTACCTGCTAAATATAAATCAAGCGTGGAAGGAGGTATATCATGAATACAGAACAGATTCACAGAGAATATATGCAGACAATGCATGAAGTGCGCAGGTTTCAAATCCTGCATCGGCGGAATCATGAAGCCTATGGACGTGAATTTGGATTTTTGCGCATGATTGAAAAATTTCAGAATGACCATCCGGATGTTCCGGGAATCTATGTCAATGATTTGGCTTCCTGCACGGGGATTACAAAATCCGGTGTATCCAAGTCGTTGAACAGCCTGGAACAGCGCGGCCTGATTACACGTACCATAGACCCGCATAACCGGAGGAACACATTTGTATCGCTGACGCAGGAGGGAAGGCTGTTTTGCAGACAGCAGCATGAACGTCTGAATATGGTGATTACGCGGGTTTCCGAAGCAATGGGAGAAGAACATTTTCTGGAGGTTATGGCCGGCATTCGTGAGGTTTTGCACATTATGGCACGTGAACTGCCTGCGTGTGCTGTAGATAACCAGAAAAATATAATGAAGGAGGAAACGCAATGCGATCCATTTTGCGATACATGATGAAATCATGGAAAGCAGTCTGTATTGTCATTTTACTGCTGATGATACAGGCGTACTGTGACCTTTCTCTGCCAACGTATATGAGTAACATTGTAGATGTTGGCATTCAGCAGAACGGCATGGATGATGCCGTGATGCAGAAGATTCGTGCGGATTCACTCGAACAACTGGAGCTGTTTATGACAGAGGATGAAATAGAGACTGTAGAAGCAGCCTATCAGACTGTGGATGCAGTTGGAATCCGTTTGGTAAAGGATGGCTTGAGTCGTGAGGAAGAGGAAGCATTGTCCGATGCACTGTGCGTACCGATGGCACTGGTATCACAGATATCTGGTCAGTCAGGCTATGATGTCAGCCAGATTCAGGCGGCGCTGGAAGCTGGCCTGATCACGCGGGATCAGCTGCTTGAAATGAAAGATCAGGCGCTGGAACAGATGGGTGAGGTCTCTGACAGCACGATGCTGCAGATGGCAGCGCTGTATATGAAAGATGAATACGAGGCAATGGGCGTGGACCTGGGTGCCATCCGCAATCATTATCTCTATGTCACCGGTGGAAAAATGCTTGGTTTGACGGCTGTGGGGTTGCTGGCTGCGGTTATGATTGGCCTGATTGCCAGCCGTGTCGGTGCTGGCATTGGACGTGACCTGCGTACGCAGGTATTTGGCCGTGTACTGCAGTTTTCCAGCGCGGAGATGAACAAATTTTCCACAGCATCTCTGATTACCCGCTGTACAAATGACATCCAGCAGGTACAGATGGTCTGTGTCATGATGCTGCGTATCATGCTGTTTGCCCCGATTTGCGGCATTGGTGGTATTTTGAAGGTATACAATACCCGGACCGGCATGGGCTGGATTATTGCGGTTGCAGTCTGTGTGATTATAGCCGTAATTGGCACATTGATACGTGTCACCATGCCGAAATTCAGGATGATGCAGTCGCTAATTGACCGGATGAACCTCGTCAGCCGTGAAATTCTGACTGGTATCATGCCGATTCGTGCGTTCAGCCGCGAAAAGCGGGAAGAGGAACGCTTTGCTGAGGCGAATACTGATTTGATGCGTACCCAGCTGTTTACCAACCGTGTGATGAACTTCATGATGCCGACCATGATGCTGACGATGAACGGTGTAACCGTTGCGATCGTCTGGTTTGGCAGCAAGGGTATTGAAGCAGGTAATTTGCAGGTAGGCGATATGATGGCATTTATTACCTACACGATGATGATTGTCATGTCATTTATGATGATGACAATGATTTCGATTTTCCTGCCGCGTGCAGGTATTGCAGCAGACCGCATCAATGAGGTGATCCATACGGAGCTAACCATTGCGGATAAACCGGAACTGAAAGAGCCGGAAAAGGAATGGAAAGGCGAAATCCGCTTTGAAGATGTCACGTTCTGTTATCCGGGTGCGGATCATCCGGCAATTGAGCATATCAGCTTTACCGCAGAGCCGGGAAAGACGACGGCAATCATTGGTTCCACGGGCTGCGGCAAATCTACGCTGCTGAACCTGATCCCGCGGTTTTTCGATGTGACAGAGGGAAGCGTGAAGCTGGATGGTGTGGATGTACGCGATATCAAGCAGAAAACGCTGCGCCAGCAGCTGGGTTATGTCCCACAGAAGGGCGTTCTGTTTTCAGGCGATATTGCATCCAACCTGAAATTTGCAGACCAGAATATTCCAGATGATCAGATGAAGCTGGCAGCGGAAATAGCACAGGCGACAGAATTTATTGACAGTAAAATGGACCGTTACCACACGCACATTGCGCAGGGAGGTACCAATGTCTCTGGCGGACAGAAGCAGCGTCTGTCTATTGCTCGTGCGATTGCAGCGGATCCCAAGGTATATCTATTTGATGATTCCTTTTCTGCATTGGATTATAAGACGGATGCAGCACTGCGCCGTGCATTGAACCAGCATGTTGGCGATGCAACTGTGATTATTGTCGCACAGCGTATTTCCACCATCCTGCATGCAGATCAGATTATTGTACTGAATGAAGGCAGGATTGATGGAATTGGCACACATGAAGAATTGCTGGTAAACTGCAATACCTATCGTGAAATTGCAGAAAGCCAGCTGAGCGAATCCGAGCTGAAAGGAGGCGGTGTACAGTGAGTGAAGAAATCAGAAGACCTCCGCGCCGTGGGCCGGGCAGGCCGGCTGGAAGCGGCATGACAGGCGAAAAAGCAAAGAATTTCAAGGGAACCATCCGCAAACTGTTGAAGTATATCGGCAGCTATCGTATCGGTGTCATTGCCGTTCTGATTTTTGCCATTGGCAGTACGATCTTTAACATTACCGGTCCGAAGATCCTGAGTAAAGCGATTACGGTGCTGTATGAAGGTCTGGTGGGTAAGCTTTCCGGTACAGGTTCCATTGACTTTGGGCGGATTGGTCAGATTTTATTGATTCTGTTGGGCGTTTACGTGCTCAGTGCCTGTCTGAACTTTGCACAGGGGTGGATTATGACCGGCATTACACAGAAGCTTTGCTTCCGGATGCGCCGGGAAATCAGCGAAAAGATTAACCGTCTGCCGCTGGGCTATTTTGAAAGCCGCACCATTGGCGAGGTATTATCCCGTATCACCAATGATGTCGATACCTTGGGACAGAGCTTAAACCAGAGTGTCACCCAGATGATTACCTCGGTGACAACGATTGTCGGTGTCCTGATTATGATGCTGACAATCAGTCCGCTGATGACGTTGATCGCGCTGGTCATTCTGCCGGTTTCCATGATCTTTGTTATGACGGTTGTAAAATTCAGCCAGAAGTATTTCCGGGCACAGCAGAAATATCTGGGCGAAATCGATGGACAGATTGAAGAAACCTTCTCCGGGCACAATGTTGTGCGCGTATTCAATCAGGAAGCGCGCATCAAAGAGGAATTTGACCGTACCAATGATAAGCTGTATGAATCTGCATGGAAGTCCCAGTTCCTGTCTGGACTGATGCAGCCAATTATGAATTTTGTCGGCAATCTGGGATATGTCGGTGTCGCAGTAGCCGGCTCGATTCTGGCGATTGCCGGTGTCATCACAGTCGGTGATATTCAGGCGTTTATCCAGTATGTGAAAACCTTTACCCAGCCGATTACCCAGCTGGCGCAGGTTTCCAATATGCTGCAGTCCATGGCGGCAGCTGCAGAACGTGTCTTTGAATTTTTGGAAGAAAAGGAAGAAGACCAGCATGTGGAGAACCCGGTTTCCATCGAGAGTGTCAAGGGTTCTGTGCAGTTTGAACATGTACGTTTTGGCTATGATGCCAGCAATCCGGTTATTCATGATTTTACCTGTGATGTAAAGCCGGGACAGATGGTAGCGATCGTCGGCCCAACTGGTGCAGGCAAAACGACCATGGTAAAGCTATTGATGCGGTTTTATGATGTAGATCAGGGTTCCATTCGCTTAGATGGACATGATGTGCGCAGATTCAACCGTTCCGAACTGCGAGAAGGCTTTGGCATGGTTCTGCAGGATACCTGGCTGTTCAAGGGAACGATTATGGAGAATATCCGTTATGGCAGGCTGGATGCGACCGACGAAGAGGTCATTGCAGCAGCAAAGGCGGCGAAGGCAGACAGCTTTATCCGTACCCTCCCAGGCGGCTATCAAATGGAACTGAATGAAGAAATCAGCAATGTATCACAGGGACAGAAACAGCTGCTTACCATTGCGCGTGCTATTCTGGCAGACAATCCGATTTTGATTCTGGATGAGGCAACTTCATCTGTCGATACACGTACAGAAGCGCTGATTCAGTCCGCGATGAACCGTTTGATGGAAGGCAGAACGAGCTTTGTCATTGCGCACCGTCTGTCGACTATCCGCGAAGCGGATTTGATTCTGGTCATGCGGGATGGCGACATTGTTGAACAGGGCAATCACAAGACCTTGCTCGAGAAAAATGGATTTTATGCAGAGCTATATAACAGCCAGTTTGATGATGCATCATAATTTCGCTGTTTCTCTTCTGGCAGGGAAAGCCCGTCTTGTCAGTGCAAAGAGAAGGATTTTGCTATGATTGACAAAGGATACGGGCAATGATATGATACACATATACCCCTAATGGTATCGGAGGACTGAACATGAGGCAGTGTATGGATGCTGAAAATTTGCATCGCAGATTGAGAAAAATAATCGGGCAGGTACAGGCGATCGACAGGATGGTCGATGAAGATGTTCCCTGTGAGGATATCCTTTCCCAGATCAATGCGGCGAAGTCAGCGCTGAATAAGGTTGGCAAGGTTGTGTTAGAAGGGCATATTAAGCATTGTGTACGTGATGGGATTGAGCATGGAGATGCAGACAAGACCATCGAAAATTTTACAAAAGCTGTGGAGCGTTTTGCGAATATGCAGTAAAACCGAACAATTTGTGAAAGGCAGCCGTTGAGGCTGCCTTTTCTATTTCCTTCTTGACAACATATACCCCTATAGGTATAATATACACATACCCCTATGGGTATAGAAGGAGGCTTTCCATGAAATCACTTATAGAAAAGATAGAGTGCATTTTGGAAACCGGCGGTACGAAAAAGGATATTGCTTTCCTCCTCGTTTCCGGTATTGCGCTCTTCGTCAGTATTTTTGATTTGCTGCCATTGCCTTTTGATGCGGCTTGGGTGGCAATTGTGCTGTGCGGGATTCCCATTGTGCTGGAGGCAATCATCGGTCTTGTCACCGCGTTCGATATCAAAGCAGATGTATTGGTATCGCTGGCTTTGATTGCGTCCATTTGTATTGGAGAGAATTTTGCCGCCGGAGAGGTAGCTTTCATCATGCAGATCGGAGCACTTTTGGAAGACTTGACTGTTGCCAAAGCACGGGCGGGCATTGAGAAGCTGGTTCATCTTACACCGCAGACGGCCCGGGTATGGAACGGCAAGACAGAACGTATGATCCCTGCCGAGCAGGTCAAAATCGGAGATGTTCTTCGGGTACTGCCTGGCGAGACGGTTCCCGTGGACGGCGTGATTTTATCCGGACAAACCTCTGTCAACCAGGCCGTGATGACAGGCGAATCCCTTCCGGTAGATAAAACAGTAGGGGATGCAATAACCAGTGGTACCGTCAATCAGTTTGGTGCTTTTGAAATGAAAGCAACTAAGGTTGGCGAGGACAGTTCCATTCAGCGTATGATACGTCTGGTACAGTCTGCCGATGCGGGAAAAGCCAAAATTGTTGGGCTGGCAGACCGTTGGGCGACTTGGGTTGTGGTTGTTGCGCTGACAGCCGCTGTGCTGACTTGGCTGATTTCAGGGCAGATCATCCGTGCTGTGACGATTCTCGTTGTGTTCTGTCCGTGTGCATTGGTACTTGCTACGCCTACGGCAATTATGGCTGCTATTGGTAATGCTACCAAGCATGGTTTTCTGGTGCGGGAGGGCGATGCCCTTGAGCGGCTCTCCAAGGTGACAAAAATCACATTTGATAAAACCGGAACGCTGACACATGGCACACCGCAGGTAACAGCAGTGAAAAGCGTTTCCACATATACGGACAAAGAAATTTATACCTTTACAGCCGCAGCAGAACAGTTATCAGAACATCCGCTCGGAAGGGCCATTGTGCAATGTTATACACAGCGCGCCGGTGAGAAGCTTCGGCCCTGCGAACAATTTCAAATGCTGCCCGGAAGAGGTGTGTCAGCTGTAGTGGATGGTCATACGGTGCTTGCCGGCAATCAGAAAATGTTTGCAGACAGCGGGATTGTACTTTCTCCAAACGTGAAAGCAGATGCCGATGCATATTTACAGCGTGGCAGCACCCTGATTTATGTTTCTGTGGATGACGTGCTTGCCGGATATGTTGTCCTCTCGGATACCGTACGTGCGGAAAGCGCTTCCATGATAGGACGTATCCAAAAGCTCGGCGTTCGGCCAGTTCTGCTGACTGGTGATAGCGAATATTCAGCCAAGGTTATTGCAGATGAATTGCATATCGGTGAGATATATGCCAATTGCCTGCCGGAGGATAAACTCAATTATATTGGAGCTTGCCAGGAGAAAGGTCAGTCCATTTGTATGATTGGGGACGGGATCAATGATGCGCCTGCGCTCAAAAAAGCAAATGTAGGAATTGCGATGGGTGGCATTGGAAGCGATATTGCTGTAGATGCTGCGGATATTGCTCTTGTTGATGACGAAGTGAAGGAATTGCCCCATTTGCTCGCGTTGTCGAAAAAGATGATGGCGACGATCAAGCTGAATTTGACCTTCTCTATGACATTGAATTTTATTGCGATTGGGCTTGCTTTCACCGGTATTCTCAATCCTGTCGTTGGCGCTTTGGTACATAATGCAGGTTCCGTGCTTGTCATTATAAATTCAGCATTATTATTGAAATGGAGAGAAAAAAATGATATTTAACGTGATTGGACTGGTTATTGGAATCATGGTCCTTGGAGCAAGTGTTTACTATCTGGCAAAGGAAAAGGACGATGCGGAGTCAAAGAAGATTTATTCCATTACAACAGGTGTTGGCGTGGTAATTGTGCTTGCTGTTATCATAAAAATCTTAGTTGCTGGATAAAAATGAGGCGCGAAAAGGCCGTATCTGTCAAAATGGCAGATGCGGTCTTTTGCTGTTTTCCATTTAGAATATTTTAGCCATGGGACTCATCCTGTCTGATTTTTTATTACCAATCTGCGTTGCAAGAGAAAGGGAAGGAGAACCCGTGCGCGGCCGCACACAATCCGTGCCGGATACATGCATACGGCGGAGATTCTCTATACAATCTGTCAAATGCATGTATCTTTTGTAGTGCATTTTTTGTCTAAAATGTTCTATTTTGTTGACAGTAAGATGTGGGACAGGTAAAATATAGATAAGAAACTCAGAGGAGGGAGCTGGTCATAATATGGACTGGAAAAAACGTATGACAGGACTTCTGCTGGCAGAAATCCTTATGGTATCCATGCTGCCTGTGTCAATGGCAGCTGATGCAGAACCGGAAATGCCTGATACAGAGGTCAATATTTCAGACGAGATTGAAGCACAGGAGCCTGTGACAGCAGAATCGGAAGATATGGAAACTGCTGTCACAGAAGCAGAGGATATCGAAGCTGTTGTCATTCAGGAGGAGGATTCCGGTCAGGAAATAGCCCTGGAGCCGGAAGAAACCGGGGCACAGGCAGAAGAGATCGAGCCAGTGAGGCTCCGCACCGATCATTTTGCATATCTGTCCGGCTATGGCAATGGTAAATTCGGCCCAAATGATGCTTTGACATGGGCACAGGCCAGTTCCATCCTGTATAACCTGCTGGAAGACCAGTCGATGGGTACATATCCATATACCTATACGGATGTAAAATACGGTGCATGGTATTATACGGCAGTTTCCACATTGGCATCACGGGGTATTCTGGAGTGCAATGGTGGTAAACTGGAACCAAACAAAGTGATTACCAGAGGGGAATTTGTCTCGCTGGTTGTACGTCTTGTGGGTGTCGATGAGACGGCGGAGTGCAGCTTTACGGATATCAGCAAAACCAATGCATATTATCCCGCCATTGCAACGGCTGTTCAAAGGGGATGGATCAGTGGCAACAGTGACGGGACCTTCCGCCCGGATGCATCGCTGACCCGTGCGCAGGCAGCTTCGATATTCAATAAGATTCTGGGCCGGCAGATCGACCAGAATATTCTGTTGACAGCCACTGATCTGCGCAGTTTTACAGATGTGTCCAGTACCGCATGGTATTATGCTGCGATTATGGAAGCTTCCATCAATCATGATGGTGTTACCAATGCAGATGGTACGGAGACATGGAATAGTTATACACATTCCTATACCATTACCTTGCGGTATTCCGGCAAAACTACAACACAGAATATATATGAAGGCGGCAAACCAACGGTTCCGGAAAAGGATGACAGCGGCAAAACCATTACACACTGGGTTGCAGCTGACGGCAGTGTAGCAAATCCGGCGAATAAGGCGGTGTACGAGTCTGCTTCTTATACAGCCTGGTATGCACCGAGCCTGATTACAGCACATAAGCAGTATGTTTCCGGTTATAGCAATGGCAAATTTGGCCCCAATGATGCATTAACCCGTGCACAGGCATGTTCGATTCTGTATAGCCTTCTTGCGGATCAGAAAAAGGGGACTGCAGCCAGTTCCTTTACCGATGTAAAATCCAGTGCATGGTATTATAATGCAGTCACTGTTCTGGCATCCAAGGGTTTGATTACCGCTGGCGGCGCATACCGTCCGAATGAGGCAATGACGCGTGCAGAATTTGTGGAAATGGTGACCCGATTGACACCATATACCTCTGGCAGTATGAATTTCTCTGACGTTGCGGCCGATTATGTATATTATGATGCAATCGTAACAGCTGCCGCTAAGGGCTGGGTCAGTGGTTTTGGCGACGGTACTTTCCGCCCGGAGGGCAAGCTGACGCGTGCAGAAGCCGTTTCTATTTTTAATAAAATTTTGGGCAGAACTGGTGATAAAACAACCGAACAGCAGATGGACAGCCGCTATACCTTCCCGGATGTAGCGAAGAGTGCATGGCATTATCAGACGATTATGGAGGCGTCCACAACCCATTCGTACAAAAAGACTTCTTCCGGTGCAGAAAGCTGGTCGCAATACTACCATAATTACAGTGGGACAGTATCCTGGGAAAGCTCTTCCAGTGTAGTAGCTGCTTCCAAGATTACCAACAGCATCACCAGTACTTATGGTGGCGATTATACCCATAACTATAATTGGGATTATTCTGACGGACTCAAGGAATGGTATGTCAACAGCAAGGGCTACAGCAGCTCTACAAACTATCTGGTATGGGTAAGCAGGCAGAACCAGAAGGTTTATATCTTTACCGGTTCCAAGGGAAAATGGAAGATATCCAAGACCTTTATCTGTGGCACAGGCAAAAATTCCACGCCGACACCGACAGGTGTAACATATATTACCTATCGTGAAGCCGGCTGGAATCATGCAACCTATTCCTGCAAACCAGTTGTCCGTTTTTATCCGAATACGGGCTATGCATTCCATTCCCGCCTGTATTATCCGAATTACAACGGATTGAAGGATAAGAGCATTGGATGGCCTGTATCAGCAGGCTGTGTGCGTATGCTGGATACGGACATCACATATATCTATAAGAATATTCCGAATAAGAGTACAGTTGTGATTTACTGATCAAAACAAACCAGCAGGTCATTTGACCCAACGGCCATAAACAGGAAAGAATCCACCGCAGCATATCATATTCTGCGGTGGATTTGTCTAAAAAGGAATCTATGCTGTATTGGGGTGGAAAGGAGAGGAAGACATGGGTTACGTTATTCTGTGTATTATTTTTTACGGCATACCCATTGCCGCATTGCTGTTTTTTATCATTAGCTTATACCGTTATCTTTACGCAAAAGGAAAAAATAAAACTGAACCAAACAGTTTTAGCGCAGAGGAAATGGAAAAGCGGAAGTCTTCGTTGAAGCTGTCTTCTGTGATAGCTGGTGTGCTGGCGCTGGTGATCATTGGTCTTGCCGTGCTGCTGTTTATGGCAATTGCTTATATGTGAGGGATGGGGTATGGACAAGGATATATTTAGAAACATTCTCTTGGTTTTGATCGGCATATGTCTGGCCTTGACGATTGCGCATTTGATCTATGCGGTTTATGCGTATCAGCATTGCTCCATCATCTATTTTATTGCAAAGGAGCTGTGGTAACGTATGAATCGGCAAACGTGTTTGATCAAGCAGATTTTACTTATGATACTCGTTGTCGCTGTGGTTGCATCGTTCAATATGAGCATGTATGTATTGCTGACACGGCGCTTGTCAAACAATTTCAGCGATACGTCACAGGCAAAAATGATAGACGTGGGAGCCTATTTGCCGCACAACGCGGAATCTGATTTGGTACATATCGACGCTTCATTGAAATTGACAGAGGATTTACCTGTTTTGGACGGTGCGGCGGCACTGGTTCCGGTATATGCCGCTTTTGTTGATGCAGTATATCCGGCTGGGTCTGTCACATATGAAGGCGGCTCATTTTCCGATGACAATTATTACGGCGAAAATTTTGCCGCGGACAGCAAAATGCAGTACAACAATACTGTACGGGGATATCAGGCAGTCGTGGACGGTGCGACGGATATTCTGTTTTGTGCTGCGCCCTCTGCGAAGCAAAAACAATATGCTGAAGAACAAGGGGTTGATTTGGTTTACGTTCCGATTGGACGGGAGGCATTTGTATTTTTTGTGAATGAAAACAATCCGGTGGATGCACTCTCTGTTGAGCAGATTCGGGATATTTACGCAGGGAAATATACGAACTGGGCAGAAGTTGGAGGCGCAAACCGCGTGATCAATCCAGTGACAAGGCTGTCCGGCAGTGGGAGCCAAAGCGTCATGGATGCATTTATGGGAAAACAGCAAATAGCAAGGAAATCACTGTTTGCGATTGTAGGTGCATCCATTGGCTTTTCATTCCGGTATTATGTAGATGGCATGGTTGGAAACGAAGCAGTGAAGATGCTGTCATTAAATGGTGTGTATCCAAGTGCCGAAAATATTCAAAACGGAAGCTATCCGATTATATCGGATTTTTACGCGATCTATCGTGCAGATAATGCAAATAAAAACATCCCAATCCTGATTGACTGGATTCTGTCCGGGGAAGGGCAGGAAATCATAGAGGAAAGCGGATATGTCCGTATCAGGTAAAGATCAAAAACAGGAAAGGTGCGCCAGTGAGGCCAGAATCTTGCATGGCACGGATGATGCTGTCCGATAGGACGATCAGAAAGGCGGTGCATTCGTTATAAGTGTTATCACCTTAGCTTGACAAAGGATGATCGTTGTGTTAAAATTTGGTCAATTGTGAAAGGATATATTTTAAGAGTCTTTTCAAAGCAATTGTTCTGGACCACTCCGTTGCGGAGTTAAGGCCATGCGGACAGCCGGGTCCACTGCCGATTGGCGGCCTTTGTGCAGCCCTATTGATTGAGTTAAAAGCTCAAATTTTATAAGTTGGTTACTTCATAACCGAAATGCGCCTGTGCGCAGACTTGTGAAACGGTCAATAAGAGTAGTAAAAGTATAATTGCTATATAGACTCTGATCATTCCGTCCTACCTGAACATCTCCTCATTGTCCTTTGTTTTCCATTCTTCTATAAGGCTGTTTGCCACGTGTAGCTGGATTCTGCATAGGAGCCGCCTGATTGGAATATAGGAGGAAATGAAGTTTTTCAGATTATCAACGCAAGTTGTGCACACAGCGCAGCTTGCGTTTTTTATTGGTAACCAGTATAAGGAGGCAGAATGAAAATGAAGCGAAATCAGATGCATCCTGATCAAAGCCGTGCGCCTATTTATGAGGCGCTTGAAACCTTTCGCCGTATGCGGGTGGTACCTTTTGACGTACCAGGACATAAACGCGGGCGCGGAAATCCGGAGCTAACTGCTTTTTTGGGCAAACAGTGCGTGGGCCTGGATGTGAATAGTATGAAACCACTGGATAATCTATGCCACCCGGTCTCGGTTATCCGTGAAGCGGAGGAGCTGGCTGCCGATGCATTTGGCGCTGCCTACGCCTTTTTGATGGTGGGAGGCACGACCAGTTCTGTACAAACCATGGTGTTGACTGTTTGTAAACGCGGAGATGAAATTATTTTACCGCGCAATGTTCACCGCAGCGTGATTAACGCGCTGGTGTTGTGCGGCGCAGTTCCAGTGTATGTAAACCCGGAGGTCGATCAGCGGCTGGGTATCTCACTTGGAATGCAGCGGGAGCAGGTAGCGAAAGCCATCGCTGAACATCCCAATGCTGTAGCAGTATTGGTGAATAACCCCACGTATTACGGGATTTGCAGCGATCTGCGGGCTATTGTAAAAATGGCACACAATGCAGGTATGCGCTGTTTGGTAGATGAAGCTCATGGCACCCACTTTTATTTTGGCGGCGGGCTTCCGGTATCAGCTATGGCAGCGGGAGCTGATATGGCATCTGTGTCCATGCACAAGAGCGGAGGCAGCCTGACGCAGTCCAGCTTGCTGCTGGTCGGACCTGATATCCACACAGGTTATGTGCGGCAGATTATCAACCTGACCCAGACGACCTCAGCCAGTTATCTATTGATGTCCAGCCTGGATATCAGCCGCCGCAATCTGGCGCTGCGGGGACGTGAGGTATTCCGCCAAGTCGCTGATATGGCTGATTATGCCCGCGAGGAGATCAACGCCGTTGGAGGTTATTACGCATTTGGGCGGGAGCTGATAAATGGCAATTCCGTGTTTGATTTTGATACCACAAAATTGAGCGTGCATACGCTGGACATCGGACTGGCTGGTATTGAAGTATACGATATTCTGCGTGATGAGTATGATATCCAAATTGAATTTGGAGATATCGGAAATATCCTTGCCTATCTCTCCATCGGAGATCGCCCCCAGGAGGTAGAACGTCTGGTCAGTGCATTGGCTGAAATTCGGCGGCGTTACCACACGGACGGAACGGGATTGCTCAGTCAGGAATACATAGATCCCGAAGTGGTCACAAGTCCCCAAGAAGCCTTTTATGCTGAGAAAATCAGTCTGCCGCTGGAAGAGAGCAAGGGACGGGTGTGCAGTGAGTTCGTGATGTGCTATCCACCGGGCATCCCTATTTTAGCACCGGGTGAGCGCATTACAGCCGAGATATTGGAACATATCCGGTATGCAAAATCAAAGGGCTGCAGCATGACAGGCCCGGAGGATGCAGAGCTCAAGCGGATCAACGTATTGGCTTGAAAGGAGGTAATTCGATGGAAATGTGGTTTAGCGAGTTCCACACGCCGGATGTAAAACATAGCATCCGGGTAAACAAACATCTGTATTCCAAGCAGAGTGATTATCAACGCATCGATATTTTTGAAACGCCGGAATTTGGGCGCGTGCTGACGCTGGACGGTAATGTTATGCTCACGGAACGGGATGAATTTATCTACGATGAGATGATCACCCATGTTCCAATGGCGGTACATCCCGGTATCAAGGACATCCTTGTAATCGGTGCCGGCGACGGCGGTGTAGTACGCGAGCTGACACGCTACGACAGAGTGGAGCGCATTGATTTGGTGGAAATGGACCCGATGGTACTGGAAGCTTGCCGTACCTATTTGCCCAGCAACGCCTGTCGGATGGATGACCGCCGTGTTCATATTTACTTTGAAAATGCGCTGAAATTTATCCGACGGTGTGAGGCCGCCTATGATCTCATCATTGTGGATTCTACCGACCCATTTGGCCCGTTGGAGGGGCTGTTTACTCTGGAGTTTTACGGCAGCTGCTACAATGCACTGCGCCCGGAGGGGATTATGGTTAACCAGCAAGGAAGTCCTTTCTATGCGGAAGATGCACATGCCATGCAGCGCAGCCATAAGCGCATCGCGAATACCTTTCCCATCAGCCGGGTATATCAGGCCCATATCCCTACGTATGCGGCAGGGTATTGGCTGTTTGGATTTGCCAGCAGAAAGTATCACCCAGTTGACGATTTGGATGCTGAGAGCTGGAAAAAGCTCAATCTGCGCACCCGGTATTACACAACCAGACTGCATACAGGAGCGTTCTGCCTGCCTGCTTTTTTAGAAGAGATGCTGCAGGAGGTGGAGAGATAAGCCATGCTGAATCCAAATATTGAAACCTTCATTGGCTGTGATGCCGATTACCAGGAGGCACGTATTGTGCTGTACGGTGCCCCGTTCGATTCCACAACCAGCTTTCGCCCCGGTGCACGGTTCGGCCCGTCCGCGATGCGGCATGAGAGCTTTGGATTGGAGACGTATAGCCCTTATCAAAATGCCGACCTCATGGATTGTGCTGTATTTGACAGCGGGGATATGGAGCTGTGTTTCGGCAGTGCAGAAATGGCGCTGAAGGATATCGAAGCCCGGGCAACGGAAATCATACAGGACGGAAAATTACCGCTGCTGCTGGGCGGTGAACATCTGGTCACGCTGGGGGCTGTACGCGCTGCAGTGCAAAAATATCCCGATCTGCATATCATCCACTTTGACGCGCATGCTGATCTCCGGGATGATTATCTCGGGGCCAGGTTAAGTCATGCCTGTGTCCTGCGGCGGTGCTACGACCTGTTAGGAAATGGCCGTATCCATCAGTTTTGTATTCGCAGCGGTGAGCGGGAGGAGTTTCAATTTGCACAGGCGCATACCGAACTGCATCCTTTTGATTTTGACGGGCTGGAACATACCGTTGCTCTCCTTCGGGAGCAGGGCGTCCCCGTTTATGTTACGATTGATTTGGACTGCCTGGACCCATCCGCGTTTCCGGGTACCGGTACACCGGAGGCTGGCGGGGTCAGTTTCCTTCAATTGTTGGCTGCCATTCGTATGGTTTGTACCGCCAATGTGATCGGAGGAGATGTCAATGAGCTGGCTCCGGCATTGGATCCCAGTGGCGTCTCAACTGCGACCGCCTGCAAGGTGCTGCGGGAGCTGATTTTAGCGCTTTATACCAATACATTTTTAAAGGAGTGTCAACTATGAGTAAGGTTCTTGTCATTGGCTGCGGCGGCGTTGCATCCGTCGCTATCCACAAATGCTGCCAGGTAAGTGAGGTTTTTACAGAACTGTGTATTGCCAGCC
Organism: Clostridia bacterium; assembly: GCA_021205365.1. Lineage (GTDB taxonomy): Bacteria > Bacillota > Clostridia > Oscillospirales > Butyricicoccaceae > Butyricicoccus_A. Next base: position 37,708 of record JAJPXP010000062.1, read on the forward strand.
GTACGAAGTCCAAGTGTGATGCACTGGCTGCGGAACTGGCACCAAAGACTGCAACAAAGATTACGACTGCACAGGTAGATGCAGACGATGTGCAGCAGCTTATTGATCTGATTGACTCCTATAAGCCCGATTTGGTTATGAATATTGCACTGCCTTATCAGGATCTGACCATTATGGACGCTTGTTTGGCATGTGGTGTCAATTATATGGATACTGCCAACTATGAGCCGGAGGATACGGACGATCCGGAGTGGCGTGCCATCTATGAGAAGCGCTGCAAGGAGGCGGGTTTCTCTGCATATTTTGATTATGGCTGGCAGTGGGCTTATCGCAAGAAGTTTGAGGAAGCCGGACTGACTGCGCTGCTGGGCTGCGGCTTTGATCCTGGTGTAACCCAGGCATACTGTGCATATGCCAAGAAGCATGAATTTGATACCATCGACACCATTGATATTCTCGATTGTAATGGCGGCGATCACGGCTATGCATTTGCCACCAACTTCAACCCGGAGGTAAACCTGCGCGAGGTTTCTGCTCCTGGCAGCTACTGGGAGGATGGACATTGGGTAGAGATCCCTCCGATGAGCATCAAGCGGGAATATGAGTTCGATCAAGTGGGACACAAGGATATGTATCTGCTCCATCATGAGGAAATTGAGAGCCTGGCATTGAATATCCCAGAGGTGAAGCGTATCCGCTTCTTTATGACGTTCGGGCAGAGTTATCTCGATCATATGCGTTGTCTGGAGAATGTTGGTATGCTGTCCACCAGCCCGGTCGAGTTTGAGGGACAGCAGATTGTGCCTATCAAGTTCCTGAAGGCATTGCTGCCTGATCCGGCAAGCCTGGGCCCCCGCACCAAGGGTAAGACCAACATCGGCTGTATTTTTACCGGAGAAAAGGATGGACAGAAAAAGCGCTATTATATCTATAATATCTGCGACCATCAGGAATGCTACCGTGAAGTAGGCAGCCAGGCAATCAGTTACACTACCGGTGTACCAGCTATGTGCGGCGCATTGATGCTGCTGACCGGACAGTGGAACAAGCCAGGTGTCTATACTGTGGAGGAGTTCGATCCAGATCCGTTCCTGGATGCGTTGGATCAGTATGGACTGCCTAGAAACGAGAGCTGGGCACCGGCGCTGGTAGACTGATGGAAGCAGTGAAGGATATCCGTCCGCCCTTTATGGGATTGGACAGAAAGACCCCGGAAGAGCTGTTTGGCACGTTGCCGACACCCTGCTATATTCTGGACGAAGCGGCATTGCGCCGCAATGGCGAAATATTGGCAGGTGTTGCCGAACGGACTGGATGCAAAATTCTGCTGGCGCAGAAAGCATTTTCTAACTACGATCTTTACCCGGTTTTAGCTCCCTATCTGGCGGGCACAGAAGCAAGCGGTTTGTATGAGGCGCGTCTGGGAGCTGAGAAGATGCCGGGCAAGGAGGTTCATGTATTCTGCGGAGCATATCAGGACGGACAGTTTGAAGAGTTATTGCGCTACGCGGATCATATTGTTTTCAACTCTCCCAGTCAGTTGGAAAAATTCGGACAGGCTGCCAAAAAGGCTGGAAAAAGTATAGGCCTGCGTATCAATCCGGAGTGCTCTACACAAGAGGGGCACGAGATTTATGATCCATGTGCTCCCGGAAGCCGACTGGGTACGACACGTACACAGTGGGATGATAACATGACACCGGAGTTGATTGCTCTTTTGGATGGGCTTCATTTCCATACTTTGTGTGAGCAGGATGCCGATGCATTGGAAATTACGTTACAGGCTGTTGAAGAACACTTTGGCGATGTTCTGTCACATATGAAGTGGCTGAATTTGGGCGGAGGACATCATATTACCCGGAGGGGATATGATGTTTCGAAGCTGGAGCACTGTATTCGCATGGTGCAGAAGAACTGGGACGTTGAGGTATATTTGGAGCCGGGAGAGGCATGCGCCCTGAATGCGGGTTATCTTGCGTCACGTGTGCTGGATGTCCTGCAAAACGGTGAAACACGGATTGCGATTTTGGATGCCAGTGCTGCCTGCCATATGCCAGATGTGCTGGAGATGCCATACCGACCGCCGCTGTATGGCGCAGATGAACCTGGTAAACGGTGCTGTACCTTCCGTCTGGGCGGACCAACCTGTCTTGCTGGTGATGTTATCGGAGATTTCAGCTTTGATGCACCCGTTCAAGAAGGGGATCTGCTGCTATTTGGAGATATGGCCATCTACACCACCTGCAAAAATAACACCTTTAACGGCATGCCGCTGCCGGGCATATTTGTTTTGCGTGCGGATGGCCAGTTACACTGTCTGCGGACATTCGGATACACGGATTTCAGATGCCGACTGGGCGGATGATACGGCAGGAAATACTTGGTCTGATGATGGTCTGTTACCAGAATGTAGAAATGTGAATATAAAAGAACCGGAAAGTGTTGTGGAACGATCAAACACACTTTCCGGTTTTATTACGTATTGGCTGAATAGGATTTTATTAATTGGAGTTTCGTTAAATAGACAAACTTGATTTACCATAGCTACTGTCATGTGTTATAATACAACTGGATCATGAAAATTGCCACAGGAAGTTGGAGGATAGGATGAAGCTTGGATTGCAGGAAAAGATAATAAGCAGCATCTTCCTGGTATCGATGCTTGTATCTGTTGTG
>JAJPXP010000069.1 GCA_021205365.1 Clostridia bacterium
ACAAAATATAAAAATTTTCTGCTTTTTTCGAAAAATTTTTCTTCTCCACGCAAATGTTGGGAACTATGGTATAATAAAAATGTACATAATATAGAGCTGCTCTCTTTTTTGAATCCAGCTTTTACAATCATCCTTGTTGATTTTTCAACATTTATTATGAATACTTTTAGTTCTATATTTCATCAGCATAAAGGACCTGACTATGGTTAATATTGGAAATGAATGGGACACCCTGCTTGCAGAGGAGTTCGAAAAGGATTACTATCTCCAGCTCCGCACGTTTTTGAAGCAGGAATACCGTTCCCAGCGTATTTTCCCGCCAATGAAGGACATTTTCAATGCCCTGAAATACACATCTTATTCCGACGTCAAAATTGTCATACTCGGTCAGGACCCGTACCACGGAGAAGGACAGGCACATGGCATGTGCTTTTCCGTTCGCCCGGGCATCCCGCAGCCGCCATCCCTGCAGAATATCTTTAAAGAAATGCATGACGATATCGGGATTTTCCCGCCGCAGTCGGGCTATCTGGTTCCATGGGCACGCGAGGGTGTCCTGCTGATGAATACGGTTCTCACGGTTCGGGAAGGGCAGCCAAACTCCCACAAGGGAAAAGGCTGGGAAATTCTGACAGACCGCATCATTTCCCTTCTTGGTGAGCGGGAACAGCCGATGGTCTTCCTGCTCTGGGGTGCGAATGCCCGGAAAAAACGGGAGCTGATTACCAAGCCACAGCATCTGATTCTGGAATGTGCTCATCCATCCCCGCTGTCTGCACACCGCGGTTTCTTCGGCTGCGGGCATTTCTCCCAGGCCAACCAGTTTTTGTATGACCACGGAATTACACCGGTGGACTGGAACGTCGTGAATACGAAACCGGAGGATGCTGTATGATCTCCATTATCTTCAGGAATCTGGCTGTCATCATTTTCCTGCTCATCCTGCTGCCGCTGCTGTTCCAGTCCCAGCTTGTTCTCCGTTCAGGAAACCAGAAACTGCTGAAGCTCCGCAAAAAACAGCCGCTGCTCAACCGTCTGACCTTTTCCTATGCACTGCCATATCTGCCAAATGACCGCAACGTATTCCGTTTGATGCGGCTTGCCTGCGTGATCGGCATACTTTTTCTGCTTATTTTCTCTATTTCCTGCATCTTGTGTGCTGCAGGGATAGTTTCGGAATTGGCGCTGTCCGGCATCGGCTATAAGCTGTGTACGGCTTCTGCCATTCTTGCGTTATTCGCTGTCGTCATTTACCGGGCTGTCATGGGCAAAAAACGATCTCAATAGAGGCCGCTTCCGCTGTTTCATCTTTTGTTGTAACTTCGAAGAAAAAAATAAAAGACCTCTCACTTTTACAGGCGAAAGGTCTTTTTATGATCTGTTTCCGATTAGTCCTCGAAATCCAGCTGGTCCGCAAAGCGTTCCTTAAAGATTTCATAAACAGCGGCCAGGATGTCCTCATCATCAACAGCCACATAGTTCTCCATATCGTCCTCTTCCTCGACAGCGAGAATGACTGCTTCACAGTCCCCATCCTCTACTGGCAGCAGGACAACATACTCTGCATTTTCATAGGTAATGGAATCGATGAACTCGTACTCGATTTCTTCGCCATTTTCGTTGACCAGAGTCATAACGCCATCCAGCTCTTCCAAATTTTCCTTATCCATACAATCCTTCTCCTTCCCATCATAGTGGTTTCTATCGTCTTCTTTTTTATTATACCTATCCTTCCTGCGATGTGCAAGAGCAAATGTATGCAACAACCCAATCCAGCTGAATATTTTAAACCATTTGTAAACTTTTGTCTTTCCTGCGTTCATTCCGTCGAGATTATGATATCATATTATTATACATTTCAAAGCAATAACGCTGAGAAAGGGGGATATCGATTTGGATATCCGCTGTACACAGAGTATCTATCCCAGCGCTGCAGGTGGCGCGTCAATTTCATATTATATTTTGCGTCCGGTCGGCGTAGAGCTGCGTGGTATCGTCCAGATTTCCCACGGCATGTGCGAATACTTCACACGCTATACTGCCTTCGCAAAATATCTTTGTTCCTTAGGCTTTATCGTCTGTGGAAATGACCATCTCGGGCACGGCTCTTCCGTCCCGCCCTCCGGTTCTCTTGGTTTCTTCGGACATCATAACGGCTGGAGTGTTCTGGTAGATGATCTGGCAGCGTTGACCGACAGGATGAAACGCCAGTGGCCTGATCTTCCCTATTTCCTGCTGGGCCATTCTATGGGTTCTTTGGTTGCACGGCTATATATGATACGCTACGGTGATAAAATCGATGGCTGTATCCTCAGCGGTTCTCCTGCCCCCAGAGCAATTGCAGGGGTAGGAATCCAGCTTGCCAATTCTGTTATCCGTTCCCATGGCCCAATGTACCGCAGCTGTATGCTGAACCATTTTGTCTTTGGGAAATTTACGGCACGGATTGACAACTGTGAGACGCCATTCGACTGGCTCACGCGTGACCGTTCCGTGGTTTCCCTATACCAATCCGACGCCAAATGTAATTTCATTTTCACAGCCTCCGGCTTCCGTGACCTGTTTTTCCTGGAACAGAAATGCAACCGCATGAATATCATCCGGAAAACACCCAACAATCTTCCGATCCTGTTCCTGTCCGGTGATGCTGATCCAGCAGGTAATTATGGCTCCGGTGTAAAAAAGCTGGCCGCTGCTTACCGTGCTGCCGGCTGCCGTGATGTGGATGTTATCTTTTATAAAGGAAGCCGCCATGAAGTCCTGAACGAACTGAACAAAGCGGATGTTTACGGCGATATCAGCCGTTGGCTGGAAACCCAGCTGGAGCCCAAGGGATAAAAAACTCCGTGATAAAAACAACTCCCAAAATAAAGAATGACCGTCTGCACCGAATGTGCCGAGACGGTCATTTTATTTTGCCGTAATGAATGGGATTATTAACCCTTTAAACCACGGGACTGGCGGTCCATATCCTCTACGACGATGTCAAAAATCTCGCCGAGGGATGCACAGTACTCCAGTACCTTCCACGGCTCGTTGGTATGGTAATGAATCTTAATCAGCTCTTCATCGCCGACGGCCAGCAGGCAGTCACCTTGAAAGTTCTCCATAAAGTAATCATTGATGGCATCCTCATCCAGATTGGTGCCTTCAATCAAAAGCTGTGTATCATAACGGTATTCTGTCTCTTCCATATTGTTTTCTCCTTCAAAATAAAGTCAGTTGTTCATATTTTTCCGGAAAAGCACGCAGATATTGAAAGCATGCATCCACATCATGCACAATACCATTTCTCCGGCATATTTCCTTAAAATACTCCATCAATTGTGCATTCCGTTCACTTGGCAGCTGATAGGAATACCCATATTTTCGCTGATAGCGCTCTTTCATCCCCGGGAAATGCCGATCCAATGCGGCATAAAAATGCTCTCTACTTCCTTCCCGCAGCGTTACCCCCATATCAAAACAGATGATGCCATATACCTTTGCCTGAATGCAATACTCCAGAATCCCTTCTAGATTCTCTTTCGTATCATTGATATAGGGCAGGATCGGTGACAGCCAGACAACCGTCGGGATGCCGGCCTCATGAAACATCTGCAAAGCCTGTACCCGCTCCTTTGTGGAAGATACATTGGGTTCTATCATCCTGCACAAATCCTCGTTCCAGGTTGTCAGCGTCATCTGCACCACACATTTTGCCCGTTCATGGATGCCGTTCAACAAATCAATATCCCGTAAAATACGGTTCGATTTCGTCTGAATCGCCAATCCAAATCCATACTGATGGATGATTTCCAGACATTTTCTGGTCAGCTGCAATTGCTGTTCACAATGCATATACGGGTCGCACATGGCGCCTGTACCAATCATACAGCGTTTCCGCTTGGACCGCAACGCCTTTTCCAGCAGCTCCGGTGCATTGCGCTTCACTTCAATATCTTCAAAGGCATGTGTGAAGCCATAGCAGGCACTTCTGCTGTCACAGTAGATGCAGCCGTGGGTGCAGCCCCGATACAGGTTCATGCCATTGTGCGCTGAAAGGATTCCCTTCGCATCAACAAAATGCAATTCTGCTTCCTCCGTATCGTTTAGCCCTGATATTTTTCATCCATGACAGACAAAATCTGCTGGCGGACACGTTCCGGCAATTCACGAACTTCCTGACGGCTCATACCCGCGGTTGGAATCGGTTCATGAATGGTCACACGCACCTTGCCGGAATGGATACGGCTGCGCTCTTCAAACAGGTGATAGGTCCCTTCAATCGATACCGGCACCACCGGTACCTTTGCATTCGTGGCAGCACGAAAGGCGCCGCCCTTAAACTCCTTGACCGGACCGCCCTTGCTTCGGGTTCCTTCCGGGAAAATTGTCATGGAAAAACCACTTTTCACCAGCTTAGAGCTGTCCATCAATGCGCGCATGGCTGCTTTTTCATCCGAACGGTTGACATAAACACACTGCAGCAAATCCATCCAGCCGCGCAGCCCCGGAATTTTGGCAAGGGAATCCTTCGCCATCAGAGAACGGGGCCTGCCAGTGCGGGTGAGTACAATCGGAATGTCAAAATAGCTCTGATGATTCGCTACAAAAACCGCTGTTTCTTCCGGTATATTTTCCTCACCGATGACCTCTATCTTTGCTCCGGCTACCCACAACAAACGGTCAGCCCAGTGATATGCCTTGCGTTCAATCAGCGGCGTCACTTTTTCCCTGTTTCCTTTTTTGATCTGGTGCCTGCAGTACAGCAGCGCAGGCGCAACGCCGATCATGTAGATCACCAGATAAGCTGCCCAGATAATGGTGTGAATCATACAAATAACTCCCTCTTTTACGTTTCCAATGCCTGCCGGATGACTGCATATCGTTCGAGCAGCATGTCCAGCTTCATCGCACAGTTTGCCGGTGAAGTAGACGGCAATACCTGTGCCGGTACGCCGCACGCTGGCAGGCAGTATTTTTTATATAATGCTCCCGCTTTTTGCCCGGTACAGAAAATGGCCTGTACCGGCGCTTTATACAAAATGGTGTTCATATCGTTGGGGACCGGATTGCGGATGGAAGCATCTGAAGCCCCTTCGATTTCACAGCTGTCCAGCACATCCCACAGGGCAATATGCTGCCGTGTCAGAAACGCCTGCTGTGCTTTGACATCTCCGACAATCGGCTGTTCTCCAAACAGCATCGGCAGCACCCGCCAGAAACGGTTCTGTGGATGCGCATAATAAAATCCAGCTTCCCGTGATTTCGGTGACGGCATGGTTCCCAAGATGAGTACACGGGACTGCTCATCAAACCATGGCCCAAATGTATGTGTTACCAGCATGTCATTCCGCCTCAAAGGATACTTTATGTTTCAATACAGACTCCATAGCCGCAAGGTCGCGTTCACTGACCATGGTAGCCAGGGTATCACCCGCCTTGAGCTTCAGCTGCCCTCTCGGCATCAGTTCCTCTGCACCGCGGGTAACAGAAACCACCAGTGTGTCCTCCGGAAGCCCCAATTCGCTGATCGTGCAGCCATCCGCCTCACTGCCTTCTTCAATCATTGAGGTAATAATAGATTTTTTCTTTGGTTCACCCTTTGCAATCGTGACATTGCGTCCGGCAAGCAGACGTTCCGTCAGGCTCTCGTATACCGGTTTGCTGCGCAGAAGCTCTGCAACAAGATAAGCTACCAGCGATGCGGTCGCCAGCGACATCAAATGGGAAAAGCTTCCGGTCATTTCAGAAATCAGTACGATACCTGTAACCGGCGCACGGACAATCGCAGAAAACAGTGCAGCCATCGCAATGATAATCAGATTAGAGACAAAGCTGCGGTCGAACCCGAACAAATCGACAACGGCTGTTCCGTAAGCGCCGCCGATATACGCACCCAGCACCAGCAGCGGGAAGAAAATGCCACCCGGTGCACCGGAGCCAAAGCTGATCATAGAATAAAGGAATTTACCTGCCAATAGAATTAAGATTGCACCAAGTGCAGGATTTCCATTCTCGTTATACAGTGCCGCAATCATGTTATGCCCGCCGCCAAGCACCTCCGGCATGACAAATCCAAGCACACCGGCACACAGAAACGGAATCATAATGCGCACAGCCTGGGGCAAAAACCCAATCTTTTTATAAGCTGTCTGCGACATCAGCAGCACCTTATTATAGAATACACCCAGCACACCGCAGATCAGTCCAAGTACGACAATGTAAACATAGCCGCCCAGCGGAATCATATTACTGATTGTAAAAGAAAATACAGGCTGCATGCCAAAGATACCGCTGGAAATGTAGTTTGCCACCAAAGAAGCTGCCATACAGGATAGCAGCACCATTGCGGAAAAGTTCTTATGCACTTCTTCCAATGCAAACATAACGCCAGCCAGCGGTGCATTGAAGGCTGCCGACAAGCCTGCGGATGCGCCGCAGGTAATTAGAAAATGCTCTTCCAGCCGAAATCGTCTCAGCCGTTTGGAAACCCCCTTGCCAGCCATAGCGCCGAGCTGGATCGAAGGCCCTTCCCGGCCCAGGGATAAACCGCCAACAATACATAGGAATCCGCCGATGACCTTGCCGGCAATCACACGATACCAGTTTGGCCGGAGATATCCGGCAATTTCAGCCTCAACCTGCGGAATACCGGAACCGGAAATCATCGGTTCCCATTTCAGCAGCAATGTTACCAGCAGGGAAAGTGCAATCAATACGGCAAACCAGCCTGCCACGCGCAGCGGGCTGCCAGAGCAAAAGGCCAATGCTGCATTGCGGATATCATCTGCCTTTGCGAGCACATAACGATACAATACGGACACCAACCCGGCAAAGACGCCAACCAGCAGCCCTTCTATCACAAGCTGTGTGCGAAGGGAGCGGTACCGGCTGACCATGTGCGGTGCATCCATCTCCGTTCTTTTCATCTTGTTATCTCACTTTCAGATTCCGGAACAGCTAAAATTTTTAAAAAATTTCACCATACCGTTTTTTCTCTGCATTTTATTGTAACGCTTCGTTCATAATTTGTATACAGAATTGTTTCACGAACTTTCTGTACATTTTGAACAAAATGAGGTATAATACATAAAAATCAGGGGAACTCTGATGGAATCGGCTTGCGCACACTGCTGATAACACCAGTGCCGGGGTATGGGCACAATCTGCAGGATGCCGATGATGGGATCTCCGGGAAAGAGAGGCTTTTTTATGAATCAGGGATATGATTATGAATCCTTCGGGGTCAGCCGTGAATCTCTTGCTGTCTATACAGCAAAAACCTTCGGCTGGATGTTCCTCGGCCTGTTTGTGACCTTTGCCGCTTCTGTGGCAATGTATTTCACCGGTGCTTATTACTATGTGCTGCTCAGCTTCAACGGTATCCTGCCGATTGCGCTATGCATCGGTGAGCTTGCTGTTGTCATCTATCTGTCCGCACAAATCCATAAACTCAGCATCGGGGCTGCACGGGGATTTTTCTTCCTGTATGCACTGCTGAATGCTGTAACTTTCAGTTCGATTTTTGTTCTGTACGATGTATCTTCTCTGGTCTTCGTATTTGGTATGACTTCTGTTTACTTTGGTGTCATGGCTCTTTACGGCTTTATGACCAAGTCGGATCTTTCCCGTATCCGTCCGGTTCTGCTGTTCGGCCTGGTGGCTTTGATTGTTCTGGCTCTCCTGTCCCTGTTCATTCCGGGTCTGGATACCGGCATCTGCCTGATCGGTGTTGTGATCTTCGTTGCATTCACAGCATATGATACCCAGAAAATCCGTCACAACTATGCAACTTTCCAGGGCAATGCAGAGCTGCTGCAGAAGGCTTCTATTATCTCCGCACTGCAGCTGTATCTTGATTTTATCAACCTGTTCCTGTATCTGCTCCGTCTGTTCAGCAAGAGAAACTAATGCTGCATGAATGAACAAATCACGCCCGGTCTGTCAAGCAGATCGGGCTTTTTATTGCATCAAAACGTATTCTATGCTACACTGAGAATACCCTTAGAAAGGATGAAATGATTTATGATTACCCATATTGTCATGTGGAAATTCAGGGACGGCACCCAGGCGCAGGCAAAGCAGTTTCTCGATGGACTGCAGGCCCTCGATGGTGTGATCCCGCAGATCCGTTATATGGAAACCCGTCTCAGCTGCAACGAAGCCAATACCTTCAACGCCCTGCTGATCGTCAAGTTTGATTCCATGGAGGATCTGGAAGCCTACAAGCATGATCCCCGCCACCTTGCTGCCGGAAAGCTCCACAAAGAGCTTCGGGAGGACCGTGCAGCAATGGATTACGAAGAATAACTATAAGGAGGGAATTTTTCATGTCTATACAGGAAAATTGTACTGTCCGGGAAAATCAGGCATTGAGCAGCAATATTTTCGCACTTACCATTGATGCACCGCGCATCAGTGCGCTTGCTCAGCCCGGACAGTTTGTCCATATCACCTGCGGCGAAGCAAATCTGCTGCGCCGTCCAATCTCCATCTGCCAGGCAAAAGATGGTTTACTGAAGATCGTCTTCGTTGTCAAAGGCGAAGGTACAAAATGGCTCTCCCAGCGCTCCGCTGGCGATGTGCTCGATATCGTTGGACCAGCCGGTCACGGATTTGATCTCACCAGGCTTGGTGCAAAGCCGGTATTTATCGGCGGCGGTATCGGTGTGCCCCCTATGCTGCAGACGATGCAGGCAGCCAAGGCAAATGGTGCGGAGCCGGCCGCAATCCTCGGATTCCGCAATGCATCTGCTGTTATCCTTGAGGACGATTTCAAAGCCGTCGGTACCGTTTACACAGCTACGGACGATGGTTCCTACGGCATCCATGGCTTTGTATCCGACGTATTGCAGGAGCATATCGCCGAATACACCTCTGTCTGCTGTTGTGGACCAAAGCCGATGCTGCGTGCGCTGGCTTCCATTGCGGAGGAAGCAGGTATCCCCTGCCAGGTTTCGATGGAGGAACGCATGGGCTGTGGTATCGGTGCATGTCTGGTATGTGTCTGCTCGCTGAAGAACAACGAGGGTGAGACGCGGTATGGCCATGTCTGCAAGGACGGCCCGGTATTTGATTCGAAGGAGGTACAGTGGTAATGGCGGATCTTCGTGTAAATGTCTGCGGGGTTGAACTGAAAAACCCTGTTACGACCGCTTCCGGCACCTTCGGTTTCGGTCATGAATATGCTGATTTTTATGATCTTGGTATGCTTGGCGGTATCGGCGCAAAGGGCCTGACCCCAGAGGAACAGCTGGGCAACCCAGCTCCGCGCATTGCGGAAACCCCAATGGGTATTCTCAACTGTGTCGGCCTGCAGAATCCGGGGGTTGACCGTTTTATTGCGGAAGAAATCCCATTCCTGCGCCAGTTTGACACCAAAATCATTGCCAATGTTTCCGGTCACACCGTAGAAGAGTACGTAGGCATCGTGGAAAAGATCTCCGATGCTGATATCGACCTGATTGAGATGAATATCTCCTGCCCGAATGTCAAGTGCGGCGGACTGACCTTTGGCACCCAGCCGAAAATGGTAGAAGAAGTTGTTTCTGCTGCAAAAGCTGTTGCCAAAAAACCGCTGATTGTCAAACTGACCCCCAATGTTACGGATATCGCCGAAATTGCCCGCGCGGCTGTTTCCGCCGGCGCTGACGGCCTTTCCCTGATTAATACCCTGCTGGGTATGCGTATTGATGTCGAAAGCCGCCGTCCGATCCTGTCCAACATTATGGGTGGACTTTCCGGTCCTGCTGTTTTCCCGGTTGCTGTCCGCATGGTATATCAGGTTCATCAGGCAGTTGACGTGCCGATCATTGGCATGGGCGGCATCCGTACGGGACGCGATATTGTAGAGATGATGCTGGCAGGTGCCTCTGCGGTTGCAATCGGCACTGCCTGCATTGCCGATCCGATGGCACCGGTCAAGGCACTGCATGAGTTCGAAGAATTTCTGGACAGCCATGGTATTGCATCCGCTGCGGAACTGACAGGAGCATTGAAATTATGAGCACAACAATTTACTTAGTCCGTCACGCAGAAGCAGAGGGCAACATTGGACGCCGCTGCCATGGACATTATGACAGTATGCTGACCAAACGCGGTTTACAGCAGGCTGAAATCGTCAGCAAACGCTTTGCAGACCAGTATCTGGATGCAGTTTATTCCAGTGATTTATGGCGTGCCCGCCATACTGCTATGGCAATTGCCCGTCCCCATAAGCTGCCGGTCATAGAACGCTCCGCACTGCGCGAGATTTACATGGGTGAGTGGGAAGACAAGGCCTGGGCAGAACTCCCCATCTATACCCCATCTTTATATGATACATGGTGCAATCGCCCCTGGGAATGCCGCCCGCCGAAGGGTGAAACGATCATGGAATCCGGCGCACGTGTCCTGGCAGAAATGCGGAAAATTGCAAAGGAAGAAGATGGCAAGGTCATAGCTCTTGTCAGCCATGGCTCTGCTATCCGCGGTATCCTGACCATTGCCCTTGGCCTGCGGGCAGAGGACATGATGCAGGTCGGCTGGGGTGACAACACCTGCGTTGCCAAAATGATTTTCCATGATGACGGCAGCATTACGGTCCCATACCGCAATGACAACTCCCACATGCCACAGGAGCTTTCGACCTTTGCTTCCCTGAAATGGAGTGACAGCTCAGACGTTCCTATTTCCCCGCAAATGTGGTTCCGACCAGTCAATTGGGATGATCCGGCAGACAAAAAAATGTGTCTGGAAATGTTCCATGAAATCTACTGGCCCACCTATGGCAAGGACGCTTATACGGACGAACAGATTGAAGCCCGTTTGAAAGGCTTTCAGGAAATTTGCCCGGATGCTGTCTCGTTCGGTATGCTCGGCAATGAAATCGGCGGAGTCATCGCCATGAACACAGTGAAAAACCGAGACAATGAAATCGGTGATATGGGCGGCACATGTATTCTGCCGAAAAACCGCGGCTTCGGCTTTGGCCCGCAGCTGATGACACATGCTGTGTGCACCTACCGCAAAATGGGCAAAACGGTTCTGCAGGCTACGCCTGCAAAGTCCAATTTAGGCGCTGTGAAGTTCTATACCCACAATGAATTTGAACCGTACGGCGAATTTGAAGAACAAAACAGTACCTTCCTTGTGTTGCGGCGAAATATCGCAGTAAAATAAATCATTTTAACAGCAAAAAGCCCGTGTACTCGTTGTGAGTGCACGGGCTTGGCTTGTTTCTGTATAAAATTACAGGGTTTCCTTCAGGAATGCTTCTATTGCAGCGGCGGTAGCCTCTTCGTCAGCGCCTTCTACATTTACGGTGATGGTGCTGCCACCCTTAATGCCCAGACCCATCAAGCCAAACATCTTGCGTGCGTCAGCCTTCTTGCCATTGATCTCAACGGTGATGCTGTCAGAAAATTCCTTTGCCTTCTTAACCAGCATGCCAGCCGGACGAGCGTGCAAGCCTTCCGGATCAGTTACAGTAAATACAAAGCTTTTCATAATATGTTTCTCCTTTACAAAATGATAATTTACATGCTCTATTATATATCGGTTTTCACAAAAAGTAAATGGATTTTGCCCAGAATATCTGTCTATTTATACTATTTTTTTGATTGATACCCTGTTATTTTCCACGATTACATAGACTTTTTCCTATTGTTGGTTTGTTTGTGAGGAACTGCTTATCATTTTTTTATGAGAATTTGATTTTATTCAACTTCTTTTGCACATGGAGCTGAAGAATAACCATCACACAGCTTTTCCGCAAGCTATTCATTTAAGTACCGTAATCTTTCCAGAAATTCATTATTTTCCGTTTTCTCGCATATTGCATCAATTCCGGAGGATATGATCCAGATGGCCATCCCTCTTTTTGCGCACGTCACCAACATCTGTATAATCATTTCATGATGTGATGATTCCTGTCCTGCAAATGGGAACAGGCAGATCAGCAGCATGGGGTTCATCAAATACCATTTATAATACGTCAGCCGCAGCCTCTGTATCAATGGCCATTCGCTGATTGGCCGCAGGAGCTCGTCTCTTTCGAACCAGTCAGATGCCTCATTTAAAATATTATCTAAAACACTTTTCCGAAAAATACGCATACCTGCCTTTGGAATAAGGCTGCTGCTCAAATTATCCAGCGCCGTCAGGTTATCGAACAGAACGCCGCCTTTCCTATCTGCTATTTCTATCTGAATCCCGATTTCCTTTCCGACCAGTTTTAAGAGCGCATTCCTGTCATAATACTTTCCTCCCAGGCAAAAAGAGCCGGACTCCCAACCCTTTTCTCCCAAAAAGCAGTCTCTTATTTGAGACGCCGTATTATAATTTTCATCTCTCAAAAACACGATTTCACCACTTCTGATTTGAAAAGAGAGTGGTGGCATTGATTCAAATTTCAAATCATCGGCGTGGAGAACGATATGCCCTTTTTCTTTTAAAATGACATCCTCTCTCTCCGAAACGCCACGCCTGCGCTCCCATCCCAGAATCTCATATAATCTCTCATCGTATTCCTCAGGATAAAGCCGATAACAGATTTTACGGTTTTTCATTACATCGATCCGGTTTGCATACATATACATAAATTCTTCATCCAGATCCAAAACAAAAACAGCAATGCCCTGCCCCAGCAGCTGCTGCACACAATCCATGAATTCTTCCACATCCTGCCTGCGCAGTATTTCTGTCATTCTATCCAGTACAACAATTTTGCTTTTCACAAACCAGGCTTTATAAATCGCAAGCTTATAGTATTCCAGCATGGAAAGCTGGTTCAGCTTATCTTTCCATCCAAATTCAATACCCATCCCTTTCAGGATACTCTGCGACTCCGGCGAAGAAATCCTGCAATCCGCTTCTCTCCACTGCACGCGGTTCCTTTTCTTTTTCTTTCCAAGTGCAACCACATAATCCCATGCTGTGAGTTCCTTTGTGATAAACCTATGCTTATCGATAATCATACAATTTTGATGAATCCACCGCCGCATTTCCGAAATTCTGACACGATTTCCGCAGGCAAATGCCCGTCCGTCCTTCATGGCAGAGCTTCCACTGAAAATGCCCCGATATGCGGCTCCCGATGCCAAATGTTCGTCTACATAAATGCCAATGCATTCCCCTTTTGCAATGGAAACATCAAACTGATATTCCCTGCTTTCATACTGAAAATGCCCATTTTCTATTCGTATTAATTCTTCCTTCATGTACTGTTAATCCTCTTGAAAAAGAAGAGGCAAAGTCACACAGCATTCTGTTCCAATCCCCTTCGCACTATAAATATGCAGCCCATAGTCATCCCCAAACATCAGCCGGATTCTACTGTTTACATTGCGCAGTGCAATACTCCCGGATTGTACTGTCCGATCAGCCTTGAAGAACTGCTCGTTTAAACGCTCCACCTTTTCCTCCGAAATGCCAACGCCATCATCCCGGACACGCAAAAAGAATATTTTATCGCTATTTTCAATAACAATTTTGACTGTCCCATGCCCGATTTGATCCTCCAAGCCATGCACAATTGCATTTTCTACCAATGGCTGCAGGATCAGCTTGGGCATTTTCGCTTCCAGCAGCCTCTCGTTCTCCATCTCTACTTCCATAGAAATCTTATCGCCAAAACGGCACCTTTGAATCGTAAAATAGTTTTCTACATTGTCCAATTCATCAGAAAATGTCACATATTCCTCTACATTCGAAATCGTGTATCGGAAGAATGTTGCCAATGCTTCGGTTGTTTCTGCAATATCCTCACAATCGGCCAGCAGAGCATCTGCCCGGATCGCCTCAAGCGTATTGTACAGAAAATGTGGATTGATTTGGTTCTGCAGGGCCAGATATTTCGCCTGCTTCTGCTGCAGCTTGATGTTTTCTTCGCCACGCAGCCTTTCCCTGATTTCTCCAAAAAACTCCTTCAAATCCGGTTCCTGCTCCCAGTCTGCACGCAAAATCCGATCCAAATCCTTTTCTTTTTTATATTGCCGGATGGCCTGATATAGTTTCAGTTGTGTCCGCAGCCACATAGCCACACCTACCTGTATAATTTTTTATAGTCTGATGGACTGATCCCCGTTATCTTTTTAAAAAGCCTCGAAAAATATTTCAAGTCTTTGTATCCGACCATTTCGGCTGCATCACTGATCATAATATCCTTTTCGCACAAAAGCTCCTTTGCTTTATTGATACGAAGCTCGGTCAGATAGTCCGTGAAATTTTGTCCCGTTTCCTTTTTAAAAAGAGTCGAAAAGTAAGTTGCATTAAATCCTACCGCACTGCTGACGTCTTCCAGGCGCAATGCTTCCTGATAATGCTGTTGTATATATTTTTTGGCTTCCGTAATCGGTTTTGCCTCCTGAAAAGCTTTTTCTTCATTCAACTGCATAAGCTTCTGTTTTATATTCCGCTGCAAAAGCAGGACAACATCCTGCATATTGGTACAATGCCAGAAGCCTTCATATATTTTTTCTAAAAAAATCTCTTCTACTTTTCTATTTTGTTCCATTCCAAACACGCATGCTCTGACAATCTCATCCAGCCAGTCTTCCAGCATCTGCCCATTTAACTGTTCGTCCTGGAGAATTATGCACACGCTTTGCGTCAGCTCAATTTCAAACTGATCGGCATTCAGATATTCCGCCGCTTTATGGAATCGCTTTTTTTGGGCGGAATCCATCTGGTATCTTTTCTGGAAATCGATCTTGTCTGCTGCGGCATCCCGCCATGCCTGTGGCCTGCAAATACGGTCTTTGCAAAGCCACAGCGCCTCCTTCATGGATTCTGTCAATTGCTCTATCGTTGTTTTTATGCCGCCCATGCACACTGTCACTCTGATATTCCAGAATATCTCTCTTTGTTTTTCAATTTCCTTCCGAATTTTTGTAAAGCATTGCTTGACATCCACTGCCTGATAATTCCGGAAGTTCATAACAACTGCAATGCCCTCCCGCAAAATGGATACGGAAGATTCATCTGCAATGGTATCTACTTCTCTTCGTACAATTTCCAGCGAATGCCGCATCATAAGCCGATATCCGTTCTGGTTCGTTTCCACATCGGATATATCTGGTTTAATCAAAGCCGCACAATAATATCCATCTGTGAAATGGAATCCAAATTCATCGTTGACCTGGTCCATACTCGGGAATGCCTGCCCTCTGCCTACGCAGCTTTTTAAAATAGAAAGCAGCACTTCCTGTTTTTTCTCTTTGTCTTTTTTCAACCGATATTCTATTTCCGCTTCTTCCCCCAGTTTTTCTCTGATACGCAGCAGAATACTGCTTAGCTCATCCTTTTTCAATGGCTTCAGCAAATAATCTTCCACTCCATACCGCAGAGCATTTTGCGCATACTCAAATTGCGTGTATCCGCTGATGATAATAAAGTGAATCTTCGGCTGAAGGGCCCGCGCCTGCCGGATCAGCTCAATGCCGTCACATCCGGGCATCCGAATATCTGTAATCAACAGCTGTGGTTCCTGCTCTTTTATAAGCTCCAGCGCACGAATCCCATCATTTGCTACTCCGACAATCTCATACCCTAGTTTTTCCCATTCTATCAATTTCTGGAGCAGCAATACTACCTTTTTTTCATCATCAGCAAGGACTACCTTTAACATTGTTCCCTCCTGTCTTCCGAAGCATCTTCCATCTATCAGCAAAACATTTTCAGCCGCGCCTGCATTTGCTTAGTAAAAAAGTGAAAACGTTTCCGTTTTCCCCTTTTCTTTATTCTATTATAATACAATTTATCTATTTTACAATAAATTCACTACAATAAATTCACGATAAGTTCGTAATATAACAGACAAACCAATTTCAGATTATTCGTAATCGGACATGTTGTCGGAATCAATCCAGATGTTGGTTGTGATAATCACATTGCTTTCCAGTGTGCCGCCATCCAGCAGGGTAACTGCAGCTTCAATGCCGTTTGCTGCCTGTGCTGCGCCGTCCTGAGATACGGTACCGGTTATTCTTCCGTCACCAATTGCCTCGAGGCCATCCGGAGTTCCGTCTACACCAGTGATAATAATGCCGCTGTTTGCGCCTGCTGCATTGCCTGCAC
The DNA here is from genome assembly GCA_021205365.1 of Clostridia bacterium. Classification (GTDB taxonomy): domain Bacteria; phylum Bacillota; class Clostridia; order Oscillospirales; family Butyricicoccaceae; genus Butyricicoccus_A. The sequence continues at coordinate 16,042 of JAJPXP010000069.1, forward strand.
CTACTGCCATGCCATCATTTTCGCAGATGATTGCATCCAGGTCATATGCGGACAGCCAGCTCTCTACGGTAGACTGTGCACTTGCGGTATCCCACTGGCAGTCTGCCGGCTGAACGACCTGAACCAGATCCGGATAATTCTTCAGAACGTTCTCATAGCCCTGCATTCTCTGCAGTCCGGAAGCATCGCCGGAAGGTCCGGTCAGAATTGCAATGTTGCCCTTTCCATCGAGAAGGTCTGCTACATGCTGCATCTCCTCTTCACCTGCTGTTACGTTGTCACCATAAGATACAGCGGAAATGCCATAATCTTCCCAATCCGTACAAGCGGAAACGATGTTGATAACAACTACGCCTTTATCTGCAGCTGCCTTTGCAGCAGCGCCCAGGCCATCCGGATCGACCGGCTCAAACAGGATTGCGTCATAGCCTTCGGATACGCACTGCTCAATCTGGCTGATCTGTGTTGCTGCATCCTGGTCTGCACTCAGGAAGGTCAGATCAACACCCAGCTCCTCGGCCTTCGCCTCTGCGCCTTCCGTAACGGCAATCTGGAATGCATTGGTCTGATGCTGCTGAATCAATGCAATCTTATACTTGCTGTCGCCGCTATTGGATGCAGCGGACCCTGCCTCTGCGTTGCTGCTCGAGCCACAGCCGGCAAGCATACCAACCATCAGTGCGCCTGTAGTCAGCAATGCTGCAAATTTCTTCATTTTCATCATTTTTCTTCCTCCTCAAAAGTATATTCTATGTAAAGGTTTCCAGCAAATCAAATTTTAATTCTTTTTGCTTTTTCCTTTCACATCAATCAATACTGCCAAAACAATAATGATACCCTTTACAATCTTCTGCCAATGAGAAGATACGCCCAAGATGTCCAAACCATTGGCAATGACGGTAATCAGAAGGGCACCAATAACTACGCCCCACGGTCTGCCAATGCCGCCAGTCATGGATACGCCGCCAACAACGCAGGCTGTAATGGCATCCATCTCATAGCTCTCTGCTGCGGTCGGCTGTCCGATTGTAACACGGGATGTCATCAGGAAGCCGCAGAAGCCTGCCAGCAGTCCTGCAATTGCAAAAGTAGAAATCCGGATTCCGGTTGTATTGATGCCTGCTACCTTTGCTGCAAGCAAATTGCCTCCGCATGCATAAACCCGCCGTCCATATACCGTCTTCGACAACACAAACGCACAGATGATGATAACAATGACTAAGAAGATTGCCAGCATCGGAATGCCTGCAATCGAACTAGCTGCGATTGCCTGATATGCAGAACTGATTCCAGTGACAGGTTTACCATTACATATCAGCAGAGCCAGTCCGCGCACTGCTGTCATCGTGCCCAACGTCATAATAAAGGGAGGCAGGTCGCCTACTGCGACGCCAACACCATTTACAATGCCCACTACAAGGCCAGCAATCAGCGCTACGATCAGCGGTACAATCAGCGGATAGTCACCCTTTCCCAGCAATGCTGCAAGAATGCCTGCGAAGGCAACGGTGGAACCAACAGACATGTCAAATCCGCCGGCGATAATAACAAACATCATGCCAAAAGAAAGTATTCCGTTGATCGACGCCTGTTTCAAAATATTCACAAGGTTCGTCGGCTGAATAAAGCTCGGCTTCAGGCATGTCAAAACAATGACAAGCACAGCAAAAATGATAAAAATAAAGTATTCACTCATCAGAGATTTTGCGGTTCTTTTCTGTTTCATTTTTTCTCCTTCCCTTATCCTTAAACTTCAATGGCAGAAGCAAGCGTCATAATCTTTTCCTGTGAAAAATCTTCCCGCATCACTTCACCGGAAAGATGTCCTTCTGACATAACTGCGATTCTGTCACAGACACCCATCAGCTCCGGGATTTCAGACGAAATCATGATCACTGCTTTCCCCTGCTGTACAAGGCTTCCGATCAGCAGATAGATATCTCTCTTCGCTCCGACATCGATGCCTCGTGTAGGTTCATCCAGAATAATGATATCCGGATCATTTAACAGCCATTTTCCAATGACAACCTTCTGCTGGTTGCCGCCGGAAAGATTGCCAACAATCTGGTCACCAGAAGGTGTTTTTATTTTGAGCTTTTCAATATATTCCTGCGCTGCTTTCCGCGCTTTTGTTTTACTATATAACCCATTGCTCAGCAGTTTTTTGATGGCAACCATCGCAATATTGTCATTTACTGTGCCGCTCAGATTCAAGCCTGTGACCTTGCGGTCCTCTGTAATCAATGCTACACCTTTTTTGATAATATCCTTCGGCGAGTGAACCGTTACTTTCTCTCCCTTGACATAAATCTCACCACTGGCAAGCTTATGCATACCGAAGATGCCTTCTACCAGCTCGCTTCGTCCGGCGCCAACCAATCCTCCGATTCCAAGGATTTCACCTTTTCTGACGGAAATGCTGACATCTTTTACTTTGTTATCCTGACGGATGATATTCTTTGCTTCAAAAATAACATCGCCAATTTGAGACTCCAGTTTTGGGAAAACATCTGTGATTTCACGTCCGACCATCATCTTGATGAGCTTTGATTCATTCAAATCCTTCGTGTCTCCCGAACCAATGTACTGGCCGTCACGATAAACGCTGATGCGGTCACAAATGGTAAATATCTCATCCATACGATGCGATATATATATAATTGCAACGCCGCTCGCCTTTAATCTGCGGATATGCCCAAACAAAAGCTCAACCTCGCGGTCTGTAATCGCTGCTGTCGGCTCATCCATAATGATTACTTTCGCATTGACCGAAATTGCCTTGATGATCTCAATTAGCTGGCACTGTGCAACCGTAAGGTTCCGCAGCGTCTCCATAGGTGAAACATGAAGGCCACATTCTTCAATTAGCTTTTTCGATTCCCGAATTTCGGCCTTTTTATCCACCAGACCATTTTTCCTGATTTCACGGCCAACAAAAATGTTTTCGTATACCGTCATATCAAGAATAGGATTCAGCTCCTGATGGATCATCGCCACACCAGTATCCATGGCTTCCTTCGGATTGGATACATTGTAAGGCTTTCCGTTAAATACAATTTCTCCGCCATCATCCTTTGTGTAAATTCCCATCAGGATTTTCATAAGAGTAGACTTTCCTGCTCCGTTTTCTCCCATGAGTGCATGGACTTCTCCTGGCTTTACCTGAAGCTGTACATGATCAAGAGCCCTTACTCCCGGAAAGGTTTTACTGATATCCTTCATTTCCAGTACATACTCCATGTTTTTCCTCCCTCCTCACTTTCTATCTTGACAAAGGTTCCAATACATCCTCTTGCATACTTTCGTCAAAGTGACTGTTTTTTTGCCTTCTTACCTTTTTCTTTTCTCCATTTTACCAAAGAAACGCCTTTTCTCAAATGGTCGATCTTCATATGAAGGGGGATGATTTTTGGAAAATCAAAAAAAATTCTCCCTTGGACCGAGCCAGATGTATTCGAAAAAAACAGCTGCACAGCCGCCCATGGATGAATCCATGGAACAGCCGATGCAGCTGTTAAACGTTTCTGCTGAAGGGAGAAAGCCATCTCACCGTATCAGCCACAAACCTGCCGTTATATATTTTTGTTTCAGGTTTGTATCGTGCATTTGTTGTTGTACCCTGCTGCATTCAGCAGCAGGGTACAGACGTTTGGAAATATATAAAAGTGGGTTCTTGCAATATATTTATTTTACATGGAACATATCCGCCAGTCTGGATATTTCCTCCATAACAGCTGGATCAAGCACAGCGCCGCCCATTTCATAGGGCCGGCCCAACGCCTTGTATTTCCCCTTCCCAAAGCTGTGGTAGGGTAAAGGCTCATATTCGGTATTCGGCTTATCCTGAAGAAAATCAAGAATCTTTTTTACATCCTCTGTACTGTCGTTAAAGCCCGGGATAATTGGTGTCCGGACCTTCTTTGGCAAATCCGGATATTCTTCACACAGTTTTTCAAAATTCCAAAGAATCTGCGTATTATCCCAGCCGGTATATTGCTTGTGCTTTTGCGGGTTCATGGATTTGATGTCATACAAAATATAATCCAGATCGTTTGCCGCTTCCTGCAAAACGGTATAATCCGCCTGTCCGCAGGTTTCGATTGCTGTATGGATTCTGCGGCGCTTTGCCTCGCGAAGCAATGGGAGCAGTATGGCAGGATGTGTCAGTGGTTCCCCACCGCTGATTGTCATGCCTCCATTGCCGTGTCCATAAAAGACCGCATCGCGTTCTACAATGTCCAGCAGCTCCGTCACGGTATACTGCCTGCCTTCTGGTTTGATTGCTTTGGCAGGACATACCGCAGCGCATTTCATACAGCTATTGCAGCGTGTAAAGTCAATCACTGCTTTGCCTGCAAAGGAGATTGCCCGCTCCGGACAGCATCCTTCACAAAAGCCGCAGCTCTCTTTGCCGATGCATTTATTTTGTACATAGGATATTTCCTGTGTATATTTCTGTGATTCCGGATTGCAGCACCAGCGGCACCGCATCGGACAGCCCTTCAGAAAAAGAATTGTCCGGATGCCGGGGCCATCGTGGAGAGAATAATGCTGGATGTTAAAAACATATGATGCCTGCACTTCCTGTTCCATGTCAGATTGCTTCATGCTCGGTACGAGAAATAATATCGTCCTGCAGATCCTTTGTCAGCTCGGTAAAGTATGCACTGTAGCCAGCAATACGAACCAGAAGATTCCGGTAATTTTCCGGCTGCTTCTGTGCCTTCCGCAAGGTTTCCGTATTCAGGACATTAAACTGGATATGCCACAGCTTTAAATCGCGCCATGCTTCAATAAACTGTACCAGTTTTTCGGTACCGTCTTCGCCTCTGACGCAGGAAGGGCTAAGCTTGACATTAATCAGACGTCCGGCATGTTCATTATGGCTGTAGTTCTTGGTCGCATAATTGGAAAGCAATACTGCTGTCGGACCGTTCAGGTCAGCCCCCTGCGATGCACTGGAGCCATCGGACAATGGCGTATACGCAAAGCGCCCGTTTGGCGTCGCGCTGACAACCTTGCCGAACGGCACATGAGAAGTAAACGGCACCAGACGCAGATCCATATGTACATCCAGCTGGCTGCCATATTTCCGGATCATCTCCTGTGCTTCCCTATCCAGCAGCTTGCCAATTTGATCTGTATATGGATCATCGTTGCCGTAGCTCGGTGCATTCACCAGCAGCTGCCGGATGGCTTCATAGCCTTCAAAATTATGCTCCAGCGCTTCTTTCAGATGCGCCAGTGACACTGTTTTATCCTCAAATACAACCTTTTTGATTGCTGCAAGAGAATCAATCACCGTTGCAAAGCCCATGTATTCAATGTATCCAAGGTCAATGCCGCCTTCAATTTTCGGCTGGTGCAGATCGGTATAGGTGTCACGGCACAGCTGATGCAATGCAGACCCCAACGGGCTTGCGAAATGCTGTCCCCGCAGACGGATAATTTCATGCTGCTGGATAAAGGCATGCTTGATAAATAACCGCTGCTGCTGTAAAAATGCATCCAGTACCTCATCAAAGGACTGAAAATCCTCAAACCTGCCGGTTTCTATTCCGAGCAGCTCATCACCATATTTCTGCATCCTGCCATTGTAAATCACCATTTCCAGTGCAGCTGCAAAATTGATATAGGCATTCGGACTGGTATAGGTATCCCGGTTCGGCATACGGCACTCCGCGCAGCCGGAAACGCTATAATCATAGGCTTCTTCAAAATTTGCGCCTTTGGACAACAGCAGCGGAACAATATCCTCATCGTTCAGCAGCTTCGGGAATCCTTCCCCGGCTTTGATTGTTTCTGCTACCTCATACAAAAACCGCTTAGGGCTTCTGGTATGGATTCTTGCTGCCAGGTCAGGATAATTGAGTGGAAATTCCCGCTTGGATTTCAGCAGAATGTAGCTCAATTCATTGGTTGCATCCAGACCATCCTTTGTCTGTCCGCCAATGGTAACCGCTTCCCAGTGCGCATAGCCTTCATTGAATGCGCCGCCGGTATCGGAAAGGTACAGGTCAATAAACTGCGCCATGGCCACCCACATGCATTCAAACAGCTCCTGCACCTCGTCATCCGTGATGAGACCTGCTTCGATATCCTTTTTATAGAATGGATATAAATACTGGTCCATACGTCCATTGGAAATAATGGTTCCAGTTTTCTGTTCCACACGGGAGAACATCTGCGTAAACCACTGCGCCTGCATTGCCTCACGGAAGGTTCTCGGCGGATTTTCGGGAACATAGCGGCAGATTACAGCGAGTTCTTCCAGTTCTTTTTTTCGTACCGGATCCGTTTCCCTCTGTGCCAGTGCTTCCGCTTGATCTGCATGGCGGTTTGCCCACAGGACAATCGCATCACAGGTCAGGATAATGGCTTCCACAAACGGCTTCTTTTCTGTGTAATCAATCGGGCTGTATTCGTCCAGCTCTGCAAGCTTTGCTTCCATTTCCGCCCGGATGCCTTGAAATCCCTTCTGCATCACGATCTCATAGTCGTGTACCCATTGCAGGGAGGAACGGAAGGAAGCTGTTTCATTGACAATGTATCGGGAAGTCAGCTCTTTAACCGGATTATAGGTCAGCTTGGTGGTCTCCGGCGTCAGCGCCTTTGCCAAATCCTCATGGAAGGTCTTTCCCTCCCAATACGGTGCGATTTCCTCTCTGACAATCCTTGCATCCTCCTCTGAAATATCAAATGGAGAATTCTCTCTGGTTGGAAGCTTTTCAATGGCTTCCCTGAAAATATTGCCGTCCAGCTCGGGATACAGGATGCCATACCGGCCCTGTTTGCCGCATCGTCCGGCAAGCAGCTGGTTATCATCAATATAGACCGTTGCCTTTTCCGCATAACGGTACAGTGCCTTTGCCCAGCGGAGAATCAGCGGCTGTCCTTCGGTTTCCCGAAAGGATTGTGTAAAATACAGGCCGCGTTCCACGTCAATCTGTGGCTTTGCGTTTCTGACCGTTCTGAGTATCTCTGCTGCACGGTTTGGATTGACAAATTTGCGCACCTTATGTTCAATTTCGTATTGAATCCGCTGTTCCTGCGGCGATAAAATTTCAATTTGACTCATATTTCATTTCTCCTATTCCGCCAGACTGCGGTACATTTCTTTCATCATTTCTACTGTAACCGGTACGGGATTGTTTTGCAGATTCGGATGCTGGCTGTCCTGTGCCAGCTTTTCGATCTGTGCAGCTGTCAGCTGAAAATCCCTTAAATTTGTCCGGACGCCAATGTTTTGTTTCAGCTCTGTGATTCTGTTGGCAAGCGCTTCCGCATCTGCAAACCCCAGCTGCCGCGCCAGTTCCTGTATCCGTGGAATCTCGGCATTGATCTGCACGAACCATTCCAGTGTCAGGCCGCAGGCTTCCCCATGCGGAATGCCATACTGTGCGGTCAGCGGATACGAGCATGCATGTGGCCCGGTTGTCTTTGGCAATGCAAATGCCAGCCCTGCTGTCACCGCTGCCTCCGCCATGGCTTCCCTTGCCGCCTGATTCTTCCCATCCACTACAGCTGTTTCCAGATTTCCCAAGATCAGCTGTGCTGCGTGAACTGCAAGCGCATCGCAAATTGGCTGATGATGGATGCTGCTGTATCCCTCAATGGCATGACACAAGGCGTCAATACCGGATATGGCTGTCAGCTTTGGCGGTAATGTCATCGTCAGAAGCGGGTCAATGATTGCAATCTTCGCTGTCAGGGATGGTGCACTGAGTGGAAGCTTGTTCTGTTTGTCACTGAGTACGCTGACACTGGTCACCTCGCTTCCCGTTCCCGCTGTTGTCGGAATGGCAATCACTGGAATACCTTCCTGTGGAAGCGGATGCCCCGTGCCATAATAATACCGGATCGTATGCTTTCCCTCTGCAATCGCTGCTGCAGCCTTTGCACAATCCAGAACACTGCCGCCCCCTATTGCAATGACAAAATCCAAATTCTGCGCACGTAATAACGCAGCGCACTCATCAACAAATTGCAACGAGGGATTCGGACGCACTTCGCTGTAAACCGCCGCAATGCGGTTGTCCGGATTCTGCTGTAATCCCTCTGCCAAATGCCGCAGGGAAGCACTTGTGATGACAAGCCCTTTTGTTCCTCCGACACTCCATACAGCTTCTGGCAGCTGCGACACACTGCCGGAACCAAACCGGATTTCTACCGGCTGCCGATACAGCCATTTATTCGAGTGTGCGGTCGACAATGTCCATCACCTCGTCAAATTTCTTAATCTCTTCCCGCAGCTGTTCCTCTGTAATAATCAGCGGCGGTGTAATGTTGATGTTATTTTCACGTCCATAGGTAGAGAAGCCCCGTTCATTGAGCAGTCCAATGATTTTTCCCATCTTGCCGCTTGTGTCGGCATACGGTACCAGCGGCTCGCGGGTCTCCTTATCCTTGACAAGCTCCACAGCAGAAAACAGTCCGATATATCGTACATCACCGATGCAGCGATGCTTTGCCTTCTGTTCCTCGAGAAGCTCTCCAAGCACCTTGCCGACTTCATTCACATGATCCAGAATATGGTGCTCCTGATAATAATTTACGCATGCCACACCTGCTGCGCAGGCAAGCGTATGTCCGCTGTACGTCAGCCCATACTGAAATACATGGTCTTCATAATATTTTGCAATTTCCTTGCTGATAATGATGCCGCCGAGTGGAACATAGCCGCATGTGACGCCTTTGGCAAACGTAATGATATCCGGCTTGACGCCCCAGTGCTCAAACGCAAACATCGTTCCGGTTCGTCCAAAACCGGCCATGACCTCATCACAAATCATTAAAATGCCATATTCGTCGCATATTTTGCGCAGCCCCTGCAGATAACCGTCCGGCGGAATGATAACGCCGTTGGCACCTGTGATGGATTCCACCTCAATTGCCGCAACATTTTCCGGCCCTTCATACAGCAGCTGTTCCCGTAATTTATCCAGATAAAACGCCGATGCTTCTGCATCATTTTGAAATCGAATTTTAGAACGGTATACATAAGGGTCAAAAAATTTGATAAACCCATTTGCAGCCGGATTTTCCAGCGCAAAACGGCGCGGATCACCAGACAGGTTACCGGAGCCAAGCGTCGAGCCATGGTAGCTGCGATAACGGGAGAAAATCTTGCTGCGTCCGGTGACGGTACGCGCCATGTTGATGGCAGCTTCGTTCGAATCTGAGCCACCCAGCGCAAAAAATACCTTCTGCATATTATCCGGCGCCAGCTCAACCAGCATTTTTGCCAGCTGTGCCCGGGGACCGGAAGCGAACTTCGGTGCAACATAAGGCAGGATATCCAGCTGCTCCCGCACCGCATCCAAAATTTCCTGGTTGCCATAGCCAAGATTGACATTTGTCAGCTGGCTTCCCATATCGGCATACCGTTTGCCCTCATAATCCCAGAAATAAATGCCATCCGCTTTTTCTACGGCAATTGGATTCACCTTGCCAGTCAGCCATGGATGCTGGTTATATTTCTGATCATACTCCAGTGTTTTCTGTCCATTTAGTTGAAATGCACGCATATATTTTCGCTCCTTAACCAAAAGTTATATATTTCCATTATCATCAGCCACAATGCCTGATGTTCATGCGCAAAATTTCAGATGTATGCAAATCCGCATGATATCCCACCGCGGATTTGCATTGTTATGTGTTATCTCTGGCTGTTAATCAGCTTTAACAGTTTTTCACGATACGAATAAAATTCCTCTGTAAACTTGATATTGGTATCTGCTCCCTCTGCAATCTGACGGGAGAAGTCAATCGAAATATCCTCGATCACACGTCCTGGATGCTTGCTCAGTACGATGACACGAGAACCCAGAAGCAAGGCTTCTTCTACGTCATGTGTGATAAAGAAAATGGTCTTTCCAGTTTCCCACCAGATTTTACGTGTCAAATCCTGCACCGTTTCACGGGTCAATGCATCCAGCGCGCCAAATGGCTCGTCCATGAGCAGAATTTCCGGATTATTCACCAGTGCACGGGCAATAGAGACTCGCTGCTTCATTCCTCCGGACAGCTCATAAATTTTCTTGTCTGCAAATTCTGTCAGGCCAACCTTTTTCAGATATTCATCTGCAAGCTTGGTATATTCCTCCTTCGGCAAGCCTCTCATCTTCGGGCCGAACTCAACATTGGAACGGACGGAGAACCAGTCATACAGCGGAGGATGCTGGAATACAACACCGCGATGCCAGTCTGTGCCCTCAATGATTTCACCATCCAGCTTAATTTCTCCGGCAGTCGGTGGAATAAATCCGGCGATGATTTTGAGCAGGGTACTTTTGCCGCATCCGGACGGACCAAGAACACAGATAAATTCCCCACGGTAAATATTAAAGGTAATGTCTTCCAGCGCCTTTACCGGACCATCCAGCCCCTTGTAGCTTAAATCTACGCTTTCAATTGAAATCTGTTCCTTCTCCTGCCGTTCCGGGAAAGGCTCTTTTCCATGATAATGGAGCCCTTCCACAGCAACCAGCTCGTTTGCCGATTCATATGGAACAGGATTATGCTTCTTTTTGCTCATTCAAATCCCTCTCCCATTATTCATTTGCAGCAGCTGCTGCCTCAAGATATGAGGTGTCAATTGCAGCCTGAAATGCATCCAGATCCGGAGCGCTTGTAATACTCTTCTGTTCAACAAGGAAATCTGCTGTGTTTTTCAGGGTATCTGCCATTCCGCTGCCCAGATACTCATCAGACAGCTGTTCCTCTGCTGTCAGCCATGTAAACTGGCCTGCCTGGCTCTCTGCATCTTCAACGGAGATGCCCAGCACATCAGCAATGTCTGCATATGCCGTTTCCTTATCATTGAAGTAAACATCATTTGCCTTGAGGAATGCCTGCAGGAATTTGGTGACCAGCTCCGGATTTTCTTCCGCAAACGCAGTGCGTGCTATGATCAGATCGCCCGTAACAATCCCCTGCTCTGCGAGCTTGTCACTGCCTGTAATCACAGTCCCGTTATCCTGAATCAGGTTATCCAGAACCGGATACCAGATATATGCGCCATCAATATCGCCACGCTGCCATGCAGCATAAATATCATCCGCTTCCATGTCCAGCAGGTTTACATCTGCCGTATCAACATTTTCCAGCTTCAGGGCATTGAGCAGGCTGTAATGTGCTGTGGATGCAAACGGTGTTGCTATGGTCTTTCCCTTCAAATCCGCTACGCTCGAAATGCCGGAATCCTGTGATACAACCAGGGATTCTGCCGAACCGATGATATCACCGATGCCAATAACAGAATAATCCAGGCCGCTCGACAGCCCGAGCGCTGCCGGTGAAGTACCCAGTTCAGAAATATCAATACTGCCGGATGCGAGCGCCGTGTTGACGTCTTTACCGGAGCTAAAGGAGATCACATTTACATCAACACCCAGCAGATCTTCATAATAGCCTTCCTTGCGGGCAATCAGATCACCATTCACAAGATCCATCGTACCAATATTGACCGTCGTTGCTCCATTCGAAGACGCATTTCCGCTTCCGGCCGCCGAAGAACCGGATGTGCTTCCGCAGCCTGCCAGTACGCCAGCCAGTATTGTTGCTGCCAAAGACAAACTTACCAGTTTTGTAAACTTTTTCATGATATGTAACCTCAATTCTTTTTTTATTTATGACTTGCCCTTCCAGTGGACAACCTTGCGTTCTACCAGACGGATCAGCTGGTCCAGCAGAATACCTGTAATTCCCATCAGAATGACACCAAAGAAGATAATGTCACTTCTTAAATAATTGCTGGCATCCAGAACCAGCCAGCCAATACCGCTTACCGCGGCAACCATTTCCGCGGCAACCAGCGTGGTGTATTCTACGCCAACTGCTGTACGTACACCGGTGAAAATGTCACTCAGCGCTGCCGGAAATACCACATAGAAGAAAATCTGCCTGCTGCTGGCGCCCAGCGTCTTGGCGCCATTGATATAATCCTCTTTGATTCGGGTAACACCGGACACACATGCAATATATACCGGTGCAAAGCCTGCCAGAAACAGCAGCGTAATCTTCGACGAATTTCCAATGCCCATCCAAAGGACAAGGATGGTATAATATGCCAACGGCGGAAGCGGACGGTAGAATTCTACAATCGGCTCCATAAAGGCACGAACCTTTGTGTTGTAGCCGCTAAGCAGTCCCAGCGGAATTGCCGTAACCAGAACCAGCAGAAAGGCGATCAACAGACGCTGCAGGCTGGCAAGCAAATGCTGTACAAGCGTATAATCCTTATATCCATTCTTAACAATATCTACGCCGGCCGCAATGACCGCCTGCGGCTTCGGAACCAGAACAGCTGATACCCATCCAAGATTGGTTCCCAGTGTCCATACGATCAGGACTGCTGCTATGACGCCCAGGGTGATCCAGCGTTCTGTTTTTTTCAGTGTCTTTGTTTTCATCTCAATATAACAAGCTCCTTCGTTTTCCGTATTGTATGACAAGCTCTTCGACTTTTGGCTTCAACATCGCAGAATCACCATTATGCAGAACCTCGCTTTCTTTTATATACCGTGTTCCTGTGAATTGCTACAGCGGAATAGCCTCCATTCTATTTCCGACTAATTCACTCGGATTACATGGTTATTATCATACGCAGAACCCCTGATACTTTCAAGCCGAAAATCTGCAACCGTTTTCAGCCTTTTCCGGTTTGCAGCAAATATCCCCATATTTCAGGATAAATCTGTATATTCTTCCTGAAATCATTCCCATATTTCCTGCCGTTTCTTTAAAATATTCATCCTGTTTTTCCTTTTTTTGAAAACGATTGCAGAACTTCTTGAGATAAAAAACAGCAGGCTGCATGAAAACAAGCCTGCTGAATGGTATTTTATTTTCAAATTCAAATGTAATATTCACAGCCCATGCTGTTTTCCACACCTGTGCAGCTTCCCCGTATAACCAGGGTGCATTCCAGCTCCATCCGAATCACAGATTTATGTCCGCCATCAATGCGGTCGAGCAACAGGAACAGCACATATTTCGCCATCTCATCGGTTGGAAGATGCACCGTTGTCAGCATCGGCGTGGTATACTGCGCCTCTGAAATGTCATCGCTGGAAATAATAGATGGCGTATAATACCGGTTTTTATGGTTATTCAGACATTTCAGCATACCCACTGCGAGAATATCATTGGCACAATAAATGCCGGTCGGCGCATGGCTCTGCTGTAAAATACGCTCCATGATCTGATAGCCCTGTTCCTCCCGCGCCTGTGCTTCAAAAATATAGAACGGGTCACAGTTGATATTATATTTTTCCAGTGTCTGCCGATAGCCCAGAAAACGTGATTCGTTATGGCAGTCACCGACATAACCGATTTCCCTGTGTCCCAGATGAATCAGATGCTCTACCGCAAGCGTTGCAATTTTCCTGCCGTCACACAGCACCTCATCAATTTCATAGTTGGTGGAATTGCGATTGACCGATACAATATTTTTGCAATGCCTGCCCAGCTGACGAATGACCTCACGGTCACATCTGCCAATAATAACCATGCCGTCGATCTTCTTTTCCTGTTCTGCAAACATAGCCGCAACCGCGGCCTGAATGTCTTCATCCTTTGCTCCAACGGAAAACAGCGGCTGATACCATACCGACGTCAAAATACACATATTCCGGTGGATTTCACTTTCAACCATTCGCATCAGCTCAGTAAAAAATGGATCAATTGCGGACTCCTCCGCCCGCGTCAGCAAAATACCAATATAGCGGAGTTTTTCTTTTCCTGCCATCCCTTTTTTCAGGTTGCGTGCGGATTCATTCGGAACATAGTTCATCTCCCGTGCAACCTTTAATATCCTGTCCCGTATTTCTTCAGAGGAGCATTTATAGTTCGGATTGTTCAATACACGTGATACCGTCGAAATGGAAACTCCGGCTGCCTTTGCAATTTTTTTAATTGACATTTCCCCCATCCCCCTCCGTTACTTTTTCATACTATTTCACTATGATAAATTTCATTTTAGCTTTCCTGCAAATGGCTGTCAATATCATCGGCTGAAAAGCGAAAAAAGTCATGGATTTCCGAAAAAAATACCACCTGCCGTTTTTCAGGCAGATGGTATGTGTATTTCCTTTGCGACCAGTCTGTTTTCTCCGGTAAATGCACAGGAACCTGCATCCGGTCATGGTTAGATGCAGGTTCCTTTTGTTTGAGACTTGAAACAAGAAGAGATTTCAAATTTTCAAGTATCATGCGTATGAAAGATATAAGTTGTTGGAGAGAACCGGATGCCCACACAGGGCAGACACCCGGTGAAAAGGAATCATCAAATTTTATGCACCAATGCCCATTGGTGAGAAGAACATATAGACTGCAACAACGCAGACCATAACAATTACTGCAACAATCTTGCGATACTTCCACGGGGTCAGGTCAACAGCCTTGACATCTTCCTGCTCCCATGCCCGAATCTCTGGATTCTTCTTTTTGTTATTGTTGTTCATAATAGCCATCATAATCAGCTCGATCGGCCACAGAACTGCAACTGCATACAGATAATGCATGTCGCCGCCGCCCGGATACTGCGGGCCAATAATCATAAACAGACCATATACAACGATATGGAATACCATGATTACCTTTGCTGCATATTTTGGCAGATACTTGAAGAAGAAGCCGCCGAATACAGCAGACAGAACCGGAAGACCAATCAGCATAACAAAGGAATCCAGGAAGGTTTTCAGACCAGCCGGGAAGAAGTATACCATCGGGCCAACGACTGTTGTAGCAACCGCGAAGATGATGCCAACATTCTTACCAACCTTTACCAGCTTTTCTTCCGAAGCCTTCGGATTGATAAATTCATGATAAATATCCATGGTAAACATGGTGTTTACAGAATTCAATACAGAATTAAAGGAGGACAGGATTGCGCCGAACATAACGGCTGCAAAGAAGCCCATCAGCGGTGCCGGGATAACCTGTGTAACCAGATGCGGATATGCATCATCCATCATGGTAACCTGATTGCCCTGGAGCTCGAACAGAGCATATGCAATAACGCCCGGCAGTGCAAGGAACATAAAGCCCAGGATTTTCAGGAACGCGCAGTACAGTGCGCCCTTCTGTGCTTCCTTCAGGTTTTCAGCAGCAAGTACACGCTGAATGAAGGACTGATGTGTGCACCAGGACTGGAGGCCAAGGAATACCAGGCCGGTAAATACGGTCGGCCACGGAACTTCCGGAGCCTCTGCATTAAGGCTGCCAATGGAATTTAGCTGATCTGGATAATTTGAAACAAGGTACTTCCAGCCGTCAACAATTGCAAGCGTGCTTTCGCTGCCAGATGCATGGCCCAGCACATTCAGTGCAAAGAACGGGATCATCAGGCCGCCGATCAGCAGGCCAACGCCATTTACAGTATCCGAAACAGCTACTGCTTTCAGGCCGCCGAAAATTGCATAAATAGAACCAACTACACTGATTGCAATGCAAAGAATTACTATAGACTGGAATTTGGTAACGCCCAGAAGATCGGACAGACCAAAAATGTTTTCAAATACAAGGGAACCGGAATACAGAATTACCGGAATCTGTACTACCAGATACAGAATAATGTATGCGATGCAGAACCACAGCTTTGTGGAACGGTCAAAACGCAGGCCAATCAATTCCGGAATGGTTGTAATGCCACTCTTTAAGTAGCGCGGCGCTGCCCACAACGCCAGGACAATCAGCGCTGTTGCTGCAAGAACCTCAAATGCCATTGGGCTCATGCCAACTGCCCATGTCTGGCCATTCGTACCTACCAGCTGTTCTGCTGACAAGTTGGTCAGAAGAAGGGAACCTGCAATAACGAAGCCCGGCAGGCCACGTCCCGCAAGGAAATAACCATCCGCTGTCGTCTGGTCGTCACCCTTTGTTTTTACATAAGAAATGACAGCTACCAGAATTGTAAATCCAATAAATGTAATTAACGTCAATGCCATACCTACTACCCTCTCTATCTATTTTCTCCTGCAAGAATGGAAAGACAGATATCTATTCTTCACAGCATAGGCTCTGTCTTTCCATTTCATATCAGCTATTTAACAATGCTCCATGATTGCTTTTACAGCAGTTTTGGTATCGGTTTCCGGGAACAGCTCATACCCCACTCTGCCGGTATAGCCGCATGCCTCCAGATGACGAATGACCTTGGTATAGTTGATCTCACCGGTACCCGGCTCATGGCGTCCCGGTGCATCTGCTACATGGATATGTCCGAACTGATCGCTATAATTGGTGATCGTATCACAAATACAGCCTTCGTTGATCTGCATATGATATACATCATACAGCAGCTTGAGACGAGGAGAGTTAATCAGGCGGCAGATTTCCGCTCCCATCTGGGTTGTAGCCAGGAAATTGCCAACATGATCGGTTGTGATATTCAGCGCTTCCAGATTCAGGTTAATTCCCTCTGCCTCTGCGAGCTTTGCACACTCTAACAGCATGTCATACATGGAGCACAGCTTCACGGTATCAGAAAGGTCATCATAATGGTTCACAACAATACCGCCGTCTCCCAGTGCATTGGAATGGATGGTAACGCTGGAAGCCCCGATCATCTTTGCAACTGAAATAGACTGCTTCAGGTAATCCAAATACGGCTGTTTATGTGTCGGATCTACAAGAGAGTAATCCGCATCGCCATTGAAGCCAGAAATTGCAATACCTGCCTTTTTTGCAGCATCGCGGGTTGCATTCAGATCATGGACACGCCAATCCCAGAACTCAACTGCTTCAAAGCCGTCATCCTTTGCTGCCTGGAAACGGTCTTCCCACGGCAGCTCAGTATATAATGTATCAATGCAAGCGCATTTTCTCAGTGCCATCTTATTCTACCTCCGAAATCTTAACCGGACGGCCTTCCTTGAGGGACTTGGTTGCAGCAGCAGCCATCAGTACCGGATACAGGCCATCTTCACCGGTAACCGGTGTCTCCTTGTCGTTGATGACTGCATCAGCGAACGCCTTCATTTCGGAAACAAACGCGCCGGTATAACGATCCCACATTACCTTGTAAGCTGTGCCGCTGACTGTTCCGTCTGCTCCCCACAGCACTGCGGTGTTCGGAATATCATTCTCATTAACTGCTGCGCCTTCAGAGCCGAATACTTCTACTCTCTGGTCATAGCCGTATACAGCCTTGCGGGAGTTATCAATGACGCCCAGTGCACCATTCTCAAATTTCAGTGTAACGATTGCAGTATCTACGTCGCCTGCTTCACCGATGCCCGGATCAACCAGAACAGAGCCATATGCATTGACCTCTGTAACCTCAGAGCCTGCGAGGAAGCGCACCATGTCAAAGTCATGGATCATCATGTCATAGAAGATACCGCCGGAAACCTTAACATAGGATACCGGTGGCGGCTCCGGATCGCGGGAGGAAACTTTGATCATGTTTACCTTACCAACTTTTCCCTGCTGAACCATGTCATATACTGCACGGTGGTTGTGGTCAAAGCGGCGGCAGAAACCGATCTGGAGCTTAACTCCTGCTTCCTTTGCGGTGTTGATTGCTTCATGTACCTTATCCAGATCATAATCGATCGGCTTTTCACAGAAGATATGCTTTTTAGCCTTTGCAGCTTCGATGATAAACTTGGAATGGGTATCGGTAGAAGAACAGATCAGAACTGCTTCAATTTCCGGATCGTTGAGAATGTCTGCCGGATCTGTGCTGACATTCGGAATATGGCACTGCGCTGCAAACTCACGGGTTGCGTCATTTGCAAACGGATCTGCGATGGTCTTAATCTCCATCTCCGGAACGAACATAGAAATGTTCTTTGCATGTACCTTTCCGATACGTCCGGCACCAATAATACCTACTTTCATGGTAACTCTCCTTCTCCACATAATAAATGTTCGTATGTTTGGGCTTGTTCTTCCCTTTTGCTGATGCTATTGTACAGCCAAAAGAGCGCTTTAAAAATGTCGTATTTTTTAGATTTTGTGTGCAAACTTTATGCATTTGCTCTTTTTTTACACAAAAAATAACCAAAGAAATAACCCTTGTGTCATGATTTGAGATTTTCGTTCGCAAATGCGACACAACGTCTGCACGGTTTTTAGAAATGTGTCGTTTTTTTTAGGCTCTCCAAACGGCGGGCCGCTTCCATCCTCCGCATCTGTGGG
The DNA here is from genome assembly GCA_021205365.1 of Clostridia bacterium. Taxonomy (GTDB): domain Bacteria; phylum Bacillota; class Clostridia; order Oscillospirales; family Butyricicoccaceae; genus Butyricicoccus_A. The sequence goes on from JAJPXP010000069.1 coordinate 34,189, forward strand.
GACCGGGCAGCTGTTTTTGAGCAAAGAAAATCCCCTGCCAGAGCACACGGCAGGGGAAACTCATCCGGCTTGCAGCTGCATTGGCTCCCATACCAGCAGCTGCAAATTCACTTAAAAAACTTTCAGAAAAAGAATGAAACTATGTAAACGCAAGATATCACAATTCATTATACATTTAAGATTCAAAGATTACATATAGTCTGCCACGTTATCAGCAGTTACCGGCTCAAACGGTACCCAGCAGATGGAATCACTATAGGATTCGCCGGTGTCGTCCAGTGCATACTGCTCCATTCCCTTGTTGATCGGGTCGCCGTTCAGCATGTTCATGCATGCGAGGATTGCGCCGCGGCCCTGTCCAACCGGGTCCTGGAATACGGTCATAGCGAGGTTGCCCTCTATCAGAGCCTGTGCACCGTCTGCGGTGCAGTCAATGCCGACGATCGGGAAATCGATCTCCACGCCAGCTTCTCTGCACGCCTCAACAGCGCCGAGTGCCATTGCGTCGTTGTTCGCAATAATGCAGTCAAACTCCGTCGTAGTCAGCAGCGGCTGAATCATTTCCTGTGCGGTCGGGCGGTCGAAGTCGGCTGCCAGCGGAGAGCTTGCTTCTGTCGCATTGATGCCGTTGTCCTTCATCGCCTGCAGTGCGCCCTCAGAGCGCTGGGTGGTTGCCACCTGTCCCAATGTGCCCTGCAGCATCAGGTACTTAACGTCGGTCTTGCCCTTATCCTTGAAATACTGCGCCAAATATTCGCCCTGGAAATAGCCGGAGGTAAACTCATCGGAGCCTACGTAGCAGGCGTTCTCTGCATCAAGTACGTGCAGGTCAGCGGGCTGACGGTTTACAAAAGCGACCTTCATCTCTCCCGCCGAATCCATGATGGACTGGGCAGCCTCGGTATCAACCAGCAGGACGGCAACCGCCTCCTGTCCGGCGTTTGCGCAGGTCTCCACATACTGCATCTGCTTTGCGGTATCCAGCTGTGCATCCTGCGTGACGATCTTGTAGCCGAGCTTTTCGCCCTCTGCCGTCATTGCCTGCTCAACCTTGGACATGAACTCATCCCGATTCGCAATGACGAAGGTCATTTGCTTCATGTCGGACCCGTTCGATGCGGCAGAGCCGTTTCCGGACGTGCCGCTTCCGCAGCCTGCCAGCATACCAGCCGCCATAACGCCAGCTGCTACCATTGCCATCGTTCTTTTCAGTTTCATTTTGATTCCTCTCTTTCTTCAAACGTCTCATTCATCAGCATTTGTCTTTTGCTGAGGCCATTTTAACCGGAAAGCAGTTACAAAAATATGCTTTTTTCTTTTGATTTGTGTCAGCTGTTTTGTACTTTTCTTTTTCCGCGGCGAAAAGCTTCACAACAAACCACGCGGAGGTGTCTTATTTTTGGCACCTCCGGCGCAGCGTGCCGTGCACGCAGGTGAAATATCTTTGGAATGTGTCGGATTTTTATGCAGACAAAAGAAAAAGACAGTGCACCATGCTCTGTCTTCATCATGTAGAGAAACAACATATAGTTAAGTTGTTTTGCCTTTCATCAACTGAAAGATCGTATAATTGTTTTATTTTTCGGACTTAAAGTTTATCTCCTTCTTGTATAATATTTTTAATTGATATAGTCAAAAGGGGGATAGGTTTTTGATATATGATTTTGGCTTACGCCTAAAACAATTGCGAAAAAGTAAAAGCCTATCCCAAAAAGAAGCCGGAAACTGTTTAGGAATTACTGGAGCTACCGTCAGTGCATACGAAAGAAATATAAAAACGCCAAGTGTAGAAATATTGCTACGAATGGCGATCCTTTACAATTCTTCTCTTGATTATATGATGGGTTTAGAAGATCGTACTAATTTTTATGTAGATGATTTAAATGAAAGTCAGCAACAAACGATTGTTGATATTGTAGATCGTCTCAGAAGAGAATTTCAAAATTAGAAAAAATAAGCCCATACCTGTTGGTATGAGCCTGAAACAGTATGCTAATCTTTGGGATGTGGACTTGGACGTTCGGTAATACCAACCAGATAATGTAAACTGACATTATAGAACTTCGCAAGTTCCATGGCACTCTCTAACGGAATGCGGGTTTTGCCGTTTTCATAATCTGAATAAGAATACTATAAAAAATAGCATCACCCGTTCAATAGAGTTATAAACTCTACAGCACGATTTTAGAATAAGGATTAGAAAACAGCGCAAAAAGGACTTAATCTATGGACACAGAAAAAAAGCTATCCATCCTAACCAAACAGCAGCGAACCGCCTACACGCTGCGCACGCAGGGCCTGACCTTCCAAAAGATCGCGGATACAATGGGCATATCGGCAAGCATGGCAAGGCAGCACGTCCGCAACGCCGAACGCCGCTTCCGGGAGTACGACCGTTTTCGCGCCACGCAGATGAAGAACGCCACCCCCGTCGCATTTCCGCTTACCCGCGGTGATCTCAAGATCATACTGGAAGGGCTGTACCATACCAAGCATAATCTGGAGCGTACCAAGCCCATGAGCGCGGATTCCGACTGGCTGGGCAGCTTTCTCTATAAATCTCAATCGGTTGAAGACCTCGTCAGGCGCGTTGAAACGGTGATCTTCAGGCGCCCGCTTGATCGGCAATATTGGTCCTCCGAGGGCGTCGGCAAAAATGCGGATGACTCCGGCTCTCCCGGCCTCCCGGCGGACGGCGAAACAGAGGAAAAAACATAAAAAGAACGGCTGGCTAACGCCATGCCGTTCCCCGGACATTTCCAATACCATGTGACAGGGAGCAAACACGCTCCCTGTTTTGCGTTCAATTGCACTGCTTCCGGTAATTCTGCGGCGTTACGCCCGTAACCCGCTTAAACGTTTTGCAGAAATTGCGGTAGTCATTGAACCCGCTTTGCGTGCCGACATCCCGGATTTTGTCTCCAGTATGCGCCAAAAGCTCCTTCGCCGTGTTGATGCGGCAGGAAAGCAGGTATTCCGAAAAGGTAATGCCCGTTTCCTTGCTGAAAATATGGCTCAGATAGGCCGGATTCAGATGCACCTGGCCCGCCGCGTCCTGCAATGACGCGTCCTTCTTGTGGTTCTGCTGCAAATAGCGTATCGTCTGGCTCACCGCGCTGCTGTAGCTGTCAAGCTCCGGCAGAAGCTCCTCCCTAAAGGTCAAATAGGCAGCCTCCAACCCTCGGAAGTCCTCCAGCTTATCCGGCATGATGCGCTGCGTCAAGCCCGCTCTCCGGTCTGTCTGCCGCAGCCATTCCTGCACCAGCCACTGCTGTGTATGCTGCAACCGGAATTCCTCCAAAACAGCCTCCCACTGCTGCCGGATGGTGCCGCCATCCTTCCGGTCGATGTAATCCGAAATTTCCTCGCTGAATTGTCTGGCAAGCTGCGGAATCTCCTTTCCACAGCTTGCCATTTGCCAGCCATAAAAGACCGCCTGTGGTGCATAAAACCGCTCATTCAGTGCGTCTCTTGCCTCCTGCCAGCATTTCTGCGTGCCCGCCTGGAAGCCCTCCACCCGGCTTGTGCCGATGCAGACCGGTACAGCAAGATACCGCTCGGCATACCGTACCGCCGCAGATGCATACTGCTGTATTTTCTCCCGCCGTTCGTATATGCTGGAAATGCCGGAAAAATCCAACAGAACAGCGTACTGCCCCTGATGCACATGTACACAGCGTACTGCCAGCACATTCTGGCAGGCTTCCCGGCAGATCTGCGCAAAGGAAGAATGGAACTTCTTCTGCTGCTCCATCGGCATCATTGCCACATGCGTATCATAATTGAGAATATGCACTGCCATAGCCGCGCTGGTAAAAAAGCTGTCCTCCGCCTTCTGTTTCCCGCCTTTCAGCAATTGCAGATAATATTCCCTTTCCTCATCCGGTGCGTGAAACTGCAATCCGCCCTTATTGGTAGAGACAATGGACCGCTTGATTCCATCCAGCAATTCCAGCAGGCTTTCTTCCGTCAGCAGATTTTTGAGGATATATTCATGAATGCCCAGCTTCATGGCTTCCTTGACATATTCAAAGTCATCATGGCAGCTCAGGGCGACAATATTGGCTGTATTGCCATCCTGCTTTAACCGCCGGATCAATTCAATGCCATCCATCACTGGCATGCTGATATCTGTAATGATAATATCCGGCTGATATTCCTGTACCATATGCAGCGCTTCTTCACCATCCTGCGCCGCCCCTACCAGTGTGTAACCATGCTTTTCCCAATCCGTAATACGGGATAAAAAGGTTCTGACAAGGAAATCGTCATCTACCAAAAGGACCTTAATCATTGCCTTCTCCCCTCTCCGTTAAATATTTTTCCAGATACTCCGCTGCATTGTCCTGCGTAATCAGCGGTGTATTGACATACGTATTCTGTTCTACTGCATCCCCATCCAGCGACTGTACAATCGTGCGAATGGTCTGATAGCCGATTTCATAGCCGTTCTGCCCTACCAATGCCAGAATCTTGCCATCCTCTACGCTGGACATCGCATCACTCTGCATGTCAACGCCAATCAGCTTCACATCTGCGCCGGTATCTTCCTGCTGCTGCATGGCGCCAAGAACCATCAACGCACTGGTACAAAAAACACCCTGCACATCTGGGTTCTGCTGCAAAATAGTCTCCATGCATTTCATGCTTTCCAAATAGCTGCTGGTCTCCGACACCTCTATTTGACATAATTCCAAATCAGTACACTGCTCAATATAATCCGCAAACCCCTGCAAACGTTCTTCATGGGTACTCTGCTTGGGATTTCCCATAATAACAGCAATCTTTCCTCCATCTATATGGCGGCTGAATGCCATCCCTGCAATCTTGCCAATGTTATAATTATCGGCGCCAATATAGGGGAAATCAAACTGTTCTGATTTTGTATCAATATAAAAGCATGGGATACCCGCCTGCTGTGCCTGCCCCATGATATCAATTCGTTCTGAATCACAGGGCGAAACAGCAATGGCATCGGGTTTTGATGCAACAACATCTTCTAATATCGTATTTTGTGCATCTACATCATTCTCATTGGAGGGCCACAGGATGTTGACAAAAACATCATAGTCGTTTGCCGCCTGCTTCAGCCCATCCTCCACGGACATCCAATGTACAGAATCCATCGCCTTGAGTACAACACAAATTGTGCGTTTTTCCTGAACCTCTTCCGTCCCGCTTCCGCAGCCCGCCAACAGCAAAACCACTGGCAGAAGCAGCAAAAGCTGTTTGATTCCAACTCGTTTCAAATCGTATACTCCTCTGCATTATAAGAAACCGGTATTGTGATAACTGCACTGGTGCCATGCTTTTCACTGGAATAAAATGCCAGCTTACCCTTCTCTCCATAATATAGATTCAGACGTTCCCGCACATTGCGCACGCCAATCCCACTAAATTTACTGCGGCGTTGGCCACTCATCAGCAGCTCTAAATCCGCTTCTGTCATGCCTCGTCCATTGTCCTCGACCTTGATCGCCAGTTCATGTTCATCCATACACACACGTACAGCAATATGCCCGTCAGACTGTTTCAGGTCGATGCCGTGTAAAAATGCATTTTCTACCAACGGCTGAATCAGCAGACTCGGAATATAACACTTTTCTGTTTCGGGTCTCACATCAAAGCTTACGGTAAAGCTATTGGCATACCGGAACATCTGCAGCTTGACATAATTCTGTACCATATGAATTTCCTGTTTCACAGTGATAAACGCGCCGCGGTCACTTGCGCTCATTTGCAGCAGCTCAATAAATGCTTCCAGCTGCTCTGCAATTTCAGCGGAATTTTGCAAAATGGCTGCATATTTGATTGAATTTAACGTGTTATACATAAAATGCGGCGTGATCTGATATCGTAAAGCTTCAATTTCCGCTTCTTTTTTCAACAGCTTTTGTGTAACCAGTTCATCAATCAGATCCTCCACCTGCTGGATCATATCATTGAAGCCTTCCGACAGCTTTCCGATTTCATCCTCAGAATACACCTCTGCACGGACAGTTAAATCTCCCTGTCCAACCTGCGCCATCGTTTCGGTCAGATTCTTTACCGGGCGCATCATGCGCCGGACAAGAATTAAAATTGGAATAATTGCCAGCAGGTTAAAG
>JAJPXP010000014.1 GCA_021205365.1 Clostridia bacterium
ATGGAAGGAAGCCGGACTGGCTGCCCGGCTTTCCTGTCCAAATATATTGTAATAGAAGGGAGGAGAAGAAAGATGGAAGACAGCAATATTATTACATTATTTTGGACACGGCAAGAGCAGGCGATTCAGGAGACTGCATCAAAATACGGAACATATCTGTTTGCCATAGCAAACCGTATCCTGCATAGTTATGAAGATTCTGAGGAATGCATCAACGATACCTATATGAAAACATGGAACAGCATTCCGCCGACAAAGCCAAAATCTTTCCGTCTGTATTTAGCCCGGATTACAAGAAATCTGTCTTTTAACCAATATGAGTTTCTGCACGCAAAAAAACGAAATCAGGAAATGGTTCTGCTGCTGTCCGAACTGGATGCAGCCATTCCTGACAATAGGATAGAACGGGAAGGGGATGCAGAAGAAATCAAACGGGTCATGCATCAGTTTCTCGATGGATTAAGGCCGGAAGCAAGGATAATTTTTGTAGAACGGTATTTTTTCTGCTATTCTATTCAGGAGATTGCACAACGGCATGGTTTTACCGAAGGAAAGGTGAAATCGCAGCTGCATCGTATGCGGAGGCGGTTGAAAGATTTGCTGGAACGGGAGGAGGCCTGGCTATGAAGGGGAAGGATTTATTCCATGTGATCGGACAATTGAAAGATCAATACTTGCAGGAGGCAGAAGATTTCCGAAAACCGAAACGAAGAAACGTCCGGCGGGGGACAGTTCTTGCAGCTGTTGCAGCCTGTTTTGCAGTTGTATTCCTGCTGGCAATTGGCAGCATGGACAGCGAAGAAACGGGAACCGCTGGCGGTGCAGAGAGATTCCTTGCAGAAATTGATGGAAAACAGATTGCATATTATTATGCGGGAGAGATTCCGTACGATGAAACACTTTTGGGTGAAAAAGTAGATGCAGGCATCAATACGAATAAGATACAGGTATACCAGTTTGCTGGAAAGGCCGATTATGCAGAGCTTCTGCGGGACCAGATAGACAATGGGAAGCATATACTGGCACGGTTTACCTACGGAGGCATTGTCAGACCGACAGAATACACACTGCAGGAAGATATGTATTATTTCGGGTTGACTAGTGCGGATGATATTCAGAGCATAGAAACCAGCCTTTGGGATGGTTATGGTGAACTCAGCCCGGAGGATTTTCCGATTTGCGATTATATAGACAGACAAACAATAGAAGAGTTCTATGATATCCTCACAGAAGGAAGATGGCTGAATGCAGATGAATATGCACTGGAACAGTATAAAGCCGTGGATTATACAATGTGGAGCATTACCATGTGTCTCAAAAATGGCAGCAGTTATCAATACTATTTCTATCCCGATTCCTATAACATAGATTTCTATTATGGGGATTACCATATTCTGTTAACAACAGAACAAAAGGAATGGATGGAAAATGCATGCGGCATTACAGACGAAGTGAAGAGAGCATGTAAGGAGATATATGACTGATATCCATCCCAACCTCTTGACATGTCTGTTCAACGCAATTATAATAAATAAAGTATAAAATACTTTACCGTGGTAACGTATAAAAATTTTATTTGATGGAGAAGAGATATCATGGCAAGAGATCCGTATAAAATTTATCTAAGTGAGGACGAAATCCCGAAACAGTGGTACAATGTCCGTGCTGATATGAAGACCGACCATCGTCCGATCCTGCATCCGGGTACATTGAAGCCGGTACAGATTGCTGATTTGGAGCCGGTGTTCTGTACCAAACTGGCTGCACAGGAGCTGAACGCAGAGGACCGGTTTATTGATATCCCGGAACCGGTACGTGATCGGTATCGTATGTACCGTCCATCTCCGCTCATGCGTGCCTATTATCTGGAAAAGGCGCTGGATACACCGGCTAAGATTTATTATAAATATGAAGGCGGCAATACGAGCGGCAGCCATAAGCTGAACTCATCCATTGCGCAGGCATATTATGCCAAGGAGCAGGGCTTGAAGGGCGTTACCACTGAGACCGGTGCAGGCCAGTGGGGTACCGCGCTTTCCATGGCATGCCGGTATTTTGATTTGGACTGCAAGGTTTTCATGGTGAAGTGCTCTTATGAGCAGAAGCCGTACCGCAAGGAAGTCATGCATACTTATGATGCAGATATCGTTCCGTCTCCATCCATGACCACCAATGTGGGCAGGCAGATGAATGAACGTTTCCCGGACAGCACAGGCTCTCTGGGTACTGCAATTTCCGAAGCAGTAGAATATGCAACCACACATGAAGGCTACCGTTATGTGCTGGGCAGTGTGTTGAATCAGGTTCTGATTCATCAGAGCGTTATTGGCCTGGAAGCAAAGGCTGCAATGGAAAAAGTGGATGCATACCCGGATATCGTGATCGGCTGTGCAGGCGGCGGCTCCAATCTGGGCGGCATTATGGCTCCGTTTATGGGTGATAAGCTGGCTGGTAAGCAGGCTCCGCATTTTATTGCTGTGGAACCGGCATCCTGCCCATCTATGACACGTGGCAAGTTTGCATATGATTTCTGTGACACCGGCATGGTAACGCCTCTGGCGAAGATGTATACGCTGGGCTGTGGCTTTATTCCGTCTGCGAACCATGCAGGCGGCCTCCGCTACCATGGCATGAGTCCGATTCTGTCTCAGCTGTATCATGACGGCTATCTGGATGAAGCGCGTGCAGTTGAGCAGAGTGCAGTCTTTGAAGCCGCTGAAATGTTTGCCAAGGTGGAAGGTATCCTGCCAGCGCCGGAATCCTCCCACGCAATCCGTGTTGCAATTGATGAAGCAATGAAGTGCCGTGAATCCGGTGAAGCGAAGACAATTCTGTTTAATCTGACCGGCACCGGTTATTTCGATCTGGCTGCTTATAAGGCATATAATGAAAAGACCATGACCGATTATATTCCAACCGATGAAGATCTTGCACGTGGTTTCGAGACGATTCCGCGTCTGCCGGGCATTCAGGAAGAAATCTAATTTTATCAGTATCAGACAAGGACGTCCTGTTTTCTCTCCTAAAAGGGGAAACAGGACGTTTTTTGACCAGGAAAGGATGGATATAGCGTGTTTGAGGAACAGATCGCTGCATATTTGAAACCATATTGTACACAGCAGGATATTTTGGAGCAAATTTCCGTAAAGATCGGAAACAGGATTGCGGAACAGCCCTGCAAACCTGTTGCTAGTATTGCCGGGCATGTGATGCTGCACTATAGCTGGGCAGAAGAGACACAGAAGGAACTGTATGCGGCTCTTCTGGCAGCTAGTATGCATACGGAAAAACGGACACAGGTACATCCGGCGTTTGTTTCCATCGTCAGCCAGATGGATGATACGGATATGGAGCTGCTGGACATCATTCGGAAGCAGCACTCTATGCCAGTTGAGGACTGCTATTTCAGTCATATGAAGAAGGGCGGAGGCTTTACCGGAAAGCCAGAAGAAGATATCGCGAGTTCCGTGCAGTTGATTGCACGTATGACGAAATTCCTGCCACAGGATGGCGATTATGAACGTATACAGGCCGCAATAGATAATGTAATCCGTCTGCAGCTGGTTGAAATCCATATGGATGCAGAACGGCAGTCCCTGGAGCAAATACAGGATAACCAGTATGAGGATATCTATATGCTGTTTCAGCAGGTCGTTGATGGAACAGTAAAGCAGTTGTGTGATCGATATCCCCAGTATAAGGGAAGGATAGTTCGCCTGCATACAGGAAATATGATCCTGACTGCTTTTGGAACCCGTTTTTTGCGGGTATGCAAATGAGTCTTTCTTTTTACAGCTTGACAAAAACGGGAAGTGTTGCTATACTATAAAAGCTGATTTGCCGCTGTGGCGGAATTGGCAGACGCAAGGGACTTAAAATCCCTCGCTGGTTTACAGCGTACCGGTTCAAGCCCGGTCAGCGGCACCATGTCGGAGCAGATGAAAATCTGCTCCATTTTTATGCAGTTTTTTTGTTCGAAAGGATAACGCAGATTGGAGCGAAGTACATGAAAATTTTAAAACAATTTGGTATTATCCTGCTCATTACTTTTGTGGGAGAGGTTTTGAAAACGCTGCTCCCGCTGCCGATTCCGGCAAGTATTTATGGCATGGTTATCCTGCTGATTGCGCTCATTAGTGGCGTATTGAAGCTAGAATCTGTCAAGCTTGCAGGTGATTTTATGATTGAAATTATGCCAATTTTGTTTGTTCCCGCAGCCGTTGGCCTGCTGGACAGCTGGGGGCAGCTGAAACCGATTCTGATTCCGGCTGCTGTTATTACGGTTGTGATTACAGTGCTTGTTATGGTGGTGACAGGCAGAGTAACACAGGCAATCATTCATCATGAAAAGGTGGGGAGCAAACATGAATGAAGTCTTTGTGAATTGTACATATTTTGGCGCATTTCTGACGATTGCAGCTTTTTTGTTTGGCCAGTGGTGCAAGAAGAAATGGAAATTTGCTATTTGTAACCCTTTGCTGATTGCTGTTATTGTCATTATGGTTCTGTTGGTGGTATGCCATATAGGCTATGATTCCTATTATGAAGGTGCAAAATATATCAGCTATCTGCTGACGCCGGCAACCGTATGCCTTGCGATCCCGCTGTACCAACAGCTGGAACTGCTGAAGAAGCATGCGGTAGCAATTTTTGCAGGTGTTCTTTCCGGCACTGTAGCAAGCATGGCTGGCATTCTGGCGTTATCTGTCCTGTTTGGGCTGACGCATGAGCAGTATATCACGCTGTTGCCCAAATCCATCACGACGGCCATTGGCATGGGCGTTTCGGAGGAGCTGGGCGGTATTGTGACCATTACCGTTGCGATTATCATACTTACCGGCATTTTGGGAAATGTGATCGCATCTGCGGTGTGCACAATCTTCCGTATTGAGGAACCGATTGCAAAAGGGCTTGCAATTGGTACTGCATCCCATGCAATTGGTACGGCACGTGCGTTGGAAATTGGACAGGCGGAAGGCGCAATGAGCTCATTGGCTGTTGCAGTTGCCGGTATCCTGACTGCTTGTACAGCTTCCCTGTTCGCTATGCTGTGGTAAAATCAGAGAAAACCCGGGCTGGAATCCAGCCCGGGTTTCTTGATATTTTTTATTCAGCAAGATGCTTGCCATCGTACCACGTTGTGTGGAACGGATAAGAGTAGGTTGCCGCTCTGACACCAGTACCTGCCAGTTCATCCAGCAGATTCCGTACAAGCTGTATATTTTGATCGCGCTGTGCGAGGCTGATTTTCATCATTCCGTTATAGGAGCTGACGAGTACGCCGAACGGCTGGGAAGCACACGGCAGGATTGCCGCATAGTCCAGAACGTATTTCTGCATGCTTGGCGGCAGATGGAACGCACCGATATTTGTGAGAATAAAGGAATTACGGTGAATATAATTGCGAGCACGGGTCCGCATCAGATTTTCCTTTTCATCAATGGAAATATCAGCATTGTGCATCGTGAATACGTTGTCGGCATTGTTTTTTGCCCACCATGTACTATGCTCAGGTGCACGCTGTGTGCTGAAATACTCGCTGCATCTGCGACATGCTTCTGCAAATGAAAGGTCGAGGTATTCCGGCAGGAATGGCAGATCGAGCAGGGAAACGAAGAAATGTGTGGTTTTGCTCGGAACAAGAGCACGCAGATCCATAGGAATCTCAGCGGCAATCGTCTCACGCGCACCATCTTCGAAATAGGTTTCTGCAATAGCGCGGGACAATGCGGTCATAACATAGGTCAGAGGGCTGCCGCCATTCCGTTTGAGGAAGGACTTCATCTGTGTAAAGGGGAAGGTGATTTCGGTTACCAACTCATTGGAATCCAATGTGTTCTCCGGCTGCGGAATCTGGAATGTCGGTACATCCGGGTGATGGTTATCACCGGAACGCGGGACATTCTCCAGCAGCGGATAGGCATCCTCACATTCACTTGCGTCAAATTCGGTTTCATGGGTACGGATTGTACCGTCGTTTTCAATCGAATGTCCGCACAGGGTCAAATATTCAAACAGGACACAGCGGATAAATTCGTCGAAGCCATGTCCATCACAGGTACAGTGATGATATTCCAGGATAATGGTGTTGCGGATATAGCCGCACAGGAAAAGATAGCCATTGGTATCCTCCGAACCCATCCAGTAAGGGGAGAGGTGGTTTTCGAACGGAAGGACAACGGGCGGTTTGTCAAGGTAGTGATAAGAATAAGCGGAGTCACCACGTGTTAAACCCACAGCCATCTGCGGAAAGCGAATCAGGGCAAGCTCCAGGGCTTCCTGCAGCAATTCAGGCTGTACCGGCTCAGACATACGGATAATATGGCGTGGCGAAGTGGTCAGATCCCGATGTGTTGCATACATAAAGATATTGCCGTAGGTATCCACATTTAAAATGGGATCATTATGAACTGTTTTTCTCATAATTTAATTCCTCCATGTAATGCAGGCATGCTGCACTCCATCGTTGGTTGATGTCTTTCTTTGCTTGCTACCGCTATTGTAAACGAACAAAAACAAAAAAGATAGAGCATTATTGAACATAAATATCGGTTGTGTTTAAAAACAAAAACGGAAATATGCACAAAAAAATTTAGACAATTTTGACAAAATGCACAAAATGTCGAAAAGCGTCCAGAGAAATCTTTTTTCTACCTGCTGGTTTGTCGAAGCAGACAGGGGCATGTCGAACGGTTTTCCGGGGGGATTCCTTGACTTTTTCCGGAACAGATGCTATACTGAACAGGCTTTCGGAAACGGTACATTGATCTCACATATTTTGTAAGTCATTGCACATTTAGAGGGTGATTTGCACGAAATATGTGATTTTTTTGCGCAAAAATTGCCGGAAGCAGACTTTTTGAATGGAGGTACCTGGCATGAACAAGGGTACAGTAAAGTGGTTTAATTCGGAAAAGGGCTATGGCTTTATTTCCAATGACGAAAGCGGCGCAGATGTATTTGTACATTTCTCTGCTATCCAGTGTGATGGTTATAAGACCTTGAACGATGGACAGAAAGTTACGTTTGAGGAGGAAATGGACGAAAGAAAGGGCAAGCTGCGTGCTGTTGATGTAAAGCCGCTCTAATCGTTTTCATAAAGAAAAGTAAAACAGGTTGCAGCCGTTGAGCTGTCAGCCAGTGAACATCTGTAGTGCGTCATCCGGTTCCAGGGGATGCACATACAGGTGTTTTTTTTGCCGTAAATCAGGAATGTGTGCACAATACTTGAAAAATGGATAGGGGTGTACTACAATGGCAGCATATTTGTGCAAAAAAGAGAAGACTATGGAGGTTGGTTTTTTTATGTCGGATTATAGGAAGGGTGTTGGCATTACCCTGCTGGGAGGTGCCTGCTGGGGCTTATCCGGTACCAGCAGCCAGTATCTCTGTTCGGCGCAGGGGATGGATACCCGATGGATTACTGATCTCCGGCTGCTGGGCGCAGGCGTGATTTTACTGCTGATTGCATTCATGCAAGACCGGGAAAAGTTGCACCGAATCGTACATACGCCGCGGGCATTGCTGCATTGTATCATGTTTGGTGTTTGCGGGCTGATGTTTACACAGTTCTCCTATATTACATCCATTACGAAAAGCAATTCCGGTACAGCAACCGTACTGCAGTATTTGTCGACGATCATTGTACTGCTGTTTGTATGTATAACGACAAAGAAGATGCCGGTAAAGCGGGAATGGCTTGCCATCCTTTCCTGCGTTGCCGGAACCTTTCTGGTCACAACACATGGCAGTTTCACCACGCTGTATATTTCCCAGGAAGGCCTTTTATGGGGGATCATTTCTGCTGTAGCTGCGGCATTGTACATCATTCTTCCGCAGGATTTGATGAAAAAATGGGGCAGTATCACGACAGTCGGAATCGGCATGCTGAGTGGCGGAATCGCATTCTTTTTCCTTATGCGGGTATGGATGGTTCCGATTTCCTTCAACATGCAGACAGCTTGGATGACGGTATTTATTGTCCTGATCGGCACTGCGGTGGCATTTACAGCCTTTTTAAAGGGAACCAGCATGATCGGGCCTGCGCGGGGCAATATGCTGGGGTGTATAGAGCCATTGACAGCAACACTGACAACAGCAGTCTTTATGCATACCGCCTTCAGCTGGATTGACCTGATTGGTTTTGCCTTGATTTTGGCAACGGTATTTATTCTTGCGAAAGACGAAACAAAAGCGCCATCTTGACAGATGGCGCTTTTTAGATGCCGTTTTTATTAAAACGGCATGGTTTTCTTTTGGAAGATACGGTTTGCCAGCGCAAACAAGATCATTGCAATCAGCAGCAGAATCAGCGGCAGCAGGCAGGAGCGCAGATCGCTCTGCAGGATGCCGGATGGATGGATCAGCGTATATGGTGTAATAAACCGGAGATAGGATAGTGAACCGCCGAGATTTGCCAGCAGCCGGATGGTGTAGAACAGAATGCAGGCAGCGGCGTTGGTAATCAGCGCCTTAACCATGCTGTTGCTTTTGCAGGAGAAAAAGAAACACATGCCGGCAAATGCAAGCTGCAGAGCAAATACACAGACAGTCAGCAGCAGGAAATGCTTGATAGCGAGCTGTCCGGGATAATAATATTCACATAATGCAATGGTGACAATACCGCAGACTGCCAGCATCAGGAACAGGTCTAGGATAAGTACCGTGCGCTGCGTTATCGCAATACGCTTGCGTGAATTGGGGGAAGCAAGAAGATACGACATCGTTCCGGTGGAAATGTGATGGGCTATCAGCTGAACAGACAGAATGACAGTAAATACCATTGGGAGTGCCAGCATCAGCATACCGTACAGGTAATTCACAATAAATGCCGTAAATGTGTTGGCATAATTTGTCATGCCCAGAATGGTCATGGTTTGCGGCAGAGATGCCGTCAGGCGGATCAGCGCAGCGCCTGCGACGGGGTCGTACATACGGACGACAGCAAAAGCGTACAGGCTCATCAGGACTGTAAATACCAGCCAGAGCGGAAACGCCTTTTTACAGCTGTAGCGGAACAGCGTGAAATTCATCCTTCCTCACCTCCGTAATAATGCATGAAGATTTCCTCCAGACTTTGTCCGACATTGTCCAGTGTGGAAACCGGATAGTTAATCAGAATAGAAAGCAGGCTGCGCAGGTCGCGATACACAGCGACCTTGACAATACGTCCATCGGCTTCCAGTACATTGATATTTTCACGGCAGAGCGCCTGCGCAGCTTCTTCATTATCCAGCGTGATAATATAGACGCGGCGTTCTGTCTGGCGCAGTTCCTCCAGGGAAGAGACTGTTTTCAGGCGGCCTTTTTTCAGGATACCAATGCGGTCACAGGTTTTTTCCACTTCGCTGAACCGGTGGGAGGACATGAGAATGGTTTTGCCTTTTTTCTTTTCCTCCAGAATCAGGTCGATAAATGCATGCTGCATGAGTAAATCAAGACTTGCTGTAGGCTCGTCCAAAATCAGGATACTCGGGTCATGCATAAACGCACATACGAGTGCCAGCTTCTGCTTGTCACCCTTGGACATACGGCGGATGGGCTGGCGCGCATCCAGCTCAAACCGGTCAAGCAGTTCCTTTGTGCGTCCGGTATGTTTCATACCACGGTATTTGGATAGGAAGGACAGGAATGCTTTGCCGCTCATATCCGGAAACAGGTAGATATCTCCAGGAAGATATCCCAGAGTCTCGTGAATCACAGCTGCAGATTGGAAGCAATCACGTCCTTCAATCTGGCATGTGCCGGATGCCGGCTTGGCAAAGCCCATCAGATGCCGGATTGTCGTTGTTTTGCCAGAAGCATTCGGCCCAAGAAAGCCGAAGACCTCACCGGATTCTACTTTAAATTTTAAATCAAATACACCGCGGCCGCGGCCATAGTCACAGGTCAGACCGTTGACGTCAATAATACTCACGGAAAACCTCCCTTTTCTTTGCGGCATTATGAAAATGCGCAGACTTACTTTCCTATTATACTGGATTCTGTTGCGGTAGAAAACCCTTTTTTCGACGGAATTTGAAAGAAGGTGATGTTTCAGCATACATGGCGAGAAGATATTTCGGGAAACAGTGTCAAAGAAGTGATGTAATATTTGTGCATAATGTACAATGTTCATTGTGGAAATTTGTGAAGATAACAGAAAGATTACAAAGATTACAAATTGGTTACACAAATATGAAAATTTATGTTATACTAGATGCGTCGACAAGGAAAGAAGAGGAGGACATCCAGTGATATTTCACTTGCCAAAATATAAAAAAAGAATTGTATCTGCAGTACTGTGCAGCTCGCTGATGCTTTCAGCTGGTGCTCCGGTATTTGCATTTGACGAAAATACCATTACATCCAGCGTCTTTGAAGAGGTACAGACGAAGGAATCCGCACAGGTTGTACAGAACGCCATGAGCCTGGCAAACAGCGGCTATGCGCTGAAGAGCCTTGGTTTGATTGTCGGTGATACGAGCGGAGACCTCATGCTGGATAAAGTGGGTACCCGTCAGGAGGCATTTACGATTTTCCTCGCCCTTTTGGGTGAGCAGGAAGCTGCTACACAGGGAAAATATTCTTATACCTTCCGCGATGTTTCAGCCTGGTTCAGCAATTTTGCAGGCTATGGCGTTTACAAGCATTATACATCGGGTTACAGTGAAACGACCTTTGGCGCCAATGATGCAGTGACACCGGCTCAGTATATGTCCTTTGTTCTGCGGGCGCTGGGATATGAATACAGTACAGATTTTAAATGGTCAGAGTCGCTGAATAAGGCGGTTGAGATCGGACTGTGTACACAGAGTCAGGCAGAAAGCTGGACAAAGAATGCATTCCGGCGTCAGGAAATTATGGAAATGTCCTATCTGGCGCTGAATACAAAGATGAAGAACAGCAATTGTACGCTGACAGATAAGCTGATTGCAGTGGGCAGAATTACTCCCGAAGCAGCGACAGCAGAAAATCTGACATTTGGCACGACATATACTGTAGCACAGACTGTGAACGGCAGCGCAGGCACGATTGCACACAGCGCACTCCCATCCGGCAGCTATGAACTGCATAATGTGGGAACCAAGCTTATCATGACAGCCAATTCGGCTGCAAAGCAGGCGAATATCGGCCTGGCAAGTGACACAAACAGCGCAGCACAGCAGTTTACCATTCAGAATAACAGCGATGGCAGCTTCCAGCTCCTTTGCAAATCGAATACATCTCTCGCAGTAGATGCCAATCCGACGGACGGTGCGGAAGTAATTCTTTGGAATGTTAACAGCACAGAATGCCAGACTTTTATTGCAGTAGAAGAAGCAAACGGTGTTTATTCGATCCGCCTGGCAAGCAACACCAGTGTTGCGCTGACTGCGGAGAGTAACAATGTCCGTTTGAAGGGTTATTCCGGTGCTTCCTCTCAGCAGTGGAAGCTCTCTGATAACAGTGAAGATACTGCCGCAGCATCCGCAAAGCTGGCATCAATCATGACTGTTTATCCGAGCGGCAAGTCTCTGGGCAGCAGTTATTCCTTTGCTGGTGCAAGCCAGTGTATGGGCTTTGGACGTGAGGTTTTCTACCGCATGTATGGCCAGACCGCAAGATGGAGCTACGACGGCAGCCCGAAGAGCAGCAGTGACGGTAAGCTGTATACCATTACAGCGAAATCCTCTTCCTATTCTTCCAGCAGTATAAAGTCTTTGATTAGCAAGGCAAAGCCGGGCGATATTCTGCAGATGAATTCTCCGAAGATGCATACGATGGTCTTCGTTTCGAGCGACAGCACAGGTTTCACCGTATATGATGCAAACTGGACTGGACCGAACAAGGTAAGCGTCCGCCATGTAAGCTATGGCGCATGGGCCGGACGAAACAGCAGCGGCATTACTGTACTGCATGCAACGAATTATCCGACAACGTAAAAATGAATAGGAAAACGGCACAGCGTACGCTGTGCCGTTTTTGCTGCCCGCAGATCTTATTTGTTCCATTCGGCTGGAATATCCCGGTAATCCGTCAATCCCAATAAATAATCTGTTGTTGTATGATGTAATTGTGCCAAACGGATGAGAATGAAGGTTGGAACATCTCGTTGTCCGCGTTCATAATTGCTGTAGACCTGCTGGGAACAGCAGAGGAGCTTTGCGATTTGACTTTGTGATAAGTCAGCGTCTTCCCTTAAATCGCGGATTCTGGGGTACATGCAGTTCACCTCATATACACATTACAATGTGTCAGGAAATGGCATGTGCATTTACCGCAATTTGCAGTAAATGCAATTTGCGGTAGATAGCAGGATAATGTGAAGCAAATGCAAAACCATTATACAAATTTGCGCAATAGATGTATATAGTTTTTCGGCAATCTATAAAAAATAAATGTGGAGAAACAATATGTAAATATATGCTTGTGTGATATATCGGAAAGATAATAATGGAAATTTATGTGTTAGAAGAAGAGTTGATGGAGGCAAAAATACAATGTAGAAAACGAAAACAGAGCACAAAATTGATCTTAGATATGTTTGAAGCCTGGATTGTATCCGATTATATTTATGCGAGAATGCGTTTTGGTTTACAAAGCAAGGCTTGGATGTTATAATGTGAGAAAGACAAAAAACGACTTGATTGGAGGAATATACGGAAATTTCCACAGAAAACCTTTGAAAGGAGAGAAATGTGTGAAACAGAAGCTTTTGGCATTTATCCTGGCACTTTCTATGGCAATGCAGTGCGGCGGTGCGCTGGCAGGAAATCTGACAGCGGACGGTACAGCAGAGGCTGAACAAAACAGTGCTGCCCAGGTGATTCGTGATAAAGTTATTTTTCTCAACCCGCTGTATGAGGGTATTGTTACAGAAGATGATCTCACAACGGCTTCGACAGTACGGGGAAAATCCGTACAGGCAGAGACCGAGCCAGTATACAGTGCATCGATTTCTGAGCTGGGAGATCAGGTGCGGGAAAAGCTCGATGCCAGAGCGCAAAAGATTACGATATATTATCAGGGGGAAGCATACAATCAGGCAGTCATGACGGACATTTTTGAGGAAGCGATCCGTCATACGGGTGTGGCAAGGGAAGGCGATTACCTCCGCTGGCAGTATGCCGGATGGGAAGGCACCATGTCCGGTTATGTGGAGGGTATGACATATTATCTGACACTGACCTATACGGTAACGTATTACACAAGTGCTGAACAGGAAGCAGAGGTAGATATTGCCATTGCGGATATTCGAAAGCAACTGGAACTGGATGGGAAGAGCGACTATGAAAAGATATGCAGTATATATGATTATATCTGTAATACAGTTACGTATGACAATGAACACCTAAGTGATGACAGCTATAAGCGGAAATATACTGTATATGCCGCTGTTTTCGACAAAACAGCGGTATGCCAAGGCTATGCGCTGTTGTTTTACCGTCTGGTGATGGAAGAAGGCATTGACTGCCGATTTATTTCGGGTATGGGCAATGGCGTAAGTCATGGATGGAATATAGTAAAGCTTGGCAATTATTATTATAATGTCGATTCGACTTGGGATTCTGAAAGCACATCATATCAGTATTTCCTACAGTGCAATGAAAGTTTTGAGGGGCATACCCGCGAAGCAAGTTACACCACAGAAGCATTTTATCAGTCATATCCGATGGACACGATGGATTATGCGCAACGGTTGAAAAACCATAGCCATTCTTATGGACAGCCAGAATTTAGCTGGTCTGCGGATTTGCATTCCTGTACAGCGGTATGGGGCTGCACTTTAGGTGACGTTGTGACAAAGATAGACTGCGCCGTCTCTAGTGAAGAAACCAAGGCACCAGGATGCGCAGAAGCAGGCGAAATAACCTATACAGCGGCGGCAGGTTTGGGTGGCAGGCGTTATACGGATACAAAAACCAGCATGGCTGCAGCGCTTGGACATACGTACGGAAAACCGCAATTCACATGGTCTGCCGATTTGTCCTCCTGTACTGCGGCATTTACCTGTACACGCTGCGGCGAGGTAGTTACGGAGACATGCGAAGTTTCCAAAGATACGATTCCGGCAAAATGTTTTGAAGATGGCAGTCTTACTGCGGTGGCGAAAGTCACGATAAATGGGGAAACCTATACAGACCAGCAGACAATTGTGCTGGATGCAACCGGACATGTCTATGATGAACCGGAATTTTGCTGGAATGAAGATTATACCACGTGTGCAGCTGTGTTTACCTGCATAAACGGGGATGACACACAGGAAATTACCTGCACAGTGGAACGGGCAGAAACCGAGCCGACATGTGAAACGGAAGGGGCTGTTGTTTATACAGCAGAAGCAGAATTTGACGGGAAAACATATACAAATATAAAGAGGGACAGCATAGCAGCTCTCGGGCACGATTATCAGGAACCAGTATTCCTTTGGCCGGATGATTTGAGCTTCTGTACGGCAGCATTTGTTTGCAGCCAGTGTGGCAAAATACAGAATGAGGTATGCTCTGTAACGCACGATATAATACCTGCATCCTGCACAGAGAACGGTATAATCTACGCAGAAGCTTCGGTAACGTTTGAAGAACAGACCTATACAGGACAAAAATCTGCGATTCTCCCGGCAACCGGACATATCTATAACCAGCCGGAATTCCGGTGGAATGAGGATTATACCGCGTGTACAGCAGTATTTACCTGCATAGGCGGAGATGATACACAGGAAATTTCCTGCACAGTGACCAGCATGGTGACCCTTCCTACGTGTACCGACGAAGGAAACATCCTGTACACCGCTGGAGTGGAATATGGCGGAAAAAGTTATACCGACCAGCAGATTCTCACAGCGAAGGCTTTGGAACATACTTATGGTGAGCCGGAGTTCCAGTGGTCAAAGGATTTCACGTCCTGTACAGCGGTATTTACCTGCAGTGTGTGCGGTCATACGGAATCGGTTGCCTGCACGGTTTCAGAAGATCCAACCGGAAAGACGGCAGCCTGCACCTTGGAAGGAAAAAGCTATACGAAACATATTGAGAACAGTACGCCACGGGTGGAGGACGTCTTTACAGATGTTTCCGCGACAGCGTGGTATCGTCCTTATGTTCAATATGTTTATGACAATAAGATCATGAGTGGTATGTCCAGTACGGTCTTTTCACCGGGATCATCGCTGACACGTGCACAGATTGTGCAGATTCTGTATAATTACAGAGGAAAGCCGGAAGTGAATGGCAAAATGCCGTTTTCTGATGTCAAAAAACAAAGATGGTATTATAATGCAGTCCTTTGGGGGAGTATAAATCATGTTGTCAGCGGTATGACAGATGGTACTTTCCGTCCGGAAAACGATGTTACCCGGCAGGAGCTGGCGGTTATTTTGTATAATTATGCTGGCAGGCCGGAGGTCAGCGGTTCGTTGGATACGGTATTTTCTGACAGCAAAAGTATTGCCCGATGGGCTTCAGATGCAGTGCTGTGGGCATACCAGAACGGAATCGTAAGTGGAATCAAATCCGGTAATTCCGTACGGTTTAATCCAAAAGGAAACGCAACTCGTGCGGAAGCTGCGACTATGGTGACAAATTACCTGAAATAAAGAAAACAGCCGTTTTTTTCGGCTGCGATCGCGCTTCCCCGCGAAGAAAAATCCCCTGTTTCAAGCGAAACAGGGGATTTGCTTATCTTCTATTATTTCTGCGTTTTTGTGCCGTACGCTTTTTTTTGCGGTTAATACGGCGGTTTCTTCCTGCAATAAAGGAAAGAATCATATACAGCAAAAAGATGATAACAACAATTGCAACAATGGCACGAACTGCAGTCAAACGGAGAAATTTCGCAATGCAGTCGAGTGTATACAGGATGGGAGAACGCTGGACTTCGCTCAGCGCAACCAGATCTGCGGTGGCACATTCCATGCCCTGATAAGAATAGGTGACAGTGCCGAGCTTATCACCCCGTGCAATCGGTGCATCATAACTGTCTTCGGTAGAAATTTCCACATCCAGATCCGAAGTGTCAGCGCCGCTTGGAATCAGAACGGAAACATCGTCCGAGGTAACCAGCGTCACATGGTCTGTGCCGCGGCCCAGACGAACGGAGCATTCGGTCACGGCGGAACCTGCCTGTGTAGCAGTCCTCATATGGAAATTGTCAAACGCCCACTCAAACAGACGCTTGGTTTCCGTAAAGCTTCCCGCATATTCGCCGGAGCCTGCATTTGCACCCAGAATCACGGAATAATATGTATAGCCGCTCTGCTTCGCGTAGGAAACAAGGCAATAGCCTGCCTGGGAGGTATGTCCGGTTTTGATGCCATAGCAGTTATCGTAGTAAATGGAAGAATAGCTGCTGAGAATCAGGTGGTTTGTGGTATAAATGATGCGTTCGGCATTCATGTTGGTAGCCGGAAGCTTTTTTTGCGCGGTATTGACGATGGTGGTAAAGGTAGAATTCTGCATTGCCTGCTGTGCGATTAGGTACAAGTCATATGCACAGGTATAATGGTTGTCATCGTGCAGGCCGTTTGGATTGGCGAAATGGGTGTTGACGCAGCCAAGCTCTTTGGCACGGTCATTCATCATCTGCACAAATTCATCAACAGAACCGCCGGTAACACGTGCCAATGCGTTGGCAGCTTCGTTGCCGGAAGGGAGAAGCAGGCAGTACAGTAGGTTTTCCACTGTGATCTGTTCACCGACTTTTAAACCAGCGTTGCTGGCGCCGTTGTTGACATCGATAAAATCCGACTCCTGCATGGTGACAACATCACTCAGGCTGCACTTTTCCAATACCAGCAGTGCGGTCATGACTTTGGTGGTGGAAGCAGGATATTCTTTTTCCTTTTCGTTTTCGGCGTGGATGATTTCACCGGTTTCCGCATTGACGAGGATACTTGCCTTGGCATCAATTGTGATTACCGGAGACTTGTCATCGGTTTCCTCTTCTTCCACAGCAGCGTCATCTGCCTGTGTGTTGTCTGGTTCGGCAGCATCTGCGTCGGTGTTGGCGTCGTTATCTGTATCGGAATCCGTATCCGTCTGATTTGTACTGGTCTGGGTGCCGTCCGATGTGGAATCGTCGGTTGTCTGTGTGGTTGTTACAGCAGAATCGTCTGTTTCCGGTTCTGCAAAGGATGGTACTGCCATTCCAGTCAGCAGTGTAACCGAGAGCAGCAGCGCAGCAAGCTGTCGTTTATATTTCATCACTGGATTCCTCCTGTGTTTCTTCCTGATTTTTTTCCTGTATTTCCGGTTCCTGTTTTTCTTCTGTGGTGTCAGAAACGGGTTCATCCTGCTTTGCGGGAATATCGTCTTCATCATCCTCCCACAGGTCGGCAAACTGACTCAGGTCATCGGAAATCAAAGGCTTGAGTGAAACAGAGGCTGTTTTTTCTTCTGCAGCCGGAGCAGCGGACTCATCTGTTTCTTTTTCTTCAAAGAAGAAATCTGCATCTGTAAAGCGTCCCCGGATACGGGCTGGCTTTGGCGGCCTGCGGCGCAGGGCATCATATTCGAATCTGCGGCAGCTGCCTGCCATAGCGACAATGCCGCGGTAAGTGCAGACACCCTGATATTCATTGTCAGGCTTGCAGTGTGCACAGTACGCGCAGTGCGGCTCGATGGATTCATTATATAAGCAGTTCCTTCGGAACAAATTGAACATAGAAAATCTCCTTCTCATACAAGGCGCTGTTTCAATATTATAGCGCAGATTGCATTCCGTTTCCAGATGTATAAGATGAAAATATTACTGAAAATCTGATTTCCTTATGCCAAATTCCTGTCGGGATGGAGCATTCAATTAAAATAACTGAAAATGGAATAAAATGCCGCACAGCAGGGCGGAGATACAGGCATGGACACATTTTCCGCGGATACAGCGGGAAAAGGAAAGACCTTCTGTGGCGGCGGCAGTCTGGAACAGGACAGAAAGTCCGCCGAATGCACAGAGAAAGGATGCTGCTGTCATTCTGGCAGAGATGAAACCAGCGTATTCCGTCAATCCGGCAAGACCCTGTGTCAGTTCCATACAGCCGGTAAAAAGGCTTTCTGTGCCGGAGAATGACAATCCGGAGACAGACAGCAGTGGTGCCGCAGCGGTGCAGGCCGCAGATAAAATTCCGGTCAGCCGCAGCAGACATAGGATAACAGAGAAGAACAGGATAAAGGCAGAAATCATCAGGCAGGAACGCCCGGCAGAAATCACGGACTGTGTCACCAAACGGCAGAAGGGCAGTTCTTCCGGCAGCTTGTGGGATGATATGGATACCGGAAGTTCTTTTGGACGCAGAAAAAAGGCGGTCAGCAAAGCCGAGAGGATGTGAATGATATACAGAAATATTCCCAATTGCAAGGAATGAAATAAACCGCAACCGCACATGCCGATGAGAAAAGCAGGTCCGGTATTGTTGCATACAGAAGCCAGTGCTTCCGCTTCATCTTTCGTGCACAGATTGCGGTGCCACAGCTCTGCCGCCATGCGCGCTCCGGCGGGATATCCTCCCAGAAAGCCGAGGAATAACGCTGCGGCACCACAACCGGGCAGGTGAAAGCAATGGCGCATCAAGGGGGAAAACAGGTTCCCGAGAGATTGTGCCAGTCCACAGGAAACAGCAAGGGAGCTGGCCGCAAAAAATGGAAACAGTGATGGGATGGCAGAGGTCAGGCATAGCTGCAATGCTGTACGGACAGCCTGTGCGCAGTCGGACGAATACCGGCACAGCAGGATGAGAAACAACAGGCTTCCAAGGCAGGCACACCACTTTTTCATAAAAAATCCCTCCATTTCGCTGTTTCATCCTATCGGAAAAAGGCAAGAATCATACCTGCGCCGCATACAAATTCTTAGGGAAGGGAGGAAGTGTTTGTGGAACAGAATTTTCCTGCCTGCCTGGGCGGTACATCTATACAGATGGATGGCAACCGGAGTATTGTCATGACCGGACGCTGCGCTATCCTGTTATATAGCAAGGAAGAAATGCGGGTCCGATGCGGAAAGCTGATTGTGCGTGTCACAGGGGATGGCCTGGAGCTGCGCACGCTGGATGAGGATGAATTATCCATTGCAGGGCTGATTGCAGAGGTTGGGTTCCTGACGGGAGAGGGGTAAGCTTGTGGTTGCAGGTTGGATTCGGCTGGCTGGCGGGATGCTGGCAATCCGTGTGCGCGGCGCAGAATTGGAACGGTTTTTGAACCTGTGTGCACGGGAGCATATCACCCTGCGGAAGCCGGAACGGACAGATATTGATGAAATGCGGGCAGTGATATCCCTGAAGGACTTTTACCGTCTGGCACAGGTCAAAAAACGGACACGGTGCCGGGTGCACATCATGCAGCGCCGGGGATTTCCGTTCCTTTTTCAAAAGCTCCGAAGGAGATATGCCCTGTGGGCAGGCTTGCTGCTGATGTGCTTTGCCTGCTATGAATTGTCCACACGTATCTGGCTGATTGATACCAATTTTGAACAGGGCGTAGACGCATATGCCGTGATGCAGGAGTTGGAACAGCTTAACATCGGAATCGGGACAAAAAGTGCGCAGATTGATGCCAAGGCAGTCAAGCTGCACATGATGACGGAGCTGGATGAATTAAAATATTTTTCCGTTAATGTAGATGGCAACACCATGGAGATCCAGGCGGCAGCGATTACAGAACCGCCGGAAAATGAAACGCCGAACGGAATCCATGATGTTGTGGCATTGAAGGACGGTATTATAGAAAAGATGTCCGTCCATAGAGGGACAGAACAGTGCAGCATCGGAGATGCCGTCATACAGGGACAAATCCTGGTGGATGCGCTGGTAGAAAAACAGGGTCAACTGGATGAAACCCGGCTTGAGGATGCCAATGCAGATATCTGGGCATCTACCCGGTACTATACAACCCGGAAAATCGCATTAGAAGCTGACAAAAAATACAAAAATGGAAAGGTCAAACGGCGATATGCCGTGTGTTTTGGAAAAACCCGGATAAATTTGTTTTTCAACAGTAGTCTAACAGAGGGGAATTGTGATAGAATAATAACGACTGAGGAAATCAGGTTGAATGATTATCTGGTGCTTCCGGTTTCCCTGTGCTGTGAGACGATCCTGCCCTATACAACAAAAGCAGTTCTGCATGATGCCGAAGAACTGCAGGCAAAGCTGGAATATGGGGCAAAACGTTCTGTGGAGCAGCAGATCGGTGAAGGGAATATCCCCTCTATGGACGCAGACCTGAGACCAGAGCAGGATGCAGCGGTTTTACGTTCCGTGATCTGGTGCTATGAGCAGATCGCAGAACGTGTGGAGGATGGCAGAACGGAAGCAGACCTTCCACAGGATACGGAAGAACCCCAGGAAGAGCAATAAATATGAGGAGAGCGAAAAACAATATGGCAGAAATGACCATGCACATTGATTCGATAGACCTGATCATGGGCATCTTTGGTGCATTTGATGAAAATATGAAGGTGCTGGAAAAAGCGCTGGATGTCACAGTGCTCAGCCGGGAAACCGAGCTGAAGGTAACGGGCACAGAACCGGAAAATGTAGAGCTTGCCATGAAGACGATTCAATCGCTGATGCAGCTGTCAGAGCGCGGCGAGAGCATCGGCACACAGACTGTACAGTATGTATTGGGGCTGGTGAAGGACGGACGGCAGAACCAGGTGGCCGAGATCGGCAAGGATGTTGTATGCATCACAGCAAAGGGCAAGCCGATTAAGGCAAAGACACTGGGACAGAAGCGGTATATGGATGCCATGCGCACCCATACGGTTACCATCGGTATTGGTCCGGCAGGTACCGGCAAGACCTATCTTGCCGTAGCTGCTGCTGTGGCAGCGTTCCGTGATAAGCAGATCAGCCGGATTATCCTGACACGTCCGGCGGTGGAAGCAGGTGAGAAGCTCGGCTTTCTTCCGGGTGACCTGCAGAGCAAGGTTGACCCGTATCTGCGTCCGTTGTATGATGGCTTGTTTGATATGATGGGGGCAGAGACCTTTAACAAATTGCTGGAACGGGGCAGTATTGAAGTTGCACCGCTGGCGTATATGCGCGGACGCACATTGGATGATTCCTTCATCATTCTGGATGAAGCACAGAATACCACACCGGAGCAGATGAAAATGTTCCTGACCCGTATCGGTTTTGGCTCCAAGGCAGTTGTCACCGGCGATATCACCCAGATTGACCTGCCGGGTGACCGGGTCAGCGGCTTGAAGGAAGCTGTCCGCGTATTGAAAAATGTAGAGGACATCGCCCAGTGCCAGCTGACTGACCGTGATGTTGTACGGCATGAGCTGGTACAGCGCATTGTCCGTGCATATGAGAAGTATGAACAGCAGAAAGCGATGAAAGCAAAGGAGAACGCTGCCAAGCGCCGTCCTCCTGTGAGAAAGTGAGGAAACAGGACATGGAACATCGTATCCGCATTACACCGGAGGCAGAGGTTGCCGATCTCGAAGCTGTCTCGGCGCTGATTACCCGTTGTGCTGCCGCTGCACTGAAAGCTGAGGGAGCGCCGGAGGGCTGTTTTGTCGATGTTACGATTGTAGATGGGGAAACCATACGGGAAATCAATCGGGAAAACCGGGATAAGGATGCCGTAACAGATGTCCTGTCCTTTCCAATGCTGGAGTTTTATAACGGTGAATGGCCGGAGGATGTGGACATGGAGCGCAATCCGGAGGATGATTCCCTATTCCTCGGTGACATGATTCTGAATTATGACCGCGCTGTGGAGCAGGCGGAGGAATATGGACATTCTGTGGAACGCGAGTGCGGCTTTCTGACGGTGCATTCCATGATGCATCTGCTGGGCTATGACCATGAGCGCAGCGAAGAGGAACGACAGCTGCAGCGGAAGCAGGAAGAAGCTGTCCTGTCTGCGCTGGGGCTGACCCGTGCAGAAGAAGAATAAGATTGTGATAAAGCAGGAGAACGATACATGAGTGTAAAAAAGAGCGCGATTATTTCCATTGTGGGTAAGCCGAATGTGGGTAAATCCACGCTGCTGAACCAGCTGGTGGGCACAAAGATTGCCATTGTATCCAATAAACCGCAGACGACCCGTACCCGTATTACCGGCGTCGTGACAAAAGGCGACTGCCAGTATGTCTTTCAGGACACGCCGGGACTGCATAAACCGCGTTCCCGTCTGGGCGATTACATGGTAAAAGTGGTCAATGACACGGTGACAGATGTGGATATTGCTGCACTGGTTGTCGATCCGGTACCGCACATTGGCCCTGCAGAGCAGGAGCTGATAGACCGTATGAAGCAGTACCATATGCCGTCTGTGCTGGTAATCAATAAAATTGATACCGTGAAGAATGAAGATCTGCTGGCCGTGATTGCCGCTTATTCCCAGGCACAGGAATGGGACGCAGTTGTCCCGGTATCGGCCAAAACAGGGGAAAACTGTGATATCCTGTTTGAGGAATTTGAAAAGTTTGCCATTGAAGGGCCGCAGCTGTTTCCGGATGATATGCTGTGTGACCAGCCGGAACGCCAGCTGGTGGCAGAGATTGTCCGTGAGAAAATGCTGTTGAATCTTGACCGTGAAGTACCGCATGGCACCGCTGTGGCAGTCGAGCAGATGCACGAGCGGGAGGACGGCCTGATGGAAATTGCCGCAACCATTTATTGTGAAAAGAAAAGCCACAAGGGCATTATCATCGGCAAAAATGGCAGTATGCTCAAGCAGATTGGTGCGCAGGCGCGTGCAGATATCGAGGAGCTGCTGGATACCCGCGTTTACCTGCAGCTCTGGGTCAAGGTCAAGGAGGGCTGGCGCAACAACCAGTACCAGATGCGTAACTTTGGTTACGAAAACGAGTAACAAACAGAAGGGAAACAGGTATGGCGCAGCATGTCACGGTAAAGGGGCTTGTCATCCGGGAAACGGATTTTGGAGACAGCGACCGGTATATTACAGTTCTGACTGCGGAGCTGGGAAAAATTGAAGTGCTGTGCCGTGGCATACGGCGCAAAAAAGGGCGGCTTGCCAATGCAGTGGCACTGTTCTGCTACAGTGAATTTACCCTGTTTTCCGGCAGGCGGTATACGCTGAACGATGCGGAAATTGAAACGCAGTTTTGGGGCATTACTGGAAATATCGAGCATTATGCGTTGTGCTGCTATTTTGCCGAGCTGGTGAATCTGGCAACGGAAGAGGAGCAGAAAGTGGACGACCTTCTGCCCATGTTCCTTCGGGCGCTGTACGCACTGGACAGGCAGAAACGGCAGATACAGGTGGTCAAAGCAGCCTTTGAACTGCGCCTTGCAGCGGCTTTGGGCTATTTGCCAGAGCTGCATAGCTGTGCTGTTTGCGGGGAGACGGAATGTGATACATGGTCTTTCCTGCTGGAAAACGGTGCACTGGTATGTCAGGGATGCCGCAAACGTGTGGGAGGAACCTATTTTGATGTACCGCAGGGTGTGCTGGATGCCATGCGTTATATTCTTTCCTGCCCGGGAAAAAAGCTGTTTGCTTTTGCAGTCAATACGCAGACAGCACAGCAGCTGGGGGCTGTTTGTGAACGGTATCTGTTATACCATCTGGATATCCACTGCAAAACACTGGATTTTTATCATTCTCTTTTTCAAATGGAGTAATATAATCGATCATGAGTAAATTATCTGAAAAAAGCCTGAGAATACTGGAATATTACACGATTCTCGATCAGCTTGCAGAGCAATGCGTCAGCCGGAAGGCAAAGCAGCAGGCAAAAAATCTGCGGCCGCTGCATGATCTTGAAGATGTACAGGAGCTGCTGACACAGACAGACGACGCAAAGCGTATGATGACCGCTGCCGGAACACCTGCCTTTGGCGGCATCCGGGAGGTATCAGCAGCGCTGAACCGCTCCAAAATGGGCGGCGTGCTGTCCACAAGGGAGCTGCTGGATATTGCATCCCTGCTGCATGCGGCAGGGCAGGTGCGCAAATACGGCAATGAGCAGCAGGACAATGGGCTGAAAACCTCGCTGGATTCCTATTTCGCGAGAATAGACAGCAATAAATATCTGGAAGACAAAATCAACCGGGCAATCATCAGTGAGGAGGAAATTGCAGACGCAGCTTCCGCTGAGCTTGCTAATATACGAAGACAGATGCGGCAGCAGAATGTGCGTGTGCGTGAGACGCTGAACCATTTTGTATCCTCATCTTCCTATTCCAAATATTTGCAGGAAAACCTGATTACGCAGCGTGACGGACGCTATGTCATCCCGGTAAAAAGTGAACACCGCGGGGATATCCCGGGTATGGTACATGACGTTTCCGCATCCGGTGCAACGCTGTTCATTGAACCGGCACAGGTTGTCAATGCAAATAACCAGATTAAAATCCTGCTGGGCAAGGAAAAGGCGGAAATTGAGCGCATTCTTGCCGAGCTGACTGCTGATGTGGCAGGCTTTGCCGATGCCATCGGTGCGGATTATGATGTGCTGTGCAAGCTGGATTTTATCTTTGCCAAGGCAAATTATTCCTTCAAATTAAATGCATGTGCGCCAAAGCTCAGTGAAAAGTCCCAGGTAAATCTGATTCGTGCACGCCACCCGCTGCTTGACCAGAAAACCGCTGTACCGATTGACATTGCGCTTGGCTATACGTATGATACACTGGTGATTACCGGCCCCAATACAGGCGGTAAGACGGTCAGCCTCAAAACCTTGGGATTGCTGAGCCTGATGGCAGCATCCGGCATGCATATTCCCGCAAATGAAGAAAGTACAGTCTGTCTGTTCCGCAATATCTATGCAGATATTGGCGATGAGCAGAGCATAGAGCAGTCCCTTTCGACGTTCTCAGCCCATATGAAGAATACCGTTGCCATTATGGAAAAGTGCGGGCCGGATGACCTGATCCTGTTCGATGAATTGGGTGCAGGCACAGACCCGGAAGAAGGTGCGGCGCTTGCCGTTGCCATCATCGAATATGGCAGGCAGATGTGTTCTCTGGTAGCAGCAACCACCCATTATTCCGAGCTGAAAGTATTTGCACTGTCTACGGACGGCGTTGAAAATGCTTCGTGTGAATTTGATGTCAAAACCCTGCAGCCGACCTATAAGCTGCTGACAGGCGTACCGGGCAAATCCAATGCATTTGCCATTTCCAAACGTCTGGGTCTGCAGCCGGTTATCATTGAACGGGCGAAGGAACAGATTTCCGCTGAAAATGTCCGTTTTGAGGATGTGTTGGACCGTCTGGAACGCGAACGCCACCAGCTGCAGAAGCAGCGTGAGGATGCGGACCGACTGCGCAGAACCGCACAGTCGGAAAAGGACAAGGCTGCCAATTTGAAGGGGCGTGCAGAGGATGAAACCGATGCTATTCTGGAAAAGGCCAGAGATCAGGCAGCGCGTATCCTGCGGGAAGCACGTCTGGTATCGGAAAATGTCTTTGCACAGCTGGATGAAATGAAAAAACAGGCACAGACGGATGCTGCAGACCAGAATCTGGCAGCCGCCCGTGCAGCACTGCGCAGTACGCTGGGTAAGGCGGAAAAAAATGCCAACAAGCGTGAAAAGAAGAAGGTTGAACCGGAAAAAATCCGTCCTCTTAAGGCGGGCGATACCGTTTATCTGCTGAATGTCGGCGTACAGGGAACCGTATTGAAGCCGGAAAATAAGGACGGCATGGTTTATGTACAGGCGGGTATTATGAAGGTCAATGTACCGCTCAATGAGCTGCGTTTGGAGGAAAAGAAAAAAGAAAAACCGAAAAAGACATACCGTCCATCTTCCGGCAATGCGGCAGAAATCCGCCGTGCTTCGGCAAAGAGCGAGCTGGATGTCCGTGGTATGATGGTAGAGGAAGCGCTGATGGAGGTAGACCGTTATATTTCCGACAGCCTGATGGCCCATCTGGATATTGTCACAATTATCCATGGCAAGGGAACTGGTGCACTCCGGACGGCAATCCAGCAGCATCTGCGGCATGACAGGCATGTGAAATCCATCCGCAACGGACGCTATGGAGAGGGCGATATGGGTGTTACGATCCTCGAATTGAAGTAATATGCTGCGGGCAACAGAAAAAAATCTGATAAAAAATAAATTTTTGTTAGAAATTGCCACTTTACCTTTTGCCTGATTTGAGAATCATCTACAAATTACGGCAGGAAAAT
Source organism: Clostridia bacterium (assembly GCA_021205365.1). GTDB lineage: Bacteria > Bacillota > Clostridia > Oscillospirales > Butyricicoccaceae > Butyricicoccus_A. Next base: position 26,073 of record JAJPXP010000014.1, read on the forward strand.
GCTCTCTTTTGGTACAAAAGCATATTGACGAAATCGAAAAAAACAGGTATGCTATAAATAATATATGGCTTAGAAGATGACAAGCCGAAAATCATGTATTGTATGTGCAGGTTTAGTTTTAATTTTGTTTATTAGGAGCGATGTTGAATGTTTTCACAGGAAGTTCAGATTACCAACCAGGTTGGACTGTATGCACGTCCGGCAACATTTTTTATCCAGTGCGCAAATGGCTTTAAGAGCACAATTCTCGTAGAGAAGGAAGAGCGCAGAGTGAATGCAAAGAGCCTTCTGGGTATCCTTTCTCTGGGTATTACCAAGGGTACTACCATTACACTGATTGCTGACGGCGTTGACGAAGTAGAGGCAGTAAATGCATTGACTGATCTGATTCAGTCCAATTTCAGCGACTCGAACTTCAGCGACTGATTTCAATCCAACGCACGAACAGATGACACCGCTGGTTTTGCGGTGTCTCTTTTTTTATCGGGGAAGGGAGGAACTATGGCCACCCGTGAGGAACTGCACCAGAAAGTATTGACTCTGCCGAGGGAACCGGGGGTTTATATTATGAAAAACAGCCACGGGCAGGTCATCTATGTCGGCAAGGCAAAGGTGCTCAAAAACCGCGTGTCACAGTATTTTCAGAACGATGCAAAGCATACACCCAAAACCCGGAAAATGGTAGAGAATATCGATAATTTTGATATTATTGTCTGTAGTTCGGAGTTTGAAGCGCTGGTTCTGGAAAACCAGATGATTAAAAAATACAAGCCGAAGTACAATATCCTGCTGAAGGATGACAAGGGCTATCCGTTTATTCGTGTGACAACGGATCAGCCGTATCCGGTGTTTGCTGTTGTGGGAAAGCAGAAAAACGATGCAGCGCGGTATCTCGGGCCATATGCCGGACGTGGCGCAGCATTTCAGGCGATTGATACGGTCAGCCGTGCGTTGGGCCTGCGGGATTGTCGCCGCGTCCTGCCGCGGGATATCGGCAAGGTGCGCCCATGTCTCAACGCCCAGATGGGGCGGTGCTGTGCACCCTGTACGGGAAACATCTCACAGGAGGAGTATGCACAGCGTGTGGCACAGGCCATCGATGTGCTGGAAGGCAATTATGAACAGCTGGCAAAGCGGCTGGAAGAGGATATGTACCGGGCAGCAGAGGAAGAGCACTTTGAACAGGCAGCACAGCTCCGTGACCGTATGCGTGCCATACAGCGTGCCGGACAGCATCAGATGGTAGTTGCCAGCGGCTTTTCCGATATGGATATTATTGCATTTGTGCAGGGGGAAACCAAGGGCTGTATTGTTGTATTGCATTATATTGCAGGTGATTTTCATGATAAGGAATATATTATGTTGGAAGGAACCTCTGCCGGGGACGGCGCGGAACTGTTGGAAAGTTATATCAAGCAATATTATTCCATGCGTAGTGTTGTGCCGGGGCTGGTATTGGTTTCTGAAGAAATTGAGGATATGACGACGGTGGAAGCATTTCTGCGGTCTGTTGCAGGCAAGAAGGTGACGCTGACTGTTCCGCAGCGCGGCAGGCGGCGGGAGCTGATGCAGATGGCAAAGAAGAATGCTTTGGAGGAAATTACACGTTCGGAAACCAGCACCCAGCGCAGGCAGAAGTCTTTGGAATTGTTTGGCAATATGATGGGCTTGGAAAAAGCACCAGTTAGCTTTGAAGCATATGATATTTCCAACCTGTCCGGAACCAATACAGTCGGTTCCATGGTCGTATTTGAAAACGGCAAGCCCAAACGCAGCCGCTACCGCCGGTTCCGCATTGAATCGGTAGCGGATGGGCAGGATGACTATAAGGCGATGGAGGAGATGCTCACACGCCGTATGCAGCGCTGGAAGGATGGAGATGAAAAATTCTCTGAACTGCCGAGTGTTTTCATGATTGACGGTGGCTTGGGCCATGTGCATGTAGCAAAGGCCGTGTTGGACCGGTTTGGCTGTGATACGCCGGTTTTCGGTATGGTAAAGGACGACCATCACCGTACCAGAGGGCTGGTTGCGCCGGATGGCAGGGAATTCAGCATTGCCACGACGCCGGCTGTTTTTGCGCTGGTGGGACGTATGCAGGAGGAAGTCCACCGGTTTGCCATCACGTATCAGCGTTCTTTGCGGCAGGCGGATGCAGTGCGTTCGCAGTTGGACCAGATACCGGGCATTGGTGAAAAACGCCGGACTGCTCTGTTAAAAAAATTTAAAAGTGTAAAACGTATCCGTCAGGCAGAGCTGGAGGAGCTGGAGGCTGTGCTTCCGCATTCCGCTGCTATGTCGGTTTATCAATATTTTCGCAGTGAACAACGGGAGGCGAAGCCATGAGAGTCATCAGTGGAAGTGCAAGAGGTAAAGCGCTGGAAGCTGTTCCGGGCAAAGACACACGCCCGACTACAGATAAGGTAAAGGAATCTGTGTTTAATATCCTGCAGTTCCGGTTGTATGATGCTGCAATGCTGGATCTGTTTGCAGGAACCGGACAGATGGGCATTGAAGCGCTGAGCCGCGGTGCTGCAAAGGCTGTTTTTGTTGATCGTGCACCAAAGGCTGTTTCAGTGATCCGCCGGAATGTTGCTGCAGCACGGGTGCAGGATCGTGCAGAAATCCTGAATCTGACCTATCAGCAGGCGCTGCAAAAGCTGCAGGGGCAAAAATTTGATATTTTATTCCTGGATCCGCCCTACGGGGGCGAATTATTAAATTCTGCATTGAAAGCTGTAGAATCGTTTGACATCTTGTCGTCAGATGGTATAATAATATGTGAAAGTTCCGTCGAAGATACTGTCATATGCCCGGAAGCATTTTCTGTGCACAAGACATACAAATACGGTACCATCTGCCTGACGGCGCTTTGCCGGAAGGAAGAAATTGACTGAGGCTCTGTTTTCTCAGGGCCGGAAAGGCACCAATATGAGAATAGGGGTATATCCCGGCAGCTTTGATCCTGCCACACTCGGACATCTGGACATTATCCGCCGTGCTTCGAAACTGTTTGATAAGCTGATCGTTGCGGCTATGGTGAATGGAGAAAAGGTTTCCGCATTCACCATGGAGGAAAAGGTGGATTTTCTAAAGCGCATGACACGGGATATTCCCAATGTTGAAGTGGAATGCTTCAGCGGCCTGCTGGCAGATTATGTGAGGGAAAAGCATGCCAGCGCAATTGTAAAGGGATTGCGTGCTGTATCTGATTTCGAATATGAATTTCAGATGGCATTGGCGAATAAAAAACTAAACCCGGAGCTGGATACCGTCTTTTTGATGACCGAACAGAAATTTCTGTTTCTCAGCTCTACGATCGTACGTGATATTGCACGTCATGGCGGTGATATCACCGGCTTTGTTTCGGAAGAAGTCCGGGATGATATTATGAAAAAGCTGGATCGGACAAAATAAGAAATACTTGAAAGCGGAGAGAAGCCGGATGGAGGAAAACTATGGTAGCTGTTTTAGAAGAACTCGTTAATTCGTTGTATGATATGATTCAGGAGGCACGCAGTGTCCCGCTGAGCGCCGAAAAGTGCATGATTGACCGGGAAAAGGCCCTGGATATTCTGGACGAAATCCGGACCAACATGCCGAAGGATCTGGAAATGGCACGTGCCATTGTCGAGAAGCGCAATGATATGATTGCAGCGGGGAAGAAGGAAGCAGAAGACCTGCGCAGAAAGGCAGAGGAATATGTCCGCAAAACTGTCAATGAGAGCATGATGGTTGCAGCTGCACAGCAGCAGGCGGATGAAATCGTTTCTACTGCAGAGAAGCAGGCAAACCAGCTTCGCACTGCTGTCAGCGGCTACTGCAATGAAAAGCTGGATGCAACAGAAGCATGTGCTGCAGCTACGCTGGAAGAAATCCGAAAATGCCGCGCAAAGTTTGAAAATGTAAACCAAAAATAAAAACAGGTTTATGCATAGGGGCAGAGGATGAAATGTTGCGTCCTCTGCCCTTTTTATGTGTATGTGTTGTAACAAAGTTAATTTCTGCGAACATGCGTTCGAAAGTTCGTAATTTGTTCACAATTGATTGAAAAAGTCTAATTTTCCGAATAAAAAAATCAAACATCTCCTTGCATTTTATGATTACAGAAAGTATAATAAAATCATAGTGGGGGAAAGTGGCTGGAAAGACCACAATTTTCCATGAAGACGGAGCAGGAGGGCATCCAAGTGAAAGGCGAATATCAACATACCCTGGATGCAAAGGGACGCCTATTCATTCCGGCTAAGCTGCGCGAGGAGCTGGGGGACAGCTTTGTCGTAACAAAGGGTCTGGATGAGTGCCTTTTTCTGTATCCGCAGGAGGCATGGGATAAACTGGAGGAAAAAATCCGACAGCTTCCAATGTCAAAATCAAGAAGCCTGCAGCGTTTTTTCTTATCCTCAGCTGCAGATGTTACCGTAGACAAGCAGGGACGTATCGTTGTGCCGCCTGTCCTGCGCACGTATGCGCGGCTTGACCATGACGTCACGGTGATTGGTGTCAGCGAACGCGCGGAAATTTGGAACAGACAGGCTTGGGATGATTATAACAATGCGCTGGATTCCGGCAGCATTGTGCAGGCGATGGAAGATTTGGGCTTTTAGAGTGGAGGATTCGTAAGAGATGGAATTTAAGCATGTTTCAATTTTACTTACCGAATGCCTCAACAGCCTGAAGATCCGCCCGGACGGCATATATGTAGATGCTACACTCGGTGGCGCAGGACATTCCCTGCATATTGCCGAACAGCTCACGGAAGGCGGAAGGCTGATCGCCATCGACCGGGATGACATGGCGCTGGAAAACGCCAAAGCCCGCTTGGCTGACGTGATAGACCGCGTTACACTGGTAAAAAGCGACTTCCGCAATCTGGATCAGGCAATTGCATCTTGCGATGTGAATCAAGTTGACGGAATCCTGTTTGATTTGGGTGTTTCGTCACCGCAGCTGGATATTGCCGAGCGGGGCTTTTCTTATATGCAGGATGCCCGTCTGGATATGCGTATGGATCAGCAGCAGCAGTTATCCGCTTATGAGGTTGTCAACGAATGGGAAAGGTCGGAACTGCGCCGTATTCTTCTGGAATACGGTGAAGAACGGTATGCACCGCAGATTGCGGCGGCAATTGACCGTGCGCGTCAGGAAAAGCCGATTGAGACAACTCTGCAGCTGGCAGATATCATCCGTGGGGCTATGCCGCCGGCGGCACGCCGGGAAAAACAGCATCCGGCAAAGCGGAGTTTCCAAGCTATCCGTATCGCGGTGAATGATGAACTGATGGCTGTGCAGGAAGCGATGGAACGTGCGATTGACGCATTGGCACCGGGAGGCCGGCTTGCTGTGATTACGTTCCATTCACTGGAAGACCGCATTGTAAAGACTGCATTCCGAAAGGCAGCGCAGGGCTGCACATGCCCAAAGGACTTTCCTGTATGCGTATGCGGGAAAAAAGCAAAGGTCAAACTGGCAGTACGCAAACCGCTGCTGCCGTCTATGGAGGAAATCGCTCAAAATCCCCGCGCAAGAAGCGCGAAATTGAGAGTATGTGAGAAATTGTCGGAAAATTAAGGGAGAGCGGATTCGATTATGGCAGACAATTCCGGACACGGCAGAGGTGTACGTGTCGTTTCAAATAATAATAGAATAGAAAACAGGCAGAAAAAAGAGCGTCTGCGCGCGCGCCGCCGCAGGCAGCGGCTTCGTATGCTTGTAATTGGTATCATGTGTGTTGTCCTTGCGTTTGGCGCAGTTTCCACGGTCACTTGTTATGTTAAAATGACCGAGCTGAAAGCCGAGGTTGAGCAGAAGCAGACAACACTGGCACAGTTGGATAGTGAATATGTTTCGCTGAATGCCAAAAAGGAAAACTCTGTAAGTCTTTCTCAGGTGGAGGATTATGCGGAGAATGTACTTGGTCTGGTGAAGCTTGACCGCAGTCAGGAAGAATATCTCGAACTGCAGAAAACCGACCAAGTTGAAGTCAATGAGGCATCCAGCGGTGTTGAGAAGCTGGCATCCAGTTTTGTGAAGAGCTTTAATGCAATTTTGTCATTTTTGCGGTAATGAATCATATACATAAGGAAAGCAGCGGGAGTGAGAAGTGTGAATAACCTTCTGACTCCTGTTTTTTGTCACATTGACGATGCAATAGCAGAGCAGTTGTGATATAATCATAACGTATTCCCGCAGGGTATAAAAAACTGCGGCTGTGATTGATTGGAGAATAAACGAATGGCACGAAAACGTTCCAATAGAAGAAAAATGTCCATGCGCGGACGAATTTTTGTACTCGTTATCTTTTTCGCTGCGCTTGGATTTATCCTTGTCGCGGGAAAGCTGTTTTATCTGCAGGTGCTCACCACCAACTTCTACCAGAGCAAGGCGGCAGAAAACCAGACAAAGGATTTGATTATCACACCGACGCGTGGCACGATCTATGACCGCAATATGACAGAGCTTGCAGTCAGTGCAACAACGCAGGAGATCAGTGTTGATCCGTCTATCATCCGCACCAAGGGCACGGCTTCGGTAAAAACAAAGACCGATGAAAAGGGAAAGGAGATCGCTGCCACTGACGAGGAAAAAGCAGCTGCGCTGCTGGCCTACCAGGAAAGTATAGCGACCATTTTGTCTGAAAATCTGGAGCTGGATTATGCGGACGTATTGGAGAAGATACAACGTGATGTAGCCTATGTGCGCATTGCACGCCGTGTAGATGCAGATATTGCAGATGCAATCATGCAGGAGCTGAGTGAACAAGGGCTTACCGGTGTATATACGACGGAGGATTCCAAGCGGTATTATAAATATGGCAATTTTGCTTCCCAGGTTATCGGCTTTACAGATGATGACGGTGAAGGCTTGTACGGCGTGGAGCTGCAGTATAATGATACGCTGAAGGGCGTTGCCGGACGCGTTGTCAAGGCTACCAATGCACTGGGCTCTGATATGCCCTATGATTACGAAAAATATGTAGCGGCGCAGGATGGTGACGGCATTGTCCTGACGCTGGACGAAGGCGTGCAGCATTATCTGGAAAAGCATCTGGAAGAGGTTCTCAAAAGCACCGATGCTGCGAAGGGTGTCTGCGGCATTGTCATGGATATCAAGACGGGAGAAATCCTTGCCATGTCCACCAAGCCGGACTTTGACCTGAATAACCCGCGTACGATCCCGGAGGAATATACTTCGCTGCTGGCTGAACTGGATAACCTGAGCGGTGATGAGTACAGTGAAAAATACAGTGAAATTCTGTTGCGCCTGTGGAGAAACAAGGCGATCAACGATACCTATGAGCCTGGTTCTACCTTTAAGATATTTACGGTATCCACTGCTCTGGAGGAAGGCGTTGTATCAAACGAGAGCACCTTTACCTGCGGCGGCTCCAAGGTGGTTAAGGATCGTACCATCCGATGCTGGAAGAGCGGCGGCCATGGCGCACAGGTTTTGAAGGATACGCTGGCAAATTCCTGTAACGTTGCCATGATGGATATCAGCGCCCTGATGGGCTCGGATATGTTCCGCAAGTATTTTGAAGCATATGGAATGATGGAAAAAACCAATATTGACCTGCCGGGTGAGGCGACCGGTATTTTCTTTGATGAAATGGGCGAGGTTGACCTTGCAACAGCTTCCTTTGGACAGAACTTCCAGGTAACACCACTGCAGGAGCTGAGCATGGTAGCTGCTGTATGCAACGGCGGAGATCTGGTGACGCCGCATGTTGTCAAGGAGATTGTTGACACCGAGGGCAATGTACAGCAGACTGTAGAAACCGAGGTCAAGCGTCAGGTCATTTCGCAGGAGACCAGTGAATTGATGTGTGAATATCTGGAAAATGTCGTTGCAAACGGCACTGGTCAGAATGCATATGTTGCAGGATATCGTGTCGGCGGAAAAACTGCGACCTCGCAGAAGCAGCCGAAGAGTGATGACAGCCTGCGTATCGCTTCCTTTATCGGCGTTGCACCGATGGATGATCCGGAATATGCTGTCATTGTCATGGTTGACGAACCGCAGACCTCAGAAAAGGGCGGCGGTGCTGTTGCAGCTCCAGTTGTTGCACGTATATTTGAAGATATTCTGCCATATCTTGGCGTGGAAGCAGCTTTTTCTGAGGAAGAAACTGACCGCCAGGAAATCGCAGTTCCGTCTGTGACGGATAAGTCGCTGGAGGAAGCAAAGGAAACGCTGGATGAGCTTGGACTGAAATACACGGTCAAGGGAGATGGGGATACTGTAACAGACCAGCTTCCGGTGGCAGGTATTTCCATCCAGCCGGATAACACCGTGGTATTGTACTGCGATGAAGAAAAGCCGACGGATAAGGTTACCGTACCAGATGTCAGTGGCATGAGTGTAGAAACTGCACGTCAGCAACTGGAAGACTATGGATTATATATGAAGCAAAATGGTATTGCCAGCTGGCGTGCATCGAGCGCTTCCGCTGCTGTCACACAGAGCCCTGCGGCCGGCAGTGAGGTTGCAAGAGGTTCGGTTGTTACAGTAGCCTTTGGCAATAACGTAACCAGCCAGGAATAACAGGGAGGTTGCAAGTGAAGATGAAACTGGAAAAAGTCCTGCGTGGTGTTGCAGTTACAGAGCAGACTGCAGATGCTGCATGTGAAATTGGTGAATTGAAGTATGATTCCCGTCAGGTAAAGCCGGGTGACGTGTTTGTTGCCATTACCGGCTTTGAAACAGACGGACATAAATATATCGGCAAGGCTGCGGAGCTAGGGGCCAGCGTGGTTGTCTGCGAGCATGTTCCCGAAGGTGGTATTCCCGTTCCGTATGTGCGCGTGGAATCTTCCCGCCGTGCGCTGGCACAGATGGCAGCGAATTATTTTGACCATCCGGCTGACAGCATGACAATGGTAGGCATTACCGGTACAAACGGCAAGACAACGACCACATATCTGATAAAAACCATTCTGGAGGCGCAGGGTAACAAGGTTGGTCTGATCGGCACCAATCAAAATATGATCGGTGATGAAATTCTGGAGACTGAGCGCACCACGCCGGAATCCTTTGAGCTGCAGAAACTGTTTGCACAGATGCGTGATGCAGGCTGCTCCCATGTTTTGATGGAAGTGTCCTCGCATTCTCTTGTTCTGGACCGTGTGTATGGCATTACCTTTACCGTCAGTGCCTTCACCAACCTGACACAGGATCATCTGGACTTCCACAAGACGATGGAAGCTTACCGGGATGCCAAGGCATTGCTGTTCCACCAGTCAAAGACCGGCGTTACCAACAGCGATGATGAGGCCGGGCGATATATGCAGGAACAAAAAGCGTGCCCTTTCCTGTCCTATGGCGAAACAGAAGCCAGCGACTTGTATGCAAAGAATATCCAGTTGCATGCAGACAGCATCAGCTTTGACTGTGCTGCCGAGGATGAAATTGTACCGGTTACACTGGGTATTCCGGGACAGTTTACCGTATATAATGCATTATGTGCACTCTCCTGTGCCAAGGCGCTGGGTATTCCAGTGGCACAGGCTGCAGCAGCACTGCGCAGTGCGCATGGTGTCAAAGGCCGTGTTGAGGTCGTACCGACCAATACCGATTACACAGTGCTGATTGACTATGCACATTCCCCGGACGGCGTGGAAAATGTCCTGAAGGCTGCACGTGGTTTTACGAAGGGGCGGCTGATTGGGCTGTTCGGCTGCGGCGGTGATCGTGACCGCACCAAGCGTCCGAAAATGGGTGCCATTGCAGCACGTCTGTCCGACCTGTGTATTGTTACTTCGGATAATCCGCGTACAGAGGAGCCAAGGGCAATTATCGATGATATTCTGGAAGGCATGAAGGATACGAAGACACCGTATGAGGTGATTGTCAATCGTCCGGAGGCGATCTGGCATGCGCTGGATATTGCCAAGGCTGGTGATACGATTGTTCTGATGGGCAAAGGGCATGAGACGTATCAGGAAATCAACCACGTAAAGCATCATTTGGATGAGCGCGAAGTGGTTGCGGAATATTTTGAGAAAAAGAAATAAAATGCGTGTATCTATTTGTGATACGGTCAAAGGGGAAAGAATATGAAGATGATTACGGCGGCACAGGCTGCGCAGTTTGCGGGCGGTGTGGTTGCCGGAGACGGAGAAACGCAGATTTTTGGCGTTTCCACCGATTCCCGGTCCATTCCAGAGGGAAGCCTGTTTATTCCAATCCGCGGTGAACGGTTTGACGGACATGATTTTCTGGAAAAGGCAGTGGAAATGCATGCAGCAGCGGTCATGTCGGAGAAGGATGTTACACTTCCGGTTCCGATCATCCGTGTAGAGGACACACGCAAGGCGCTGCTGGCACTGTCCGGTGGCTACCGTTCGCTGTTTGATGTACCGGTTGTAGGGATTACCGGATCTGTCGGCAAGACAACCACCAAGGAAATGACTGCTGCTGTTCTTGCACAGAAGTTCAACACCATGTATACACAGGGCAATCTGAACAATGAAATCGGTATGCCGCTGACGCTGTTCCGTATGGATGAAAGCACAGAGGCGGCAGTAGTAGAAATGGGAATGTCCAACTTTCAGGAAATCTCCCGCATGACTGTTCAGGCAAAGCCAAATGTTGCCGTTATTACCAATGTCGGCACAGCACATATTGAGTTCCTCGGCTCCAGAGAAGGCATCCGTGATGCAAAAATGGAGATTCTGGAGGGGCTGCAGGAGGGCGGCACTGCTGTCCTCAATGGTGACGAACCGCTGCTTTGGTGCAAAAAGAACCGGATTCAGGCCAATACCCTGTATTTCGGCATAGATAATCCGGAATGTGATGTGCGTGCGGAGCATATTGTACTGGAAGGCGACCATGTCAACCTGACGATCCTGCATCCAGGCGGCAGCTTCGATGCAGTCATTGGCACTGCTGGACGTCATAACGTATACAATGCGCTGGCAGCAACGGCAGCTGGCCTGTGCTTGGGGCTGTCCCATGAGCAGATTGCAGTCGGTTTAAAGGGATTTCAGGATATCCATCAGACCATTACGGAGGAAGATGGGTATACCATCATTGATTCCTGCTATAATGCAAGCCCGGATGCTGTAGAAGCCTCTCTGGATGTACTAAAGAGTATGAAAGTTACCGGAAAGCGGTTTGCTGTTTTGGGTGGTATGCGTGAGCTTGGTAAATTTGCGGCAGCAGAGCATCAGCGCTGCGGCAGAAAGATTGCATCCTGTGCGGATTATCTATACTGCTATGGCGATGGCGCAGAGGAATATCGCCTGGGCGCTGTGGAAGCAGGTATGCCGGATCAGAATATCCATATCATGCATTCCCATGAAGGGATTGCAGGCGCCTTGAAGCGTATGGCAAAGCCGGGAGATGCATTGCTGTTCAAGGGCAGCCGCTACTGGAAGATGGAAAAAGCGCTGGAAATGTTCCGGGAAAAATAAAGGAGAAAGACAGGTATTATAGATGACTACCATTATTGCTGTGTCGGTGATTGCATCGTTTCTGATTACGGCTGCAATCGGCCCGGCCCTGATTAAATATTTGAGAAAAATGCACTTCGGGCAGAAGATTCTGTCCTATGTCCCGGAGCATGCGGGAAAGCAGAACACACCGACGATGGGCGGCTTCATGTTCATTATCAGTATCACGCTTGTAACGCTGGCTGTCAATCTGGTTTTGGATGGATTCAGCATTCAGTCTGTCACAGTTCTTGCATTGTCCCTGTGTTATGGCATCATCGGATTTATCGATGACAGCACGAAAATCCGCAAGGCAGAAAATGCAGGACTGACCTCTGGCCAGAAGTTTGCATTGCAGCTGGTTCTGGCGCTGGTGTTCCTCACTGTACTGCATATGGGCGGCTATCTGCTGCCGAGTCTGTACATTCCGTTTGCTGGTATTTCGCTGGATATTCCGTGGCTGATTTATGTTGTCATCGCTGCATTTATCATGGTGGGCTGCAACAATGCAGTGAACCTGACAGATGGACTGGATGGCCTTGCAGCAGGCGTCACACTGCCGGTTGCGGTATATTTTATTGTAATCGGCGTGATTTCTCATAATATGCCGGTTGTTGTGTTCGCTTCCGCACTGGCAGGCGGTCTGGCGGCATTTCTGATTTTTAATTTTAATCCGGCAAAGGTATTTATGGGAGACACCGGTTCACTGTTCCTCGGCGGTGCTGTTGCAGGTCTGGCTTTTGCATGTGACCAGCCGCTGATTCTGGTATTGGTCGGTTTCATTTATGTCATTGAAACGCTATCTGATATTTTACAGGTTACTTACTATAAAGCTACAAAAAAGCCGGTGCTGGATGAAAACGGTAATCCGGTTCGCGATGCAAAGGGGAATATCAAAATGGAGGGTCAGCGCATTTTCAAGAAGGCACCGATCCATCATCATTTCCAGCTGTGTGGCTGGGGAGAAAAGAAGATAGTCCTCATTTTTGCAGGCATCACGGTAGTTATGTGCATTCTGGCATATTTCGGCGTTGCGCCGCGTTATCTCTGATTTGAAATGTTGACAGGAAAGGAAGCGGAGGTGATTTTCCATGTCTGCAGCTTCCCGTACAGGAAGAAAAAGGTCTGCACGCCGGCGTCTGGTATCCCGCAGTACACGCAACACGGATGCTGATACGCGCAGCAGAAAACCAAATAAAAAAGCGCAAAGGGTGAGCAAGACACAGAAACGCCGGTCATGGCTCCAGCAGTATCAGCAGAGCTCATTGTTTTTTCAAGGCCTGATGCAGGAACGCCAGAAAAAGCTGGATGCTCCCATGCTGTTGATTACCTTCATGCTGTTGGGCATTGGATTGATTGCACTGATGTCATCCAGTTATCCGAAGGCATACTACAGCAGTGATATCAGCCCGTTTCACTATTTCATCCGCCAGCTGCTGTTTGCTGTTGCCGGGTTGGTGGTCATGTGGATTGTTTCCTGTTATGATTATCACAAATATAAGGACTGGGCGAAATGGATGTATTTGTTATCGCTGATTATGCTGGTACTGGTACTGACTCCGCTGGGAACCTCCATCAATAAGGCACAGCGCTGGCTGTTCGGCTTCCAGCCATCCGAGATTGCAAAGCTGGCTATTATCCTGTTATTTGCGACGATAGCAGCCGCAAGGCCAAAAAGTGTCCATTCCTTTAAGAGCCTGATGATGTATGCTGCGATGATTGGAGTTTTCATCTTATTGTTGGCAAAGGAGCCACACATGTCTGCGGCAATGATTCTGGTTGTCATTGCATTTACGATTCTGTTCGTAGCGGGTATGCGGATCTGGTTCCTGATTCCGGTAAGTATTGCCGGTGTCATTATCACCATTGGCTCTTACTTTGCCATGGACCATGTACAGACCCGAATGAATGCATTTCTGGACCCGTTTTCCTACGCATCGAAAGAGGGCTGGCAGGCAGTACAGTCGTTGATCGCCATTGGTTCCGGCGGCATGTTCGGGCTTGGCCTCGGACAGAGCAGGCAGAAGTTTTTGTATCTGCCGGAGCCGTTCAATGATTTTATCTTTTCGGTTGTCTGCGAGGAACTTGGATTTGTAGGCGCAGTATTGATTCTGGTTTTATTTGCTTATTTTGTTTTCCGCGGCTTTTATATTGCGCTCCATGCAAGGGATCGTTTGGGAACGCTGATTGCTGTTGGTATCACCATGCAGTTTGCGTTTCAGATTCTGCTGAATCTTGCTGTTGTATCCGGCCTGTTCCCGGTTACTGGTGCATCCCTGCCATTGTTCAGCTATGGCGGCACTGCATTGGTCATGCAGCTGTTGGAAATCGGTATTTTATTAAATATTTCACGCAACATCCCGCCGTCGAGGAAGGATTGACGGCATTGCAAAAAATGAGAAAAAGGGGTAGTTTGATATGAAATTGCTCATTACAGGCGGCGGCACCGGCGGTCATGTCAATCCCGGTCTTGCCATTGCAAAATATGTTCAGTCCCGTCGTACGGATACAGAGGTACGCTTTGCGGGTACATCTACCGGGATTGAATCCAAGCTGGTTCCGCGCGAGGGCTATCAGCTGTACACCGTAGAGGTTCGGGGATTGAAGCGTTCCTTCTCTCCGTCGGCTATTATGTATAACATTACAGCGTTGGAGAAATCCTTGACAGCAACTTCTAAAGCAAAGAAGATACTGAAGGAATACAAGCCGGACGTGGTTGTCGGCTGCGGCGGCTATGCCAGCTTTCCGATGGTGCATGCAGCACAGCAGATGCATATCCCTACTGTTTTGCTGGAGGTCAATGCATTCCCAGGGGTTGTGACGAAGTCCTGTGCGAAGAAGGCAGACCGTGTTCTGATCAGTTTTGAGAACACCCGTGACCTGCTGGAGGACCGGCCGAATATCCATTTGACCGGTGCGCCGGTCCGCGGTGATATTATCTTCGCAGACCGACAGAAGGCACGGAAGAAGCTGGGGCTTGCGGAAAAGGAAAAGCTGGTTGTTTCCTTCTGGGGAAGCCTTGGAGCATTGTATATGAACCGCCATATGGCAGGCTTTATCCAGCTGGAAAGCGAACAGGACAGCTTCCGTCATATCCATGCAACTGGTGCAGCAGCTTATAAATGGCTGCCGGACAGCGTAAAGGAAAAAGGCGTTGACCTGGACAAGCATCCGAATATCGAGCTGCGCGAGTATATCTATGACATGGCTGACGTAATGGCTGCGGCGGATTTGATTATTTGCCGTGCCGGTGCAGCGACGCTGGGAGAGTTGTGTGTCCTCGGGAAACCGTCCATCATTGTTCCATCTCCGTATGTTGCAGAGAACCATCAGGAGAAGAATGCACGTGCACTGGAGCAGAAAGGTGCCTGCAAGGTTATTACGGAGCCAGAATGCACACCGCAAAAGCTATATGATGCGGTGACAGAGCTTTTGGCAGATGATAAAAAGCTGGAAGAAATGGGCCGCTGTGCAAAGACAATGGCAATTGTGGATTCCAGCGAAAAAATTTACCAGCATATTTTACAGGCTGCACGAAAATAACGTCAGCCAGAGAGGAGGGGAATATGGAAAGGCAAAACCGTTCTCAAAGATCATATGTGCCGCAGAACAGCACTGCTGGAAGAAGTCCCCGTACCTCACGTAATTCGAAGCGGGCAATGCAGCGGCGTGCCAAGCGGCGAAAGCAGGGGAAAATGGTGCGTCGGGTGATCTTTGTGCTATTGATTGTGATAGCGATTGTCATGGCGCCAACGGTCTTTTTCCGGGTATCCAAGGTAACTGTTGTCGGTGATACACGGTATACCGAACAGGAACTGATCCGTACCAGCGGTGTGCAGGAGGGAGATAACATGTTCTTTCTGGATACCAAGCATATTGCATCGCTGTTGGAAGCAAAATATCCGTATTTGGATACCATCAAGCTGCATCGCAGGATGCCGAGCACGCTACAGATTGAGGTCAGTGACCGGACCGCAGTGCTTTCCCTGGAGAATAACGGAAAGTATCTGCTGATGGATATTACAGGAAAGGTGCTGGAGGAAACTGTTTCGGCAGCAGATAATACGACAGAGGTTATCGGTGCCTCCCCGGATGACTTGAAGCCGGGGGATACAGTAGACAAAGAGCATGAAAAAATCCTTGCTGTGCTTCGCCTGATGGAACTGATGACACAATATGAGATGGATACATCCATCCGCAGTGTTGATATTGATAAGGCATATGATGTACGGGTACAGTATGAAGACCGCTATACGATTCTGCTGGGTAGCATGGATGAGGAACAGCTGGAGCATAAAATCCAGTTCCTGCAGGCCATTCTAAAGGAGCCGTCCTTGCCGGACAATGGCATCATTGACCTGACTGACGATTCTGAGGCACGCTACCGTCCACAGGAGGACAGTACATCCAACAAAACCGTTGTTTTCGAGGACGATGTGTTAAAGGATACCACTGCACAGGATGCGGATGCATCTGGGGATGATTCTGAAAACAATACAGAAGAGGATACTTCTGGGGATGATGCGGAGGAAGATAATTCCGGAGACAGCACGGAAGAGGATGCTCCGGATTCCGATGGTGCTGCAGATGAAACCGGCGATACTTCGACCGGTTTTGTATGGGCTGGTAATTTTATGCTGAGGGCGTTTCGGATTGGATAAAATTCCCACACGATGCATAGGGTTTCGGCAGATATACAAGGGAAAATAAGAAGTTTTTTTGAAGAATGCACCATCTTATCTTGCAAAAACTGCAGGAAAGAGGTAGAATGAAGAAAATAGGTTTTTTAGAGCCTCTGTCAGAGATGGCAAAGCGTTCTTCATGAGCGAAATTGAAAAATACTTCACATAAAACCACGGAGGAGATCAGACATGGGTTTCGAGTTTGAAATGGATTATGATACCGTTGTCAACATTAAGGTTATCGGTGTTGGCGGTGGCGGCAATAACGCTGTAAACCGGATGGTTACCAGCGGTCTGCAGGGTGTTGAGTTTATCGCAGTCAATACAGATAAGCAGGCGCTGAACCGTTCTGAGGCATCAGTAAAGATTCAGATTGGTTCTAAGCTGACGAAGGGACAGGGTGCCGGCTCCCGTCCGGAGACAGGCCGCAAGGCAGCAGAGGAGAGCCGGGAGGATATCGCCAAGGCACTGGAAGGCGCACACATGGTATTCATTACCGCAGGCATGGGCGGCGGTACCGGCACCGGCGGCGCACCGGTTGTTGCACAAATTGCGCGTGAGATGGGCATTCTGACGGTCGGCGTTGTCACCAGACCGTTTGGCTTCGAGGGTAAGAAGCGTATGGAGCAGGCAAATGCAGGTATTGAGAACCTGAAGGAAAATGTTGACTCCCTCATCGTTATCCCGAATGAGCGTCTGAAGTATGTATCTGAGCAGAAGATCAGCTTCAAGAACGCATTTGAAATTGCAGATAATGTACTGCGTCAGGCAGTTGCTTCTATTTCCGAACTGATTACCGTTCCGGGACTGATTAACCTGGACTTCGCAGACGTTACTTCTGTCATGAAGGGTGCGGGCTATGCGCACATGGGCGTTGGCTCTGCTTCCGGAAAGGACAAGGCGGAAGAGGCTGCTAAGATGGCAATTCAGTCCCCGCTGCTGGAGACTTCCATCAATGGCGCACATGGCGTAATCCTGTCCGTCATTGGCTCCGATGACATTGGCTTGGATGAGATTGAGCAGGCTGCAAGCATGGTTCAGGCAGCTGCACATCCCGATGCACATATCATCTTCGGCGCTTCCATTGCTGAGGATGTTGATGACGAAATCCGCGTTGTAGTCATTGCAACCGGTTTCGACAATACCCCGATCGCTAAGCAGGAACAGTCCGCGATCTTCTCCAATGCAAAGAAGGCGGCTTCTACATTCTCTGCTCCGGCACAGACCTTCTCTGCTTCCCCGGTAGCACCGGCAGCACCGGTTCAGCCGCAGCAGTCTCAGGCAGAGGCAAGTGTTGCTGATGGCCAGCCGGTTGAAGCTGATGATCCTTTTGCAGATATCATGAAGATTTTTAGCAGCAAGTAATTTTGCTAACTGATTCGCGTCTATTCGAGCTTATTTACACAGTTGATCGGCCCTTCTTCTTCGGAGGAAGGGCTTTTCATCGGAATCAAAACAATATGGGAGGTGTGCGCTACGGTTGAATATTTGAAATCAGAAGGTGGGAAAATCGTCCGTCTGGATGAAGCCGTTCCCGGGTGCTGGATCAATATGGTCAATCCTACGCAGGCAGAGGTCGAAAGTGTTATTGTTTCACAGCAATTGGACGCCGGTTTTGTCCGGGCCGCACTTGACCCGGAAGAATCCTCCCGTGTGGAAGTAGAAGACGATCAGGCGCTGCTCATTGTCGATATTCCTGTGGAAGAGGAGAGCGATAGTATCACGCGTGATGTGCAGATGTATGCAACCCTGCCAATGGGTATTGTAGTGGCAGAGGATGTCGTGGTTACGGTCTGTCTGGAAGAGACCAGTGTCACACGTGATATTGCGTCTGGAAAGGTTATCCGTGGTGTGCATACATCTATGCGCACCCGCTTTGTATTTCAGCTCCTGCTGCGTGTTGCAGGGCGGTTTCTGAATTATTTGCACCGTATTGAGCGCAGCTTCAATGAAATTGAACGCCGCTTGTATGACAGCCAGGAAAATGAAGACCTGATGCAGCTGCTCGGTCTGCAGAAATCGCTTGTCTATTTTTCCGCATCCCTGAAGGGCAATGAGGTAACGATGGAAAAGGTCCTGCGCGGACGGATTTTGAAGCTATATGAGGATGACCGTGACCTGCTGGAGGATGCCCTGATCGAGATCCGTCAGGCAATCGAGATGTCTGGCATTTATTCTACCATTCTGGCAGGAACCATGGAAGCCTATGCATCGGTTGTATCGAACAATATGAACGACATCATGAAGGCTTTGACGGTTATTACCCTGATTATGACCATTCCGAATATGGTATTTGGTTTTTACGGCATGAATGTTTCGTATCTGCCGGGTGCAGTCAGCTTTATTCCGGCGATTGTATCCATTGTTGCATGTGTCATTGCATGGCGGTTCCTCAAGAAACATAAGCTGTATTGATTTTGTGATGTAAAACAATAAGGAGAAACGTATGACAACGAAAACAATTCCTTCGGTGGTTTCGCTTGCCGGACTGCTCAAGAGTATTTTTGTTTCCGGCAGGTTCCAGAAGGATCTTCCGATGCAAATTGTAGATCCGAAGGGGAATAGGGTCTGTGAGATTCATATCGAAGATCCGGAGCGCTGGATTCGGACGAATTATAAGGACAGCCTTGCGTGTACACGTAAGCTGTGCACCAGGTCACAGTGGGATAAGATGGATATTGTTCAGCAGGTCCGCTTGTGTGATTGTTGGGAAGCACTGGCTGTGATGGAATATCTTGATGTCGGTTACGATGAAGGCAACCGGTTTGAGATTGACGAATACGAATGCTGATAAATGCGGCGGAAAAAGAAGCTTTTCGTAGTCTTCTTTTTTCGTCTGCTTTTATATCTGGTAAAAATAAAAGAGAGGTTTGATTTCATGGCTGAAACTGTAAAACAGGAAAACAAAATGGGTGTCATGCCTGTAAACAAACTGTTGATTACAATGGCGCTGCCGATGATTGTTTCGATGCTGGTGCAGGCAATGTATAACATTGTTGACAGTATCTTTGTATCACGCATCTGTGAAGATGCGCTGACAGCGGTTTCCCTGGCATTTCCAGTACAGAATTTGATGATTGCAGTTGCATCGGGTACCGGTGTTGGCATGAATGCGCTGCTTTCGCGTTCTCTCGGTGAAAAAAATCAGGGAGCTGCCAATGCTGCTGCAAAAAATGGTGCATTTCTTGCTGTCTGCAGTTATGCGGTATTCCTGATTTTCGGACTGACTGCCTGTGGCATTTTCTTCCGCACACAGACCGACAGTGCAGTGATTTTGGAATATGGCGAAACCTATCTGAGCATCTGTTCTGTTTGCTCCATTGGCATGTTTATGCAGATGAACTTTGAACGGATACTGCAGGCTACCGGTCGTACTTTCTATACTATGATTACACAGGGCGTCGGTGCTGTTATCAATATTATCATGGACCCGATCCTGATTTTTGGCTTGTTCGGCGCACCGGAGCTGGGGATTGCAGGCGCTGCAATGGCTACTGTTTTCGGACAGATCGTGGCAAGCCTGCTGGCAATTTTCTTTAATATCAAGGTGAACACCGATATCAGTCTGAATTTCCGCGGTTTCCGTCCCAACGGACGGATTATCAAGCAGATTTACGCAGTCGGCGTCCCGTCTATTTTGATGATGTCTATTTCCTCTGTCATGGTATATGGCATGAACCGTATTTTGCTTGCATTTACATCGACGGCAACGGCAGTATTCGGTGTATATTTTAAATTACAGTCCTTTATCTTTATGCCGATCTTCGGTTTGAACAATGGAATGGTTCCGATTATCGCTTACAACTATGGCGCGGGAAAGCAGGAGCGCATCATCAAGACAATCAAGCTGGCCATGACCTATGCGGAAATCCTTATGCTGATTGGACTGGTTGCATTCCATGCGATTCCAGATATATTGCTTGGCTTCTTTAACGCATCGCAGGATATGCTCGCAATTGGAGAACCGGCGCTGCGTATCATTTCCTGGAGCTATCTGGTCGCGGGAATCAGCATTATCAGCTTATCCACTTTCCAGGCCCTTGGCAATGGCGTATACAGCCTGCTGGTATCCTTTGCGCGTCAGCTCATAGTCCTGCTTCCAGCAGCATTCCTGTTGTCTCTAACCGGCAATATCAATGCTGTTTGGTGGGCATTTCCCATTGCAGAGCTGGCATCGCTGACTGTGTCTATGATCTTCATGCGTCAGATCAATAAAAAGATTTTTGCACCCATGCGTGAAGCACAGAAAAAACTCATGAATACATAACAACATATGACATGAACTGGTATAGCCCTCTCCACCATAGCTTATGCTGCGACGGAGAGGGTTTTTCTTCTTTTTCAGCATGTTGTTTCGCCTGTATTTGACGGTTTATACATCGTTTGATATAATTCTAAAAAAGAAGTGGTAAAAGGAGATGACATTCCATGCTGGGGTTGGAAGAACGGCTGCATCAGCATGAACCGCTGTTCGGCGGCTGGTATCTGCGCGGAGAAATCGGAAGCGGAAGCTATGGCCGTGTTTACCGTGTGGAATATCAGGATTTATTTGGGACGGTATCAACGGCTGCATTAAAGGCAATTGAGATCCTGCCCGATAATAAGCTGGCAGATACACCGGAAAAACTGAAACAGCTGGCATATGAAGCCGCTATGAGTGAAGTGGAAACACTCAGCCGGCTGCGTGGTCTGAGTAATGTCGTAAATATGGATGACCATGCTGTTTTTGAAATTATAGAGGATGGCAGGGTTGTGGGTTATGACCTGTTGATCCGCATGGAGCTTTTGCAGAATGTGGGCCAGTTGATGCGCCGGAATGGCGGCAGGCTCCAGTCTGTTGAAGAAGCAAAGAAGCTGGGAAAGGATATCTGCTGCGGTTTGATCTGCTGCCATCAGTCAGACATCCTGCACCGGGACATTAACCCAAACAATATCTTTCAAAACTCCTTTGGAGATTATAAGCTGGGTGATTTCGGCATTGCCAAGCAGCTGCATGGAACACTGCACGCACAAACGGCAATTGGCACCAGGCAGTATATTGCGCCGGAAGTGCTGCATAAGAAAACTGGAGAGCTGCAGGCAGATCATTATGATATACGCGTGGATATTTATTGCCTGGGGCTGGTGCTGTATCAGCTGGCAAATGACGGCTATCTTCCGTTCTTTTATGACGGGCTGCCGAAAAGTGAATGGCAGGAAGCGATTTTGCGCCGTCTGGATGGAGAAAAGCTGGTTCCGCCGTCACAGGCAGATGATGCCTTCAGCGATGTGATCCTCAAGGCATGTGCGTATCAGCCGCAGGAACGGTATGCGTCTGCACAGGAAATGTATGATGCACTGTGTCAGCTGGATCAGGTATCCGTTCCGGAACCGCAGGAAACAGCCCTGGATTTCTGGCATCCAAAGGAACAGAAAAACCGCCTGCTGAATACCTTTGGCCTTGCTGTCGTGTCTACACCGGAAATGCGGTACATTGCAGAAAAACTGGATGTCCGTCTACAGGAAACCAAAAAAGCTTTGCCTGAAGGTGTGCTGACACCACGTACAGCGGCGCGTTTGCCTATGTGGCGTATCCGGGCACCGTGGTTTCCGTTTAACAGCCTGTATGTCCGGGAATATACTTCTATTGCAGACCGGGCTTTTCAGGGGCGCAGAGACCTTGTGGCGGTAAAAATCGGCGGATATGTATCAGATATAGGGGAAGACGCTTTTACCCGTTGCGGAAGTCTCAGTGAAGTTCGATGTGAAGATGGCGTGGAAAGTGTTGGAAAACGTGCCTTTGCATATAATACAAAGCTGACACGGTGTCAGTTGCCGGATTCTGTACAGGAATTGGGCGATCAGGTTTTTATGGGCTGCTCATCGCTGGTATCTCTTCGTTTGCCGGCTTATGCAGAGGCTTTGGGGGATGAACTGTGTTCTGGCTGCACATCACTGTATCAGGTGATTCTGCCGACTGCCTTGCGCAGCATCGGGGAAAAGGCTTTTCGTGGAAGCGGTTTGCAGAAAATTCTGCTGCCGGATAGCTGCATCCGTCTGGGAGCAAGCGCGTTTTCTGACTGTAAAAGGCTGACCTCCGTACAGGTATCGTTGCGGCTTGCCATTATTTCGGAAGAATGCTTTGCTGGCTGTACGGCATTGGAGCAGTTTGATTTTCCGTTTCGGCTGGCAGAAATTCGTGACCGTGCGTTTTATGGCTGTACGTCGCTGACAAATATTGTAATTCCGGAGGGTGTCCGCCGTATTGGTGCACAGGCATTTGCATACTGTGATAGCCTGCAGACCATTCGCATTCCGGATTCCGTGCGGCAGATTGGCGAAAATGTCTTTGAAGGAAGGGTAAAACGTCGGTTTGGAACCAGCAGATTGCTGGTCATTGCAAAATATAACAGTTATGCATGGCAGTATTGCAAGCAGAACGGTATTAAGGTGCGTGAGCCATGAGAGAACAAATT
Source organism: Clostridia bacterium (assembly GCA_021205365.1). Lineage (GTDB taxonomy): Bacteria > Bacillota > Clostridia > Oscillospirales > Butyricicoccaceae > Butyricicoccus_A. The sequence continues at coordinate 48,642 of JAJPXP010000014.1, forward strand.
CAGAAACAGCTGTATGCATTATCAGAAGAGAAATATCGCGATTTTTCTGCGGCATTGGTACCGGATTGCAGAACCATGCTGGGCGTGAGGCTTCCGAAGCTGCGTGTACTGGCGAAAGAAATTGCTAAGGATTGTGATACATACTTTGCAGAACCGTGCGGGGAATTGTTTGAGGAAATTATGCTTCGGGGTATGGTAATCGGCTGCATGAAATGTACAACGGAACAACGTTTGCAGCATATCCGTGACTTTCTTCCGCTGATTGGCAATTGGTCTGTTTGCGACAGCTTCTGCTGCGGATTAAAGGAGGCAAAGAAGAAACCGGAAATCTATTGGGACTTTATTTTGCCGTATCTACACAGTGAAAAGGAATTTGAAGTACGGTTTGGTGCTGTCATGCTGCTGGATCATTTCGCGCGTGAGGAATGGCTCTCAAGCGTGCTGGAGCAGCTCGGGCAGGTCACACATACTGGTTATTATGTGAAAATGGCGGTAGGCTGGGCAATTTCCGTGTGTTATATCCGAAATGCGGATGCTGTCTGGAATTGGATGCAGACGGCTGCCCTGGATGCGGAAACCGAGCGTATGGCGATTCAGAAAATCATGGATTCCCGCCGCGTAAAGGGTGAGAACCGGGAACGTATACAAAGGCTGAGACAACAGCAAAAAAAGCAGATATAAACGCAGAAATGCCGCTTATCCGGATGAAACGGTCTGGATAAACGGCATTTTTTGCGGTTTAAAACAGTTAATCATGTATCTCTTCCGGTTTCCACACAAGCTTTTGATACAGCGTGTAGACTTCGGGCAGATACTTTTTCAGTGCTAGTGGGCGCCCATTTGCTCCGATGAAGCAGTGACCGGAAACAGCAGTACCGCATAGCTCACCGGTAGAAGCATCATAAAATTCATAGGACAGGGACATGCGGACAGGCGTTAACTTGGTAATGCGTACATCAATACGGCAGGTCTGTCCAAATCGCATCATAACTTTATAGTCACAGCTGACGGATAGAACCGGAATGGAAACGCCATCCCGCTCCATGCATGCATAGCCATAGCCGGCATCTTCCATAAAGGCAATCCGGGCTTCTTCCATCCAGCGGATATAATTGGAGTGATGGACAATGCGCATGCCATCGGTTTCATAATATTGAATACGGTGATGATAAGAATAAATCGGATTCATATTGCTTTCCTCTTGCTTTTAAATTACTTTTAGCATACCGCAAATTCCGAAAAAAAGAAAGATTTATTTTTCTCGCACACAAAACGACGTTGTTTTTTATATCTCTATGAGAAGATATGTATGATTTTATGAGTGTTTTTAAAAAATGCTTTGTTTATAATTTACAAACCGCAGGAATCATATTATAATAAAGATAGTAATTCAGAAAAACAGGTTTGTTCTGCTGAAAAAAGTATGAGGATTTCATATTAGAACACAAATGATTTGAGATAGGAGAATATAAGATGGAGAAGAAAAAAGTCACAAAGCGCCGTTCGGCGCCCAAGACGGCACAGGTTCCGAGTGCCTCGCCATTTATTACTGAGTTTGACCAGTACTTGTTTGGTCAGGGCGTACATTACCAAATTTATAACAAAATGGGTGCGCATGCTGCTGTCAAGGACGGTAAGAGCGGTGTTTACTTTGCAGTCTGGGCTCCGAATGCAAAGAGTGTGACACTTGTTGGTGATTTCAATGAATGGGATGTGGAAGCTAACCCGATGGAACGTATGGAACCGCTGGGAATTTATGAGCTGTTTGTACCGGGGATGAAGGAAGATGCACTGTACAAATATGCTGTCACAGGGCAGGAGGGAAAGACTGTCCTGAAGTGTGACCCGTATGGCTTCAGCGCTGAGCTGCGCCCGGGAACCGCGTCTAAGGTTGCGTCCATTGATGGCTTCAAGTGGTCAGATACCCGTTGGATGGAAGGCCGCAAGAGCTTTGATTTCAAGAAGGAACCGATGTCGATTTATGAAATGCATCCAGGTTCCTGGAAGAAGCATGCGCCGGAGCATGAGGATGATCCGGGGTACTATAACTTCCGTGAGCTGGCACCGGAGCTGGTTGCCTATCTCAAGAAAATGGGCTATACGCATGTTGAGCTGATTGGCATTGCAGAGCATCCATTTGATGGTTCCTGGGGATATCAGGTTACCGGCTATTATGCACCGACTTCCCGCTATGGTACGCCGAAGGATTTTATGTACTTTGTTAACTATCTGCATAAAAATAAGATCGGCGTTATTCTGGACTGGGTTCCGGCACATTTCCCGCGTGATGAGCATGGTCTTGCAGACTTTGACGGTTATCCGCTGTATGAATACGGTGATCCGAAGAAGGGCGAACATCCGGACTGGGGTACCAAGATTTTTGACTATGGACGCAATGAGGTAAAGAATTTCCTGATTGCCAATGCGCTGTACTGGCTGACAGAATACCATGTGGATGGCCTGCGTATTGATGCAGTTGCTTCTATGCTGTATCTGGATTATGGCAAACAGGACGGCCAGTGGGTAGCAAACCAGTATGGTGAAAATAAGAATCTGGAAGCCATTGAGTTTTTCCGCCATTTGAATTCCATTGTGTATGAGCGCCGTCCGGGTGCAGTCATGATTGCCGAGGAATCGACAGCATGGCCTATGGTTACCGGCTCTCCGGTAGACGGCGGTCTGGGCTTTGACCTCAAGTGGAATATGGGCTGGATGAATGACTTTTTGGAGTATCAGAAGTGTGATCCGTATTTCCGTAAGTACAATCACAACAAGATGACTTTCTCTATGACCTATGCATACAGTGAGAATTATATCCTTGTAATTTCTCATGATGAGGTTGTTCACCTGAAGTGTTCTATGCTGGAAAAAATGCCGGGCGATTATGAACACAAGTTTGCCAACCTGAAAGCTGCGTATGCCTTTATGATGGGACATCCGGGCAAAAAGCTGCTGTTCATGGGTCAGGAATTTGGCCAGCGCCATGAATGGAATGAGGCATGTGAGCTGGACTGGGACTGCCTGCAGGACGAGAAGCATGCAGCACTGCAGGAATATGTTAGCCAGCTGATGACATTGTATAAGAAGTATCCGGCAATGTATGCGATGGATGATACATGGGATGGCTTCCAGTGGGTCAATGCCAACGATGGTGACCGCAGCATTTTCAGCTTCATACGTTTCTCGCCGACCAAGCGCAACAATCTGCTGTTTGTCGTGAACTTTACACCAGTAGACCGTCCGGATTACCGGGTTGGTGTACCGAAGAAAAAGCGTTTCACCAAGATTTTCAGCACCAATGCACCGGAAATCGGTGGTGCTGCTGATACTACACCGAAGGTTTACAATTCGGTCGTATCAGAATGTGACGGGCAGCCGTGCTCGTTTGCTTATCCGCTCCCGGCTTATGGTGTAGCAATCTTTAAGTTCTAAATTTTGGCAAAACATAACACCTCATTTGTCAGCAAACACCGGCAGATGAGGTGTTTTTATGCATCCGGAAGATTCTTTGATGATGCTGCATGATCGCAGGGTAGTGTGCACAAAAATGGATGTATTGTTCGTTGACGGTTCGACAATAAAACACTATAATAAAAATAAATATGAAACATGTTGTCATACGGAAGGGAGGCGTTCTTATGTATCCGATTATTACCATCAGCAGAGAATTTGGCAGCGGTGGGCATACGATTGGCGCTGCTGTTGCAGAAAAATTGGGTATTCCGTTCTATGACAGTGTGATTGTGGATCAGACAGCGATGGAAAGCGGGTACACAAAAGAGGTTGTCAGCCACAGTGGAGAATACTTGTCCTTTGTGGATAAATGGTTTAGCGCCAATGCATTTTCCGGCGGCTACGTTGGCAGTCATCAGGACAAAATCTATGCTATCCAGAAGCGGATTATTCTGGAGGCCGCATCGAAAGGGCCGTGTGTGATTGTGGGACGCTGTGCGGATCATATTCTGGAAGAGCAGGGTATTCCCATTTTAAATATCTTTATTTATGCCGATATGGAGTACCGGAAGCAACATGTTTTGGAGCACTATGGAGAAACTGATGTGCCCATCGAAAAGCGGCTGAAAAAGAAGGATAAAGGCCGGAAAGCGTATTACCGACGGTTTACGGACCGCGACTGGGGTGACTATACCAATTATCGTCTTTGTCTGGACAGCGGATATCTTGAAGAACAAACCTGTGTAGATATTATCATCAGAATCGCACAGGAAAAGTCAAAATAAAACACAATCGGATTTCATTGCAAAAAACTGCAGTGATAATCCGATTGTCTGTTTTATGGAGATTTTTGGGCGATGTCCGAAAACAAAGCAAATGATGATTCTCTCACACAAGCAAGACCGATTTCAGGCAAAGACTCACACGAAGTCTTGTGAATTTTAAATGTTTTGAATGGTCAAGCGCTTGTAGAAAGCGTCAAAATGTTTGGATGTTCCGATACGCTCTAGAAATCTTCGATGGTTGGGTGATCAAATTCAGTCTGTACCAGACGGGTGGTACATGTTTCCGGGGAATATTGCCAGCGGGACAGATGCCCGCTTTCAATAAAATACGTCAATGGAGGTGGAACGGCAGGCGCATGACCGATGTGGTCAATCAGATTCAGCTTAATTTTCATACGTTCCGGCAGAATGGATTTGATGTAACAGGATACTGTTTCACCGGGCGTGACTGCAAAACGCTGTTCTGCCAGACCGGAAAGATTGGGTGTCAGTTCGACAAATACACCATATTCTTCCACGCTGCGGACAATGCCGCATACCGTTTCACCCGGCGCAAACTGCGCTGCATTTTCTTCCCAGGTGCCCAGAAGTTCACGATGTGTCAGGCAGATGCGCCCGGTTGCTTCATCCAGATTGGAAATGACGGCATGCAGCAGCTGACCGATGCTGACACGGTCAGAAGGATGGAAAATCCGGCTGACAGAAAGGTTTTCAATACCAATCAATGAAATAATACCACAGCCGACATCCACAAAAGCGCCAAATGGCTCCAAATGTGTGACGCGGACGGGAATAATATCACCGGGATGCTGCTCTGTCAGCAAATACTGCAGGGCTTTCTGCTGGGCAGCCCGGCGGGAAAGATAGGCGATATTGTTTTCGATGCGTTGAACCTGAAAGCATACTGGTTTGCCTACACGGGATAAAATAGCAATTTCCCGTGTCTGTCCAGTATCAATGCCCAGTGCGCATTCTTCCCGTGGCATAATACCTGTCATACCATCCAATTGAATCATTAAATTATGCTGCGCATCACAGCGCACAGCAGTGGATTCCAGAATACTGCCATCCTGCATGGCTGTGTAAATTTCTTCCCGGTGAGGAATCGTGGTTTTCAGGCTTTCTGGTTTATAATTTGAATGCATTTGGTCCCTCCGTTCTCAATAGTCCGTAGTTTTTAACCTGCCTGCTTTGACTATATGCGGGAAAGAAATTATAGCTGGAAATGGAACAATTTTACCTGGTTTTCCGCAGGCAGGTATGGTACACTATGGACAGGAAGCAAGGAGGATATAAGAAATGGATATTCGTCTGGGTGATATTCTGACAATGAAGAAAGCACATCCATGCGGCAGCAAGGAATGGGAAGTGCTGCGCGTTGGCATGGATTTTCGTTTAAAATGCACCGGATGTGGGCATATGATTATGATTCCGCGTAGCAAGGCAGAAAAAAATGTCCGCAATATCCTGCATGCGGATGGGACAGAAAGCAAGGGATAACAGATGCTGATTCATGGAAAGCAGATGCATTTACAGTGCACAGCAGAAAAAATTGGACGTTATGTCATCCTGCCCGGTGATCAGGGGCGCTGTGCGGCGATAGCTGCATTTTTGCAGGACGCCTGTCCGGTTTCCTCTAACCGGGAATTTAACGTCTGGACGGGCAAATTACACGGCGAAATGGTGACAGTATGTTCTACTGGTATTGGCGGCCCGTCCGCTGCCATTGCATTGGAAGAACTGGTGGAATGCGGTGCAGACACATTTATCCGTGTAGGAACCTGTGGTGGCGTCGATGCCGCTGTACTGGGTGGAGACGTTGTGGTGGCAACGGCAGCAGTTCGTCAGGAGGGCACTTCCAGGGAATACCTTCCGCTCGAATATCCGGCAGCAGCGAGCTATCCGGTTGTCCGTGCGCTGGCAGATGCCTGTGAAGAGCTGGGCTACCGTACCCATGTAGGGGTGATCCAGTCGAAAGACAGCTTTTATGGTGAGATCCGTCCGCAGGTGATGCCAGTTGCACAGCAGCTGCAGGCACAGTGGGCGGCTTGGACAGCAGCAGGGGTGTTGGCAAGCGAAATGGAGTCCGCAGCACTGTTTACAGCAGGAGCAACACTGCATGTGCGCTGTGGTACAGTGCTCAATGTTCTGTGGAATGATGACAGCGAAGAACCTGATGTACCGGAACATGCGGCGGAACATGGTATCCGCGCTGCTGTAAAAGCGATAGAAACGCTGATTCAACAGGATAGAAAATGACAGTGAGACTCACAAGCCTGGCAATGCCATTCAGTTAAAAATATAGCCCTCTGTATCACAGATAAAGGATACGGAGGGCTTTTGGTTTGGTAAAAAGAGATTTAGATTCGTTTTCCCAGCTTCTCACTCCATTGAGTACGGAATTCAGCAAATCTTCCCTCATCCAGTGCCTTGCGGATTTCCAGCATGAGATGGTTATAGAACCACAGGTTGTGCATAACCGTCAGACGCTGTCCCAGCATTTCGCCGGATTTCAGCAGATGGCGGATATAAGCACGGCTGTAGGTCTGGCACACCGGACAATTGCAATGCTCATCAATTGGCTTGTCATCCAGCTGATATTTCGCATTGTTCAGGTTGCGGATACCATCCCAGGTGAACAAATGACCGTGACGTGCGTTACGTGTCGGCATGACACAGTCAAAGAAATCCACACCGCGCCATACGCCTTCAATGATATTGGACGGTGTACCAACGCCCATCAGATAACGCGGCTTGTCGGCCGGCGCATGGGGAATGACCATATCCAGAATATGATACATCGTTTCTGTGGATTCGCCCACGGCCAAACCGCCAATGGCATAGCCATCCAAATTGAGTTCTGCAATGGCCTTCATATGCTCTATGCGAAGATCATCGTAGGTACCGCCCTGGTTGATACCGAACAGCATTTGCTGTGGATTGATCGTGGTCGGCAGGCTGTTGAGACGGTCCAGTTCGGTTTTGCAGCGCTTGAGCCATCGGGTTGTACGTGCACACGAATCCTTGACATAATCATACGGAGCCGGATTTTCTATGCATTCATCAAATGCCATGGCAATATCAGAGCCGAGATTGGACTGGATCTGCATACTCTCCTCCGGCCCCATGAAAATTTTGCGTCCGTCTACATGAGAGGAGAAATACACCCCTTCTTCTTTAATCCGGCGCAGGGAGGAAAGGGAAAATACCTGGAATCCGCCGCTGTCTGTCAGAATCGGGCCATCCCAGTTCATAAACTTATGCAGACCACCCATGGAACGGACAATCTGGTCACCCGGACGGACATGCAGATGATAGGTGTTGGAAAGTTCAATCTGGCAGCCGAGATCTTTTAAATCTTTTGCGGAGACAGCGCCTTTGATTGCGCCCTGTGTGCCGACATTCTGGAAGACAGGTGTCTGCACTGTGCCGTGTGCGCAGGTAAATTCACCGCGACGCGCATTGCCTTCTGTTTTGAGTACCTTAAACATTTGTGTCCTCCTTATCGGTATAAATCAGCATGGAGTCGCCGAAGCTAAAGAAGCGGTATTCTTCCTCAACGGCAGTTTGATAGGTGTCCATAATCATTTCACGGGTTGCAAAAGCGGAAATCAGCATCATCAATGTGCTTTCCGGCAGATGGAAATTGGTGACAAGACAATCCACTGCCTTAAATTGATAGCCTGGATAGATAAAAATATTTGTCCAGCCGGAGCAGGCACGGACAGTACCATCCTCTGCGGCGATGGTTTCCAGTGTACGGGTTGCTGTGGTGCCAACCGCAAAGATACGTCCGCCATGTTTGCGGGTATCGTTGATAATAGCAGCATTTTCCGCATCCAGCATATAAAATTCAGAATGCATGACATGCTCATTGACATCTTCCACCTTAACCGGACGGAAGGTACCCAGACCGACATGCAGGGTGACATAAGCAATGTGCACGCCCATTGCCTTGATTTTTTCCAGCAGCTCCGGCGTAAAATGAAGACCGGCAGTTGGTGCGGCTGCAGATCCCGGTGTCTTGCTGTAAACTGTCTGATAACGTTCCGGGTCTTCTAGTTTTTCCTTGATATATGGAGGAAGCGGCATCATGCCAAGCTCTTCCAGGATTTCGAGGAAAATACCGTCATAATGAAAACGGATGAGACGGTTGCCGCCATCCGGCAGGATATCCTCCACAGTAGCGGTCAGCCTGCCGTCACCAAAGCTCAATGGAGCGCCGATACGGCATTTTTTGCCTGGGCGGGTTAGGCATTCCCAGACGCCGTCACCTTTATCCGTCAGAAGAACCAGCTCAACCGGATAGCCAGTATCTTCCCGGACACCCAGCAGACGGGCCGGGATGACACGGGAATTATTCAATACCAGCGTATCGCCAGCATGCAGGTATTCCGGCAGTTCATAGAAATGGCGGTGTGCAATGTCACCGGTATCCTTGTTCAGTGCCAGCATACGTGACGAGTCACGCTTGTCCAGAGGAGTCTGTGCAATCAGACGCTCCGGCAGGTCATAATAAAAATCACTTGTTTTCATGTTTCATTCATCAACGCGAGTACAGCGCGTCAGCCTCCTTATCCCCATACGACAAATGCAGACCATCCTGTTTGCGGGATATTCTCATCTGTATGTCCGGCGAAGCCTGGATGAAAAATCTGCTTCAAATGTCAGGAATGATATAAAACCTATAATACCGTAAAGGGCATACGAAATCAAGTACCGGAAATGCCGTCGTTTTGTGCGGTTTCCCCATGGAATCAGCTTGACAAAGCAAATTACAGCATGATAGAATAAATAAAGAATTATATCAGTACGATTGAGGCGCAGCTGACATCAGTATTGTCCGTTAGGAGGCGAATCCATCCGGTGACCGGGCAGGAAAGGGGAAGCTGCCGAAGAGGATGCCGGATTCGCAGGCATTTGTCTGGACGGGCACGAGAATATCGGTCCGGCTGTCACCGGTTTGCTCCCGTGATGCGCTATCGCTACGTTATGACCTGTTTGAAAGAACAGGTGGTTTGTTTCGCATCACCGGCCGGCAATTACCGACCGGCTTTTTCTTTTAAAAATTCGGAGCAGACGACAAGCCGTATATAATATAATTAATGAATGAGAACAATCGTTTTTCAGGAGGAAATGTTAACATGAAGAATTACAGAGTCGGCATTATCGGCGCAACCGGTATGGTAGGTCAGCGCTTTGTCACCCTGCTGGCAAATCATCCGTGGTTTACCGTGACTGCAATCGCAGCAAGCGGCCGCAACAAGGGCAAGACCTATGCGGAGGCAGTGGAAGGCCGCTGGAAGATGGCTACTCCGATTCCGGAAAATGTAAAGGATATGGTTCTGTACGACGCAGAAGGCGATGCAGAAGAATTTGCTTCCCAGATCGATTTCACGTTCTGCGCAGTAAACATGAAGAAGGACGTCATCCGTGCTCTGGAAGAGAAGTATGCAAAGCTGGAATGCCCGGTTATCTCCAACAACAGCGCACATCGTTTTACCAAGGACGTTCCGATGATTATTCCGGAAGTCAATGCTGATCATGCAAAGATTATCCCGGCACAGCGTGAGCGCCTGGGCACCAAGCGCGGTTTTATCGCGGTGAAGTCCAACTGCTCCATCCAGTCCTATGTTCCGGCACTGACCGCACTGAAGGACTTTGGTATTGAGAAGGTTGCAGTATGCACCTATCAGGCAATTTCCGGTGCCGGCAAGACCTTTGAGACCTGGCCGGAAATGGTTGACAATGTCATTCCGTATATCGGCGGTGAGGAAGAGAAGTCCGAGAAGGAGCCGATGAAGGTTTGGGGCACTGTAGAGGGCGGCGAAATCGTTGCTGCCACTGAACCGGTTATTTCTGCACAGTGCCTGCGTGTACCAGTAAGCGATGGTCATACCGCAGCTGCATTTGTCAAGTTCAAGAACAAGCCGACCAAGGAGCAGATTCTGGAAGCATGGGCAAATTACAGTGGCCGTGCACAGGAACTTGATCTGCCGAGCGCACCGAAGCAGTTCCTGCATTATTTCGAAGAGGATGACCGTCCGCAGGCCCGCCTGGACCGCAATCTGGAAGGCGGCATGGCAGTTTCCATCGGCCGCCTGCGTGAGGACGTAATCTTTGATTACCGTTTTGTAAGCCTGTCCCACAACACGCTGCGCGGTGCTGCAGGCGGCGCTGTTGAGATGGCAGAGCTGCTGTGTGCTGAAGGGTATATGGACTAAATAGATTCAGGGAGATATATAACAACAGGACGGTATCTGAAAACAAAGAAAATGGCGAAATATTTGACTTTTCAGATGGTCCTATTTTGATCGGAGGGAAAACCTATGAAAAAGCCTGTTTTTACTGGCGCAAGCGTCGCTATTATCACACCGATGACCGAAACCGGTGTCAATTATCCGGAATTTAAGCGCATCATTGACGATCAGATTGACCGCGGCATTGATTCCATTACCATCTGTGGTACGACCGGTGAAAGCTCCACACTGAGTGATAAGGAGCACAAGGAAGCGATTCAGTTCGGCATTGACTATGTCAACGGACGTGTTCCGGTGATTGCCGGTACCGGTTCCAATGATACAGGGTATGCGCTGGAGCTTTGTAAGTTCGCTTCTGCGGCAGGCGCTGACGGCCTGCTGACCGTTACCCCGTATTACAACAAGGCAACACAGCATGGTCTGGTCAAGCATTTCAATATGCTGGCAGATGCCACAGACACCCCGATTATCCTGTACAGCGTGCCGAGCCGTACCGGTGTCACGATTCAGCCGAAGACCTATCAGGAGCTTTCCAAGCATCCGAACATCAATGGTGCAAAGGAAGCGACCGGTGATTTCTCCCTGCTGGCAGAAGCAATGCGTCTGTGCGGGGATGAGCTGAACTTCTGGTCTGGCAACGATGATATGATCGTTCCGCTGATGGCTATGGGTGGCAAGGGTGTCATCTCCGTTCTGGCAAATGTTGCTCCGGATGCAGCCCACAGCATTGCACAGCTGTGCCTGGATGGCGATTATGCAAAGGCTCGGGAACAGCAGCTGCAGTATCTGGAGCTGATTAATGCACTGTTTATTGAGGTTAACCCGATTCCGGTCAAGATGGCGATGCGTTTCCTTGGCTGGGATGTTGGCGAGCTGCGCATGCCGCTGTGTGATATGACTGACGAACATGTAGCACAGCTGAAGAAGGCAATGGCAGCAGCTGGCTATCCGGCAGTAAAGTAAGGAGCGTTTCAGGATGTTGAAAATCGGACTTTGCGGCTGCAATGGCCGTATGGGCAAGGTCATCACGGACATTGTCTCCAAGAAGGAAAACATGAAGATCGTGGCAGGCTTTGATGCCTACACGGAAAAGCTGTCGGATTATCCGGTATATGCAGATGCACATGAGTTTACCGGTGCATGCGATGTTATCATTGATTTCTCCAATGCAAATTCGCTGGAAATGCTGCTGGATTATGGCAAGCAGACCAAGACACCGCTGGTAATCTGCTCTACTGGGCACAGCAAGGAACAGCTGGCAGCAATGCGTGCAGCTTCCGCTGAAATTCCGGTATTCCGTTCCGGCAATATGTCCATCGGTATCAACCTGATGATGGATCTGCTGCGCAAGGCAGCAAATGTTCTGGGTGATGGTTATGATGTGGAAATCACAGAAAAGCATCACAATCAGAAGCTGGATGCACCGTCTGGCACAGCGCTGATGCTGGCAGATGCGGTCAGTGAAGCACTGCCATATGATGCAGAGTATGTGTATGACCGTCATGAGCGCCGGGAAAAGCGTCCGGCTCATGAGATCGGTATTCATGCGGTCCGCGGCGGTACAATCGTCGGTGAGCATGAGGTTCTGTTTGCAGGCCGTGATGAGCTGATAGAAATCCGTCATGTGGCGCTGTCCCGTGAAGTATTTGCAGTTGGTGCAGTGGATGCTGCTGCTTATCTGGGTTCACAGACCCAGCCGGGCATGTATGACATGTCTGATGTGATCGCAGCAAAGTAAAAACGTACAGATGCCTCCGAAAAAATTCGGAGGCATTTTTTATCCAAAGGCTGTGCATAAAATATCATGTGGCGGGGATACTGCCCGTAAGGAAGTGATATTTTATGCAGAATGATATGCGCCGTTATCAGTGTTCGGTATGCGGCTATGTGTATGATCCGGTTCATGGAGAACCGAAAGAGCAGGTCGGCGTCGGTGTGCCATGGTCCCATGTTGGAAGCAGCTTCCGCTGCCCAGTCTGCGGACAGGGCAAAGCTGCCTTTCAGCAGATCCGCACGGAAGAATTTCCGGGACACGGTATGCCGACGGCAGGGGATCAGAGCAGCCCTGCGGCAAACTAAAAAGGAAGGCCGGATGGGAAACCATCCGGCCTTTTGTGTATCAATATCAAATATTTAATGGAGCAAAAGCTGGCTGATCCCTAATATTACCGGCATGGTGACAGCAGATAAAACGGTGGAAAATGCAATGATCTGGCTGGAATAATGGTAGTTGGTACCGAACATCTGGGCAAACATAGAGGATGCTACAGCACAAGGTGTTGCAATGCTGACAAGCAGTATACCTGAAACATTCAGATCAAAGGGAAGCCAGTATATCACAAGGATTGTAATTAACGGGACGATAATCAGGCGGCACAGGGAAACCAGATACATGGAACGGTCGCGGAGGATAGCCAGCAAATTGGATTGTGCCAGGTAAACGCCAAGGACGATCATAGCCAGCGGTGTATTCAGGTCACTTAGAAAGGAAATAGCATTATCCAGAAATGCCGGGAGCTGGAACGATGTTATAAAAATAATCAGGCCAATTAACAACCCGATGGTGCCCGGGTTTAGAAGGATTTTCTGCCAGTTAATCGCGCCCCCGGAACGTCCGCTGGCACGGGACAGCAGCCATACACCGAAGGTCCAGATAAAAATATTGGTGACAACGATGTTGATGGAACCGATAAAAACACCGTCATCGCCATATAACACCTGCAGCAGGGGCAAGGCCATAAAGCCATTGTTTGAAAAAATCACGCACATGCGCTTATCGGCGTAATCCGGTGTATCCTTGCGGAATACCAGTGCGGCAAGCACAATGCTGATGACCAACAGCAGCACGGAAAGTACAAAGGATTCCAACAGCTTTCCAAACATGGCGGGATCAAATTCCCGGCTGAAGGAGTGGATGATGATACAGGGCATGACAAAGGTCATCAGCAGGGAGGACATCTGTGCAGAGCCTTCCTCTGTAATCATGTTTCGTTTATAGCAAATCGCACCGACACAGATTAATAAGAACATAACGATAATCTGTGTATACAGGGCTGACATATTCACACGTATTTCCGCCTTTCTATATATGTAGTACAAAACTTCGTATATCATATCACCGGGCTGTTCGGATGTCAAAGATTGATTGACAGCATGTGCCGGTCAGCGATATACTAAGAAAGCAGGCGCAGACCTGACTGTCTGATATATTTAAGGAAGGACTATGCTATGTTTGAACAGATTTTGGAAAATGTGTGTCAGCGCAGGCCGCTGGTGCATTGTATTACCAATTATATTACAACCAATGACTGTGCCAATATCGTGCTTGCATGCGGCGCATCTCCGACTATGGCGGAAGCAGAGCAGGAAACGGCTGAAATTGCATCGATTGCCGACGCGGTGGATATCAACATCGGTAATCTGAATACCATGACCGTGGCGGCTATGCATCAGGCCATCGGAGCTGCCAATCAGCATCATGTGCCGGTTGTCCTTGATCCGGTTGGCGCAGGGGCTTCCAGCTACCGTATGGATACCCTTCGGGATTTCTTTGCACGCTATCAATTTGCAGTTATCCGCGGCAATGTTTCGGAACTGCTTGCAGTAGGCGGCGCGGCATCCAATACCAAGGGGGTCGATGCCGGAGCAGCAGATGCCGTGACAGAGGAAAATCTGGAGGAACGTGTTGCATTTTTCAAGCAGCTCAGTACAAAGCTGGGAGCGGTGGTCTCGGTCAGTGGTGCCATTGATATCATTGCATCGCCGGAAAAGGCGTACATCTGCCGTAACGGGCATCCAATGATGTCGCGTGTTACTGGGACTGGGTGCATGCTTTCGGCGCTTACAGCGGCTTACTGTGGCGCCAATCATGAAAATATTCTGGAAGCAGCTGCGGCGGCAACCGTTGCCATGGGGGTAGCCGGAGATATCGCCTATCGAAAGACAACGGAAGCTGGCTTGGGAACTGGTTCTTTCCGGGTCTACCTGATGGATGCCATCAGCTTAATGGGTGCTGAAACACTGAACGGAGGAATGAAAGTTGAAGTTCGATAAAAAAGAAGCAGTGAAAAATGCGATGCTGCTGTATGCAGTGACAGACCGTACATGGGTTGGGGATAGTTCCCTGTATGCACAGGTAGAGGAATGCCTGCGGGGCGGTGCGACCATGGTACAGATCCGGGAAAAAGGGTTGTCCCATGATGCATTTGTGGCAGAGGCAAAGGAGATTGTACAGCTGTGCCATCAGTATGATGTGCCATGTGTAATCAATGATGATGTACAGGCGTGTCTGGAAAGCGGCGCAGATGGCGTTCATGTTGGACAGGACGATATGGAGGCAGGAGATGTCCGTGCCATTCTGGGTGAGGATAAGATTATCGGTGTTTCTGCACACTGTGTAGAGGAAGCACAGCTGGCAGAGAAGCGCGGGGCAGATTACCTTGGCGTTGGTGCGGTGCATGCAACCGGAACAAAAACCGATGCCAGCCCGTTGACATGGCAGGATATCAGAGATATTACTGCAAGCGTGTCTATCCCGGTGACGGCAATTGGCGGCATTAAGCTGGACAATATGATGGAGCTGGAAGGCACTGGCATTGCCGGTGTGGCAATTGTGTCCGGCATTTTTGCTGCGGAGCATATTGAAGAGGCAACAAAGGCACTGTTGGAGCGGGCGAGAAAGCTGGTGCAGGCGTGAAGCTGACAGGTGCCATTTTTGATCTCGACGGCACACTGCTGGATTCCATGCCGTACTGGGAGTCTGTTGGGATGCGTTTTCTACAGGAGCGGGATATTCCTGTGCCGGATCCTGTGGAGCTTGCATTGCAGCTGAAAACTATGACATTGCCGGAGGCAGGCGCATTTTTCCGGCGGGATTTCGGCGTACAGGATTCCGTGGAGGATATCTGTACACAGATTAACCATATGATTGAAGATGATTACCATTTCCGTGCGCCGCTGAAAGCTGGCGTGCGGGATATGCTGGAAGAAATGAAACAGCGAGGCATCCGCATGTGCGTGGCAAGCGCGACCAATCGTATGCTGGTGGAGACTGCCCTGAAACGGGTTGGGGTTCTGGATTATTTCCAGTTTATTCTGACTTGCGGCGATTTGAACACCAGTAAGAACCTGCCTTATATTTTTGATGAGTGCGCCCGCAGGCTAGGAACGCAGAGGGAAAGCACAGGCGTCTTCGAAGACAGCTTGCATTGTGTCATAACAGCCAGCCGGGCGGGATATCCGGTGATCGGCGTCTATGATGCATCTGCAGCAAGCGAGGAAACGGAAATCCGGGAGCTGTGCCGCAGGTACATACGTGAGTGGAAAGATTTTTGCGCGGGCTAAATACAATAACAGGAAGAAAATACCATGTAGACCACAATATATTGTGGTTGAAAAATGTCAAAACAACAAAATAAAAATTTTTTTTAAAATTCAAAATCGTAGTGTTCCCGGATAACCCGTCGGATGTGGAAAACTTTTTGGTTGCCAGAAGGATTTGTTGCCAAAATCGGGATTCTTTGCTTTTTATCGGTGAGTTTGGATGGAAAATCTGCAAGCAACCCTGTGGAAAACTCAGGGCAAACCGATTCCGGCAAATTCGGGGCGTTGGGACAAAATCTGAAAAATAGGAATGATTATCACAAGCTGAGAGGCACCACAAGGCGGTTTGAGCCCTTGACATCTGTTTCCCGACGTACTAAAATATTAAGCAGTTCCGATTCCTGCGAAGACACAATATATTGTATATGCATATGGAAAATGTGTACATATTTTGTATTTTGATGTCTGATGTGGAAAATCGGTGATGATTTGATTTTTAGATACCAGAGGAGCAGCGATAGATGATACAGCAGATTGAAAAAAGAGACGGCAGATGTGTATTTTTTGATATAACAAAGATTGCAAATGCCATCTATAAGGCTGCACAAGCTTCCGGAGGCCATGACTACCAGATGTCCATGCGGCTGGCGCTGGATGTGGCAGATTACATCGAGGCGCACAGTCCGTCATCCACACCAACGGTTGAGTATGTACAGGATGCTGTGGAAAAAATCCTCGTGGAGCAGGGACATGCGCGTACAGCGAAGGCATATATCCTGTACCGCAATGAGCGTTCCCGCCAGCGGGAGATGAATACCGGGCTGATGAAGATTTATGAAGATCTGACGTTCAAGTCCGCTATTGAAAACGACATCAAGCGAGAAAATGCTAATATTGACGGCGATACCGCAATGGGTACGATGCTCAAATATGGCTCTGAAGGTGCGAAGCAGTTTAACGAGATGTTCTTGCTGGAGCCGCACATTGCCAAGGCACACCGCGAAGGTGACATCCATATTCACGATTTTGATTTTTACACACTGACAACCACTTGCACACAGATTGACCTGCTCAGGCTGTTTGAGAACGGATTCTCCACAGGACATGGTTTCCTGCGTGAGCCAAACGATATCCGTAGCTATTCCGCATTGGCGTGCATTGCCATTCAGTCCAACCAGAATGACCAGCATGGCGGACAGAGTGTTCCAAATTTCGATTACAGCATGGCGCCGGGTGTACGCAAGACCTATTGGCACAATTACCGTGACAACCTTGCCAAAGCGCTGGAGGTCTTTGATGTGGAGGAAGAAGGCCTGGAGCCGGCAAAGGCATTGATTGAAGCCTGTGAACAGAAGCCGGTGCTGGCAGATGACAACGGAACCTCCGAACAGATCCGCAGCCGTCTGCTGGAGCGCGGCATTGCGGAGCCGACTGTCGACCGTATTATGGCGTTTACGCTGAAATATGCACGCCGTGAAACCGAGCGCTCTACCTACCAGGCAATGGAGGCACTGGTACACAACCTCAATACCATGCATTCGCGTGCAGGTGCGCAGATTCCGTTCTCTTCCCTGAACTATGGTACCGATACCTCTCAGGAAGGCCGTCTGGTAATGAAGAGCCTGCTGCTGGCAACGGAAGCAGGCCTGGGCAATGGCGAAACCTCCATTTTTCCGATTCATATCTTCAAGGTGAAGGAAGGCGTCAACTACAATCCGGAAGATCCGAATTACGACTTGTTCAAGCTGGCAATGCGCGTATCGGCAAAGCGTCTGTTCCCGAACTTCTCGTTCCTCGACGCACCGTTCAATGCACAGTATTATAAGCCGGGATGCCCGGAGACGGAAGCATCTTACATGGGTTGTCGTACCCGTGTGGTTGGCAATGTTTACGACCCTTCCCGTCAGATTGTCAATGGACGAGGCAATCTGAGCTTTACTTCAATCAATTTACCGCGTATCGCCCTCAAGGCGAATGGCGATGTGGAAGCTTTCTTTACTGAGCTGGATGAGAAGCTGGATCTGGTTATTGACCAGCTGAAGGCACGTTTTAAGATTCAAAGTGACAAGCGTGTACGCAATTATCCGTTCCTGATGGGACAGGGCGTATGGCTGGATTCGGATAAGCTCAGCCCGGATGACAAGATCGGTGAGGTGCTCAAGCACGGTTCACTGACAGTTGGCTTTATCGGGCTGGCAGAGTGCCTGAAGGCGCTGATGGGCGTCCATCACGGCGAATCCGACAAGGCACAGCATATGGGCCTGACGATTGTTGCACGTATGCGTGAACGCATGAACCGTGAGAGCCGGGAAACCGGTTTGAATTTTACTGTTATCGCTACACCGGCAGAAGGACTTTCCGGACGTTTTGTCCGGCTGGACCGCCAGCGTTATGGCTGCATTGAAGGCGTAACCGATCGTGATTATTATACAAACTCTTTCCATGTACCGGTTTATTATCCGATTACAGCATTCAAAAAGATTCAGCTTGAGGCACCGTACCATGAGCTGACCAATGGCGGACACATCAGCTATGTTGAGCTGGATGGTGATCCAACACAGAATCTCGATGCATTTGAAGCAGTGGTCCGCTATATGAAGGAGTGCGGCATTGGCTATGGCTCGATCAACCATCCGGTTGACCGTGATCCGATTTGTGGCTATACTGGCATTATTGATGATGTCTGCCCGCGCTGCGGCCGCCGTGAAGGAGAAGCAATCCGTGTGGAAAGACTGCGCCAGCTTGGCGTTTATACAAACCATAACAGTGATACCATTGGCTATCATGGCGACCCGAATGAGGAACGGGACCGCCGTCCGAACCCGATGGCATAACACAAATTGAGCATTTATACTAAGGAGGGCATAGACTATGAATGAACTTAACCATATTACCTACAATGAAAAGGGCGAACAGATGGTAGGCGAAGGCGTTGGCTTCGAGCGTATCCGCCGCATCACCGGTTATCTGGTAGGCACACTGGATCGTTTCAACAACGCCAAGCGTGCGGAAGAGCATGACCGTGTGAAGCATGATACCCGTCGCAGTGCATAAAAGATGGAAGATTTAAAGCTTCGCATTGCCGGAGTCATCGACGAATCAATCGTTGATGGCCCCGGCATCCGCTTTGTTATCTTTACGCAGGGCTGTCCGCACCATTGTCCAGGCTGCCATAATCCGCAGACACATGATTTTGCATCCGGACAGCTGGTACCGATTTCAAAACTTTTGTCCGATGTACAGGCTGACCCATTGATCTCTGGTGTCACCCTGTCGGGCGGGGAACCTTTTTGCCAGCCGGAGCCGCTGGCGGAACTGGTGCGTATCCTCAAACAGGGCGGGAAAAATATTATGGCATATTCCGGATACACATGGGAACAGCTGCTTGACATGGATAACCCTGCGGTTTTTTCCCTGCTGAAGCAGTGTGATGTGCTGGTAGACGGCCCGTTTGTGGAAGCGCAGCGGGATTTATCACTGCAGTTCCGCGGTAGTAGAAACCAGCGCCTGATTGATGTACAAAAGTCGCTTGCGGCAGGTGAGGTTATCACAATTTCATGATAATCGCACATGAGTTGGTGGTAAAAGATAACATTTTTTGTGCAAAATGAAAAAAACATTGACAATTACAGGGAAGTTGCTATAATAAATATATAAAGTACAATTTCCAGCGGATAGCTGGATGATTGGCTGTGTGTAATAAGGGGAAAGATTATACACGGTATTCAGACTATTCGTGCCGGTATCAGGCAATACCTTCTGAATATACAGATTCGGAAAACGTATGTGCTGGCTCGGTCAGGAAATCATGTGAGACGGTACTTTGTTAAAACAGTGGAAAAGGCTGTTCCGTAGGAGAGCGGAATGGCCTTTTCTCATGCCCGAAAATGGGAAAAGATGGTTTGGGACAACGGATAAAATTTGCACAAAACAGGGGGATTCTGAGAGCTTGTATGCTCCTCTGCCGGAGAAAGGGAGAAGATCACGCTTTCCACAGACGAGGCATTTATTGCTTCATGAAATGACAAAATCTTCCAGATTCTGACAAAACATACTTGAAAGAGCCTATAGAATATGGTAGGATATTTTCAATTATAACAAGACCCTATCATAATTGAAAATGGAAAGGATACGTGCTGGTATGGAACTTTTAGAGGAATACATTCGCCGAAACGGTGCAGTAAAAGAGGGAAATGTGCTCAAGGTGGACAGTTTTCTGAACCATCAGATGGACGTACAGCTGTTTGCGGAAATGGGGAAGGAATGGAAGCGGCTGTTTGCTGACGCGCCGATCAATAAGATTCTGACCATTGAGGCATCCGGTATCGGTATTGCATGTGTTGTTGCCCAGGAATTTCAGGTTCCGGTTGTATTTGCTAAAAAGTCGCAGTCCATCAATATTGATGGTGAAGTATATTCTTCCAAAGTACAGTCTTTTACACATAAGCGCGTATATGATGTCATTGTATCCCGCAAGTTCCTAACCCCGGAAGACCATGTTCTGGTTATAGATGATTTTCTTGCAAATGGCTGTGCTGTGAATGGATTGATTGATATTATCGAAGCATCCGGTGCGACACTGGAAGGTGTTGGCATTGCCATTGAAAAGGGCTTTCAGGAAGGCGGCAAGCTGCTGCGCAAACGTGGTGTCCGTTTGGAGTCTCTTGCTATTGTGGATGCCATGGATGCGGCAAAAGGCAGCCTGACTTTCCGGCAGTAATCCTCCTTTAGATGAAAACATAAAGCCGGTGGCATTTGCCACCGGCTTTTCACATGCCAATTTGATATTATCTGCGGTTGGAGGTTCTCCAGATTTTAAGCTTTTCTGCTTCTTTAATGAGTTCTTCACGGAACTGCGGATGTGCAACGGAAATGATTGCCTCTGCACGCTCCCATGTAGACAGACCCTTCAGGCAAACCTTGCCGTATTCTGTTACGAGGTAATGGGTATTGGTACGGGTATCGGTGACAGTAGAGCCTGGTGTCAGAGTTGGAACGATACGGCTCTTCAGCTCGCCGCTGCGGGTACTGAAGGTAGAAGAGCAGCAGATAAAGCTCTTACCGCCGTTGGACAGATAAGCGCCCAGTACGAAGTCCAGCTGTCCGCCTGCGCCACTGATATGCTTGATACCAGCGGATTCTGCATTGATCTGACCGGTCAAGTCAAGGTCGACTGCATTGTTGATGGAGATAAAGTTGTCGATCTGTGCAATGGTGCGGGAATCATTGGTGTAGCTGACCGGGGCACTCATCAGAGCCGGGTTGTTATCCATGTAGTCATACATTTTCTGCGTACCAGCGCCGAATGCATAAACCTGGCGGCCCTTATCGATGTTCTTCTTTGAACAGGTAATCTTGCCGGCAGCAGCAATATCAACAAAACCATCAACATACATTTCCGTATGAACGCCCAGATCCTTCAGATCAGACTGCGCAATCAGGGAACCCACTGCATTCGGCATACCGCCGATGCCCAGCTGCAGGCATGCACCATTCGGGATTTCCTCTACAATCAGCCTTGCAACGGTTTCATCAATTTCGGAAGCAGCGCCACCGCCGCCCAGCTGGCCGATCGGCGGGTTGTTGCCTTCAACGATCATATCAACATCGGTAATATGTACGCCTTCTTCAAAGCCGCCGAGGCAGCGCGGCATATTTTTATTGACTTCGACAATGATAGTTTTGCCAGCTTCACAGACAGCAGCCAGATGGGAAGCATTCGGACCGAAGCTGAAATAACCATGCTTGTCCATTGGAGAAACCTGAATCATAACAACGTCCGGCGGGCAGATACTTTCACGATACCAGCGCGGAAGCTCAGAATAACGCAGCGGTGCGTAATATGCCAAACCTGTATTGATCATCTTGCGTTCAATGCCGCTCATATGCCAGGAGTTCCAGGAAAAATGCTTTTCTGCTTCCGGAACCTGCGCAATCGCAATCGGCCACAGCAAAATGCCGCCGCGTACATTAACATCGTACAGTTCTTCTGCACGTGCTGCCAATGCCTTGTCCAGCTCAACCGGTGTGCCGGTGCACCAGCCGTAGTCGACCCAGTCGCCGCTTTTAACGACTTTTGCCGCTTCTTCGGCGGTAGTCAGTTTACTCTGATAGAGTGCTTGATAATCCATAAATGACGATCCTCCATTGATTAAAATAATCATAAATGCATAAAAATATGTGCAAAAACCACAAAAAATTACACTTTACATCGGAATTATTTTACCAGTATTCTAAGCTTGCGTCAAGCAGGTTGACGGAATTTACGAATAAATGTGTACTTGTATTTGGTATGCAGATGCAGTACGATAGAATGCGGAGAAAATCTATATAGAACAGGTGATTGTTGAATGAAGAAAAATGATTTTGCCGGACTGATACTGCCGGCGCTGCTGTGTACACTGCTGTGGGGCAGTGCATTTCCATCGGTGAAAACCGGCTATGCCCTGTTTGGCATAGGAGATGATACATACAGTAAGCTGTTTTTTGCCGGATGGCGGTTCATGCTGGCGGGGATTGCCGTGCTGGCAGTTTCCGTTGTGATGAACAAAAAGCTGCTGATTCCACAGAAGGGACAGTGGAAAGGCATCCTGCTGCTTGGTATTGTGCAGACGACTTTCCAGTATGTCTTCTTTTACATCGGGCTTTCTCACACAACTGGTGTGAAGGGTTCCGTCATTACGGCGATGACAACCTTTCTTGCCGTAGGTATTTCCCATTTTCTGTTTCCGGATGACAGATTGAATACCCGGAAAGCTGTGGGCTGTCTGATCGGATTTGCAGGTGTCATCCTCATTACCATCAGTTCAGCCGATGCCCTTGGCGGTGGTTTTGCCTGGAATGGGGAAGGCTTCATGCTACTGTCAACCATTGCAGCTGGCAGCGGCGCTGTAATCAGTAAATTTGTAGCAAAGGGGCAATCGCCTATGATGGTGACTGGCTGGCAGCTGACGGCTGGCGGCGCAGTGCTGCTGATTGCCGGAATTGCCGGCGGCGGACATTTCAATACCATGTCACCGCAGGCATTTGCGCTGCTGGGATATTTGATTTTCCTGTCGGCAGCTGCATTTACCCTGTGGACGGCACTGTTGAAAAAATATCAGGTCGGCAGGGTAACCGTGTACAATTTTCTTGTACCGGTGTTTGGCTCGTTGATGTCCGGTGTTGTATTGCATGAGACGGTGTTTACTGTGCGTAACATGCTGTCCCTGGTGATGGTCTGCGCTGGCATTATTCTGGTAAATTGGACGAGGGCAAAGCGAAAGGAATAACAAAGAGTGGAATACGGAGAGGTAAAATGAAAGAACAAAAGATTTTGATAAATGGAATACCTGCTATTCTGTTAGGAGAAAAATCAGATCAGGTCTTTCTGTTTATACATGGTAAATGTGGCAATAAAGAAGAGGCGAAATCCTTCGCGGAAATTGTTTGCCCAAAGGGATTTCAGGTAGTTGGAATTGATTTGCCGGAGCATGGTGAGCGGAAATCAGATGGAGTTCCGCTGTATCCTTGGACTGTTGTGCCTGAATTAAAAAAAGTGATAGCGTTTTTATACCGTTATTACAGTCAGATTTCAATCCGTGCGAACAGCATTGGAGCCTGGTTTGCCATGCTGGCATTTCAGGGGAAAGATATTGCAAACAGCCTGTTTGTTTCTCCTGTACTTGATATGGAAAAGCTGGTTCAAAATATGATGCAATGGGCAGCTGTAACAGAAGAACAGCTTAAAACAGAAGGGGAAATTTCCACTGATTTTGGGGAAATATTATCATGGCAGTATTATACCTATGTAAAAGAACACCCTATTGTAAGCTGGAATACGCAAACCTGTATCCTATATGCGGACAAAGACAACATGACAGAAAGAAATACAGTGGAGAAATTTGTTACATCCCATCCGTGTAAGCTCACGGTCATGCAAAACGGGGAGCATTGGTTCCATACAGAAGAACAGCTTGCTTTCCTTCGAAATTGGGAAGATGAAATGACTGATTGATCTCTTGGGGTTTATCTATCAAATGGTGACGGTTCGCCGACAAAACCACTGTCAAACTTTCGTGCATATTCATGGTACTGTCTGGCACTCATTTTCGGCTGATACTGCTGAATCAGTTCACGTGCCTGTACGGCATTATCCTTCAACAAATGATACATGGTCAGTGCAGCCAGCTTTGCCGGAAGCAGATAGGCCTTTTCTTCGTCCGTGATGCGGAAATCTGCTCCATGCAGCGTACCGGAAAAGCCGGAGAATGTGAAGTTTATCACTGGCATGCGATGGGAAAGGTCTCCCACATCGGTAGAAGCGGCATTGTGGACTGCAAAGCTGACAGGCTCGTAGGATGCTTTGTTTGATAACAGTGCGGCGGCATCTGTCAAAGCCCTGCAGGGGAGTGACGGAATGGTTGGCAGATAACCCATGTCATCGATGATTTCAATATCCGCACCAAAGGCATAGGCTGCAGCACGATAGGCGCGGTCAATTTTTTTGTCTGCATCCAGCAGGGCATCCCATGTTTTGGCACGTACCTGGAGATCAACCGTCACTTCATGTGGGACAACATTGATGGCAGAATTGCCCATACGTACAATCTCACCGATGCGGATGCAGTCTTCATCCCGCAGGGTGCTGCGGAGCATACCGATGGCACTGCGCGCAAGCGTTACCACATCCAGTGCATTGACTCCTTTTTCCGGTGCAATGGCAGTATGTGAAGCACGCCCTTTGATACGGATGAGTTTGGACAAAAATCCGCTGGTAGAGTTACTCCCTAGCAAAAAATCTTTATCACAATGTACCATGTGTGCATGGGTTGTCATGGCGGCATCAATATCATCAAAGGCGCCGTACAGAAGCAGCTCCGGTTTTCCGCCGCAGCAGGTGGCAATGCCCTGCTTCCGCAACTGTTCCAAACGGTTCACTGGCACATGCTCTTCACAGGGTACGGCAAAGAAAACAGCGCTGCCATGCAGATTTTGTGCAACGGCAGGGTCACATAAGGCGAGTGCAGCGCCGGCAAGTGCTGCCAGCTGCATATGGTGTCCGCAGGCATGGGACATACCCGTTTCCGGCACAGCAAGGGGATGTTCCGGGCAGAGGATTCCGTCCAGTTCGCCAATGAGGCAAACAGACGGACGGGAAGTTCCGAGCTTTGCTTTTACGCCGGTGCCCGCAAGGCCCGTTTCCGGGGATAAACCACAGCGCTGCTCCAGCCAGTCTGCTACACGCTGTGCTGTGCGGTGTTCTGTATAACCCAGTTCTGCATGGGCATAAATATCATTGGCAAATGCGGTCAGCTCGGCTGCATGGGCATCAATGCTGTCGCAAATGTGCTGTTCTGTTGCGTTCATAAAATAACCTTCTTTCTATTTTTTAGTATACCGCGCACAAAAAGCGGTTGCAAGGAAGAATCAGGAGGGTATAATAAAGTGTGTCTGAAGCATGGACAGGAGGAATCATAAATATGAAATGTTGTTATGAATGCGGTACGCCGCTAATAGAAAAATATCTGGAAAAGGAAGGCATGGTGCCGTACTGTCCGAAGTGCCAGCAATTCCGTTTTCCGATTTTCAATACAGCAGTCAGCATGGAGGTTTTGAATCCGGCCAGGACGCATATACTGCTGATTCAGCAGTATGGGAAAAAGCGGAACGTTCTGGTGGCGGGCTATGTCAACCGCGGGGAAGCAGCAGAGAAAACCGTTGCACGTGAGGTAATGGAAGAGGTCGGGCTTGCTGTCCATGATATTACCTTCTGCAAGAGCCAGTTTTTTGAGCCAAGCAATACCCTGATGCTGAATTTCTCCTGTGTGGCGGAAAGCGAAGATCTCAGCGGCATGACAGATGAGGTAGACCGGGCGGCGTGGTACAAGTTAGACGAAGCGCCGCAGGCTATTGCACAAAACAGTCTTGCGCAGCAATTCCTCATGGCATTTCTGGAAAAACAGGTGCCGCAGATCGGGTAAAATTTGAGCAGCATGTTGAAAGTCATGCCAAAAATAATATCCAAATTTTGGAATTAATTTGTTCCGAAAGGGTTTACAGAAATGCTGTCCCATGGTATGATATTTCCATGAGAAATTACGAAGGAACGGCATTTTCAGCCGAATTAAATGACAAAAACGGAGGATTGGAAAATGGCGGTGTTCTGCCGTCTTCCAAGACGTTTCTTCATCTTCCGTCAGAATTTGCGCGCACTGCCCTGATCTATGCATCCTATGTAGGACATTACTTCTGTGACCACACCTATACGGTACGAAGGAATCAGTTTAATTATTTTATGCTGGCTGTCATAGACAGCGGCGGAATGTTTTTTGAATATAATCATAAACGCTTTGAAGTCCATGCAGGGGAAATCATTTTGCTCGATTGCCGCCAGCCGCATACGTATGGCGCAATTGGAAGCGTTGCGTTCCGATATATTTATTTTCGCGGCGGAAGCAGTGAGGAATATTATAAATTGCTTGCTGGAAAACGGGGATACTTCCTGCAGCCTGCGCGGTTTATTGAGGTGCAGAGTGCAATTCAGAGTATTTTTGCTTTGGTAACGGACAAAACATATAATGAGCATCGGATTTCAGCCCAGCTGTACCGCATTTTGGCGGAGCTGGCTGCAGAGGAAAAGCATGAATCGGTGCAGAATACCGCTGTGCTGCATGCCATCGCATATATGGAACAGCATTTTTCCGAACGGCTTTCCATTGAAAAGATTGCCGACCAGGTGAACCTGAGCGAATATTATTTCAGCAGGCTGTTCCGCAAATGTACATCCGTGTCTCCCCATGCATATCTGGTCAACCTGCGCATTACCATGGCGCGGCAGCTGCTGACGGTTTCCCAGAAATCTGTAGAACGGATTGCGGAGGAATGTGGCTTCCACAGTACCACGAATTTTATCCGATCTTTCCGGGAACATGTCGGCTGTACCCCGAAGCAGTTCCGCAGAGCCGCATTGATGGAATCCGGCAATGTGAACGAAAAAGAGAAGGGGAAATAACGTCAACCTTATCTAGTTAACAGGTTGACAATAGAACGAAATTCGTATATACTATCCTTGCCTGGTAAAACAGGCAGGGATTTTTTATGAATTTAGGTGATTCAAATGGAACGAAAGAAAACAAAAGTATATGAAATGGCATTCATTGCCCTCATGGCAGCAGTGACCTGCATTATGGGTCCGCTTTCCATACCGATTGGTATTGTACCGATTTCTCTGACAAATCTGGCAGTATATCTGGCAATTTATGTGTTGGGCTGTAAGCGCGGTACCCTGAGCTATATTGTTTACCTGCTGATCGGTTTGGTAGGCGTACCGGTATTTTCCGGCTTCACAGGAGGCGTTGGCAAGCTGTTTGGCCCGACGGGTGGATATTTGATCGGCTTTATCTTTATGGCGCTGATTTGTGGCTGGTTTATTGACAAATTTAGCTGCAAGCTGGTTCCGAGCTTTATCGGTATGGTGCTGGGTACTATTGTATGCTATGCTTTCGGCACAGGATGGCTCGCATATCAGGCGAGCATGTCCTTTTATGCAGCGCTGGCAGCAGGCGTTCTGCCGTTTATCCCAGGAGATCTGGCTAAGATGGTGATTGCTGCGGTTGCTGGCGCACAGATCCGCCGCAGACTGGCGCAGGCAAATCTGGTTGAAAACAGACAGTAAGTGCTTTGTTTTTATGTATAAAAGATGAAAAGAGCCGCGTGCATTGATTTGCACGCGGCTCTTGCTTTTGCAGTAAAATCAGTTAGTCTTCTGCGCGGCCAAATTCAGCCAGCTGCAGACCTTCATTCTTGTCCAATGCCCAGTTGAGATTCCACATACTGGTGAACAGCAGCAGATAACGGCCACGATAATCCTGTACAACCTTGCTGTCAGAGGTGATTTTCAGGTCATCCGGCTGGATTTCTTCGTTTTCAATCCAGCGCAGATACTGGTACGGCAGACTTTCCATCACAATATCAACACGATATTCGTTCTTCAGGCGGTATTCGAGAACATCCAGCTGCAGCGTGCCGACTACGCCGACGATGACTTCTTCCATACCGGTGTGCGGCTCCTGGAAAATCTGAATGGCACCTTCCTGTGCAATCTGTTCCATACCTTTGATGAATTGCTTCCGCTTCATGGTATCCTTCTGGCGAATACGGCAGAATACTTCCGGTGCAAAGGTCGGAATACCGGAATATTTGCAATCAAAGCCCGGTGTGCAGACCGTGTCACCGATCGAGAAGATACCTGGGTCGAAGACACCAATGATATCACCGGCATAGGCTTCATCGATAATTGCACGGTCCTGCGCCATGATTTGCTGTGGCTGTGCCAGCTGCATTTTCTTGCCTGCCTGCACATGATAGACATCCATGCCCTTTTCAAACTTACCTGAACAGATACGCATGAAAGCAATACGGTCACGGTGCGCTTTGTTCATATTTGCCTGAATCTTGAAGACAAAGGCGGAAAAATGCTCGTCAAACGGGTCAATTACCTCGCCGTGAGAGGTACGGGCCGTCGGAGGAGGAGTCATTTCCAAAAAGTACTGCAGGAACGGTTCTACGCCGAAGTTGGTCAAGGCAGAGCCGAAGAAAACCGGAGACAGAGTACCTGCCTGCACACGTTCGAGATCGAAATCCTCACCGGCACCGCCCAGCAGCTCAATGTCATCCTGCAGGGTTTCCCAAAGCCGTTCACCGACCATCGGCTCCAGCGCCGGATCATCGGTGGCATAGATGGTAGCTTTTGCTTCCTTTGTACCGGTGACAGAAGCAGCTTCAAACGCCATAACATGGTTTTTCTGGCGGTCATATACGCCCCTAAATTCCTTACCGCAGCCGATCGGCCAGTTGACAGCATAGGTATCAATACCCAGCTCTTTTTCCAGCTCGTCCAGCAGATCATACGGGTCGCGGGATTCCAGATCCATCTTGTTAATGAACGTGAAAATCGGGATACCGCGCATAGAGCAGACCTTGAACAGCTTGCGGGTCTGGGCCTCAACGCCCTTGGAGGCGTCAATTACCATGATAGCGGAGTCTGCTGCCATCAGGGTGCGATAGGTATCCTCAGAAAAGTCCTGATGTCCCGGTGTGTCCAGAATGTTGATGCAGTGTCCGTCATACTCAAACTGCAGGACAGAAGAGGTTACGGAAATACCACGCTGTTTTTCGATCTCCATCCAGTCGGAAACCGCATGACGTGTATTTTTTTTGCCCTTAACGGTGCCGGCAAGCTGGATGGCCCCACCGTAGAGCAGAAATTTTTCAGTAATAGTTGTTTTACCTGCGTCCGGGTGCGAAATAATCGCAAACGTCCGGCGTTTTGTAATTTCTGATTTGAAATCTGACAAAAGAAAAAACCTCCGATCAGCATTTGTTCCGTAAAAAAGCGCCGCAGGGATATGCGGGCGCATACAAATATATGTTACCATAAACTGTGGCGGAAAACAATTCCCGTTTCACAGAAAAAGGGCAGAAAAACGGCGCGTCGATTGGTAGGAGATTCGACGCGCCATACAGTAAAGAGAGAGATATATGAAAGCACAGAATGGGAAAACTGTGCGGTGGCAGGCTATGAAAACCTTATAACCAAGGAGGTTGTTTGTCCGTTCCTTGATTACACCTATAGTATACGCAGAATGGCGCAGGAAAACAATGGACAGGATTCATAAAATGTGGGAATTTTAGACGTTTTCGTGCGTCAAGTTGAACAATTGTCTTTGTTTCGCGGACAAGGATGGAAAGCTTTTGCACACAATCCGGGACATTGTCTTTTGCAGGAAGCTGTGATAAGATAAGAAAAACGCTACGAACAGGAGAAACATATGAATATTCAGATATTTGGCAAAAGCAAATGCTTTGACACCAAAAAAGCAGAGCGCTATTTTAAGGAACGCCGTGTAAAATACCAGTCCGTTGACCTGCTGCGCTATGGTATGAGTAAAGGAGAGTTTACTTCTGTATGCAGGGCAGTGGGCTTGGAAGCAATGATTGACCCCAAATCTAAGGACCCGGATGCTGCTATGCTGCCGTATCTGGCATCCGATGAAGCAAAGAAGGAAAAGCTGATGGAAAATCCCAAGCTGCTGAAAACACCAATTGTCCGCAATGGAAAGCAAGCGACTGTGGGCTACTGCCCGGATGTGTGGAAGACATGGGAATGAATGGATTGCCGCATTTTGTGACGGAAACGGAATCTGTCTGGGATGTTCTGCAGCGCGAAACCCGTCCAATTGCCCTGTATGGTATGGGAGATGGCGCGGAAAAAATTCTGCGCGTCTGCGAACAGCGGAACATTAAAATCGCAGGTATTTTTGCGTCAGATGAATTTGTCCGCGGACATAGCTTTGCCGGTTATCTGGTTAGAAAGAGGTCTGATCTGGAGGCAGAGCTGGGAGATTTCGTGGCAGTGATTGCATTTGCATCCAGCCGGCCAGAGGTATTGCAGCTATTTGACGATCTGGACAGCACGCATACAACCTATGCACCGGATGTGCCAGTGGCAGATGGCGCGTTGTTTGATCTGGATTTTGTAAAAGAGCACTGTGAAGAACTGGAACAGGCGTATGCTTTGCTGGCAGATGATCACTCCAGAGAGGTTTTTGCAGCAACAGTTAATTTTAAACTCAGTGGCAGGCTGCACTGGCTGCGGGATTATACTGACAGCCGGAATACCGCCTTTGTACAGTATCTGAAACCGCACGGGCAGGAGCATTTTGTTGATCTGGGTGCCTATAACGGGGACACGATACGGGAGCTGTTGGGCTATACCGATGGGCAATATGCATCCATTACCGCACTGGAACCGGACAGGAAAACCTTTAAAAAACTGAAAAAATATGTGGAACAGGCGGGGCTGGATCGCATACAGCTGGTCAACGCCGGTGCATGGGACAAGCCGGGAGAAATGCTGTTTGCTGGAAAGGCAGGACGCAATTCTGTTTTGACCCCCGTGATGCATGAAATATCCCATGACAGGCATACCGTATCTATTCCGGTAGAATCCGTGGATCATGTCTTACATGGCACCCCTTGTACGATGCTCAAGCTGGATGTAGAGGGGGCAGAGCGCATGGCGCTGGAGGGAGCAAGGAACACCATACAGACCTATCGTCCAAAAATTTCCCTCTCTGCATATCATCGCAGTGAGGATTTATATGAATTACCATTGCTGCTGTATGATATGTGTCCCGATGTGAAGATCGGTATGCTGCATCATCCTTATGTCCCGGCATGGGAGACAAATTTCTATGTAACTTTTGGTTAAAAGGTGGAAATATTGGTTCATTTATGGTATACTATAGCCAGAGGATGTCCCATAGACAAGGATATACAACATGATGTTGATAAAGGAGAGGATTCCAATGGCAAGCTGTTTTTATTGCGATCCGGACAGTGAAGGCCGCAAGGCTATTATGTTCCGTGTGGGAAAGATGAGAGAAGGCGTCCTGTATCTGTTTAAGGATCAGGCGCATAAGGGCCGCTGTGTGGTCGCTGTAGATGAGCATCTCGCTGAGCTTTCTGACCTGACACCGGAGCAGCGTCATGCGTACATGGATGACGTTGCCGATGTTGCTGCTGCAGTGAAGAAGCTGTGGGGCTGCACCAAGATCAACTTGGGTGCTTTTGGCGATAAGCTGCCGCACCTGCATTTCCATGTTGTTCCCAAGTACGAAGGCGGTTTTGAGTATGGCGGTGGTTTTGAAATCACCAACCCGAATCCGGTACATCTGTCGCAGGAAGAATATGATGAGATGATGGCACAGCTGAAGGCGGAACTGAATATTACGAAAGACTAAAAGTTAACCTTATCAAAGAGAAGGGCAGAGCGCATTTGTGTTCTGTCCTTTTCTTTTTTCGGCAGGAAATGACACAGAAATGCCGGTTTCATTGTGTCCAGTTTGTAAAAATCCCCAATCTGCTTGAAATTCCGGTTTTTTCCGGCTATACTATATTCTATTATAGTATCATTTATCTTTAGGAGTCTGTTTATGTTTTCGAGTTATCTGAACAGCGAACTGATTCAGCTGCTGATTAGTATTCCAGCAGTATTAATCTGCCTGAGTGTACATGAGGCGTGCCACGGCTATATGGCGTATGCATTGGGTGACCCGACAGCCAAAAACGCCGGACGTCTGACCTTTGACCCAATCCACCATCTGGATTTCATTGGTACGCTGTGTCTGCTGTTCTTCCATGTTGGCTGGGCAAAGCCGGTGCCAATCAATCCGGGATATTTTAAGCATCCAAGGCGGGATATCGCTTTGGTATCGCTTGCAGGGCCGGTGTCCAATTTTATTCTGGCGCTTATCGCGTTGTTTTTGTATTATCCGCTGCGTATGGCTAGCTCTCCGGTACTGATGACCATCGCCCTGATGCTGTATATGGTTGCTATCATCAGCATTGGCCTAGGCGTATTTAATCTGATTCCGGTGCCGCCGTTGGATGGCTCTAAGATTCTGCTGTCCTTTTTGCCGAGGAAATACGAGTTTAAATTTGCCCAATACCAGCAGTATATCCAGTTTGGACTTCTGGTGCTGCTGCTGATCGGCGTACTGAATATACCGATCCATTACTTTGTTAACATCGTTTATCATGCTTTATATACAATCGTATTGGCGGTACTGGGATAATGGAAAAAATAACATTTCATCTGTCGGCTTTTGACGGGCCGCTGGATTTATTGCTGCACTTGATTGCAAAAAATAAAGTAAATATTTATGATATCCCGATATCTCTGATTCTGGAACAGTATATGGAAATTTTGCGGGAGGCACAGTCGGCCGACATGGAGGTTGCTGGTGATTTTATTGCCATGGCAGCGCAGCTGATGCTGATTAAGTCGCGTATGCTGCTGCCAAAAGAGAAATCCGAAGAAGATGAGGATGATGACCCGCGTACACAGCTGGTAGAACAGCTGCTGGAATATCAGCGTATCCGTGAGGTCCAGCCGTACTTTAAGGCACATAGCGATGTGGGACGTGATATTTTAACCCGCCCGCCAGAGCCGCTGGAACGGAAAAAGAAATTTGAAGGCACTTTGCCGCCGGAAAAGCTGCCGGATGCAGCCCGCCGGATGCTTGCACGTGTTGGACGCAAACTGCCGCCTCCGGTAAGCGCTTTTTCCGGAATTGTCGGACGGGAGCGTGTGCCGGTACATACCAAGATTACAGCGATTCTGCTGCGGTTCCGCCGGAAGGCAACGTTAAATTTCCGCAGTCTGTTTCGTGATGCACAAAGCCGGTCAGAAATTGTTGCAACCTTCCTTGCTGTGCTGGAATTGTCCAAGACCAACCGCATTTATATTGACGGCGAGGGGGACAAGGCAACATTAACGCTGTTTACTGGCAGGGAAAATGAAGAAATTCAGGAGGAACGCATTTCATGAATGAATTGTCCTGCCTGTTGGAAGGCATTTTATTTGCGTCGGGCGAACCTGTTTATGAGGAAAAGCTGATGCAGGTGCTGGGGGTGGATGCTGACGAGCTACATCAACTGGCACAGAATCTGGCTGACAGCTATGACGCGGAGAAGCGTGGCTTCCAGCTGATTCGCCTGCAGGACAGCTATCAGATGGTCTCACGTGCAGAATATGCCGATACTATCCGGCGTGCGCTGGAAGTACGGCGCGCTCCGTCGCTGTCTGCGGCTGCCCTGGAGGTGCTTTCCATCGTGGCATACCGCCAGCCGGTAACAAGGGCATATATTGAGCAGCTTCGCGGTGTTGACAGTTCCAATACGGTGCTGAACCTGTTAGATAAAGGCTTGATAGAGGGCTGTGGACGTCTGGATGTTCCGGGAAGACCCATGATTTACCGGACAACACCGGCATTCTTACGGGCATTCTCCATTGCATCGCTGGATGAGCTTCCGGATCTTCCGGAATTGAAGGAACTGGAAGAAAAACGCGAAGCGGAGCAGGCAGAGGAGGAAGCATGATTGTACTCCGCATTTTGGGTATCCTAATCTGTATTGTGGTGGTGCTTGGCATTGCATTGACTGTTTTTACCCTGCATGCTGCAGCCCGTATAGAACTGAAACGAAAGCTGCCAGACGGACAGCTGAAGCTGCGCGTCGGTTTCGGACCTGTCAGACGGGTTTTTGTTCTGGGCAAAAGGCGGGACAAAAAGCCAAAACCACAGCGAAAAACAGAGAAAGACCGGAAAAAGAAACCGAAAAAACAAAAGCAGCCGCAGGCGCCGCGGTATAATATACAGAAGCTGGATTATCAGCAGGCATTTTCCCTGATGCTCACATTGATTGATGACATGGCGGGCGCTATGACATGGGAACGGCTGCATGTGACGCTGATTGTGCATACACCAGATGCGGCACAGACCGGTGAACTGCTCGGTATGCTTTGCGCAGCGGTGGGAAACCTATATCCATATCTGGAGCGTGCTTTTGTGCTGCAGGATACCAAAATTGTCCTTGATGCGGATTTCGATGCAGAAAAAACGGTTTGGGAAGTGGATATTTCCATGATGACACAGATGCGTCGGTTCCTGAGAGTTGCATGGAAACGAAGAAAAGCGCTGTGGGGATTGTGGAAATCCATCCGAACAACAGAAGAAGAACGAGAAGCATGGGGCCGGGAACATACGGCTTCACAGGAAGATAAAACATAAAGACGAAAGAGGGAATTACAATGGCAGAACACGGTGTAAATGGCCTGATGGCCGAGACAATGGAAAAAATCCGTTCCATGGTTGATGTAAATACCATTATCGGTGAACCAATCGTCACCCATGACGGTACAACACTGATTCCAATTTCCAAGGTCACATTTGGCTTCGCCTCCGGTGGTACGGATTTTAAATCCCGCAACAGCGGTGACAGCGCACCGCTGTGCTTTGGCGGCGGCGGTGGTGCCGGTGTCAGTATCACACCGGTAGCGTTTTTGATTGTCAGCGGTGAGAATGCGCGCATTCTTCCGGTGAATATGCCGGCTGACAGCAGCACAGACCGCCTGATTGAAATGATTCCGGATGCAGTCAACGGTATCCAGAGCTTCATTTCGAACCGTCGTGGCAAGAAGAACGACGGGGAGGACATCGAAGAATCAGGAGTACCGGAAGAATAAAAGAAGAGGGGGAGCGCATGGCTCCCCTTTTTTATCGGAGAAGCACAAGGATGTTGACATTTTCACAGATGTGAATAATCTTCCCTCTTTTATCGTAGGATGATAGTTGAGGGGGAATGTGCGTGAAGGGAAAGCTGTTATTCTGCCTGATTTTTATGGCGGTGCTGTGTACAGGGCATGTGGATGCATATTCCGCGGCAGCATACGCTGTGATTTCCGCGGAAACTGGTACATTGCTGGATGGCATGCAGGAAAACCAGCGCCTGCCGATGGCAAGCACGACAAAGATTATGACGGGCCTGCTGGCAGCAGAAGAGAAAGATATTGACCGTATTATTACCGTTTCGGATTCCTGTGCAGGGATAGAGGGCTCATCTATGTATCTGCAGGCAGGGGAGCAGCTGCCCTTGCGCGATGTACTGTACGGCCTGATGCTGTGCTCCGGAAACGATGCTGCAGAATGCATCGCAGAGGAATGCGGTGGCAGAGATACATTTGTTGAAAGAATGAATGCACGTGCGCAGGAGCT
This sequence comes from Clostridia bacterium, assembly GCA_021205365.1. Taxonomy (GTDB): domain Bacteria; phylum Bacillota; class Clostridia; order Oscillospirales; family Butyricicoccaceae; genus Butyricicoccus_A. Next base: position 84,060 of record JAJPXP010000014.1, read on the forward strand.
GGGGCTGACAGATACCCATTTTGACAATCCCAGCGGATTGGATGGCGCAACGCATTACACAACTGCATATGAACTGGCAAAGCTGGCTGCCGCAGCTTTGCGCAATGAAACCTTTGCAGAGGTTGTTTCCACAAAATCCTATACCTCTGGTACACGGACTATGGTAAACCACAATAAAATGCTCAGCTTGTATGAAGGCGCAGTGGGCGTCAAAACCGGCTATACCATGACGGCTGGGCGCTGCCTGGTCAGCGCGGCAGAGAGAAACGGACGTACTGTGATTGCCGTGACGCTCAATGACCGCAATGACTGGAATGACCATGCACAAATGCTGGCTGCCGCATTCGAAACCATGCAGGAGCAGCAGTGGGCAAAGGCAGGGGATGCTGCCTGCAGCATTCCTGTGGAAACCGGAACAAAAGCAGCTGTCAATGCTGTTTATGCAGAGGATTTGTCCGCCTGCCTGTTACAGCGGGAGGAGGCCGAATTGCAGATATCCTGTGTGGATTTTCTGTATGCTCCTGTAGAAAAAGGGACCGTTTGCGGGCATGTGAAGCTGGTATGTGGAGATACCGTGCTGTGTGAAACAGACTTGCTCTGCGGAGGTGCAGTGGAATTGGATATCACACAGGAGGATAACAGCAAAAAAGAACGGTTTCTATTGTGGTGGGACCGTTTTCGAAAACGGATTGTAATATAAGAGACAGAACCATAGTAATGATTGCAGACTCTTTCGCTGAGAGGTTCCCTCTTGGAGGAAGCTGTCTGCGCCAAAAGCGTGGACAGGGAAGAAAAAGCTGGACTGGTAAAAAACGTCCATGGAAGGAATGACGATATGCAGGAACGCTTACAAAAAATTCTGTCTGGTGCGGGAGTCTGTTCCCGGCGGGCAGCGGAAAAGCTGATAGAAAGCGGCGCAGTGACTGTCAATGGTGCGGCAGCACGAGTCGGTGACAGGGCTGATATTGAGACAGATGAAATCTGTGTTAATGGGAAACCGGTTGGCGGGCATGAGGAGCTGCATACCATTATGCTGTATAAACCGGCAGGTGTTGTCACCACAATGTCTGATGAGAAGAACCGGAAAACGGTGGCAGAGTTGGTGAAACAGTGCCCGGCACGTGTATTGCCGGTTGGGCGGCTGGACCAGTATTCGGAAGGGCTGCTGCTGCTGACGAATGACGGGGCACTGCTGGATGCTTTGACGCATCCGCGGTATCATGTGGACAAGACCTATGAAGTTATCGTTCGGGGACAGAAGGAAAATATCCCCCAATTGGGAAAAAGCATGGAGATTGATGGTTACCAGATCCGTCCGGCACAGGTAGAAATCTGCCGGAGTAATCCTGACAATACGCATGTCTTACATATTACGATTCATGAGGGACGCAATCGGCAGATTCGGAAAATGTGCGCACGGTGCGGATTCAAGGTGCTGCGGCTCTGCCGCGTTTCCATCGGCGCATTAAAGCTGGACAAATCCCTGCGTCCGGGACGCTGGCGGGAACTGTCACAGGAAGAAATTTCGATGCTTCAAAAGGGAACAACTGCAGAAAGCAAGCGCAATTGATGCGATTCTTGCATAATTTTTGCAATTTACATGAGAAACGCTTGCATTTTTTGAATCCAGAAGATACAATATATGGTATAACAACACAAATTATGTGAGGGTTAGAGGCAGTAATTATGAATGATTTAATGAGCAAAATACAGAATAATCTGTCAACATTCTCAAAAGGACAACGTTTGATTGCAAAATACATCATCGAGCACTATGATAAAGCTGCATTTTTGACTGCAAGCAAGCTGGGTGCAACCGTTGGCGTCAGTGAATCTACGGTTGTCCGTTTTGCAACGGAGTTGGGATACGGCGGCTATCCGCAGCTGCAGAAAGCGCTGCAGGAAATGATTCGCAACAAACTGACGGCTGTTCAGCGTATGGAGGTCACCAGTGACCGCATGGGCGATCAGGATGTCCTGCGGTCAGTTCTTTCTTCTGATATTGATAAAATCCGTATGACATTGGATGAAATTGACCGAAGTTCCTTTGAGGCAGCTGTAGAAGCGATTTTGAACGCAAAACATATTTATATTCTTGGCGTGCGCTCTTCCGCCTCGCTGTCTGGATTTCTGGGCTTCTATTTCAACTTGATGTTTGATAATGTGAAGCTGATTCATACGAACAGTGTCAGTGAAATTTTTGAACAGATTCTCCGCGTAGGCGATGGGGATGTTGTATTAGGTGTCAGCTTCCCGCGTTACTCCAAGCGAACGCTGAAAGCATTGGAATACTCCAAAAAGTCAGGTGCAACTGTTATTGCACTGACAGACAGCCGTCTGTCTCCGCTGAGCCAGACCGCGGATTATACCTTGCTGGCAAAAAGTGATATGGCTTCCTTTGTCGATTCACTGGTTGCACCGCTCAGCGTTGTAAATGCACTGATTGTTGCCATTGGTATGCGCAAGCAGAAGGAAATCAGTGAAACCTTCAATCATCTGGAATCCATCTGGGACGAATATGAGGTTTATGAGAAACTCGACAACAAATGATAACATAACGGTTGCTGTCATTGGAGCCGGAGCAGCTGGACTGATGGCAGCTGGAACAGCAGCATTGCAGGGAGCCTGTGTGCTGCTGTTTGAGCACAATGAAAAAGTTGGCAGAAAGCTCGCAATCACCGGAAAGGGCCGCTGCAATGTCACCAATCATTGTGATATGCAGGAATTTCTGACACATGTACCCCAGAACCCACGGTTTTTATACAGTGCGCTGGGCGCGTTTTCGGTGCAGGATACCATGGATTTTTTTGAAAAACAGGGTGTACCACTGAAAACGGAACGCGGAAACCGGGTTTTTCCGGTGTCGGACAACGCAAGGGACATCGTAGACGCATTGTTTTACTGGGTACGCAAATGCGGCGTCACCATCGTCCATGAGGAAGTCACAGATATTCGTGCAGATGAAAATGGTGTTGCGGGCGTTATGGCAAATGGACGGCTGTATAAGGCTGACCGTGTGATTGTTGCTACAGGCGGTAAATCTTATCCGCTGACCGGCTCTACAGGTGACGGCTATGTCTGGGCAGAAAAGCTGGGACACAAGATAACGCCGCTGCGTGCGTCGCTGGTTCCTTTGGTATGTCCGAATAAGACCTGTCCGCGTTTGCAGGGTCTTTCGCTCAAGAACGTATCGCTTACAATTTTTGAGAATGAGAAAAAGCTGCATTCCGGATTTGGCGAGATGCTGTTTACACACTTTGGTATTTCTGGGCCGCTGGTGCTCAGTGCATCCTCGCATATGCGTAAATGGGATAAAGCGTCGTATCGTGCGGAGATTGATTTCAAGCCTGCACTGGATGAGACGGCATTGGATAAACGGATTTTATCGGATTTTTCCGGGGAATTGAATGTGGATTTCCGCAATTCATTGGGTAAGCTGCTGCCGCGCAAGCTGATCCCGATTATTGTGGAACGTTCCGGCATTGACCCACATCAGAAGGTGAATGCCATCACAAAGAAGCAGCGCCATGCACTGATCCGGCAGCTGAAGCATTTTTCTCTGGAAATCAGCGAACCGGGTCCCATTCAGGATGCCATTATCACTTCCGGCGGTGTTTCTGTGCGGGAGATTGTACCCAAAACAATGGAATCCAAAAAGGTTCCGAACCTGTATTTTGCTGGTGAAATCATGGATGTGGATGCCTACACCGGCGGATTTAATTTGCAGATTGCATGGTCGACCGGATATCTTGCGGGATATCATGCAGGTCAGGCCATAGAACAATAAAGTGAGGGTAATCGTATGAAATCTATTGCAGTTGCCATTGACGGGCCTTCCGGCGCGGGAAAGAGCACGATTGCACGTGCAGCAGCAGGACATTTGGGCTTCGTTTATGTTGACACAGGTGCAATGTACCGGACAATCGGCCTTGCTGTGTGCCGTGCAGGGGTGAAGCTGGGAGAAACGGAAAAAATTCAGCCGGTGCTGGATGCCGGGCTGGATGTCAGCCTGAAATATGAGGACGGTGTCCAGCATGTATTGCTGAATGGTGAGGATGTATCCGGACTGATCCGTACACCGGAAATATCGAAATATGCTTCTTTTGTATCTGCTGTTCCGGCAGTGCGTGCATTCCTTTTGGATACCCAGCGGCAGATGGCACGCACAAACAATGTTATTATGGACGGACGCGACATTGGTACCGTGATTCTGCCGGATGCGGCGGTGAAGATTTTTCTGACAGCCTCCCCGGAAGCACGTGCACGCCGCCGTTTTATTGAGCTGCAGGAAAAGGGCGAGAAGGTGACCTATGAAGAAGTGCTGGCAGATATGATTCAGCGCGACCATGATGATGAAACCCGTGCAGCAGCGCCGCTGAAACAGGCGGAGGATGCTGTGCTGGTAGATACCAGCGATTTGACGCTGGAACAGTCGATGGAGGCTGTGGAAGCAGTTGTCCGCCGTGCACTGGAGGATTAAGTGATGAAATATAGCCGCAGATTTCAAGCCCTTGCGATTCCGATTGTGAATATTTATGACCATTTAAAGTATGATTATCATGTCATTGGACGGGAAAATATCCCGGAGGGCGGCTGTGTTGTGATTGCGAATCATACCCAGTGGGCAGACCCTGTGCTGGTAGCGACTGCAATGGGAAACCGATATCCGATTGTTGCTATGGCAAAAAAAGAACTGTTTGCGATTAAGCCGCTCGCGCCGCTGATTGCAGCTTTGGGAGCATTTCCGGTTGACCGCGGTACGGCAGATATTGCAGCAATCAAGACATCGTTAAAAGCGGTAAAGGAAGGCAAAAAGCTGCTGATCTTCCCGGAAGGCACAACCAGGCACAAGGAAGGGGATGCCGCCAAGGAGGGCGCAGCGATGATCGCTGCCAGAACCGGTGCGCCGATTCTTCCAATTTATATATCAGAAAACAAGAAATTTCGTTCAAAGGTATATGTCGTTTTTGGCGAGCCGTTTTTACCGGAAAAAGTCCGGTCCAAGGAAGGCTACCGCAAACTGGCTGAGGATATGATGAAGCGTGTTTATGCACTGAAGGAGACATTGTAATGGTTACCGTAGCAAAGACTGCAGGCTTTTGCTTTGGCGTGCGGCGTGCTGTGGAAATGGCAGAGCGTGCGTGCCAGGAATATGGCAGCATTTGGGCGCTGGGTGATATTATCCACAATACCCACGAGGTACAGCGCCTGGAACGTATGGGTGTCCACAAGGCAGAACAGGTAGAGGATATTCCAAACGGCGTGCCAGTGCTCATTCGTGCCCATGGCGTGCCGGAAGCTGTGATCCGTGCTCTGGAGGACAAGGGATGCACGATCGTGGATGCTACATGCCCGTTTGTGGGAAAAATCCATCGGATTGCCCGGGAGGAAAGCCGGAATGGCCGGCGCGTGGTCATCATAGGTTCCCGTAACCATCCCGAGGTTGTGGGCATTCAGGGCTGGTGCGGTGATTCCGAGGTGTATGAAACACCGGAGGAACTGGAACGCGCATTGTGCACGGTGTCGGAAAATGGGCAGGATTTGCGGGAAATTCCGATCAGCGTGGTGGCTCAGACCACCATCAACCGAAAAATATTTGATATTTGCGGTAAAATTATAAAAAAACAGTGTACAAATGCAAAAAAGTTTGATACAATATGTAATGCGACGGACGAGCGTCAAGCAGAGGCTCGTCTACTGGCTGGCAAATCGGACATTATGATTGTGATTGGCGACAGGAAAAGCTCTAACACAAAGCGTCTGTATGAAATCAGCACATCACTTTGTGACCGCGTGCTATACATCGAAGATGCCACTGGGCTGACAGGGAACGAAGCCCAGGGTATGGAGCAGCCATATATCGGGATTACAGCAGGCGCGTCCACGCCAGCCTGGATAATTAAGGAGGTCAGAAACATTATGAGCGACGAAACAAGAATTGAAACTGGCAGCGAGGATTTTGCTGCAATGCTGGAGGAATCCTTCAAGACTTTAAATACAGGAGATAAGGTAACCGGTACCGTTCTGAAAATTTCTCAGAATGAAGTTCATGTAGACCTGGGTGTCAAGCATGCAGCTTATATCCCCATGCATGAGCTGTCTGATGATCCGTCCTTCAACGCTGAGGAGAGCATCAAGGTTGGCGATGACATTGAGGCTGTTGTAGTACGCGTTAACGATGCAGAGGGCACGATCGTACTGTCCAAGAAGCGCGTTGACCAGATGAAGGGCTGGGAGTCCATCGAAGCTGCCAAGGATGAGAAGACCATTATCGAGGGCAAGGTTAACGAAGAAAACAAGGGTGGCGTTGTTGCAAGCGCATTCGGCATCCGCGTATTCATCCCGGCTTCCCAGACTGGCATCCCGAAGGGCCAGCCGCTGAGCCAGCTGGTTGGTGAGGTTGCACGTTTCCGCATCACTGAGATCAACCGTCCGAGAAAGCGCGTTGTAGGCTCCATCCGTGCTGTCGTGCAGGAAGAACGCCGCGCTGCTGCTGAGAAGGTTTGGGCTGAGATTGAAGTTGGCAACGAGTATACCGGTACCGTTAAGTCCCTGACTTCTTATGGCGCATTTGTTGACATCGGCGGTGTTGACGGTATGATCCATATTTCTGAGCTGTCCTGGGGCCGTATCAAGCATCCGTCTGAGGTTGTGAATGTTGGCGATACTGTTAATGTATATGTTATCGGTCTGGACCGTGAGAACAAGAAGATTTCTCTGGGCTACAAGCGTCCGGAAGACAATCCGTGGAACGTATTCACTGCGAACTATGAGATCGGCGATACCGCTACCGTTCGTATCCTGAAGTTTATGCCGTTCGGCGCATTTGCTCAGATCATTCCGGGCGTTGACGGTCTGATCCATATTTCCCAGATTGCGAACCGCCGTATCGAAAAGCCAGAAGAAGTTCTGGCCAAGGACGAAGAGGTAGAGGCTAAGATCATCGACATCGATACCGAGAAGAAAAAGGTTTCTCTGTCTATCCGCGCTCTGCTGAATCAGAAGGAAGACTAATTCCATAGTTTAGAACATCAATGGGGAGCATCCGCTTTGCGGGTGCTCTCTTTCCTTTGCGAGAAAACGCGGGGAACTATGGACAATTTGCCGGCATACTCTGCTTTCAGCCAAAAGTGGAAAGGGGTGGCGGCAGATGGGACTTTGGATACACACGGCAATCGCCCGCAGGCGCATCCGGCGAAAAAACAAGCGGCACGGAAAGCGGATGCTGTTATGGCTGTTGCTTGTCATCTGGCTTGTCATGTTAGCTATTGTGAAACTACGTCCGAAGCTGGCCGATTATGCTGAAAATTATGTCCAGTATCAGGCAACAACCATTATGGAGCAGGCTGTGGCAGACTGCGTAGATGAAATTGATGAAATTGGAAGCACACATACCAATGAAACCGGGGCTGTAACCTCACTGTCAACGGATACGGCGGCAGTGAACCGCATGCGTACACAAATTGTCCGAAAGGTATATGATGAAATCGGAGCACTGGAAAATGCACAGGCATCGGTTGCAGCCGGGACCCTGATTGACCCGCAGTATCTGGCAGGGCTTGGGCCGCAGATTCCGTTTGGCGTTACAGCATTGGGGCAGGTGACTGCGCAGGTACATTCGAGTTTTTCCGAAGCGGGCATCAATCAGACCATTTATGAGGTGACGATCCATGTCAGCGCAGACTTTTGCCTGCAGACGCTTGGCAAAACGAGAAATGTGACGATTGCTGCGGATTATCCGCTGGAAGAGACTATTATTGTCGGGGAGGTGCCGATGATTGCAGCGGGATCGTGATAAAAGGTGAAGAAACATGTATTTTTCCCTTTTCCAACAGGAATATTTTTGATATAATATTCTATGATTGTTCGAAAGGATGGAAAAGCATGGAAATCGCACAGCAGGCAGCGGCTTTGCGCGAAGCCCTGCGCTATCACAATAAAAAATATTATGACGAGGATGCGCCGGAGATTTCGGACTTTGCATATGACCGTATGCTGCGTGCGCTGGAAACCCTGGAAGCAGAGTATCCGGAAGTAGATACAGAGGATTCCCCGACACATCATGTAGGCGGCAGTGCTTCCGATAAGTTTTCCCCGGTCACGCATCCGTGGCCGCTGGAAAGCCTGCAGGATGTCTTTTCCTTTGAGGAACTGGCAGAGTTTTATACCCGTGCAGCTGCCCCGGAGTATGTCGTTGAGTATAAGATTGACGGACTTTCGGTTTCGCTGGAATATGAAAATGGTATTTTTGTTCGCGGCGCCACCCGCGGAGACGGCATCACCGGCGAGGATGTTACCGATAATCTGCGGACAATAGAGGATATCCCCAAGGTGTTGAACAATGCACCGGAAACACTCGTTGTCCGCGGCGAAGTTTATATGCGCCGTTCGGTGTTTGATGCCATTAACGCACAGCGGGAGTTGGACGGCAAGCCGCTGCTGGCAAATCCGCGCAATGCGGCGGCAGGTTCTCTGCGCCAGCTGGACAGCAGCATTACAAAGGATAGAAAGCTTTCTATTTTCTGTTTTAATATCCAGAACAGCGATGAACTGCCGCTGGAATCCCATGTACAGGCGCTGGATTATCTAAAAGAGCTGGGGTTCCCGGTTTCTCCGCGGTATCCGGTTTATACGAATCCTGCTGATATTCAGAAGGAAATTGAACATATGGGTGATTGCCGCGGCGAGTTGGATTTTGATATTGACGGCGCAGTTGTTAAGGTGAATGACTTTGCACTGCGCCATACACTGGGTTCCACCGCCAAATACCCACGGTGGGCTTCGGCCTATAAATATCCGCCGGAGGTCAAGGAAACTTTGCTGAAGGATATCATCATCACCGTTGGACGTACCGGCGTGCTGACACCGAATGCAGTTTTGGAGCCGGTACGGCTTGCCGGAACCACGGTCAGCCGCGCAACACTGCACAACCGGGATTTCATCCGGGAAAAGGATGTGCGTGTGGGTGATACCGTCCGTGTCCGCAAGGCGGGTGAAATTATTCCGGAAATTTTGGCATATGTGCCAGAAAAGCGTCCGGAAGATGCTGTACCATTTGAAATGCCAAAGGTATGTCCGGTTTGCGGCGCACCTGTATTTGAGGATGAGGATGAAGCCGCAATCCGCTGTACCGGCGCGGAATGCCCTGCACAGCTGCTGCGGAATCTGATGCATTTTGTTTCCCGTGATGCAATGGACATTGATGGCTGTGGACAGGCTGTGCTGCAATCCCTGATTGACGCGGATTTGATTCATTCCGCGGCAGATTTATATACGCTGCAAGCAGAGGACATTGAGCCGCTGGAGCGTATGGGTAAAAAATCCGCACAGAACCTTGTGGCTGCGGTGGAAAAGTCCAAGCAGAATGATCTTTCCCGTCTGCTGTTTGCCTTTGGCATCCGTCATGTAGGGCAAAAGGCGGCGAAGACGCTGTCCGGTACGTTCGGTTCCCTGGATGCAGTCCTAGCGGCAAGTGAAGAACAGCTGACAGAAATCCGTGACATTGGCGGCGCAATTGCGCAGGCCATTGTGGAATGGCGGGAACAGGAGCAGTCGAAGCATCTGATTGCACGCCTGCGTGAAATCGGTGTGAATTTCAACGGTGAACAGACGGTGAAAAGCGACAAGCTCGCCGGAAAGACCATCGTACTCACCGGGACGCTGTCCCTGTTCACCAGAAAGCAGGCGACAGAAATCATCGAACGGCTTGGCGGACGGGCATCCGGCTCGGTTTCCAAAAAGACATCGTTCGTTGTTGCAGGTGAAAATGCAGGCAGCAAGCTGAAAAAAGCAAATGACCTTGGAATCCCTGTTCTGACAGAACAGGAATTTCAGGATTTGATACAGGAGGATGAAGAATAATGGCTATCACCAGAGAAAACGTCGAATATATCGCCAATCTTGCGCGTCTTGACCCCAAGGGCAAGGGATTTGACAAAATCGCGGAAGATATGCAGGGCATCGTTTCCATGGTCGATCAGCTGCAGGAGCTGGATCTGGGCGATATCACCGATGTCATTGATACCGAACGCAAAAATGCAATGCGTGAGGACGTGCCGGTTCCGTCCTACGACAAGGAAGAAATTCTGGCGAATGCGCCGAGCGTGGAATGCGGCGGTGTAAGCGTACCGCGCGTCGTAGAATAAGGGAGGCATCATAAATGGAATTATACCAGAAGACAGCTGCCGAACTGTCGGCAATGCTGAGAAATAAAGAGGTCAGCTCCGTGGAACTGACAAAGGCAGCGTTTGCACGCACTGCCGAAGTAGAGGACAAGGTCGGCGCATATATCACACTGACCGAGGAAAAAGCACTGGCAGATGCCGCTGCAATGGATGCAAAGCTTGCAGCAGGAGAAGCACTTTCCCCGCTGGCGGGAGTTCCGGTTTCCGTGAAGGACAACATCTGTACCAAGGGTATCAAGACAACCTGTGCTTCTAAAATGCTGGAAAACTTCCAGCCACCGTATGATGCAACAGTGATGGATAAGCTGAATGCAGCTGGTTTGATTATGACCGGCAAGACCAATCTGGATGAGTTTGCAATGGGCTCTTCCTGCGAAAATTCCGCACTGCAGAAGACCCGCAACCCACATAACCTTGACCATGTAACCGGCGGCTCTTCCGGCGGCGCAGCAGCCTCTGTTGCAGCAGGTGAGGTTTCCATTGCCGTTGGTTCTGATACTGGCGGCTCTATCCGTCAGCCGGCTTCCTTTTGTGGCGTTGTCGGCATGAAGCCAACCTATGGTACCGTATCCCGCTATGGCCTGATTGCATTTGCATCCTCTCTGGATCAGATCGGCCCATTTGGTCGCTGCGTAGAAGATGTTGCTATGCTGACTGATGTCCTGCGCGGCTATGATAAAATGGATTCCACCAGCTATCCACGCGAATATGAGAGCTTGACAGCAGGTCTGAATGCGGATATCAAGGGCATGAAGATCGGCCTGCCGAAGGAATATTTCGGGGAAGGCATTTCCGAAGAGGTAAGCAAAGCCGTTCTGGCGGCTGCTGAAACGTATCAGCAGCTGGGGGCAGAGGTTGTGGAAATTTCCCTGCCATTGTCCAAGTATGCACTGCCGATTTACTATATCCTGTCTTCCGCAGAGGCATCATCCAATCTGGCGCGCTTTGACGGCGTCAAGTACGGCTATCGTGCGGAAAGCTTTGATGGCATTATTGACCTGTATGTCAAGTCCAGAAGTGAAGGCTTTGGTCAGGAGGTACAGCGCCGTATTATGCTGGGTACCTATGTACTGTCATCCGGTTACTATGATGCATATTACAAGAAGGCACGTGCTGCACAGCGTGCTATCCGTGCGGACTATGCGAAGGCATTTGAGCAGGTTGACGTCATCCTGACTCCAGTTGCACCGACTACCGCTTATAAGGTTGGGGAAAAGACCGCAGATCCGCTGCAGATGTACATGGGTGATATCTGCACTGTATCGGTTAACATTGCAGGTCTGCCGGCTATGGTTCAGCCCTGCGGCTTTGATTCCGACAAGCTGCCGATCGGTATGCAGCTGATTGGTCCGCGTTTTGGTGAGCAGAAGCTGGTCAATGCCGGTCTGGCATTTGAGAAGGCCTCTGGCCTGTCCAATATCGTGGCGCTGTAAGGGAGGAGCAAAATCATGAAATATGAGCCAGTCATCGGCCTGGAAGTCCATGCCGAGCTTTCTACAAAGACAAAAATTTTCTGTGGCTGCAGCACTGCCTTCGGCGCAGAAATCAATACACATGTCTGCCCGGTCTGCACCGGTCAGCCAGGTGCACTGCCGGTGCTGAACAAGCAGGTGGTACACTATGCGGCAAAGATGGGTATTGCAACCCATTGCACCATCAATCAGCTGTGCAAATCTGACCGCAAGAACTACTTCTATCCTGACCTGCCGAAGGCATATCAGATTTCCCAGTTCGATGTACCGATCTGCGAAAACGGTTATGTTGATTTTGAGGTAAACGGCGAACCGAAGCGCGTGCGCTTTGAGCGTATCCATTTTGAGGAAGACGCAGGCAAGCTGCTGCATGATGAAGGAGATGGCACGGTTGTTGACTTCAACCGTTGCGGCGTTCCGCTGATTGAGATGGTAACACGTCCGGATATCCATTCCGCTGCAGAAGCAAAGGAATTTTTGGAAACTGTCAAGACAACGCTGTCCTATCTGCAGATTTGCGACTGCCGCATGGAGGAAGGTTCTATCCGTTGTGATGTCAATGTATCTGTCCGTCCGATGGGCAGTGAAAAGCTGGGAACCCGTGTTGAGATGAAGAATATCAATTCTTTCTCAGCAGCAGAGCGTGCCATTGAATACGAAGTCAATCGTCAGATTGATGTTCTGGAAGAGGGCGGTACAATTATTCAGGAAACCCGCCGCTGGGATGATTCCAGAGGAAAGAATCTGGTGATGCGTTCCAAGGAGGATGCGCAGGATTACCGTTATTTCCCAGACCCGGATTTGGTTGCTGTTGAAATTGATGATGCGTGGCTGGAACAGATTAAGTCGGAAATTCCGGAGCTGCCGCAGTCCCGTTATGCGCGTTATATCAAGGATATTGGCCTGCAGCCAAAGGAGGCGCGCATTTTGTCTGATGCTTATGACAAGGCATGCCTGCTCGATGAAGGCGTTGCGATGGGCAGAGTGGATTCCAAGTCCATTGCAAACTGGATTCTGTCTGATATTTCCAAGTATCTCAATGACAAGGGATTGGAACTGAAAGATACCAAGCTGGCTGCTGCAAAGCTGGTTGATATGATCGAAATGATCGAGAAGAATACCATCTCTGGCAACGCAGGCAAGAAGGTACTGATTCAGCTGTTTGAGACAGATGACAGTGTAGACGCGATCGTGGAGAAGCTTGGCCTGAAGCAGGTATCGGACGAAGGTGCGATTCAGAAGCTGGTGGATGAGGTTCTGGCAGCCAACCCGAAGTCTGTGGCAGACTATAAGGGCGGCAAGAAGAATGCCATCGGATTCCTTGTCGGACAGTGCATGAAGGCTTCCAAGGGCAAGGGCAACCCGAAGATGATTAACCAGCTGCTGAGCAAGACGCTGGCGAACATGTAATTTGATATTTTGGGACAAAAATGGCAGGCGCATTGTTTACAGAAACGGTGTGCCTGCCATATATTTCCACGCATCGGCGGGAATGTTTTGTTTTGGGTTTACTTTCACAAGTTAACGTGTTACAATAGATCTATGAGTAAAAGCAGGGATGAAAATTCCGATGGAGGCGTGAAATTTGATGAACAGCAAACTCAGAGGACAGACAATGGACAGTCTGTTTCAGGCAATTTTGAAGCTGGAAACCATTGAAGAGTGCAGCAATTTCTTTGAGGATTTGTGCACCATCAGCGAGCTCCGCGCCATGGAGCAGCGCTTTCAGGTTGCTGCCATGCTGGATGAAGGACGCATTTATAGTGATATCGCAAAGGAAACTGGTGCATCGACTGCTACCATCAGCCGTGTCAATAAGTGCCTGACCTATGGCTCGGATGGCTACCGCATGGTATTGGATCGTATGAAGCATACAGAGGAAGATAACGAAAATGAGTGAATATTCAGAGTACGCATTGCTCTCGGAATACTATGACCGCTTCACCGATGACGTGCCATACGAACGGTGGGCGGATTTTTTTGAGCGAATTTTTGAACAGAAACAGGTAAAACCTAAAATTATTCTGGATCTGGCATGTGGTACCGGTTCTCTGACCCGGATTCTTGCGCAGCGTGGCTATGATATGATTGGTGCGGATCAATCAGAGGATATGCTGATGATGGCGCAGGAAGCGTGTATGGATGTCAACTTGGAAAATCCGGTTTTGCTGCTTCATCAGCCAATGCAGGAGTTGGATTTGTATGGCAGCATAGATGCCTGCGTATGCTGCCTGGATTCCGTAAATTATGTGGAAAATCCAGAAATGCTGCGGGAAGCGATGAAGCGTGTCTTTGCGTTTCTGGAGCCTGGAGGGCTGTTTATTTTTGATATCAACACCAGAAGCAAATTGGAACGCATTGACGGACAGAGCTTTGTCCGGGAGGACGAGGATGTGTTCTGTGTGTGGCAGTGTGTGATTGAAAACGGCAATTTGTGCCATTATGATTTTGATATTTTTGAGTTCAATGAAGAAGGCGCATGGAACCGCTATCAGGAGCATCATGTGGAACGGATATATGAACCGGGAACACTGATGGATATGTTAGAAGAAGCAGGCTTTATTGAGATTGAACAGCGCGGTGAGCTTTCCGATGAAGCACCGGCTGAAAAAGAAGAGCGCATCTTTTTTATTGCGCGTAAACCATTGAAATGAGGAAGCAATATGAGTGATACATTAATCCGTGTGATCTGCCGCAATGCAGAGATTAAATTTACAGCGGTACGCTCAACGGAACTGGTGGAGCGTACACGTCAGATTCATCGTACATTGCCGCTGGCAACAGCTGCACTGGGCAGAACGCTTACTGCCGCATCCATGATGGGCAGGGAGCTAAAGGATGAAAATGGCTCTGTAACGCTGCAAATCAAAGGCAATGGACCGTTGGGTACCATTACGGCAGTCGGCGATTGTGACGGCTGTGTGCGCGGTTATTTGCAGAATCCGGCAGCTGATTTGCCGTTGAAGGCCAATGGACATCTGGATGTGGGAAGCGGCGTCGGAGCGGGTTATCTGATGGTTATCAAGGATATTGGTGTCGGCGAACCGTTTACCGGAACAACCGCGCTGCATAATGGTGAGATTGCAGAGGATATTACCAAGTACTTTGCAGAGAGTGAACAGGTACCGTCTGCTGTGGCACTGGGTATACTTGTGGACACGGATCAGCATGTCAAGCAGGCGGGCGGCTATATTGTCCAGCTGATGCCGGGGGCAACAGAGGAAGATATTACACAGCTGGAAAATAACATTGCAAAGGCCGGTGCCATTACAACGATGCTGGAGAGAGGCATGGAGCTGGAGGATATTGCACGTGCGGTACTGGATGGCTTTGAAATTGAATTTTTGGAAAGCACACCGGTTTCCTACCGCTGTGGCTGCAGCCATTCAAAGGTAACACGTGCATTGATCAGTTTGGGCAAAGACGAGCTGACCCGGCTGAGGGATGAGGAGGACGGCATTGAAGTCACCTGTCAGTTCTGCGACAAAATCTATAAGCTGTCAAAGGCAGACATCGATGTCCTGTTGATTGCAGCGACGGAAAAGGGTGAAAAGAACACCCAATAACTATATTTCCAACACTTTTGGGTACGAAAAAGAACATTGGAAAAATCTCGAAGTTTTTGAAAAAAAGTGTTGACAAAACCGGCCCTGTCGACTATACTATAATAGTCGCTGGACGGTACGGAAGTTTAGCTCAGCTGGGAGAGCATCTGCCTTACAAGCAGAGGGTCACAGGTTCGAGCCCTGTAACTTCCACCACCTGGCCCGGTAGTTCAGTTGGTTAGAACGCCAGCCTGTCACGCTGGAGGTCGTCGGTTCGAGCCCGATCCGGGTCGCCAGTAAAACTTCATCTTGATTCATCGTCTTCGGACGGTGAATCGGGAAAAAGTTTTCTGAAAGATGAAAAATTTTCTTGACAAACAAAGATTGATATGATATAATATTTATCGTTGTCTAAAAGAAAATGATTTGCCTCTGTAGCTCAGTTGGTAGAGCAGGGGACTGAAAATCCCCGTGTCGGT